>JAVEZY010000016.1:41946-52226 GCA_034002745.1 Gammaproteobacteria bacterium
TCCTCCTGCGCATCCCTATCCCCGGCAGCAAGCCCGTCAGGCAAGTGCGCGACCCGAGGGGAAGGGTCAGAGCCCATCGCATCAACGGGCCTGGGGTCTGACCCCGAGCAATGCAAGCTGCTGTAGCTCAAGGAAATCGTTGGGGGTCTGACCCCTTCAGTACCTGACGCCCAGAACCGTTCGGGGTCTGACCCCTCAGTACTTGACGCCCAGTGCGAGGCCGATCTCGTCCATGTGACTCTCCGGTTGCCACACCGACAGGTCGCCGGTGGCGCGCGCGGGCGAGCGGTCGAAGCGATGGGCATTCCAGTACAGATGCAGGTAGGTGCCGAAGGGTGTGCCGTCGGTTGCGGGTGCGAGCGACAGCTGCCAGGAAGCGAAGGCGGAAACCCTGCGTCCGGGTTCGAGTGCGACACGGCGGCCGCTGACGACGACGTCCTCGTCGATGTCGAGCGGTACTTTCAAGCCGACCGCGAGCCGGGCGGGCACATGGCCGGCGGGATGCGTAAGGCCGAACCCCAGCCTCCCGGAGACCACGGTGTAGTCTTCAATGAAACCGCCCACCGACTGGCCGATCGCATTCACTCCCGAGTGGATTTCCCGGCGCCAGCCCGTGAGTTCGAGCGCGCCGAAGACATCGATCGCCAACCCGGCGCGGGCAAACGGCCGGCGGTATCCCGCCTGCGCCTTCACGCCGTAGCCGCGATATCGCGTCGTCGTTGCGACGGAGCGGCCGCTGTTGTCCTGACCGTCGTAGTCGACGTCTCCGGTCTGACCAGTGACTCCCACATCGAACAGCAGCCCTGCGGGCGCCGTGAGGAAGTTGCCATAGGCGGCGCTCAGCCGGAATCGCGGCCCGTTTTCGGAGAGAAGGCGTCGACCCGAATCCTCGTACTCACGCCAGCTGAACACCTCGGCGCCGGCCTCGAAGCTGTAACGCCCCGGCGTGATGTCGGCATCGATTCCGGCTTCCGCGGCAACAGATCCGCCACCCGCGCCGAGCGCGAGCAGGACACCGGCAAGCGCAGGGCGCCGCACTATTTCAGTCCAAGCACGTCCTGCATGTCGAACAGCCCACGCGGCTGGCGCGCCAGCCATGCCGCCGCGCGCATTGCTCCGGCGGCAAAGGTCATTCGACTGGACGCAATGTGCACGATTTCCACCCGCTCGCCCTCAGCGGCGAACATTACCCGATGATCGCCGACGATATCCCCGGCCCGTATGGTCTCGAAGCCGATGGTCGCGCGATCGCGCGGACCGGTATGGCCCTCGCGACCGTATACCGCGCATTCGGCCAGATCGCGCCCCAGCGCAGCGGCCACCACTTCACCCATGCGCAGGGCCGTGCCGGAAGGCGCATCCACCTTGTGCCGATGATGCGCCTCGATGATCTCGATGTCGGCGCCATCACCGAGCACGCGCGCGGCGATATCCAGCAGCTTGAAGCACAGATTGACACCAACGCTCATGTTCGGCGCCATGACGATGGCGATGTCCGCGGCCGCCGCGGCGATCTCCTCGCGCTGCTCCGGCGTGAATCCGGTGGTACCGATCACCAGGCGCCGGCCCGCCGCACGGCAGGCGGCGAGATGAGCCATCGTCGCGGAAGGCGCGGTGAAGTCGATCAGTACGTCGGTCGAGCCCAGCGCGACGCCGAGATCCGCGCCGACCGTTACCCCCATCGCGCCGAGTCCGGCGAGTTCCCCCGCATCGCGCCCGAGGGCCGGACTGTCCGCGCGATCGAGCGCCGCGCCGAGGATCAGGCCCTCCTCCCGCGCGCAGGCTTCCACCAGCGCCTTGCCCATGCGCCCGGCGGCGCCGGCGATGCCAATCCTGATCCGCTGTCCGTCGTTCGGCGAGTTCACGATTTGAGTTCCTCGAAGAAGCGTTTGACCCCGTCGAACCAGCCGCGCACGCGAGGATTGTGGTCGGCCTCGCGTTCTTCCAGCGAGCGCTCGAACTCGCGCAGCAGTTCGCGCTGATGCTCGGTGAGATCGACCGGGGTTTCGACCATCACCCGGCACAGGAGATCACCAAGGCCACCGCCATGCACCGAACGCACGCCCTTGCCGCGCAGGCGGAATACGCGGCCACTCTGCGTGCCGGCCGGAATCTTCAGCCGCACTCTGCCCTCGAGGCTCGGCGCCTCGATCTCGCCACCGAGCGTCGCGGTGGTGAATCCGATCGGCATCTCGCACAGCAGATTGTTGCCTTCGCGCGTGAACAGCGGATGCGAACGCACCCGGATCTGAACGTAGAGATCGCCCGGGACACCGCCGCCTTCCGGCATCTCGCCCTCGCCGGCAAGCCGGATCCGGTCGCCGGTATCGACGCCCGCCGGAATCTTCACCGACAGCGTCTTGCTCTCCTGCACGCGGCCCTGGCCATGACATGTCGTACACGGATCGGTGATGGTCTTCCCGCTGCCCTTGCAGCGCGGACAGGTCTGCTGGATCGAGAAGAAACCCTGCTGCATGCGCACCTGGCCGTGGCCGCCGCAGGTGCTGCAACTGACCGGACTGGTGCCCGGCTTCGCACCGCTGCCCTCGCAGGTTTCGCAGCGCACATGCGTGGGAATGCGCACCTTCACCGTGGTGCCGCGCACCGCTTCCTCCAGGCTCAGCTCCTGGTCGTAGCGCAGATCCGCGCCGCGATAGACGCCGCCGCGCCCGCGGCCGCCAAAGATGTCACCGAATACATCGTCGAAGATGTCACTGAAGTTGCCGCCGCCGCGCGGACCACCGCCGGCCGCCGAGGGATCGACTCCCGCATGACCGAACTGGTCATAGGCGGAGCGCTTGCGCGCATCCGACAGGACTTCATAGGCCTCCTTGGCCTCCTTGAACTTCTCCTCGGACTCCTTGTCGTCCGGATTGCGGTCCGGATGGTATTTCATCGCCAGGCGACGATAGGCTTTCTTGATCTCGGCCTCGCTCGCGTTGCGCGCCACGGCGAGCACTTCATAGTAATCCCGTTTGGCCATCCCCAGAATCCTTGCTTGCTGCAATCAGGGCGCCCGCGATGCGCCGCGCCCGACAACGCGACGGCGCCGGCGCCCCGAAACCGCGACATTCACCGCGGATTCAGCGCGTCGGCGCCGCCAGAAAAAACCGCTATCCGCGGTACTTGCGGGATCAGTGCTTCCCGCCGCCGTCCTTGTTCACTTCCTCGAACTCGGCGTCGACGACATTGTCCTGACCGCCGTCCGCACCGCCCTGAGCGCCGCCGGGCTGGCCGCCGCCCTCCTGATCCTGCTGCGCATAGGCACGCTCCGCGATCCGTGCCGATGCATGGGCCAGGGCATTGGTCTTCTCCTCGATCAGCGCCTTGTCATCGCCCTTGATCGCCTCCTGCAACTCGGAGATCGCCTGCCGCGCCTGCTCGGCCTCGTCCTGCGGCACCTTGTCGCCAAGATCGGTGAGCGACTTGTTGACCGCATGGATCATGTTGTCGGCGCGATTGCGGGCATCGACCAGTTCATGGAACTTGCGGTCCTCCTCCTTGTGCGACTCCGCATCGCGCACCATGCGATCGATCTCTTCGTCGCTCAGACCACTGGAGGCCTTGATGACGATCGACTGCTGCCGGTTGGTGGCCTTGTCCTTGGCGGACACATTCAGGATACCGTTGGCATCGATATCGAACGTGACTTCGACCTGGGGCACGCCGCGCGGCGCCGGCGGAATGTCCGACAGATCGAACCGGCCCAGCGACTTGTTGGCCGAGGCGAGCTCGCGCTCGCCCTGGAGCACGTGCACCGTGACCGCCGTCTGGCCGTCCTCCGCGGTCGAGAACACCTGTGTCGCCTTGGTCGGCACCGTGGTGTTCTTCTCGATCAGCTTGGTCATCACGCCGCCCAGCGTCTCGATGCCCAGGCTCAGCGGGGTGACGTCGAGCAGCAGCACGTCCTTGACCTCGCCGCCGAGCACGCCGCCCTGGATCGCGGCACCGACCGCCACCGCCTCATCCGGGTTGACGTCCTTGCGCGGATCCTTGCCGAAGAAGTCGCGCACGGCTTCCTGCACCTTCGGCATGCGCGTCTGGCCACCGACCAGGATGACGTCATCGATATCCGAAGCCTTGAGGCCGGCGTCCTTGAGCGCGATGCGGCAGGGCTCGATGGTTCGCGCCACCAGATCCTCCACCAGAGCTTCCAGCTTGGCGCGCGTGACCTTGATGTTCAGGTGCTTCGGGCCGCTGGCGTCGGCGGTGATGTAGGGCAGGTTGACGTCCGTCTGGCTGCTGCTGGAGAGCTCGATCTTCGCCTTCTCCGCCGCCTCCTTGAGGCGCTGCATGGCGAGCGCGTCGCCGCGCAGGTCGATGCCCTGGTCCTTCTTGAATTCATCGGCCAGATAGTCGATCAGGCGGCTGTCGAAGTCCTCGCCGCCGAGGAAGGTGTCGCCATTGGTGGCCAGCACCTCGAACTGATGCTCGCCCTCGATCTCCGCGATCTCGATGATGGAGATGTCGAAGGTGCCGCCGCCAAGGTCATAGACCGCGATCTTGGCATCGCCGCGACGCTTGTCCATGCCATAGGCGAGCGCCGCCGCCGTGGGCTCGTTGATGATGCGCTTGACCTCCAGCCCGGCGATGCGACCGGCGTCCTTGGTCGCCTGGCGCTGGGAGTCGTTGAAGTAGGCCGGCACGGTGATGACCGCTTCCGTGACCTCTTCGCCGAGGTAATCCTCCGCGGTCTTCTTCATCTTCATCAGCACACGCGCCGAGATCTCGGGCGCCGCCATCTTGCGCCCCTTGACCTCGACCCAGGCATCGCCATTGTCGGCCCTGACGATCGAATACGGCACCAGACCCATGTCGCGCTTCACCACATCCTCGTCGAAGCGGCGGCCGATCAGGCGCTTGATCGCGAACAGCGTGTTCTTCGGATTGGTGACGGCCTGACGCTTGGCGGCCTGGCCTACCAGCACCTCCTCGTCGTCGGTGTACGCAATGACCGAAGGCGTGGTACGCGCGCCTTCCGCGTTCTCGATGACCCGGGGCTTGCCGCCTTCCACCACCGCAACGCAGGAATTCGTCGTACCCAGGTCAATACCAATGATTTTGCCCATCGCCTCTAGTCTCCAGATTCTATGCGTTCAGCCACCACTTTCGGGGCCCTGTCCGGGGCCCAGCCCCGCGTCAGCTAAACAATTGGGGCACGCCGCCCGCTTTCAAGCCGTCTCGTCGATTCGCGGCCCGGCCCCGCTCTGGCCCCCGCCATTCTGCCCCGCGCCGCTTTCGGGGGCCGACACCACGACCATCGCCGGGCGCACGAGGCGGTCGTTCAGCGTATAGCCCTTCTGGTACACCGCGACCACATGATTAGGCTCCACCCCGGGAGTCGGCTGCATCGTCATCGCCTGGTGCAGGGCGGGATCGAAGCGTTCGCCCTGCGGATCGACCTGCCGCACCCCGAACTTGCCGATCGCGGTGAGACACATCTTCAGGGTAAGCTCCATGCCTTCGCGCAGCCGCCCGGCCGCATCGTCGGCGCCCTGGGAAGCGGCCTCGAGGCCGAGTTCCAGGCTGTCGATGACCGGCAGCAACTCGTTGACGAACTTCTCCAGCGCGTACTTGTGAGCGCTCTCCACATCGCGCTCGGCGCGGCGTTGCAGGTTGACGAGCTCGGCGCGGGCGCGCAGCAGTTCGTTCCAGTGAGCGTCAGCGCGCTCGCGGGCATCCTGCAGCGTCAGCAGGAGTTCCTCGTGTGGCAGATCCCCGTCGTTGACGTCCGTGGCGGCAACTTCGTCGGACTGCTTGTCGGCGGCCTCGCCGCCCGCCTGCGCTCCCGGCGCGGTTCCGACGGATCCTTCTTCTTCCTTCATCATCGGCATGATCTCCCGTGCTTTCCTGCCGTAAAAGCAAAAAACGCGACCGCCCGCGCCTTGCAGCCCGGGCGAATGTCCTGAGGTACCTCTGTTAAATTGGGATCAGTGGCTGCGATTCAAGGCCGCGCTGACCATTCTCGCCGTCATATCGACCAGCGGTATCACCCGCCGATAGGCCATGCGTGTGGGCCCGATCACGCCGATCACACCCTTCTCGCCGTGGCCGGTATCGTAGGTGGCGGTCACCACGCTGCATTCGTCGAGCACGGCAACCCCCGATTCCTCGCCGATCATGACCTGCACCCCGCCACTGCGCATGCATTGATCGAGCAGATGCAGGATCTTGCGCTTTTCGTCGAAAGTTGCGAACAGGCGGCGCAGCCTATCGATATCCGAGAGTTCCCGGAACTCCATCAGCCGGACCTGACCGGAGACGACGACATCGCCCTCCTCGCTCTCCATCTCGAGCGCCTGCTCCGCCAGCCGCATCGCCTCGTAGACGATCCGATCCATGTCGCGCTGGGTCGCCTGCAGCTCGCGCAGCAGAGTCCGCCGGATCTCGCTCAGGTCGCGACCGGCGAAGGTGGCATTGAGATAGTTGGCGGCGGCACGCAATTCGGCCGGCGAGAAGCGCCGACCGGTGGAAACCACGGCGCTGCGCACGTCACGGCGATCGATCACCAGCAACGTCAGCACCTGCGCATCATTCATCGGCAGGAGCTCGATGTGACGCAGGATCATGCGCTCGCGCGCCGGCACCATCATCACCGCGGCGAGGCTCGACACGCCGGACAGCAGCGCCGACACCGAAACCGCCAGCCCCTGCAGCGAGGCGTCGCCGCTCAACAGGCCGCGCAGGCGTTCGATTTCCTCCTCGGCGGGAGGGTCGCAGGTGAGCAGGGAGTCGATGAAGAGGCGATAGCCGCGCACAGTGGGGACGCGGCCGGCGGAAGTATGGGGCGAGGCGATCAGGCCGAGTTCCTCGAGATCGGCCATCACCGCGCGCACCGTGGTCGAACTGACGTCGAGGCCGGACGCGCCGGCGAGTGCGCGCGATCCGATGGGCGCGCCCTCACGGATGTGGCATTCGACCAGCACCTTGAGCAGGTGCCTTGCGCGCTCGTCAAGCATGTCCGGCCAGGCCACCATTACGCTCGCCTTTTAAATATTAGAATCAGGCACTTGAGAGAGCCCCCAAGGCGTCGAAAAGACGTCGCGAGGAAAATTAGCAACTCGGTCGCGCAGTGTCAAGGAAAGGCGGCCATGGTACAGCCGGCAGCCACATGATAAGTTTCATGCTTTCGAGCACTTACCAGCCCTGCACGCATGCGATTCAAGACCATCGGACTGATCGGCAAATACATCGACCCCTCGGTCGGAGATGCCGTACGCGCTCTTGCGGCTCATCTCGCGACGCGCGGCTGCAACGTCGTCGTCGACGAGGATACCGCGCGCCTGCTGCCCGAGGAGAGGCTGACCGCGGCTGGCCGCGACGAGATCGGCCAGCGCTGCGATCTCGCCATCGTCGTCGGCGGCGACGGCACCATGCTGCACGCAGCGCGCTCTCTCGCCGATCACGAAGTGCCGCTGGTCGGCGTCAATCTGGGGCACCTCGGCTTCCTCACCGACATTCCACCGTCCCTGATGACCGAATCGCTGGACCAGATCCTCGCGGGTGACTATACCGTCGAGGAGCGCCTGCTGCTGCGCGCCACCGTGCTGCGCCACGGCGAGGAGGTGGTTGCCTACGATGCGCTGAACGACGTGGTGCTGCACAAATGGGATTCGGCGCGCATGATCGAGCTGGAGACCTACATCGACGGCCGTTTCCTCAACGTGTTCCGCTCGGACGGCCTCATCGTGTCCACGCCGACCGGCTCCACCGCCTATGCCCTGTCCGCGGGCGGCCCGCTGGTGCACCCGACGCTGTCCGCGCTGCTGATCGTCCCGGTCTGCCCGCATACCATGAGCAACCGCCCGATCGTGATCGGCGGCGACACGCGCATCGAGGTAGTGGTCAGCGATCAGCGCCGCGATCACGCGCAGCTCACCAGCGATGGACAGGTCTCCTTCGCGCTGCGGGCTGGGGATCGCGTGCACATCGTCCGCAAGGACAGACCGGTGCGCCTACTCCATCCGGCGCAGCACGATCATTACGAAGTGCTGCGCGCCAAGCTGCGCTGGGCGGAGAGTCCCCGCGCCTGACATGCCTGACCCGACATGCTAGTCCAGCTCGACATCCAGGATTACGCGCTGATCGATCGCCTTGAGCTCGCGTTCAACCCCGGCTTTACCGTCCTCACCGGTGAAACGGGCGCCGGAAAATCGATCCTCATCGGCGCGCTGAGTCTCGCCTTCGGCGATCGCGCGGACAGCGGCGTGATCCGCGAGGGCGCGAAGCGCGCCGAAGTCGCGGCGACCGTACGCCTGTCCGGCAACGATGCCGCGCTCGAATGGCTGCGCGATCAGGATCTCGACGACGGCGAGGAATGCATCCTGCGCCGAGTGGTCGGCAACGACGGCCGCTCGCGCGCCTGGATCAATGGCAGCACGGTGCCGCTTTCCTCGCTGCGCGCGCTCGGCATGCTGCTGATCGACATCCACGGCCAGCACGAGCACCACTCCCTGCTCCAGCGCGAGCATCAGGGCGAACTGCTCGACGGCTACGCCCGCCATCCCGCGCTGCTGACGCCGGTGGAAGCGGCCTGGCGCGAGTGGAAACGGCTGGTCGCCGAGGCGCGCGAACTCGAAGCCATGAGCACCGGCAACGACGGCGAAGTCGAGCTACTGCGCTATCAGGCGCGCGAACTCGATGAACTGGCGCCCGCGCCGGGCGAATGGGAGCGGCTGAACGAGGACCACCGGCGCCTCTCCAATGCCGGCGAGCTGATGGAGACCTGCCGCGCCGGCATTGCCGCGCTGCACGAGGATGAGGATGCGATCGGCGACCGCCTCGTCCGGCTGATCGGCCTGCTGCGCAGCGGCGTCGCCGCCGAACCCGGACTCGCCGCGGCGATCGAACTGCTGGAGACCGCCTCCGTCCAGCTCGATGAAGCCGCCGCGGAACTTCGCGCCGGATTGCAGCGGCTCGACCTCGATCCCGAGCGCCTGATGGAACTCGATCGGCGGATGGCCACCCTGCACGATGCGGCGCGCAAGCATCGTGTCGCTCCCGCGGATCTGCCCATGCTGCGCGAGGAATTGCATCAGCGACTGCGGCGGGCCGAAGGGGCCGGTGAGCGCCTGGCCGAACTCCATGCCGGGATCGGCCGCGCCGCGGCCGCCTGGCGGGACGCCGCCGCCGCGCTTCGCAACAGCCGCATGCGGGCGGCGACCCAGCTCGGCAAGGCGGTCACTCGTGAGATGCGCAAGCTCGGCATGCCCGAGGGCAGCTTCGCCATCGAACTCGAAGCGCGCGAGGACGATCAGCCGTCGCCGGGCGGCAGCGAACGCGCCCTCTTCCTGGTCAGCACCAATCCGGGACAGGCGCCGAAAGCGCTGGCGCGCATCGCCTCCGGCGGCGAACTGTCACGCGTCGGGCTGGCCATCCAGATGATCACCTCGGACCAGACCGGCGTGCCGAGCACGGTGTTCGACGAGGTCGATGTCGGCGTGGGCGGCGGTGTCGCCGAGATCGTCGGCCAGGGCCTGCGCGCGCTCGGCACCCGGCGTCAGGTGCTGTGCATCACGCATCTGCCGCAGGTCGCGGCGCTCGGCCATCAGCATCTGCGCGTCGCCAAGGGACGCAAGGGCAAATCGGCGGTGGTGACGGTAATGCCGCTATCGCGGACGGAACGCACCGAGGAAATCGCGCGCATGCTCGGTGGCATTGAAATCAGCGCCACGACCCGAGCGCATGCGGAAGAGATGATCAGCCGCGCCGAACAGCCGGCAGGTTAGGGGGGAGGACAGGCCACGAGGGCCAACGCTGAAAAAGATGGACATCGCGTCCATCCTTTCCCTTTCATCTTTTACCTTTTCTCTTTTCTCTTCTCTCTGCAATCCGCGCAGACGCCGTAGATATTCAGGTAGTGATCGGTGATCTCGTAGTCGAAACGCTTGGCGATCACCATCTGGCGCTCTTCGATCGTGTCGTCGACGAATTCATCCACCCGGCCGCACTTGATGCACAGGATGTGGTCGTGATGCTCGCCCTGGTTGAGCTCGTAGACCGAATGGCCTTCCTCGAAGTGGTGGCGCACCACCAGGCCGGCCGCCTCGAACTGCGTCAGCACGCGGTAGACCGTGGCGAGACCGACATCCTCGCCGGTCTCGAGCAGCGCCTTGTACACCTCTTCGGCGCCGAGGTGGCGCTTCTCGCTGCCCTCCATGATCTGCAGGATCTTCACCCGCGGATGGGTTACCTTCAGACCGGCTTTCTTGAGATCCGCGCCTTCGGTATTGCTCGGGGGCTGCTTGGTCATTTCACAAATCCTTTCCTCACTATGGCAA
>JAVEZY010000017.1:0-10416 GCA_034002745.1 Gammaproteobacteria bacterium
GCAGATCCTGATCCAGGAAGAGACGCACATCACCAACGTCGTCGATCCCTGGGCCGGCAGCTACATGATGGAGAAGCTGACGCAGGACATGGCCGACATGGCCTGGAACACGATTCAGGAAGTCGAGGCGATGGGCGGCATGACGCACGCCGTCGAGACCGGCTGGGCGAAGTTGCAGATCGAGAAGTGCGCCGCCGAGAAGCAGGCGCGCATCGATTCGAAGCAGGACGTCATCGTCGGCGTGAACAAGTACAAGCTCGCCAAGGAAGACCCGATCGAGATTCTCGACGTGGATAACCATGCCGTGCGCGAAGCGCAGATCGCACGCCTCAAGTCGATTCGCGCCTCGCGCGACAACGCTGCGGTGCAGGCGGCACTGGATGCGCTGACCGCCGCCGCCAAGTCCGGCGAAGGCAACCTGCTCGACCTCGCCATCAAGGCAACGCGTCTGCGCGCGACGGTCGGCGAGATTTCGGATGCGCTGGAAAAAGTCTGGGGCCGCCACCGCGCGACCAACCAGGTCGTCTCCGGCGTGTACTCTTCGGCTTTCGGCAACAGCCCGGGACTGGATGAAGTGAGAGAACAGATCGAGGAATTCGCGGCCGCCGAGGGCCGCCGCCCGCGCATCATGATCGCCAAGCTCGGCCAGGACGGCCACGACCGTGGCGCCAAGGTCGTGGCCACCGCCTTCGCCGATCTCGGCTTCGACGTGGACATCGGCCCGCTGTTCCAGACGCCGGAGGAAGCGGCGCGGCAGGCCATCGAGAACGATGTGCATGCGATCGGCGTGTCGACGCTCGCCGCCGGCCACAAGACGCTGGTGCCGCAACTGGTGCAGGCGCTCAAGGACCAGGGCGCGGCGGACATCGTCGTCTTCGTCGGCGGCGTGATTCCGGCGCAGGACTACGACGCGCTCTACGCCGCAGGCGCCAAGGGCATCTTCGGCCCCGGCACGCCGATCCCGCAGTGCGCCCACGAGGTGCTGCGCGCGATCCGCGCGTCGCACCTGCCGGGCTCCGTATAAAAGTCGGCGCAGACGGGACGGCATGGTGCGGCAGGACGATCTCGGCTTGACGCAGGACGACCGTGAACTGGTCGCCGGCGTCATCGCCGGACAGCGTCGCGCGCTGGCCAAGGCCATCACGCTCGTCGAATCGTCGCGTACCGATCACCAGCAGCGTGCCGCGCAAGTGCTCGATGCCTTGCTGCCGCATACCGGCCGGGCGTTCCGCATCGGCCTCACCGGCGTGCCGGGCGCGGGCAAGTCCACCTTCGTCGAGGCCTTCGGCCTGTACCTGATCGCACAGGGCCTGCGCGTCGCCGTGTTGGCGATCGATCCGTCCTCGTCGAAGAGCGGCGGCTCCATCCTCGGCGACAAGACGCGCATGGAGCGCCTGAGCCAGCACGAGATGGCCTTCATCCGGCCTTCGCCGACGGCCGGCACGCTGGGCGGCGTCGCCGAAAAGACGCGCGAGGCGATGCTGGTCTGCGAGGCCGCCGGCTTCGACGTCGTCATCGTCGAGACGGTCGGCGTCGGCCAAAGCGAAACCGTGGTGGCCGGCATGACCGACGTGTTCGTGCTGTTGCAGCTGCCGAACGCCGGCGACGACCTGCAGGCGATCAAGAAGGGCGTCGTCGAGCTGGCCGACGTGGTGATCTACAACAAGGCCGACCTCGATGCGACGGCCGCCGAGCGCGCCGCGATGCAGATGCGCTCGGCGCTGGCGCTGCTGCATCCCGCCAGTGCGCACTGGAAGCCGCCGGTGCTGCAGACCAGCGCCTTGCGCGGGGAAGGCATCGACCGCGTCTGGACGACGATGACGAACTACCGTGCCGCGATGGAAGCGAGCGGTGAGTTTGCCGACAAGCGCCGCCGCCAGTCGGTCGACTGGATGTGGCAGCTCATCGATGCCGGCCTGCGCCAGCGCTTTCGCGAGCACCCCGGTGTGCGTGCCGACCTGCCCATGCTGAGCCAGGCGGTGGCCACGGGGGAGGCTTCGCCCGTCATGGCGGCGCAGCGCCTGCTCGGGCAGTTGAGCGCCGCCTACGAAAATACCGATTACGAATGAACGAACGCATCATCGAACACAGCCAGGCAACCGTGGAGAAAAACCATGCATGAAATCATCCAGCAACTGGAAGAGAAGCGCGAGCAGGCCCGCCTCGGCGGCGGCCAGAAGCGCATCGACGCCCAGCACAAGAAGGGCAAGCTGACGGCGCGCGAGCGCATCGAACTGCTGCTCGACGACGGCACCTTCGAAGAGTGGGACATGTTCAAGGAGCACCGCTGCACGGATTTCGGCATGGCCGACAACAAGGTGCCGTCGGACGGCGTGGTGACCGGGTATGGCACCATCAACGGCCGCATGGTGTTCATCTTCTCGCAGGATTTCACCGTGTTCGGCGGTGCGCTGTCCGAGGCGCACGCCGAGAAAATCTGCAAGGTCATGGACAAGGCGATGCAGGTCGGCGCGCCGGTGATCGGCCTCAACGACTCGGGCGGCGCGCGCATCCAGGAGGGTGTCGCGGCGCTGGGGGGGTACGCCGAAGTCTTCCAGCGCAACGTCATGGCGAGCGGCGTGATCCCGCAGATCTCGCTGATCATGGGTCCCTGCGCGGGCGGCGCGGTGTACTCGCCGGCGATGACCGACTTCATCTTCATGGTCAAGGACAGTTCCTACATGTTCGTCACCGGTCCGGAAGTGGTGAAGACGGTGACGCACGAGGAAGTTACCGCCGAGGAACTCGGCGGCGCGGTGACGCACACCAGCAAGTCCGGCGTCGCCGACCTGGCCTTCGAGAACGATGTCGAGGCACTGGTGATGCTGCGCCGCTTCTTCAACTACCTGCCGCTCAACAACAGGGAGAAGGCGCCGATCCGGCCGACGCAGGATCCGGCCGACCGCCTCGACCATTCGCTCGACACGCTGGTGCCGGACAATCCGAACAAGCCCTACGACATCAAGGAACTGATCCTCAAGACGGTGGACGACGCGGACTTCTTCGAGGTCCAGCCCGACCACGCCAGGAATATCGTCATCGGTTTCGCGCGCATGGAAGGCCAGACCGTCGGCATCGTCGCCAACCAGCCGATGGTGCTGGCCGGCTGCCTCGACATCAAGTCCTCGATCAAGGCCGGCCGCTTCGTGCGCTTCTGTGACGCCTTCAGCATCCCGATCATCACCTTCGTGGATGTGCCGGGCTTCATGCCGGGCACGTCGCAGGAATACGGCGGCATCATCAAGCATGGCGCCAAGCTGCTCTATGCCTACGCCGAGTGCACGGTGCCGAAGATCACCGTCATCACGCGCAAGGCCTATGGCGGCGCCTACGACGTGATGGCCTCGAAGCACCTGCGCGGCGACGTGAACTTCGCCTGGCCCAGTGCGGAAATCGCCGTGATGGGCCCGAAGGGCGCGGTCGAGATCATCTTCCGGGAGGAGAAGGGCGACCCGGAAAAGGTCGCGGCACGCGAGGCCGAGTACAAGGCCAAGTTCGCCAACCCCTTCGTCGCCGGCGCGCGCGGCTTCATCGACGACGTGATCCAGCCGCACGAGACGCGCAAGCGGGTTTGCCGTTCCCTGGTCATGCTGAGGAACAAGAACATCTCCAACCCGTGGCGCAAGCACGGCAACATTCCGCTGTGAGGATAGAAACATGTTCAAGAAAATCCTGATCGCCAACCGCGGCGAAATCGCCTGCCGCGTCATCAAGACCGCCCGCAAGATGGGCATCGCCACCGTGGCCGTCTATTCCGAGGCCGACAAGGATGCGCTGCACGTCGCCATGGCCGACGAGGCCGTCTGCATCGGCCCGGCACCCTCGAAAGACTCCTACCTGGTGATGGACAAGATCATCGCCGCCTGCAAGCAGACCGGTGCCGAGGCCGTGCACCCGGGCTACGGCTTCCTGTCGGAAAACGCCAGCTTCTCGAAGCGCCTCGAAGAGGAAGGCATCGTCTTCATCGGCCCGAAGCACTATTCGGTCGCGCGCATGGGCGACAAGATCGAGTCGAAGAAGCTGGCGCTGGAGGCGAAGGTCAACGTCATTCCCGGCTACAACGATGCGATCGACACGCCCGAGCAGGCGGTGACGATCGCGCAGGACATCGGTTACCCGGTGATGATCAAGGCGTCGGCGGGCGGCGGCGGCAAGGGCCTGCGCGTCGCGTACAACGACCAGGAGGCGCACGAAGGCTTCGCGTCCTGCAAGACCGAGGCGAAGAACGCCTTCGGCGATGATCGCGTCTTCATCGAGAAATTCGTCGAAGAACCGCGCCACATCGAGATCCAGGTGCTCGGCGACGCCCATGGCAACTGCCTGTACCTGCACGAGCGCGAGTGCTCGATCCAGCGCCGCCACCAAAAGGTGATCGAGGAGGCCCCCAGCCCCTTCCTCGACCCGGCGATGCGCAAGGCCATGGGCGAGCAGGCGGTGGCGCTGGCAAAAGCGGTGAACTACCAGTCGGCCGGCACGGTCGAATTCGTCGTCGGCGGCAAGGACAAGAGCTTCTACTTCCTCGAGATGAACACGCGCCTGCAGGTCGAGCATCCGGTGACGGAGTGCATCACCGGCCTCGATCTCGTCGAGCAGATGATCCGCGTCGCCGCCGGCGAGAAACTGGGCTTCAAGCAGGAAGACCTGAAAATCGACGGCTGGGCGATGGAGTGCCGCATCAATGCCGAGGACCCCTTCCGCGGCTTCCTGCCCTCGACCGGCCGCCTCGTCAAGTTCGCCCCGCCGCCCGAGCAGCACGGCGTGCGCGTCGATACCGGCGTTTACGAAGGCGGCGAGATCTCGATGTACTACGATTCGATGATCGCCAAGCTGATCGTGCATGGCGCGACGCGCGACCAGGCGATCGCCCGCATGCGCGACGCGCTGAACGGCTTCGTCATCCGCGGTGTGGCGTCGAACATCTCCTTCCAGGCGGCGCTGATGCAGCATCCGCGCTTCGTATCCGGCGATTTCGATACCGGCCTGATCGCCCAGGAATACCCGAAGGGTTTCGATGCCTCGATGGTGCCGCACGACGATCCCGCCATGCTGGTGGCGGTCGCGGCGGCCATGCACCGGCAGCATCTCGCGCGCAGCGCGACGATCTCGGGCCAGATGCCCGGCCATGAATACAAGCCGGGTTCCGCCTTCGTCGTACGCATCGAGGATGGCGTCGATCACGAGGTCCGGGTGCTGCCGGCCGTCGCTGACGCCGGTGGCTGGGAAGTCATTTTCGGCGGCGAGCACTACGAGGTCCGCAGCGACTGGCAGTTCGGCCAGCCGCTCTACCAGGGTACGCTGAACGGCGAGCCGTTCTGCATGCAGGTCGAGCGGCGCGGCCTCGGCTACCGTCTGTTCCACTGGGGCAAGCAGGCCGACATCCTGGTCATGTCGGCCCGCGCCGCCCATTTGCAGTCGCTGATGCCGAAGAAGGCGCCGCCCGACATGTCGAAGTTCCTGCTTTCGCCGATGCCGGGCCTGCTGACCCAGATCGCCGTCGCCCCCGGCCAGGAGGTCAAGGCCGGCGAGGTGCTGGCGAAGATCGAGGCGATGAAGATGGAGAACGTACTGAAGGCCGAGCGCGATTGCGTCGTCGAAGCGCTGCTGGCCAAGCCCGGCGAGAGCCTGTCGGTCGACCAGCCGATCATCGGTTTCAAATAACCGAAAAGTCGGCGCCGGCGGGACGGCGGGCTGGCTTCGCCGTCCCGTCCGTAATGGATTCTTTTTCTCCCTCTTTTCAGGTATTTCGCCACAAACAGGGCCGCTAGACTCCGGGGACACGGTAAATCAGGCCCGGATATGGCTTTTTGGCAAAAACAGGCGAGCGAAGACAGCTGGACTGCGGTGATGTTCGGCAGCGACCGCATTGTCATCGCGGAGATCGCGCAACGCGGCGATGGCCTGCCGCAGGTGCGGACCTGCGACAGCTTCGTGCGCGAAGGCGGCGAACTCGATGCCCTCAAGCGCCTGAAACATGCCCGGCACCTCGCCCATGCCCGCTGCACCACCCTGCTCTGGCACGGTCAGTACCAGCTGCTGCAGATCGATGCGCCGGACAACGCCCGCGACCTGCCGCACGAGGAGTTGCGCGAGGCGATGCGCTGGCGGATCAAGGAGATGGTGGACTATCCCATCGAGAACGCCGGTGTCGACGTCATCGACATTCCCGCGCCCGGCAGCCGCAATCCGCAGATGTGGGTGGTGGTCGCGAGCCACGACGTCCTTGTCCCGCGCGTGCACCTGTTCCAGGACGCGAAGCTGTCGCTGGCCGCGATCGACATACCGGAAATGGCGCAGCGCAATCTCGCCACCCTGTTCGAGGAACCGAATCGGGGCCTCGCGCTGGCCGCCTTCGACGACAAGGGTGGCCGACTGACCATCAGCTATAAGGGCGAGCTGTTCATGACGCGCCATATCGACGTCGGCGCCCCGGAACTGACCGGGCCGCAGGCCGAGTCGCTGCACGAGCGCGTGCTGCTCGACATCCAGCGCAGCCTCGACAACTTCGATCGCAACTACAGCGCGATTCCGCTGACGCGCCTGATGATCGGGCCGCTGCCCGGCGGCGAGGCCTTCGTGAATTATCTGGGGATGAATCTGTCCCTGCCGGTCGCGATGGTCAATCTTGCGGACGTGCTCGATATCGGTGCCGTACCGCAACTGGCCGACATCGCCGTGCAGGCGGATGCCTGGCTCGCGCTCGGGGCCGCCCTGCGGGACAGGCCGGGAGCGCACTAGGCCATGGCCCAGCAGATCAATTTCTACGATGCCAGGCTCGAGCGCCGGCGCGACTGGCTGGCCCTGCATTACGTGGCCGGCCTGGCTGGAGTCCTGGTGGTGCTGGTCGGCGTATCCGGCTATCTGGCCCGGATGGACCTGCCGGCCCTGACGGCACAGGCGACGACTGCGGAAAGCCAGCTGAAAGCGGCGCGCGAGCAGATCGCGACTCTCGGCGCCAGGGCGGCGAACCGCAAGCCCGATCCGCGCCTCGAGCAGGAGCTCGAGGCATCGCGCACGCTGCTCGGCGCACGCAGCGAAGTGCTGGGGACCTTGCGCCGCAGCCTGGGGCCGGACGCCCACGCCTTCGCCGACTATCTGCGCGGCTTTGCCCGCCAGAGCGTCAGCGGACTCTGGCTGACGGGCTTCAGCATCGCCGCCGGCGATCAGGGTAGAGGCATCGAAATCCGCGGCCGGACCACCGACCCGGCGCTGCTGCCGGAGTACATCCGCCGTCTGAATCGCGAGGCGGCCTTCCAGGGGCAGACGTTCGCCGCCCTGAAGCTGGAGGCGGCGAAGTCGGCGAAACCGGCGGCGGGCACTGCCGTCGCGACCGACATTCGGCCGGCCTGGCATGAATTCACCCTCGTGCCGGTCCGCGAGCCGGAGGCGGCTGCCGCATCGGCACAATTGACGCAGGCCTCCCCGGGGAGGGCCGGCTGATGGCCGCGCACGTCGAAGCAGCTGCCCTCAGGGCGCGCTGGCTGGCTTGGTCGGCCCGCTTTGCCGCGCTCCAGCAGCGTGAGAAGCTGCTGGTCGCCGGCGCGGCGATCTTCGTAATCCTGTTCGGCGGCTACAGCTTCTGGATCGAACCGGCGTTGCTGCAAAAAGCCCGCGTGCAGAAAACAATCGCCCAGCAGCAGGCGGAGCAGGTCCAGGTGCAGGCCCAGTTGCATGCGCTCGTCACGCAGGGCGGCGATCCCGATGCGCCGAACCGTGCGGTGCTGGCCCGGTTGCAGCAGGAGCTCGCCGCGACCGATCGCGACATCCGCGGTTTCGATCGGGCCCTGGTTGCGCCGGAACAGGCGCCGGCGCTGCTGCAGACGCTCCTGGCCCGGCATCGCGGCCTCTCGCTGGTGAGCCTGACGACGCTGCCCCCGCAACCGCTGGTCGCGCCGCCACCGAAAAAGGGCGACGGAAAGCCGGCAGCCGCCGAACAACCTGCGCCGGCCGGCAGCAACATCTACCGCCACGGCATCGAGATCAGGATCGCCGGCAGTTACCACGATCTGCTGTCCTATGTCGCGGAGCTCGAGGGTGGTCCGCAAAAGCTGCTCTGGGGCGGCATGCAGCTCGCCGTGCGCCAGTATCCGGTCAGCGAACTGACGCTGACGGTCTACACGCTCAGCCTGGATCCGGCATGGCTCGTGGTCTGAAAAGCGCCATGACGCTGCTGTTGCTCGCCGGCTCCGCCGCGACGAGCGCCCAGCTGGCCGACCCGACGCGCCCGCCCCTGACGGCGGAGCCGGCGGTGGCGTCGACCGGGGCGGCCCCGCCTGTCGCCAGCGGCCTGCAATCGGTGATACTGAGGAAAAAGGGCAAACCTGCAGCCCTGATCAACGGCGAGATCGTCGAGCTCGGTGGTATGGTCGGCGAATCGAGATTGGTGAAGGTAAGCGAGGATGCGGTGGTGCTCAAGGGCCCGTCAGGCGAAGAGACACTGAAGCTGATGCCGTCCGCGGAAAAACGGGCCATCACGGCTGACAAGGCCGAACGGCGGGGGGCTGCGCGATGAAAGCGTACCTGCCGATCGTTTCGGCCGTCCTGGTGTTGGCCGCCTGTACCACGCCGCCGGCTCGCCCCGACGTGGTCAGGGAGCGCATCGGCGCGGAACTCGCCCAGGCGACGGTCGGCCGCAAGAGTATCGATGCGGCTGCATCGGCGGTGCTGTCTCCCCTGACGGTCGAGATGCCGCAGCATGAGGGCAACGGCGAGCCGCGCTTCGACCTGTCGGTCGTGAACGCCCCGGCCGCCCAGGTCTTCATGGCCATCGTCACCGGTACGCGCTACAACATGCTTGTCGGCCCGGAGGTGAGCGGCAACATCACCGTCAACCTCAAGGACGTGACGGTGAAGGAGGCGCTGGAGTCGATCCGCGAGCTGTACGGCTATGAATTCACGCTGCGCGGCAACCGCATCGCCATCCAGCCGAACACCCTGCAGACACGGGTCTTCCAGGTGAACTACCTCGCCAGCCGCCGCCAGGGCGCGACCGAGCTGCGCGTGACCTCGAGCGCGATCACCGGCAGCGGAACCACCGGAACGACCTCGACGCCGAGTACGGGGACCACGCCGGTACCGGCCGGCACCGGCAGCGGCACGGCGCCGGGAGGCAACACCACGAGCCGGGTGCACACCGATTCGAACACCAACTTCTGGGGCGACCTGGAAACCGCGCTGCGCACCATCGTCGCTGGCGAAGGTCGCAGCGTCGTGGTCAACAGCATTTCCGGCGTGGTTGTGATTCGCGCCTTCCCCGGCGAAATGCGCGCGGTCGAACAGTACCTGAAGGCGACCCAGGTGATGGTCGAGCGGCAGGTGATGCTGGAAGCGAAGATCCTCGAAGTGCGGTTGTCCGAGGCCTACCAGGCCGGCATCAACTGGTCTTCCTTCAATCGCAGCGACAGCCGCCTGAGCCTGTCCGTCGCGGCCCCCGGCAGCACGCTGCAGCCGAACGGCGCCGGTGATCTCTCCTCGTCGGCGGTCAGCATTTCTCCCGGGGTGGCCGGTTCCGTGGTCGCCTCGGCCTTGGGCGGCGGCTTCGTCGGCCTGGCCTTCCAGACTGCCAACTTCGCCGCGCTGCTCAACTTCCTCGAGACGCAGGGCAACGTGTCCGTCCTGTCGAGCCCGCGCATCGCCACCATCAACAACCAGAAGGCCGTGCTCAAGGTCGGCACCGACGAACTGTTCGTCACCAACGTGACCACCACCACGACCAGCACCACGGCCGGCACCACGGCGACGCCGAGCCTCACGCTGCAGCCCTACTTCTCCGGCATCTCCCTCGACGTCACGCCGCAGATCGACGACTCGGGCAACATCATCCTGCACGTCCATCCCGCCGTCAGCGCGGTGGCCGAAAAGGACAAGCTGATCGATCTTGGCTCGATGGGCCAGTTCAAGCTGCCGCTCGCCACCTCGAGCGTCAACGAAACCGACAGCATCGTGCGCGTGCAGGACGGCAACATCGTCGCCATCGGCGGCCTGATGACGCAGGAGCAGTCCAGCGACCGCAGCGGCCTGCCTGGCACCGCCAATACCGCCGCCGGCACCCTGCTCGGTCAACGCGGCCGCGCCCTGTCGAAGCGCGAACTGGTGATTCTGCTCAAGCCGACCATCATCCACGACGACCGGGCCTGGGTGCAGGACATCGAACAGAGCAGCGCCCGCCTGCGCAACTTCGACCTGCCGCCGCTGAATATTCCGCTGCAACGATAGGCGCTCCGTGTATCTCGCGCATTTCGGCCTCAACCAGCTGCCCTTCGGCATTACGCCGGATACCGAGTTCGTCTATCCGAGCCGCAGCCATCTCGAAGGCCTCAATCTCCTGCATGTCGCGCTCGCCAGCGGAGAAGGCTTCATCAAGGTAGTGGGCGAGATCGGCACCGGCAAGACGCTGCTGTGCCGCAACCTGCTGGCCGA
>JAVEZY010000017.1:10516-16286 GCA_034002745.1 Gammaproteobacteria bacterium
ATCAACCAGATGCTGCGCGATCTAGATGCGCGCGATGCGAGCGACCAGGAACGGGCCGGGCTGCCGCCACGCCTGCGCACCCTGCCGCCGGCCGACAGGACGGGACGGCGGCCCTGGGGCCAGCTCATCCTTGGCATCGCCATCGGCGCGGCGGTCGCCGGCGCTGCCTTCAGCCTGCTGACGGCAGGCGATCCGGCCGCGCCGGCATCGCCTGCCCTGGCGCCGTCCGCCGTCCCGCCGGCACCGGCAGCCGTGATCGACGACGGAGCGATGAAGTTGTCGACCGTGATCCGCAAGCCCGGGCTGCCGGCGCAGGCCGCGATTGCCCAGGTTCCGCCACCGCCGTCCGCGAAACCGCCGGCTGACGGAAAACCGGCCAGCGCCCCCGTATCGGAGAAACCCGCTCCCATGCCTGCCAAGCCGTCGAAGCCGGCGGGGACCCCGACGAAGCCGGTAGTTTCCGCCGACGAGACCGGTCCGGATGCCCAGATCGACAAGCGTCCCAAGGGCGGCCAGGCCAGGGACATGGCCGATACCGAATACCGCCGGGGCATGCAGGCGGCGAAGCAGGGCGATCCGGGGGCGGCGGTTGCCGCATTCCAGCGCGCCCTGGAGCGCGATCCCGGGTTCGCGAAAGCCCGGCAGGCACTGCTGGCGACCCTGGTCGGCGGCAGGCAGTGGGCGGAGGCGCGCCAGGTCGCCGAGGCCGGCCTCGCGCTCGACCCGGCGCAATCGGGCTGGGCGGTCATCCTCGCCCGCCTGCAATTCGAGCAGGGCGAGGCGGATGCCGCGATCGGCACGCTCGAACGCCATGCCGCGCATGCGGGCGGCGATGCGGATTACCAGGGCCTGTTCGCCTACCTGCTGCAGCGCCAGCAGCGGCCGGCCGAGGCAGCGGAACGCTTCCGGGCCGGCCTCGCGCTGCGGCCCGGGGAGGGACGCTGGTGGTTTGGCCTGGGGCTCGCGCTCGAGAACAGCGGCAAGCCCGCCGAAGCGAAGGAAGCCTATGCCCGGGCGAAGGAAATCGGCAGCCTGCCGGCCGACATGGCGGCAGTGATCGAACAGAAGCTCAGGTAGCCCGCTTCACCGCCCGGGCGACGACCCAGTTCTCTACCCGTGCCGCACCGTTCGTCTTGAGCGTGCGGGCGACGGCGTCGAGCGTCGCGCCGGTGGTCATCACGTCATCGACGACGATCACCGTTTTCCCGGCGAAATCTTCGGTGCAGGCGAAGGCATGGCGCACGTTGCGGTGGCGGACTCGCCAGGGCAGGCGGCTTTGTGGTGGCGTGTGGCGTGCGCGGAGGAGCGTCTGCGTATCCAGCGGCAGGGCGAGTGCACGGGCCAGCGGCTTGGCGATCTCGAGCGCCTGGTTGAAGCCGCGCTCGCGCAGGCGCTCGCGGGACAGCGGAACGGGCAGGATGACCTCGCCGGCCGGATGCGGGCCGGCCAGCAGGCAGGCGGCGAAAAAGTCGGCGCTGGCGAGACGGTGGAAGGCGTGGCGCCCGCCGAATTTCAGCTGCTGCACCAGCCGGTCGAGCGGGAAGGCGTAGCGCAGGGCGGCGCAGGTGGCGTCGTAGGCGGGCGGGTTGCGCAGGCAGTCCGCGCACCGCGGGGCTGCGGTGACGAGAGGGGTGGCGCAGACCGGGCAGACATGGGGACCGAGTGCGGGCAGGTCGGCGTCACAGCCCGGGCAGAGCGCCCCGGTTGCCGCCCCTCCGCAGAGCAGGCAACTGCGCGGCAGCAGCCGGTCCAGCAGGGCCGAAATTGACATTTGGCGAGGCATTCGCGATGATCCCGCGTCTTTCCGAGGAAACACAATGAATCGAGATGCAGCCTGGACGACCGACGCGGTCGCCGCCCTGTTCGAACTGCCCTTCATGGACCTGCTGCACCGCGCCCAGGAAGTGCACCGCCAGCATCATAACCCCCATGCCATCCAGCGCTCGACGCTGCTGTCGATCAAGACCGGCGGCTGCTCGGAGGACTGCGGCTATTGCTCGCAGTCGGCGCGACGCGAAGACCAGACCGGCCTCGAACGCGAGAAGCTGCTCGAACTGGAGCAGGTGAAAGTCGCGGCGAAAGCGGCCAAGGAAAAAGGCGCCAGCCGCTTCTGCATGGGCGCCGCGTGGCGCGGGCCGAAGGAGGGCGACCTCGACAAGGTCATCGAGATGGTGCGCGTGGTCAAGGACCTCGGCATGGAAGCCTGCCTGACGCTCGGCCTGCTCGGCCCGGGCCAGGCCGCGAAGCTCGCTGCCGCCGGCCTCGACTACTACAACCACAACCTCGATACCGGCGCCGAGTTCTACGACCGGGTCATCACCACGCACAGCCAGCAGGCGCGCATGGAGACGCTGGCCAGCGTGCGCGACGCCGGGATGAAGATCTGCTGCGGCGGCATCGTCGGCATGGGCGAGTCGCGCCGCGTGCGCGCCGCGCTGATCTCGCAGCTCGCCAACCTGAACCCGGCGCCCGAGTCGGTGCCGATCAACCACCTCGTCGCGGTGCCCGGCACGCCCATGGAAAATGCGCCGCCGCTCGATCCCTTCGAATTCGTGCGCACCATCGCCGCGGCGCGCATCACCATGCCGACGAGCTTCGTGCGGCTGTCCGCCGGCCGTCAGGAAATGTCGGACGAACTGCAGGCGCTGTGCTTCCTGGCCGGCGCCAATTCGATCTTCTACGGCGACAAGCTGCTGACCACGGGTAACGCCGAGGCGGCGCGCGACGAGGCGCTGTTCGAGCGGCTGGGCCTGCAGCCGGTCTGATGCGCCGGGATTTCGCGGCCGCGGCCGCGAGCTACGACGAGGCGGCGGTGCTGGCCCGTGAGGTCGGCCAGCGCATGGCGGCCCGACTCGATCTCGTCAGGTTGTCGCCCCGCCGTTTCGCCGACATCGGCTGCGCCACCGGCGACGGCGTGATCGATCTCAAGCGCCGCTACCCCGATGCCCTGCCGCTGGCGGTGGACTACGCCCGGCCGATGCTGGCGGCCGTGCAGGCGAAATCCAGGGCCGGCCGCTGGCTCGACCGCCTGCGCCGCCGCACGCCCGGCTGCGTCAATGCCGACGTGCGTGCGTTGCCGCTGGCTGCCGGCAGCCTCGATCTCGTCTGGTCGAACCTGATGCTGCACTGGCTGCCGGACCTGCCAAGTTTGCAGCAGGCCTTCGCCGAACTGCACCGCGTGCTGGCCGAGGGCGGCCTGCTGCATTTCTCGCTGCTCGGCCCGGATACACTCAGGGACTTGCGCGCGGCTGCGACGGCAACGGGGATCGTCCTGCCGGCGCCGACTTTCCCCGACATGCACGACATCGGCGACTGGCTGGTCGCGGCCGGCTTCGCCGATCCGGTGATGGAGATGGAAGTGCTGACGCTGACCTATCGCACGCCGCGCGCCTTCCTCGCCGACCAGCGACGTCTCGGCGTGCGCGATGGCCTGCTCGGCCGGCTGCACTGGCGCGACTGGCGCCGTGTTTTCGCGGCCTGGGAGCGCGAGGCGGGGCGGCTGCCGGCCCGCTTCGAGATCGTCTACGGCCACGCCTGGAAAGCCGCGCCGCGTAAGACGGCGGATGGCCGCGACGTGATTCGTCTGCACCGGCCATGAAGCGCGCGAAACAGGTCCGGCCGCGCAATCCGCTGGCGACGGTACCGCTGCTGAAGAAGGGCGGCGTACATGCGCGCAAGGACAAGCGCGCCAGCCGTGCTCGTCAGAAAGCCCGGTCGAGAAAATTCAACGACGCGGCAGGATCGGAATGATCCGCTTCAGCCGGGGCGCGTATTTGCCGGCGAGCTGTTCGCGGCGCTCCACCTCGCGCCACCAGGCCCGCAATCCCAGCAGCACGAACAGGATGCCGCCGTAGAGCAGCGGCTGCGACTGGTCGGCCTTGACCAGCCAACTGTAGTGCAGCACGGCGAGGATGCCGATGGCGTAGACCGTACGGTGCAGCGCCTGCCAGCGGCGGCCGCCGAGGCGACGGATCGCGGCATTGCTTGACGTGGCCGCGAGCGGCAGGAGCAGCACGAAGGCCGCCATGCCGACGGTGATGAACGGCCGCTTGAGGATGTCCTGGGCGATCTCGCCCCAGTCGAAGAACTGGTCGAACCACAGGTAGCTGGTCAGATGGAGTACGGCGTAGAAAAACGTGAACAAACCGAGCATGCGTCGCAGCCGCAGCGCGGCATGCCAGCCGGTGAGCTTGCGCAGCGGCGTGACGGCGAGCGTGATCAGCAGGAAGTTGAGCGTCCAGGTACCGAAGCCGCGCGTCACCGCCTCGATCGGGTTCGCCCCGAGCGTGTCGTGCCAGGCACCCCAGCCGTACCAGGCCAGCGGCAGCAGGGAGAGGATGAAGACCGCGGTCTTCAGCAGGGCCACGGGAACGTAGCGCATGGGCATCAGTAGAACTTCTTCAGATCCATGCCGGCATACAGCGAGGCGACCTGTTCGCCGTAGCCGTTGAACATCAGCGTCTGGCGCTTGCGGAATTCGCCGATGCGGCGCTCGGTCGCCTGGCTCCAGCGCGGATGCGAGACCTCCGGATTGACGTTCGAGTAGAAGCCGTATTCGCGCGGGTTGGCCTCCATCCACGAACTCTGCGGCTCGTGCTCGAGGAAGCGGATCGCCACGATCGACTTCGCACTCTTGAAGCCGTATTTCCAGGGCACGACGATGCGCAGCGGCGCGCCGTTCTGCTTCGGCAAGGCATCGCCGTAGAGCCCGACGGCGAGCAGCGTCAGCGGGTGGCGGGCCTCGTCGAGACGCAGGCCTTCGCGGTAGGGCCAGTTCAGCACGGGGCTGCGGGTTCCCGGCATGTTGTCCGGTTGCAGGGCGGTGACGAACTCGACGTATTTCGCGCTGCCGAGCGGTTCGGCCTGCTTCAGCAGCACGTCGAGCGGAAAGCCAAGCCAGGGAATCACCATGCTCCAGCCCTCGACGCAGCGCAGGCGGTAGATGCGTTCCTCGAGCGGCGCGAGCTTGAGGATGTCGTCGATGCCGAGCGTGACCGGTTTCCTGACCAGTCCGTCGATCGTCAGCTGCCAGGGCCGGGTCTGCAGCCGGTGGGCGTTTTCGGCCGGGTCTTCCTTGCCGGTGCCGAATTCGTAGTAGTTGCAATAGCCGCTGACATGCTTGAGCGGCGTCTGCGCCTCGTCGGTCGAGTAGGGGCTTCTGCGGGCGCCGTCGCCGATGCCGGCAAAAGTCGACGCCGGCAGGACGGCGGCGAGGCCCGCGCCGATGGAGGTCCTGAGGAATTCGCGGCGGCGCGCGTAGAGCCCGGGCGGCGTGATTTCGGAGGATTTGGGCGTAATGGGCATATTCATGTCGATTGGTCGCGGCAGGAAGCCAAACCTTACGACGCTTCGTCAGCGATGAAGTTCGCTATGCGTCGCCATTTCCGTCATTTCCCGCTTCGTCGCCCTCCTCGCCCGGGCCGAGCAGGTAGTCGATCAGGGCGCGCAGGCGGGCCGGGCGGTAGGGGCGCGCCAGCAGGCGGCGACGCGGCTGGCGCAGTTCGGTCGCCGGTGCCGGACCCGGATGGATCAGCAACGCAGGCAAAGGCCGGCCGGCCGCATGATCGAGTGCATCGAGCGTATCGAGGGCACCGGCCAGATTGTCGTCGGTCTCGTGAATGACCAGCGCCGGAAGGCGCTCCACCCCGAATCCGCTGATCGCATCGGCGACGGTGGGGGCGAAGCGTGTCGCATGTCCCCAGCTTTCGATCAGCTGGAGCAGCTCGACCTGCGCGCGACAGGCCCTGCCGAATACCAGGATTTCGTTTCG
>JAVEZY010000017.1:16386-18768 GCA_034002745.1 Gammaproteobacteria bacterium
CGACGCGTTCGCCGCAAATGCCGTGACCGACCTGGTCGACGACCTGGCGGATGCGCAGCAGCAGGCGGATCAGGTCGCGCGACAGGGCCATCGCGAGCAGGATGCCGAACAGCAGCATCAGCACGGAGGTGGCCCCGGCGGTCAGGAGGAGGCGGCGCATTTCGCCGCGCAGCGATTCGTTCGAAACCTGCAACAGCAGCTGGCCGAGCGGCGGCACCGAGGCAGCCGGCGGCACCGAAAACAGGTCCTGCTCGCTGAAGCTGGTCGCCTGGATCGTGATGCTGTGCCAGTGCCGCAGCTGCTCCGAAAAGACGGGCGGCTCGAAGCCGGTATGGATCTGCCCCTCTGCAGGCAGGTCCTGGATCGGCACGGTGCTCGCCAGCACCGTGCCGTGCGGATCGAGAATCGCGGCGGCGACGACGTCCGGCTCCTGCGTTGCCGTTTCCAGTTGCGTCTGCAGGCCGGTGGTGTTGCCGACGAAGATGTTGTATTCGGCGCCCGAGGCGATCTGGCGGGCGACGGCCTGCAGGCGACGATGCTGGTCGATTTCCGCCTGTTCGAGCTGCCCGGCGAGCAGGATGCCGGATACGAGAAACGCGACCAGGGCGGTCGGCGCCAGCGCGGCCAGCAGGATCCGGTGGCGGATGCCGAGCGGCTTCATCGTGCCTCACCCTCAGCCCGAAAAACGAAAAGGGGTGGCACGCAGCCACCCCTTCCCAGGTCCATGCGGCTGCGCGCTTCGTTCAATGCAGCCCGGCGATGTAGTCGGCGACTGCGCGGATCTCGGCATCGGTCATCTTGATGGCCACCATCTGCATCATCCGGTTCGGGTCGTTGGCACGTTCGCTGACACGGAAGGCCTTGAGCTGTGCTTCGGTGTATTCGGCGAACTGGCCGGCGAGGCGCGGATACTGGGCGGGCAGGCCGGCACCGGTCGGACCGTGGCAGGCTGCGCAGGCCGGCAGGCCCTTGCTGGCATCGCCGGCGCGCCAGAGTTTCTGGCCGAGGGCGAGCGTGTCGCGGTTCTTCATTTCGCCGCCACTCTGCTTCTGGGAGGAGAACCAGGCCGCCAGGTCCTTCATCTGCTCTTCCGTGTAGGGCGCGATCATGCCGTTCATGATCGCATTGACGCGCTCGGACTTGCCTTCGGCATCGGCCTTGAAGTTCTTCATCTGCTTCAACAGGTAGGGAGCGTGCTGGCCGGCGATTTTCGGGTTGGCCGAGGACGGGCTGTTACCATCCGCGCCATGGCATGCGATGCAGACGGTGGAGGCGATTTCCTGTCCCTTGGCGGCGTCGCCATGGTAAGCGGCAGGCTTGCCCTCCTCGTTGGCGATGGCCGTGGAAGCCATGGCGAAGGAAACAACCGAAAACATCGAGACGAGCGAAAAGCGGATCATCTGGGACTCCTGGAATAGCGGCACGGAGAACAGCTAAATTGACGAACGCGCTATTCTATATCAGCTTGTATTGATGTTGGCGCTTCGCGTCGGGCCCGTGTCCATGTCCACTTCACTGTTTCGTCACGCATCTTTCGAAATTTCCGTTGCCGATCCGATGACGCTGCCGCAGGCCGGCGGAGGGGAAATCGCCTTCGCCGGACGTTCGAATGCGGGGAAATCCTCGGCCATCAACACCCTGGCCGCGCATACGCGGCTGGCCTACGTATCCAAGACGCCCGGGCGCACCCAGCTCATCAACCTGTTCCGCTTGCGCAACGGCGCGGCGCTCGTCGACCTGCCGGGTTACGGCTATGCCGATGTGCCCGAAGCGGTGCGCCGGCAGTGGCAGGGATTGCTCGAACACTACCTGACGCGCCGCACGGCGCTGCTCGGGCTGGTGCTGATCATGGATGCGCGCCGCCCCTTCACCGAGCTCGATCGCCAGATGATCCAGTGGTTCGGTTCGGGCGGCAAGCCGATTCATTGCCTGCTGACCAAGGCCGACAAGCTGACGCGCCAGGAGCAGGCGAAGACGCTGGCGGCTGCCCGCCGTCTCGCCAGTACCGACTTTCCGGGTGTTTCGATGACCTTGCAGCTGTTTTCCAGCCTGAAGAAGACCGGTGTCGACGAAGTCGAGCGGGTCGTCGGGAAATGGCTGGGCGTCGTTGCCGACGGAGAAGAGAATGGGCTCCCGGCCAAAGGGGAGAAAGCCGGGAGCCCGAATACCTCGATGAGCACCGAGGTACCCGCTCAGGGAGGAAAAGCGGGGGAGGATTCGTCACCCTCCGAAGACTATGATAGGTATCGTAGTAAAAAGTTCAAGTAATTTTTAGAGGCATAAGACCATGATTATAAAAGGTGTATTTCCGGGTTCGCGGATGCGTCGCATGCGGCGCGACGACTTTTCGCGCCGCATGATGCGCGAAAGCGTGCTGACGGC
>JAVEZY010000017.1:18868-50139 GCA_034002745.1 Gammaproteobacteria bacterium
AAAGTTCAAGTAATTTTTAGAGGCATAAGACCATGATTATAAAAGGTGTATTTCCGGGTTCGCGGATGCGTCGCATGCGGCGCGACGACTTTTCGCGCCGCATGATGCGCGAAAGCGTGCTGACGGCGGCCGATTTCATCTATCCGGTATTCGTGCTGGAAGGAAAGAAAAAAACCGAGCAGGTCGCCTCGATGCCGGGCGTCGAGCGCATGACGCTCGACCGCCTGCTGCCGGTCGCGGAAAAGGCCCTGAAACTTGGCATTCCCGCACTCGCCCTGTTTCCCGTCGTCGACGGCAGCAAGAAAACGCAGGGCGCCGAGGAGGCCTGGAACCCGAAGGGTCTGGTGCCGACCGTCGTCGCGAAGCTGAAAAAGGAACTGCCGGAACTCGGCATCATCACGGACATTGCCCTCGATCCCTACACCAGCCATGGCCAGGACGGGCTGATCGACCCGGCCGACCCGAGCGGCTACGTGATGAACGACGAGACCGTCGAGGCGCTGGTAAAGCAGGCGCTCACCCACGCCGAGGCCGGCGCGGACGTGGTGGCGCCTTCGGACATGATGGACGGCCGCATCGGGGCGATCCGTGCCGCGCTGGACGGGCGCAAGCACATCCATACCCGCATCCTCGCCTATTCCGCCAAATATGCGTCGAGCTTCTACGGCCCATTCCGCGATGCCGTCGGCTCGGCCGCCAACCTCGGCAAGGGCAACAAATACACCTACCAGATGGATCCGGCGAACACCGACGAGGCCTTGCGCGAGGTTGCGCTCGACCTGCAGGAGGGGGCCGACATGGTGATGGTCAAGCCCGGCATGCCCTACCTCGATATCGTGCGACGGGTGAAGGACGCGTTCGGCGTGCCGACCTATGCCTACCAGGTCAGCGGCGAGTACGCGATGCTGAAGGCCGCCGCACAGAACGGCTGGCTCGCCCACGACGCGGTGATGATGGAGGCGCTGCTGTGCTTCAAGCGTGCCGGCGCCGATGGCATCCTGACCTATTTCGCCATGGAGGCCGCCGAGCTGCTAGCCAAGCAGTGAGGCTTTCTGTACCGGCCAGAGGGCGAGCGGATCGTCCTTGAAGCCGCTTTTGACGTAGCGCTGCAGGCGGCCGAGCAGGTGGCAGACCAGCAGGTCGGCCTGCGCGGTGCAGTCGCGGTCGGCCGGGAGGACGTTTTGCGCGACGGCGATTTTCAGCGCCTGCTTCAACGAGGATTCCAGCCGTTCGAAGAGCTGGTTGATGCGTGCCTGCAGGCGCGGATTTTCGTGCACGAGCGCGTCGCCGACCATGACGCGGGCGAGTCCGCGGTTTTTGCCGGCGAAACGGAGTGCGGCGGCGAGCATCAATTCCGCCTGCCGGAGCCCGTTTTCCTCCTCGGCCGCGATTTGTCCGACGACCGTGAATAGGGCGTTCTCGATGAACTCGATCAGCCCTTCGAACATGCGGGCCTTGCTCGGGAAGTGGCGATAGAGCGCGGCTTCCGAAACGTCGAGGCGCGCCGCCAGCGCGGCGGTAGTGATTTTCTCGCCGGCCGGGTTTTCCAGCATGGCCGCGATGGTCTGGAGGATCTGCAGCTTGCGCTCACCGGGCTGGGTCATGTCACGAGTCCTAATCTGGGAAGGTCGAGCGCCGATTTTATGAGCACATCGACGTAAGCGGGCGCTCGCACCGCAGGGGAAACAAGCACGGTTTTCATGCCCAATTGCTTGGCTGCGCGAAGATTGGCCGGACTATCCTCGACGAAGATGCAGTGATGCGCCTGCAGTCTTTCTTCGCGCAGCAAACGGCGGAAGGCGGCGAGATGCGGTTTGGGCGTCAGGCGCAGGCGTTCGATGGTCCATACGCTGTCGAACTGGCGACGGATGCCGACATGGGTGAGGATCGCCTCGACGTACTGCCGCGGCGCGTTGGAAAACAGGATCTTGCGGCCGGGCAGGCGTTCGAGCGCGTGGCGCAGGGCCGGTTCGAACACCACCATGCGGGGCAGGTCGTCGAGGAAATCGTGGGTGCGGGCGAGGAAGTCGTGCGGGTCGACGCCGTGGTGACGCACCAGTCCCGTCATGGTGGCGCCGTAGCGCTGCCAGTACTCATCGCGCAGGGCCCGGGCCGCCGTCTCGCCGACGCCGACTTTTTCGGCCACGTAATCCAGCATCGCCCGGCTCATGGCCGGGAAGATGTGCGGGTTGGCGTCGTGCAGCGTGTTGTCGAGGTCGAACAGCCAGACCCGACGTGAAGTCATTTCGACTTGATCAGGGTGCCGACGCCCTGGTCGGTCAGGATTTCGAGCAACAGGGCGTGCTCGACGCGGCCATCGATGATGTGCACGCTCTTCACGCCGCTGCGGGCGGCGTCGAGGGCCGAGCCGATCTTCGGCAGCATGCCGCCGGAGAGGGTGCCATCCTCGACCATCGCGTCGATTTCCTTCGGCGTCACGCCGGTCAGCAGTTCGCCGGCCTTGTTGAGCACGCCCGGGGTGTTGGTCAGCAGCACCAGCTTCTCGGCATTCAGGACTTCGGCGATCTTGCCGGCGACGACGTCGGCGTTGATGTTGTAGGTTTCGCCCTTGGGACCGACGCCGATCGGCGCGATCACCGGGATGAAGTCGCCGGTGTCGAGGAAGGAGATCAGCGACGGGTCGATCGAGGTGATCTCGCCGACCGAGCCAATGTCGATCATCTCTTCCGGATTGTCCTTGTTGGGCAGCATCAGCTTGCGGGCGCGGATGAAGTTGCCGTCCTGGCCGGTGAGGCCGACCGCCTTGCCGCCGTGCTGGTTGATGAGGTTGACGATTTCCTTGTTGACCTGGCCGCCGAGCACCATCTCGACGATGTCCATGGTCTCATCGTCGGTGACGCGCATGCCCTGGATGAAGGTGCCCTGCTTGCCGACGCGCTTGAGCAGGTCCTCGATCTGCGGGCCGCCGCCGTGGACGACCACCGGGTTCATGCCGACCAGCTTGAGCAGCACCACGTCGCGCGCGAAGCCGTCCTGCAGCTTCGGGTCGGTCATGGCGTTGCCGCCGTACTTGATGACGATGGTCTTGTCGAAGAAGCGCTTGATGTAGGGCAGCGCCTCGCCGAGGATCTTGGCCTTGGTAGCCGCGGGCAGGGAATCGGTGGCGTCGTGGGTCTCGGGGGTCATGGCATCGGCAGGAAGGAAAGGACGGCGGAAATTCTACCGCCGTCCTGCCGGCACCGACTTTTTGCCGAACCGTCGATCTTCAATCGATGGCCAGTCGCTTCGACTGGGTCGCGGCCTTTTTCGGCAGCGTCAGTTCCAGCACACCGTCGGTGAATTTCGCGGAAGCCGCGTTGTCGTCGATGTCCTGGCCGAGCTGGAAGCTGCGCGACAACTTGCCGAAATGGCGTTCGATGCGCAGCACGCGCTCGCCTTCCTTGACATCCTTCTCTTCCTTGCGCTCGGCGCTGATCGAGACGACCGGGCCGTCGATGCTGACGTGGATGTCCTCCTTGCGGATGCCGGGCATCTCGGCATGGACGACGTAGGCCTTCTCCTGCTCCCTGACGTCGATCCTGATGTTCGGCGCCTCGATGTCCTTGCCCATTTCGACCGGGCGGACGAAGAAGCCGCGGAAGAAGTCGTCGAGCGGGTCATAACGCGTCATCGGGTTCATGGCATTCTCCTTGAGCGGGTGGTTTATGCCCCATAGCTAGGTCTTCGCGCCGCACTTTTCAAGGCCGGTTATGATCGCGGCAGACTGGGAGGGACATTTGAAAAACCAAGAGATCCACGCCGCCCTCGCGGCCTTGCGGCCGCAACTGCTGCGCTTCGCCCGGCTGCAGTTGCGTTCGGATGCCCAGGCGGAAGATGCGGTGCAGGAAGCGATGCTCGCCGCGCTGGCCGGCGCGGACAAATTCGCCGGCGCGGCGGCGGCCAAGACCTGGGTGTTCGCCATCCTCAAGAACAAGATCATCGACGAATTGCGCCGGCGGCAGCGGGAGGGGGCCGTGATGACGGTCGTCGAGGACGAAGGCGAGGATTTCGACGAACTCTTCGATCGGCGCGGTCACTGGGAAGAGCCGCCACCCGCCTGGGCCGATCCCGAAGCTGCGCTGGAAAACAGCCAGTTCTGGGTGGTGTTCGAGGCCTGCCTCGACGGCGTGCCGGCCAAGCCGGGTCGGGTTTTCATGATGCGGGAAATTTTGGGGTTGGAGACCGACGAAATTTGTAAGGAACTGGGAATCTCGTCGTCCAATTGCTGGGTGCTGCTGCACCGTGCGCGCCTGGGACTGCGCGAATGCCTGTCCCGGCGCTGGTTTGGAGAGAAGCAATCATGATGAGCTGCAAGGAAGCCACGCAACTGATGTCGCAGGATCTGGACCGCAAGCTGTCGCCGGTCGAGCGTCTCGGGCTGAAGCTGCATCTGTTCCTCTGCAGGGGCTGCCGGGCGACCGAGCGGCACTTCGCCTTTCTCCACGCCGCCGCACGGCGCATCGGCACACCGCCTGCATAGTGTTTCAAGTAGCACCCTCAACCCCAACAGGAGACTGACATGAAAAAGAAAACTACCCTCGCCATCGTCACTGGTACCGCCTTCGCCGCCACCGTCGCGCTGGCGCCTGTCGCCCATGCGGCCGGCAATCCGTTCGCCATGGCCAAGCTCGACAGCGGCTACCAGCTGGCCGCCGCCGACAAGAAAACCGACGGCAAGTGCGGCGAGGCCAAGTGCGGCGGCGACAAGAAGGCCGAGAAGCCCGCCGACGACAAGAAGAAGGACGGCAGCTGCGGCGGCGACAAGAAGAAGGACGCCAGCTGCGGCGCGAAGAAGTAAGGCCGCGGCATGTCATCTGCCCGGCTGCAAGGCACGGGCCTCGGCTTCAGGCGGGAACTGATCCCCGACCTGAAGTCGGGGATTCCCTCCTGCATCGATTTCTTCGAGCTGGCCCCGGAAAACTGGGCCGGCATCGGCGGCCGCTTCGCAAAGGAATTGCGCAGCTTCACCGAGCGCCATCCCTTCGTCTGCCATGGCCTGTCGCTCGACCTCGGCGGCCCGCGCCCGCTCGACGCCGGCTTGCTGAACGACATCAAGGCCTTCATGCGCCTGCACGGCATGACGCTCTATACCGAACACCTGTCGTGGTGCGGCGATGACGGCCATCTCTACGACCTGCTGCCGATTCCCTGCACCGGCGATGCCGTGAAATGGGTCGCCGGGCGCATCCGGCAGGCGCAGGACATCCTCGAAATGCGCATCGGCATCGAGAACGCCTCGTACTACGTCGCGCCCCCCGGGGCCGAGATGAGCGAAACCGCCTTCATCCGCGCCGTGATCGAGGAGGCCGACTGTCTGCTGCATCTCGATGTGAACAACATTTACGTGAACAGCCGCAATTTCGGCTTCGATCCCGTCGAATTTCTCGACGCCCTGCCGCTGGAGCGCACCTGCTACCTGCACATGGCCGGCCACTATGTCGAGCCGGACGGCGTGCTGGTCGATACCCACGGTGCCGCGGTCATCGATCCGGTCTGGGCACTGCTCGATGCCGCCTATGCGCGCACCGGCCCGTTGCCGACCTGCCTCGAACGGGACTTCAACATTCCGGCGCTGGCCGAGCTGACCGTCGAGGTCGAACGGATCGCCGCCGCCCGGCGCCGCTGCGCTCCCACCGAGCGGAGGGTGGCCTGATGCCCGCTTTCCAGTCGTTCCAGCGTGATTTTGGTCGCCACCTGCGCGATCCGTGCCGGGCCGCGCGACCGTCCGGCGTACCGGCACGGCGGGCCGCGATCTATGGCGAATTGCTGTTCAACAATCTGACCGGCTTTCTCGATGCCTGCTTCCCCGTAGCGCGCAAGCTGCTGGGCGAACGGCGCTGGCGCCGCCTCCAGCGGGCGTTCTTCCGCGAGGCGCGCTGCCGGACGCCGTATTTCCGCGAGATTCCACGCGAATTCCTGCACTGGTTGCCTGCCGATGCCGGACCCGTCTGGCTGCGCGAACTGGCCCATTACGAGTGGGTCGAACTGGCGCTCGACGTGATGAATGTGGATACGCCGCCGCACGATCCTCGCGGTGACCTGCTCGACGGCATTCCTGTGCTGGCGCCCGCGCTGATGAACCTCGACTACGGCTGGCCGGTGCAGCGCATCGGTCCGGACTACCGGCCGCGCAAGCCGCAGGCGACGCATCTGCTCGTCTTTCGCGACGCGGGCGATGCCGTGCGGTTCATCGAGCTCAACCCGGTCAGCGCGCGACTGGTGGCCCTGCTGCAGGAGGGAACGCACACCGGACGATCGGCCTGCCATGCCGTGGCGACGGAGATCGACCATCCACGGCCGGATGCGGTGATCGCACATGGCGCGCAGCTGCTCGCCGGCCTGCGCGAGAGCGGTGCGATCCTCGGGAGCCGGCCATGATGGCGTGGCTGCGCACGCTGCTGGCCGGCACCGATTGGCTCGGTGCCTGGCTCGGCTTGGTCGCGCTGCGCCTGCTGCTCGGCTGGGAATATTTCGAGTCCGGGCTGGAGAAGTTTCGCGGCGAAAACTGGTTCGCCGACATCCGGGACCAGTTCCCCGCGCCGTTCAACCTCGTGCCGCCGGACATCAGCTGGCAGATGGCGACCTGGTTCGAGCTGGCCGGCGGCGTCGCGCTGGCGATCGGCCTGGGGACACGCTTTTTCGGCCTGTCGCTGTTCATCCTCACCATCGTCGCCATCGGGGCGGTGCACTGGCCCGCCGAGTGGTCGACGCTCGGCGAACTGTGGCAGGGCTACGCGCTGACGGACAAGGGCCACGGCAACTACAAGCTGCCGCTGATCTTCATGGTGATGCTGCTGCCGCTGATTCTTTCCGGGCCGGGACGACTGTCCGTGGATGCATGGATTCGCCGTAAGGTAATGGGAAGATGAGCGAAAAGTCGGCGCCGGCGGGACGGTGTCCCGGGGAGAAAGTCTGCCCGGGTTGCGGCGCGAGCTTCGTCTGCGGCATGGAGGCCGGCCACGCGCAATGCTGGTGCGCCGACCTGCCGCCGCAGCCGGTCGATCCGGCCGTCAGCGGCTGTCTGTGCCCGGCCTGCCTGCAGGCGCGGGCTCAGACCGCGCCGGTGTATTCGCCGCGCGCCGGATAGTCGTTCTTCACGACGAAATCGATCGCGCCGACGATCTCGTCGAAATGAGGCCGGGCGAAGGGCATCGTCTGCGTGCTGCCCCAGTAGAGCGTGCCGTCCGGCCGTACGAGGAACAGGCCGGGTTCGGAGAACAGCGCCGGCTCGTCGATGCCGATGGAGGTCTTGCCGCGCGAGGTGGAAATGGTGAGCCCCCATTGGCGGGCGACGGCCAGCGGCAAGTCGTGGCCGAAGCGCAGCGTCTTGGCACCGATCTTGTTGGCCATCGCTTGGGCGCGCTCCCCGTTGTCGGAACTGATCGCGATCGGCCGGACGCCGCGCTGCTCGAATTCCGCATGGAGGCGTTCGAGTTCGACGAGGTATTTCGCGCACAGCGGGCAGTGCAGGCCGCGATAGAAGACGAGCATGTCGAAAGTCGGCGCCGGCGAGACGGCGAGGTCGAAGCGGCCGCCGCCGAGCAGCGGCACATCGAGCGGCGGGACCGGCTGGCGGGGCATCAGGACGGCGAGGGTCATGGCGTTCTCCTGCGTTGGGGTTGGAGAAGCATAGTCGCTCGCTCGCGGAAAAGCTTACAGCGCCGTGCGCAAGCCCAGCATAAGGATGGCGTCGCGGTTGGTCCAGGAAAAGCATGCGGCGGCTGCTTCGCGCCAGGGCAGCCAGCGCAGGGCGCGGTGTTCGCCGGGCGCCGGGACGGCCCGTGTGCCGGCCGGGACGCACAGGCTGAAGACGTGCTCGACGTTGTGCGTCACGCCGTCCGGGTAGCGGTCGCGCCACTCGGCGAAGATCTCGAAGCGGTTCGAGAGGTGCCAGTCGGCGAGATCCGCCGGCCTGCAGTCGATGCCGGTTTCCTCGGCCACTTCACGCACGGCGGTCGCCTTCAGGCTTTCATCGCTTTCCCGGGAGCCGGTGACCGACTGCCAGTAACCCGGATGGGCGGCCCGTTCGAGCAGCAGGATGTTTAGGCCGGGGTCGTGGATAACCACCAGCACCGAGACAGGCTGCTTGCTGCCCGCCATCGGTCAGGTGATGTCGGCGAGCCAGTTGATGCCGTCGGCCTGCATGTCGACGAAGCACCAGAAGGGGATGCCCTGCTCGCGCCATTCGTTGGCGGCGGCTTCGAACACCTGCAGGGTCTGGACGAAATCCGTCTCGGCGCGGCCGTGGATGCCGTCGCAGTGTTCGAGGATGACGACGTAGCCTTCCGCCGGCCGCCAGCCGAGGTCGGCCAGGCAGTCGAGCAGCGCATCCCAGTTGTGGCCGAACCACTCCGGGAAAGCCATGGCACGGGCGATCGCCGACAGCAGGCCGGTCTTGTCTTCTATCCCCGCAAGGTCGACGCGGAATACGCAGTAGCCATCGCGTTCGGCCGCGGCGACGAGGGCCGCTTCGCCGTCGAGCGGCATGTGATAGACGCTGGCGTGGTCGAGGCGGGTCAGGATGTCTTCGTAGTCCATGGGGCGCTCAGTGGGCGTTCAGTCGACGATCTGCCGGAAGCTGCGATAGTGGTCGGCGGTGTACCAGCAGGCGTCCGGCTGCTGCCTTTGCCAACCACCGCATACGATGCGTCGCGCACCGCGGTGCTTCAGGCCGGGCGTGGGGACGGTGTATTCCCGATAGTAGCCACGCCGCTGCAGAGGCAGGTGTTTTTCGTAATTGCCGAAGGTGATGCCATCCCTTTTGTAGGGAAACGGACCGCCGGCGCTGATCAGGCCCAGCACGACCCTGCCCTCGGGAGGCAGTTCGTCTTGCGCGATCTCCTGCGCCCATGCGCTGCCGGCCAGACCGAACTGGAAGGCCAGCAGCAGGGAAAACAGGAAACGCATCAGGACTTGCCGACCTCGACTTGTGTTTCGACCTTCTGGCGCAGGCGGATGTGCAACTCGCGCAACTGCTTCTCATCGACGCCCGAGGGCGCGTCGGTGAGCAGGCACTGGGCGCGCTGGGTCTTCGGGAAGGCGATCACGTCGCGGATCGACTCGGCGCCGGTCATCATGGTGACGATGCGGTCGAGGCCGAAGGCCAGGCCGCCGTGCGGCGGTGCGCCGTACTTGAGCGCGTCGAGCAGGAAGCCGAACTTGAGCTGCTGTTCTTCTTCGCCGATGCCGAGCGCCTCGAAGACGCGCGCCTGCACGTCGGCTTTGTGGATACGCACCGAACCGCCGCCGATCTCCCAGCCGTTGAGGGCGAGGTCGTAGGCCTTGGCGAGGCATTCGCCGGGATTCGTTTTCATCAGCTCGTCGTGGCCGTCCTTCGGCGAGGTGAAGGGGTGGTGGCACGCGGTCCAGCGCTTGTCTTCCTCGTCGTATTCGAACATCGGGAAGTCGACGACCCAGACCGGTTCCCAGGCCTTGCCATTGACGTAGCCCTTTTCGTGGCCGATCTTGCTGCGCAGCGCGCCGAGGGCATCGTTGACGACCTTGGTCTTGTCGGCGCCGAAGAAGATCAGGTCGCCCGACTGCGCGCCGGTGCGCTCCATGATGGTCTTGAGCGCGGCTTCGTGGATGTTCTTGACGATGGGCGACTGCAGGCCTTCCTCGTTGAGTTTGGTCACGTCATTGACCTTGATGTAGGCGAGGCCCTTGGCGCCGTAGATCTTGACGAATTCCGTGTAGCCGTCGATCTCGCCGCGGGTGAGCTGGGCGCCGCCGGGGATGCGCAGGGCGGCGACTCGGCCGCCGGAGGTGGCTGGACCGGAGAAGACCTTGAAGGCGACGTCGGCGACGGCGTCGGTGACTTCGGTCAGTTCCAGCGTCACGCGCAGATCCGGCTTGTCCGAACCGAAGCGGCGCATGGCCTCGGCGTAGCTCATGCGCGGGAAGGGATTCGGCAGATCGACGTCGATCGCGTCCTTGAAGACATAGCGGATCAGCTCCTCGATGATGCCGGTGATCGCGGTCTCGTCCATGAACGAGGTTTCGATATCGACCTGGGTGAATTCGGGCTGGCGGTCGGCACGCAGGTCTTCGTCGCGGAAGCACTTGGTGATCTGGTAGTAGCGGTCGTAGCCGGCGACCATCAGCAGCTGCTTGAACAGCTGCGGCGATTGGGGCAGGGCGAAGAACTGGCCGGGATGCACGCGCGAGGGCACGAGGTAGTCGCGGGCGCCCTCGGGCGTGCTCTTGGTGAGCATCGGCGTCTCGATGTCGATGAAGCCGTGGTCGTCGAGGAAGCGGCGGAAGGCGCGCGCGGTCTTGTAGCGCAGCATCATGTTGTGTTGCATCTGCGGGCGGCGCAGGTCGATGACGCGATTGACCAGACGCACGTTTTCCGAGAGGTTGTCCTCGTCAAGCTGGAACGGCGGCGTCACCGCTGCATTGAGGATTTCGAGTTCGTGGCAGAGGATCTCGATCTCGCCCGAGGACATGTTGGGGTTCTCGGTGCCGGCCGGGCGGCGGCGCACCTTGCCGGTGATCTTGAGCACGAACTCGTTGCGCACGGCTTCGGCCAGTTTGAACATCTCGGGGCGGTCGGGATCGCAGACCACCTGGGCGATGCCTTCGCGGTCGCGCAGGTCGATGAAGATCACACCGCCGTGGTCGCGACGGCGGTGGTTCCAGCCGCAGAGGGTGACGATCTGGTCGACGTGGCCGGCGTTCAGTTGGCCGCAGTAGTGAGTACGCATGGGAGTTTCCGTTTTCAAAAGTCGGCGCCGGCGGGACGGCGGCGCCAGTGGGTTATTCGTTCTGCGCGCGTCCGACGAGGTTGGGATGGCGCTGCGCGGGCGGGACGACGCCCATCGACACGATGTACTTCAGCGCGTCGTCGACGCTGATGTCGAGCTCGATGGTTTCGCTTTTCTTCACGAAGAAGAAGAAGCCGTTGACCGGGCTGGGCGCGGTGGGAATGAAGACGCTGACATGCTCGTCGTCAAGCAGGTCGCCGATCTGCCGGGCCGGCGTGCCGGTCTGGAAGGCGACCGACCAGGCGTCGGGATGGGGATAGTGCACCAGCAGCACCTTGCGGAAGGCCTCGCCACTGCCGGAGAACAGGGTGTCGCTGACCTGCTTGACGCTGTAGTAGATCGACTTGACGACCGGGATGCGCGCGAGCAGGGCTTCCCAGAAACGGATCAGGCGCTGGCCGATGATGTTGGCCGTGACCAGACCGGTCAGGAAGACCACCAGCAGGGTCAGCAAGGCACCAACGCCGGGGATGTTGAACCCGAGCAGCGTTTCCGGATGGATCGCGCGCGGCAGCACGCGCAGTGACTGGTCCATGGTGCCGACGATCACCGTCAGCACCCAGATGGTGATGACCAGCGGGATCCAGATCAGGAGCCCGGTGATGAAGTATTTGCGCAACGGGGTCACGAAATCAGCTGCAGGAGGGGCAGGCGCCCGTGCCGCCCTGGCAGGGCGGCGGACTATCGGATGCGGGGGCCTTGGGCGTCGATTTTGCGCCGCCCTTGAAGTCGGTCTGGTACCAGCCGCTGCCCTTCAGCTGGAAGCCGGCGGCGGTGAGCTGCTTGCTGAAGTTTTCGGTCTTGCATTCCGGACACAGGGTCAACGGGGAATCGGACATCTTCTGCAGGACGTCCTTCTCGAAACCGCAATGGCTGCATCGATACGCGTAGATCGGCATGATTTTCTCCGGGAAACTCCACAAATTATATAAGCGCTTGGGTGCCGGGCACCGGTGCCGGCGTAAATCGGTGCCGGCCGCATGGAATTCAAGCTCAGCCCAGCCCGAGGAGGCTCCGGTTCAGCTGGGGACCCCAGAACAGGGCGATGAGCCCGGCGGCAGCCAGATAGGGCCCGAAGGGAAGGGGGACGTTGCGGCCATGGCGGGCCACCACGATCAGGGCGATGCCGACGATTGCACCCACGAACGACGAGAGCAGGATGACCATGGGGAGCAGTTGCCACCCCAGCCAGGCGCCGATGGCGGCGAGCAGCTTGAAGTCGCCATAACCCATGCCTTCCTTGCCGGTCGCGAGCTTGAACAGCCAATAGACAGACCAGAGGACCAGATAGCCCGCGGCTGCGCCGGCCACGGCGTTGGGCAGCGTTGCGAATGTGCCGTCCAGATTGATCAGCAGTCCGGCCCAGAGCAGCGGGAGCGTGATGTCGTCCGGCAGCAGCTGGGTGTCGACATCGATGAAGGTGAGCGCGATCATCGCTGCCGCGAACAGCAGGGCGCCGGCACCGGCGACCGACAGCCCGTAACGCCAACCGATGAAGCCGAACAGCACGCCGGTCAGCGCTTCGACCAGCGGATAGCGCACACTGATGCCCTTGCCGCAGCCCGGGCAGTGCCCGCGCAGCAGCAGATAGCTGAGCAGCGGGATGTTTTCCAGGGCGCGAATCTGCCGCCCGCAATGCGGGCAGCGCGACCGGGGCGCGATGAGCGACAGTGGTTCGGCGGCGGGTGGTTCGCTCCCCGCGAATTCGGCGCATTGGGCGCGCCAGTCCCGTTCCATCATGATCGGCAGACGATGGATCACGACATTCAGGAAGCTGCCGATGAGCAGGCCGAACAGTGCGATGGCAGCGGCCAGCGCCAAAGGATCGAGACCGGGCATGTATGGACTAGACGACGGCGCCGAGTTTGAAGATCGGCAGGTACATCGCGACGATGATGCCGCCGATCAACGTACCGAGCACGACCATGATCATCGGCTCCATGAGGCTGGACAGGGATTCGACCGCATCATCCACTTCGGCTTCGTAGAAATCCGCCACCTTGCCGCTCATCGCGTCGAGCTGGCCGGATTCCTCGCCGATGGCGATCATCTGGATCACCATGTTGGGGAAGATGTTCGCGTTCTGCATGGCGACCGTCAGGCTCGAACCGGTGCTGATCTCAGCCTTGATCTGCTTGGTCGCCTGCCGGTAGATGTAGTTGCCGGAGGCGCCACCGACCGAATCGAGCGCCTCGACCAGCGGCACGCCGGCAGCGAACATGGTGGACAGGGTGCGGGTCCAGCGCGCAATGGTCGCCTTGCGGATGACCTCGCCGAAGATCGGCAAACGCAGGGCGACTCGATCCATGAATATCTGCATTTTTTCTGAGCGCTTCCATGTATAAAAAAATGCATAAAGACCACCGCCGATGATGCCGAAGATCAGATACCAGTTGGCGACGAAATAATCCGAGATCCCGATGACTACCAAAGTGGGCCCCGGCAAGTCGGCGCCGAAGTTGGTGAAAACCTTCTTGAATGACGGAACGACGAAAATCATGATGACGGCCATGACGACGAAGGCCACGACTAATACTGACACCGGGTAAAAAAGAGCGCTTTTGATCTTCGAGATGATCGCCTGGGTCTTTTCCTTGTAAGTTGCCAGCCGGTCGAGCAACTGGTCGAGAATGCCCGCCTGTTCGCCGGCTTCGACGAGGTTGCAATAAAGCTGGTCGAAATAAAGCGGGTATTTGCGGAAGGCCTGGTTGAGTGCGGAGCCGGTTTCGACATCGGTCTTGATGTCCGTCAGCAGTTTGCCGACAGCGGCATTCGCCGCACCTTTGCCGACGATGTCGAAGGCTTGCAGCAGCGGTACCCCTGATTTCATCATGGTCGCCATCTGGCGCGTGAACAAGGTCACGTCCTTGTCGGTGACTTTGCCCCCTTTCCTGAAGCTTTGCTTCTTGACCTTGGTGACGAGAATGCCCTGACGCCGCAGGGTGGTGCGGACGACGGTTTCCGTTGCGGCACGTAATTCACCGCGAACGATCTTGCCGCTCTTGTCCTTGCCTTCCCACGTGAATACCGCCTGGGAGTCGTCTTTCTTGGGGGATGCCATGCCTGCTCCTCGAGCCGTTATGCAGAGTGATAATGCCTCGCCCGCTGGACCTTGTAAAGGCGGAATATTTCGGGTTTTTCCGGGGAATTGGCGCTTGGACGACTAGGGGCGGTAGATCTTCACGACCTTGATGCGCCGGTTTTCGGTTTGCACGATTTCCATGGCGATGCCGTTGATGCGCAGGCCGACCCCGATTTCGGGGATGTCCTGGAGATGCTCGATGATCAGGCCATTCAGTGTCTTTGGACCGTCGACTGGCAGGTCGAGCGACAGCAGACGGTTGATTTCACGCAGGCTGTAGCCGCCGTCGATCAGCGCGAATCCCTCGGCGTTCCAGGCGAAGGCGGCCGTACTGCCGGGCATGCCGGTCGTGAATTTCCCGACGATTTCCTCGACGATGTCCTCGATCGTGACCAAGCCCAGCAGTTCGCCGTATTCGTCGACGACGAGGCCGAGGCGCTGGCGGTTTTCGCGGAAGAAGCGCAACTGGGCGTAGGCCGGAGTTTCCGCCGGGATGAAATAAGGTTCGGAGAGATTTTCCTTCAGCACCCTAATATCGAGCTCGCTCGCCAGTGCACCTCCCAGCAGGCGGCGCAGGTGGACGACTCCGATGACGTTGCCCGGCTCGCCTTCGTAAACCGGCAGCCGCGTGTGGAAACTGGTCGCCAGCTTGTCCGATATTTCCCGAATCGGCGCGGTGATGTCGATAGCTTCGATTTCACCGCGGGGAGTCATGATGTCCTCCACGGTGATGTGCTCCAGATCGAAGATGTTCACCAGAATGGCGCGGTGTTCGGAGGGAATGAACTGGCCCGACTCGAGGACGACGGAACGCAGTTCGTCGGCAGTCAGGTGCGGCGCCTCGGCCATGCCCTTGGGTTTGATCCCCAGCAGACCCAGCAGGCCGCGTGAAAACAGATTGACGAACCAGACAATCGGGTGGAAGAGGCGCAGCAGCGGCCAGAGCAGGTAGGCCAGCACCGGGGTGATGCGGTCGGCATAGGTGGCAGCGATGACCTTGGGCGTGATTTCGGAGCAGATCAGGATGACGAAGGTGGTGAACAGCGTCGCCAGGCCGAGCGCCCACTCTTCCTGGCCGACCAGATGAATGGTGATCACGCTGACCAGCGTGGCGGCACCGGCATTTACAAGGTTGTTGCCGAGCAGGATTACGCCCAGCAGGCGATCGGTGGCTTCCAGCAACGACAGCGCCAGCCGTGCTCCACGGTCGCCCTGACCGGCGCGATGGCGCAGGCGGTAGCGGTTGGCGGCCATCATGCTGGTCTCGGACATCGAGAAGAAAGCCGAGAGGACGAGCAGAACGACCAGTGCGGCGAGCAATGCGCCTAGGGGGATATCTTCCAAGTCAGGGGCGTCCGAGGACGACTTCGAGGACGAAACGGCTGCCGACATAAGCCAGCAGCAGGACCGCGAAGCCTGCCAGTGTCCAGCGCAGGGCGGTGCGGCCGCGCCAGCCGTAGCGATGCCGCCCGATCAGCAATGCACCGAACATCAGCCACGACAACAGGGCGAAGACGGTCTTGTGGTTCAGTGGCAGGGCCTTGCCGAAGATCTGTTCGGAAAACAGCACGCCCGATACCAGGGTGAGGGTGAGCAGGACGAAGGCGATGTTGATGAGACGGAACAGCAGCGCCTCCATCGTCAGCAGCGGTGGCAGGCCGGCGAACAGGGGTGTCAGGCGGCCGCGATGGAGGCGTTGCTCCGTTGCGGCCATGAGGATGGCGTGCAGCGCCGAGAGCGTGAACAGGCTGTAGGCCAGCATGGCCATCAGGAAATGCAGGCGGAAAACGAGCGAACCGGTGTTCGCGACGATGTGCTGTCCTGGCAGGAACCACGGCAGCAGGCTGCAGACGGCCGCCAGAGGCAGGCCAAGCATCTGCAGGCCTTCCATGCGGGCGTAGAAGCTTTCGATCCAGTACAGCGCGACGGCCAGCCAGGTCATCATCGACAAGGCGACGGAGAAACCGAAGCGCATGCCCTCGCTGCCGGCAGGAAAGAGTTCCAGCCCCACGGTGGTGCCATGCAGGAGCAGCGCGATGGCCAGCCATGCGCGCTCCCAGGCAGCCAGGCCGGCGACCGGCTGGTCGAGGACGGCGCCGCGCCAGCGCGTACGCCAGAAGTGGCCGGCCAGGCCGACGTAGAGGGCCGCTGCCGGAAGGTGCAGCCACGAGGGATGCAGTAGAATCGCTTGCATATTTTTGGAGTCTACACCAAGCCTTGTCCGGGCCTTTGTGTCTGCCCGGCTGCTTGACTTCCTTTCGTGATCCCATGCTCGACAACCTGACCACCAAGCTCGCCAGGGTCGTCAAGACCCTGCGCGGACAGGCCCGCCTGTCCGAGGAAAATATCGCCGACATGCTCCGCGAGGTCCGGATGGCCCTGCTCGAGGCCGATGTCGCGCTACCGGTTGTCAAGGACTTCATCGCCCGCGTGAAGGAAAAGGCGGTCGGGCAGGAGGTCATCGGCTCGCTGACCCCCGGCCAGGCGCTGGTGGGCGTGGTGCATCGCGAACTGACGGAGTTGATGGGCGGCGCCAAGGCCGAGCTCAATCTCGCCACGCAGCCGCCGGCGATCATCCTGATGTCGGGCCTGCAGGGCGCCGGCAAGACCACGACGACGGCCAAGCTGGGCAAGTGGCTCAAGGAGCGCCACAAGAAGAAGGTGCTGGTGGTCAGTTGCGACGTCTATCGGCCGGCCGCCATCGAACAGCTGAAAACGGTAGCGGCGCAGGCAGGGATCGACTTTTTCCCGTCCGCTGCCGGCCAGAAACCCGCCGAGATTGCGGCTGCGGCACTGGATCATGCGAAACGGCACTTCCATGACGTGCTGTTCGTCGATACCGCCGGCCGGTTGGCGATCGACGAAGCCATGATGGCCGAGATCCGCGAACTGCATGCGCAGCTCAAGCCGATCGAGACGCTGTTCGTCGTCGACGCGATGCTCGGTCAGGATGCCGTGAATACGGCAAAAGCCTTCAACGAGGCCCTGCCGCTGACCGGCGTGATCCTCACCAAGCTCGACGGCGATGCGCGCGGCGGCGCGGCGCTGTCGGTGCGCCATGTCACCGGCAAGCCGCTGAAGTTCGCCGGCGTCGGCGAGAAGCTGACCGGCATCGAGGAATTCCACCCCGAACGCATGGCCAGCCGCATCCTCGGCATGGGCGACATCCTGGGCCTGGTCGAGGAGGCCCAGCGTGGCGTCGATCAGGACAAGGCGCAGGAGTTCGTGAAGAAGATGAAGTCCGGCAAGGGCTTCGATCTCAACGATTTCAAGGAGCAGATCGGCCAGATGCGCAAGATGGGCGGGATGGGCGCGTTACTCGAAAAGATGCCGGCGCAGTTCGCCCAGATGGCCCAGCAGGCCGGTGGACAGGTCGAAGACAAGGCGATTCGTCGCATCGAGGGCATCATCAACTCGATGACGCCCGGTGAGCGCAGCAAGCCCGAACTGATCAAGGCCAGCCGCAAGCGCCGCATCGCTACGGGTGCTGGGGTGCAGGTGCAGGAGGTCAACCGCCTGCTCAACCAGTTCGAGCAGACGCAGAAGATGATGAAGCAGTTCTCCAAGGGCGGCATGGCCAAGATGATGCGTGCCGCGAAGGGGCTGATGGGCGGCGGCCTGCCGGGATTGCCGCGCTGAAAGTCGGCGCCGGCGGGACGGCCGTCATCGTGCCTGGATGACGCGCGGCCCCCAGTGCCAGCGTTTTTCCCATGCGGCCCGCACCATGTTCGGGTATTCCGGCCGGCCGAGACTGCCGTTGTAGCGTCCCAGGGCGCGAAACAGGTCGCCTTTCTCGATGTCGAGGTAGTGGCGCAGGATCGTGCAGCCGTAGCGCAGGTTGGTGCGCAGGTTGAACAGGTTCTGGTCGGGCCGGCCGATGTCCTTGATCCAGAACGGCATCACCTGCATGTAGCCGCGGGCGCCGGCGGACGAAACGGCATGCTTGCGGAACCCGCTTTCCACCTCGATGAGGCCGATCACCAGTTGCGGATCCAACCCGGCCCGCTGGGCTTCGTAGCGGGCCGTCTTGAGGAAGTCGAGGCGCAACTTGCGATCGGGCATGCGTTTTTCGAGCCGCCGCGACATTTCCGTCAACCAGTCGATCTTTTCCTCGATGCTGTCGAAACGCGGCTCCGGTGCGGCGCGGTCGGAAACCGCTGCATGCAAGGCCGCCTGTACGCTGGCGGCCAGAGGTTCGTACTTCTGTGCGCCTGCCCAGGCATGCACGCAGCCGAGCAGGAGGATGAAACCAATGCCTAGGCGCATGCCTTGCTGCGTATCAGGTCGACGATTTCATCGAGCGGTACCTTGGCGGCTTCGGCATCGCGACGGTGCTGGTATTCGACCATGCCGTCCTTGAGGCCGCGGTCGCCGATCGTGAGCCGATGCGGAGCGCCGATCAGTTCCCAGTCGGCAAACATCACGCCCGGGCGCTCGTCGCGATCGTCGAGAATGGCATCGACGCCGGCAGCGGTGAGTTCCGTGTAGAGACGGCTGGCCGTATCGCGTACCGCCTCCGACTTGCCCCAGCCTACCGGGCAGATGACGAGGGTGAAGGGCGCGATGGCATCCGGCCAGATGATCCCCTTCGCATCGTGGTTCTGCTCGATGGCGGCACCGACCAGCCGCGTGACGCCGATGCCGTAGCAGCCCATCACCATGGGCTGCGGCTTGCCGGTTTCGTCGAGGTAGGTACAGTTCATTGCCGCCGAGTATTTGGTGCCGAGGAAGAAGACATGCCCCACCTCGATGCCGCGCTGGATGGCGAGCACCCCCTTGCCGTCGGGCGAGGGATCGCCCTCGACGACATTGCGGATGTCCGCGACGAGATCCGGTTCCGGCAGGTCGCGGCCCCAGTTGAGACCCTTGACGTGGAAACCGATTTCGTTGGCACCGGAAACGAAATCAGCCATGTTGGCCACCGTCCTGTCGGCGACGACTTTCACCGGCTTCTTCGTGTTGAGCGGGCCGAGATAGCCGGGGGGACAACCGAAGTGCTCGATGATTTCCGGCTCGCTGGCGAAACGGAAACCGCCGTCGAACCCCGGCAGCTTGCCGGCCTTGACCTCGTTCAGGTCGTGGTCGCCGCGCACGAGCAGGAGCCAGACCTCGGGTCCGAGCGGCGTGTCAGTGGCGAGGACGATGGACTTCACCGTCGTTTCCAGCGGCAGGCCGAGCAGCCTGGCGACGTCCTCGCAACGGATCGTGTCGGGCGTGGCGACTTTCTCCATGGCAAAAGTCGGCGCCGGCCGGACGGCGACCGGAGGCAGCGCCTCGGCCAGTTCGATGTTGGCGGCGTAGTCGGAGTCGGGGCAGTAGACCAGCAGGTCCTCTCCCGTGTCGGCGATGACCTGGAATTCGTGCGACAGCGAGCCGCCGATGGCGCCGGTGTCGGCACACACCGCACGGAATTTCAGGCCGAGGCGCTCGAAGATGCGGACGTAGGCGGCGTACATTGCCTGGTAGCTCTTTTCGGCAGCGGTCTCGTCGCGATCGAAGGAGTAGGCATCCTTCATGGTGAACTCGCGACCGCGCATCACGCCGAAGCGTGGCCGGCGCTCGTCGCGGAATTTCGTCTGGATGTGATAGAAGTTCTTCGGCAACTGGCGGTAGCTGTGAATTTCTCCGCGCGCGATGTCGGTGACGACTTCCTCGGATGTCGGCTGGATGATGAAGTCGCGGTCGTGCCGATCTTTCACGCGCAGCATCTCGGGCCCCATCTTGTCCCAGCGCCCGGTTTCCTGCCACAGCTCGGCCGGCTGGATCAGCGGCATCAGCAGTTCGATGGCGCCTGCCCGATTCATTTCCTCGCGGATGATGGCCTCGATCTTGCGAATGACCCGCAGGCCGATCGGCATGTAGGTGTAGATGCCGCCCGCCAGCTTGCGGATCATGCCGGCTCGCGTCATCAACTTGTGCGAAACGACTTCGGCGTCGGAGGGGGCTTCCTTCAGGGTCGCAATGAAGAACTGGCTGGCGCGCATGTCTATTTTCCGTGGGTAAGAGCCGCAAAGAAAGAATTTTACCCGGGTGACCGGCTTTCCTCCCCCCGCCGAATATGGAACAATCACCCCAACTGAACAATCTGGGGTTTCAACATGCTCGACCGGGAAGGTTATCGCCCGAACGTCGGCATCATCCTGACCAACCAACGCAACGAGGTCTTCTGGGGAAAGCGGATACGCGAACACTCCTGGCAATTTCCGCAGGGCGGAATCAAGAAGGGGGAATCGCCCGAGCAGGCGATGTTCCGCGAGCTCTATGAAGAGGTCGGCCTCAAGCCCGAGCATGTACGCATTATCGGGCGGACGCGTGACTGGTTGCGCTACGATGTGCCGAAGCAATGGGTTCGCCGTGAGTGGCGAGGGACGTACAGGGGGCAAAAGCAGATCTGGTTCCTGTTGCGGCTGACCGGTCGCGACAGCGATGTCAGCCTGCGGGCGACCGAAAAGCCCGAATTCGATGCGTGGCGCTGGAGCGACTACTGGATTCCGCTCGGCTCTGTCATCGAGTTCAAGCGCGATGTCTATGAGCGGGCGCTGACCGAGCTGGCGCGATTGATTTTCCATGCCCACGAGCGCGTTCCCAGGTGGCCGGAAACGGGTGTGTTCGAAACACGGGAGAGCGAGCATCATGCGCGCTAGAGCGCTTCACCTGCTGTTTGCCGTGTTGCTCACGGTATGGGGCGGACATGCGCCTGCCCAATTCCAGCTGCGCGATCTCGATGATCCGGATGCGCCCCAATGGACAGAGGATGATCTGGTCCTGCCGCCCCCTCCTCAGGAGGCGAGCCTGCGCGAGTTCTATGTCAGCGAGCTGACCGCTCATCGTTTCTTCATCGATGCTTCGACCCTGAGCGTCGGCAAGGACGGTGTGGTCCGTTATGCGCTGTTAGTGCGCACGAGCGGTGGTGCAATCAACATTACCTTTGAAGGCATGCGTTGCTCGACCCGAGAGTACAGGATTTATGCGTCAGGACGCCTTGGAGGAGGCTGGATGAAGGCGCGTCTGAGCGAGTGGCGACCGATCGAAAACAAGCCCGTCAACAGGCATCACGCAGCCTTGTCCCGGGAGTACTTCTGCCCCAATGGCACGCCGATCCGCTCTCCGGATGAAGGACGGGAGGCCCTGCGCCTCGGCAGGCACCCTGAAGTTAACTGAGCTTGTTTCGATGAGCGTGCTGGACCCCTTCATCCTGCAAATCGATCAGGCATTGCGTACTGTTTTTGCAAAGGCACCCTTTGCTCGTCCCATGCCGGGCGAATCCATTCCGGAAGGGCAGATGGATGATGCCGAGCGCCGCCATGGGGCGGCGCTGATGCGCGTCAACCATGTCGGCGAGGTATGCGCCCAGGCGCTATATGCCGGTCAGGCGTTTACCTCGCGGAATGAATCCATTCGAAATGCGCTGGCCCATGCCGCATGGGAGGAAACCGAGCATCTTCACTGGACGGAGCGACGGATCGAGGAGCTCGGCGGCCGGAAAAGCCTGCTCAATCCGGTCTGGTATGCCGGTGCCTGGGCAATCGGTGTTATGGCGGGGCGATTGGGCGACCAGATCAATCTCGGTTTTCTGGCCGAAACGGAACGACAGGTGGAAGCGCACCTGGATGGCCATATGGGTCAGTTGGCCGCAGCGGATCAGCGCTCTCGGGCCGTGATCATGCAGATGAAGCTCGACGAAGTCAGGCATGCACAGACTGCGACCGCGCTCGGAGCGGATGACCTGCCGCCGATGGTCAAGATCGCCATGCGGCTGGCGTCAGGAGTGATGACGAAAACGGCTTACTGGATTTGAATCAGATCCCGACGATTTCCCACGTATGGCGCACTTCGGCAGTCTTGCCGAGCATGATGGAGGCAGAACAGTATTTTTCTGCGGAGAGCCTGACGGCCCGTTCCACGGCTTCCGGCTTCAGGTTGCGACCCGTGACCACGAAATGCATGTCGATTCGGGTAAATACCTTGGGGTCCTCGTCGGCGCGCTCGGCGACCAGCCGGACCGTGCAATCGACGATTTCCTGACGCCCCTTCCTGAGGATCATGATGACATCGAAGGAGGTGCAGCCGCCTGCGCCCGCCAGCAGCAATTCCATCGGGCGGGGAGCCAGGTTGCGGCCTCCGGCTGCCGGCGCACCATCCATCGGAACCATGTGCCCGCTTCCCGTTTCGGCAACGAAGCTCATTCCCTCGTGCCAGCGTACCGTGCACTCCATCGTCTTCTCCTCGGCAGGTCTGGGTTTTCCCGCCGCCGATTTTAGCTGCTCCGACGCCGGGGCGAAGAAAGTGTTTGACTTTCCATAGCCCCATGCAATAAGATGCGCGGCTTTCCGCGTGGCAGGGTGCTTTTCGCCCAGCCCATGCGCGCCAATCCAAAAGAGTGTGTTAGCAGGTGTCCGCCATGAAAACTTTTTCCGCCAAGCCGCACGAAGTCAAGCGCGACTGGTTCATTGTCGATGCATCCGACAAGGTGCTCGGTCGTCTGGCCGCAGAGATTGCCCGCCGCTTGCGCGGCAAACACAAGCCGGAATTCACCCCACATGTCGATACGGGTGACTACATCGTCGTAGTTAACGTGGACAAGCTTCGCGTTACCGGTAACAAGTCAGAGGATAAAAAGTATTTCCGCCATTCGGGTTTCCCTGGCGGCATTTACGAAACCAACTTTATCAAACTGCAACAGCGATTTCCCGCGCGCGTACTTGAGAAGGCGGTCAAGGGCATGTTGCCCAAAGGCCCCCTCGGCTACGCAATGCTCAAGAAAATGAAGTGCTATGCCGGAGGCGATCATCCTCATTCGGCACAGCAGCCCAAGACCCTGGAAATCTGACAGGATTAATTATGGCAGCCAACTATTACTACGGTACCGGCCGACGCAAGACTGCAGTCGCCCGGGTTTTTCTGAAGAGCGGCAGTGGCAAGTTCATCGTCAATGACAAGTCGGTGGATGAATTCTTTTCCCGTGAAACGGGCCGCATGGTCGTCCGCCAGCCTTTGGAACTGACCGAGAATCTGACCACGTTCGATATCATGGTTAATGTCACTGGCGGCGGAGAGTCCGGTCAGGCGGGTGCCGTACGCCATGGCATTACGCGTGCCTTGATCGAATACGATGCTGCGCTCAAGCCGGCACTGTCGAAGGCCGGATTCGTGACCCGGGATGCCCGTGAGGTTGAGCGGAAGAAGGTCGGCTTCCACAAGGCGCGACGCCGCAAGCAGTTCTCCAAGCGCTAATTCCCCTGACGAAAATGCCGCCTTCGGGCGGCATTTTCCTTTTGGGGTACTAGTGTCGGTTATGATTGCCCCGTAGCCAGAAAACCCAGAAAACAAGGAGTCCCGGCAGAATGATCAAGGTGGGTATCGTCGGAGGCACCGGATATACCGGAGTCGAGTTGTTGCGCCTCTTGGCGCTTCATCCGCAGGTGGAGGTGACGACAATTACCTCACGTGCAGAAGCTGGAGGCGCGGTCGCAGACATGTTTCCGAGTCTTCGTGGACGGTTTGATTTGAAGTTCAGCGATCCTGGTTCTGCACGGCTGAAGGAGTGCGATCTGGTGTATTTCGCCACCCCTAACGGTGTCGCCATGCAGCAGGCTGGTGAATTGCTGACAGCTGGGGTGCGGGTGGTCGATTTGGCAGCCGATTTCCGTATCAAGGACGTCGAACTCTGGGAAAAGTGGTACGGCATGACCCACGCATCTCCGGAGCTTGTCGCCGAAGCGGTCTATGGCTTGCCGGAGGTGAATCGGGACAAGATCCGTCATGCGCGGTTGATAGCAAATCCCGGTTGCTATCCCACGGCGGTCCAGTTGGGTTTCCTGCCGCTCGTCGAAGCTGGGTGCATTGATGCAGGCTGCCTGATTGCCGATGCAAAATCGGGAGTGTCGGGCGCCGGACGCAAAGCCGAAACGCATATCCTGTTTGCCGAGGCGTCAGACAACTTCAAAGCCTACGGCGTTGCCGGCCATCGTCACCTGCCTGAAATTTGTCAGGGCCTCTCGACGGTCGCAGGCACCGAGGTGGGTCTGACCTTCGTGCCGCACTTGACACCGATGATTCGAGGCATTCATGCAACCCTGTATGCCCGCATCAAACGGGATGAAGATTTTCAGGGGCTTTACGAAGAGCGTTTCTCTCGGGAACCCTTCGTCGATGTGCTACCGCCGAAGTCGCATCCCGACACTCGTTCGGTTCGGGCGGCGAATACATGCCGGATAGCCATTCACCGTCCGCAGGGTGGTGATACGCTCGTGATCCTGTCGGTGATTGACAATCTGGTCAAGGGGGCGGCAGGCCAGGCGGTTCAGAACATGAACCTCATGTTCGGTTACGACGAATGCCTCGGTCTCGAACAGGTCCCCGTTTTACCCTGATGCTCCGGAGATTGCGCGGGCGCTCCGGAATTTTTGCCCCTCAGGTTTCGGTACGCACCCATGTTCCCTGGTATTTCAGGGTTGCCAGCGTGGCAGGAGTTGTAGTGTTCTCGCTGGGCCTTGCTGCATGGTCGTTCGATACCGGAAGGCGTACTGCGGGCTTCGACCAGGAAGAAACAACCCGGCTGGTCGATAAACTACGTGTGGATAACGTGGCGCTTGAGGATGAGGTCTCCCGTTTAAGCGGCCTGCTGGCTGCTAGCGAAGGGGGGATGCAGATCGAGCAGGCAGCACAAAAACTGCTTACTGAAAAAAACAGGCTGCTGGCGGAAGAGAACGCCAGACTGAAAGAGGATCTTGCCGTCTTCGAAAAGATTTCACGGCTTGAGGGCAAGTCCGTGGACGAAGTATCGCTTGATCAACTCGCTGTCCGCCATGAATCTCAGGGGCTGTACCGATACAGTTTCTTGATTGCGCTCCAGGGTGGAAGGAGAGGTAAGGAGAGTCGTTTCGACCTCCAGGTACTCGTAAGCCCTCGCACTGGTAGTCATGATGCTATGATGATTTTTGAACGCAAAGAAGGATCTGCCCCTGGGCAGTTCGAAGTCGTCTTGAGAAACTTCAGAAGAATCGACGGGAAGTTCCAGTTGCCCAAGGACTATCCGCTGGGAGGCGTAGAGGTCAGGATTCTTGAAAAAGGGAAATTGAAGGCCACCAAGCGAATAGGCGTAGAGGATATGGCGAATGTTCAATAAAACAAGCAAGCCCAACAGCAAAATAGACAGTTTGATCGGTGCGGGAACCACGATTGAGGGTAATGTCGTTTTCAGCGGAGGGTTACGTATTGACGGAGAGGTCAGGGGAAGTGTGCGCGCTACGGGAAATCATCCTGGAACGCTCGTGGTGAGTGAGCAAGCACGTATTGATGGCGAGGTGAACGTCGCACATTTGGTCGTGAACGGAACCATCAATGGCCCTGTCCGATCTGATGAGTTTCTTGAACTGCAACCGAAGGCACGTGTGACAGGAGACGTTGAATACAATACGATAGAAATGCACTTGGGAGCCATCGTTCAAGGGCGACTTGTGCACGATGTAGATGCGGATGACGCGAAATCGGTGGAACTGAAACTGGCCTCCAGTCATTGAATTCAGCTGGTTGCTTCCCCATATCTACCGAGAGTTAACGTACCCGACCCATTAATTCAGGAGAAACGACATGAATGCCCCGGATATCCCAGTCCCGCTTTTGTTTACTGACAGTGCGGCCAATAAAGTGAAAGAGTTGATTCTGGAGGAGGGGAATCCCGAACTCAAGTTGCGTGTGTTCGTGACGGGCGGGGGGTGCTCCGGATTTCAGTATGGTTTTACGTTCGATGAAGCGACGAACGAAGATGACACGGTGATGGAAAAAAATGGCGTCACCCTGCTGATTGATTCGATGAGTTTTCAATACCTTGTCGGTGCCGAGATCGACTACAGCGAGGGGTTGCAGGGCGCGCAGTTCGTCATCAAGAATCCCAATGCAGTGAGCACCTGTGGTTGCGGCTCTTCTTTTTCGACCTAGACCCGATAGGGCATCCTGATCGCAAAAAACAAGGGGCGCTGTAATGCGCCCCTTGTTTTTTGCGAGTGTGATCAAGTTCAATCAAGCTTGGCCAGTTGCCATCCTTTGGTCAAGGTCATCTGACTCAGATAGCCATTTGCTACCGAACGAAATTTTGACAAGACAGTGGTAGGTAGAGGTGTTGCCGGCGGTATGGCGACAGTAAGGGGGTTGCGATGAACGCCATCGACGCGGAATTCGTAATGCAGATGAGGGCCGGTAGCCAATCCGGTTGCACCAACATAACCGATGGTTTCCCCTTGAGAAACGCGCTTGCCGGTTTTTATGCCAGAGGCAAAGCCAGAGAGATGACCGTAAACAGTCACCTTGTTACCTTTGTGTCGTACTGCAATTACTTTGCCATACCCTCCCTGGGTTCCTGCAAAGCTGATGATGCCATCACCTGTCGCTCTTACGCGGGTTCCGGTAGGCGCGGCATAGTCGATACCTCGGTGGGCACGCACTTCGCGCAGAACCGGGTGATAGCGGGCTTTCGAGAATCCCGAGGTAATTCGGGAAAATTCGAGCGGGGAACGTAAAAATGCTTTCCTGAGACTTGATCCATCGGCGGTGTAATAACCGCCTTTCCCGTCATCGTGCTGGTACCAGAAGGCCTGGTGTGTTTTCCCGTCATTGATGAACTCTGCCGCAAGTATGCGCTTGGTCCGGATCGATTTTCCCGATAGCTCATCCTGTTCGTAGATAACGGTAAAGTTGTCCCCCTTGCGTAAATCGCGATGGAAATCAATCTCCCCCCCGAAAATGTCTGCAAGCCCAATGGCGACATCATCGGGTATCCCTGCCTCGTCAGCAGCGCCAAATAGTGAATAATGGATCGTGGCGGATTGCGCCACGATCCTAGCGTCAAGCGGCAGGGGGTCGATGCGCGTGACGAATCCGCTGCCGGTCCTTGTGACATTCAGGGCAGACTCATTATTACCGTTGAGGGGGAAAGCGAGCGATAGCAACTCTCCATCCGGTAGCACTTCAGCGCTAATTGACTTGCCGGGGGCCAGCTGACGAAAAATCAGATCTGCTTTGTTGTCCGTGTAAAGAAAGGCTCGCAGGCTTTCGTCATGTACGTCCAGCTTGGCGAGAAGGCTGAACACGGTATCGCCCCGCTCGATCCGGGTTTCTCTTGCAATTCCTTGAATGTCGGGGGCTATCCTTCGTGCAGTAGGAACGGATACTGTCTCGACGAGATCCTCGAATGTACCCTGGTAAGTAATGGTAGTGGATGAGGTCCCAAATGCCACGGCCATGCCTGTAAGCATGAGCACTACAACTCCGAACTTGAATCGGATCCCGCCGGTTCGGGAAGATCGGCTACGAGCCCCTTGGTTTAAAATCGAACTCATAAGGCCTTGCATGATTGCAAAAGCGTAATCTTATCAAATTAATCTATTGAAATTGGTGGGAAGCATGTCTGATGTGCAAATGCAATTGAGGGTATTAAAACGAGGTGCAGACGAACTATTGGTCGAGTCTGAGTTCGTGGAGAGACTGGGGGCCCCGTCTCCATTGCGCGTAAAGGCAGGATTTGATCCCACTGCACCTGATTTGCACTTGGGCCACACGGTGCTGATCAATAAGTTGCGCCACTTTCAGGAGATGGGTCATCACGTATTGTTTCTCATCGGCGACTTCACCGGGATGATCGGAGATCCGACAGGAAAAAATTCGACGCGCCCCCCCTTGTCGCGGGAGCAGGTTTTGCAAAATGCGCAGACCTATCAGGAACAGGTATTCAAAATTCTCGACCCAGACAAGACCGAGGTCTGTTTCAATTCGACCTGGTTCGATGATATCGGTAGTGCCGGAATGATCAGACTGGCGGGCCGATATACAGTTGCACGCATGCTGGAGCGCGACGACTTCGCGAAGCGATTCTCGGGCAATCAGCCGATTGCGGTGCATGAGTTTCTTTATCCGCTGTGCCAGGGCTATGACTCCGTGGCCTTGAGAGCCGACATTGAACTTGGCGGCACTGACCAGAAATTCAATTTGCTGGTTGGGCGCGAGTTGCAGAAGCATTATGGCCAGCGACCGCAGTGCATTATGACGATGCCGTTACTGGAGGGGTTGGATGGCCACAACAAGATGTCGAAGTCATTGGGCAATTACGTGGGCATCACTGAGCCACCACGGGAAGTCTTTGGCAAACTGATGTCGGTTTCGGATGAATTGATGTGGCGTTATTTCGAGCTGCTGTCGTTCAGGTCGGAGCAGGAGATTGAGAAGTTGAGGGTAGAGATTGCTGGTGGCGCTAACCCTCGTGACGCCAAGATACTTCTGGCGCAGGAGTTGGTTGCGCGCTTTCATGGTCAGCGAGCAGCCGATGATGCCTTGGAGGAGTTCAGGGCTCGCTTTCAGCGAGGGGTATTGCCTGAAGACATGCCCGAAATTACCGTTCCTGCTGCGCTAGTTTCGCAGGTCATGAAGCAAGCCCAGTTGGTATCCAGCACTTCGGAGGCCATGCGCCTGATAGATGCGGGTGGAGTCAGGCTGAATGGTGAAAAAGTGAGTGATAGATCTCTGATGCTTGAGGCTGGATCTACAGTAGTGCTTCAGGTTGGAAAGCGAAAATTTGCCAAAATATCATTGAGTTAATTAACGCCGAGCTTCTCCTAAAAATTTTCTTTGTAGAAGGTGTTGACGGGGGGTTTGTGATCCGTATAATGCGGCCCTCTTCGCTGCTGAGCAGCAACAGATCTTTAACAAACAAACAGCCGATAGGTGTAGGTGCTTGCTGGAGTTGAGGCGAGGTTGGGCGTGGTGGCGAAATCGAAGCTGCTGCGTGGGACTTTGGGGGAACCCGGGTTTCGGCCGCGAGGTCACGGGCTCGTCTGATCGAGAAATTTAGCAGCAAAGCGCTTACATCAAAAGAAAAGTAAGGTTGAGAAATTGACCTTGTCAGTAATTTGAGTAGGCGAGCGAAGAGATTGAACTGAAGAGTTTGATCCTGGCTCAGATTGAACGCTGGCGGAATGCTTTACACATGCAAGTCGAACGGCAGCACGGGAGCTTGCTCCTGGTGGCGAGTGGCGAACGGGTGAGTAATACATCGGAACGTACCCAGTCGTGGGGGATAACACATCGAAAGATGTGCTAATACCGCATACGACCTGAGGGTGAAAGGGGGGGATCGCAAGACCTCTCGCGATTGGAGCGGCCGATGTCGGATTAGCTAGTTGGTGGGGTAAAGGCCTACCAAGGCGACGATCCGTAGCTGGTCTGAGAGGATGATCAGCCACACTGGAACTGAGACACGGTCCAGACTCCTACGGGAGGCAGCAGTGGGGAATTTTGGACAATGGGGGCAACCCTGATCCAGCCATTCCGCGTGAGTGAAGAAGGCCTTCGGGTTGTAAAGCTCTTTCGGCAGGAACGAAACGGTGGAGGCTAATACCTTTCATCAATGACGGTACCTGAAGAAGAAGCACCGGCTAACTACGTGCCAGCAGCCGCGGTAATACGTAGGGTGCGAGCGTTAATCGGAATTACTGGGCGTAAAGCGTGCGCAGGCGGTTGTGTAAGACAGGTGTGAAATCCCCGGGCTTAACCTGGGAACTGCGCTTGTGACTGCACGACTCGAGTGTGGCAGAGGGGGGTGGAATTCCACGTGTAGCAGTGAAATGCGTAGAGATGTGGAGGAACACCGATGGCGAAGGCAGCCCCCTGGGTTAACACTGACGCTCATGCACGAAAGCGTGGGTAGCAAACAGGATTAGATACCCTGGTAGTCCACGCCCTAAACGATGCCAACTAGGTGTTGGGGAAGGAGACTTCCTTAGTACCGTAGCTAACGCGTGAAGTTGGCCGCCTGGGGAGTACGGTCGCAAGATTAAAACTCAAAGGAATTGACGGGGACCCGCACAAGCGGTGGATGATGTGGATTAATTCGATGCAACGCGAAAAACCTTACCTACCCTTGACATGCCAGGAACCCTGCTGAGAGGTGGGGGTGCCCGAAAGGGAGCCTGGACACAGGTGCTGCATGGCTGTCGTCAGCTCGTGTCGTGAGATGTTGGGTTAAGTCCCGCAACGAGCGCAACCCTTGTCACTAGTTGCCATCATTCGGTTGGGCACTCTAGTGAGACTGCCGGTGACAAACCGGAGGAAGGTGGGGATGACGTCAAGTCCTCATGGCCCTTATGGGTAGGGCTTCACACGTCATACAATGGTCGGTACAGAGGGTTGCCAAGCCGCGAGGTGGAGCCAATCCCAGAAAGCCGATCGTAGTCCGGATCGCAGTCTGCAACTCGACTGCGTGAAGTCGGAATCGCTAGTAATCGCGGATCAGCATGCCGCGGTGAATACGTTCCCGGGTCTTGTACACACCGCCCGTCACACCATGGGAGTGGGTTTCACCAGAAGTAGGTAGCCTAACCGCAAGGAGGGCGCTTACCACGGTGGGATTCATGACTGGGGTGAAGTCGTAACAAGGTAGCCGTAGGGGAACCTGCGGCTGGATCACCTCCTTTCTAGAGTGACTCCGGAGGAGCACCTACAGCCTATCGGTTGTTGAGCAGCGCGGCGGGTCTGTAGCTCAGCTGGTTAGAGCACCGTCTTGATAAGGCGGGGGTCGTTGGTTCGAACCCAACCAGACCCACCATCAAGGGGGATTAGCTCAGCTGGGAGAGCACCTGCTTTGCAAGCAGGGGGTCGTCGGTTCGATCCCGTCATCCTCCACCATGAACTTCTAGAAAGTCGCTATCCAAGTGGTAAGACTTGGATAGCGGTTTTTACCGCTGCAGGCTGTTGGATCTTTAACAATCAGGAAGAAGTAAAGGTGTCTTATCCCGGGAACGGGATTAGACATTGGGTAGTGATTGCATTCTTCGCTTCCGTTTGCGAACCAGCGACGGGAGTAAGACAAGCGTAAGTTGTGCCTGTAGCGTTGCCTGGCGGAAGTCAGGGCTCAGCGTTATAGGGTCAAGCGACTAAGTGCATGTGGTGGATGCCTTGGCGATCACAGGCGATGAAGGACGTTGCAGTCTGCGAAAAGCTTCGGGGAGCTGACAAGCGAGCTTTGATCCGGAGATGTCCGAATGGGGAAACCCACCCGCAAGGGTATCCCGCACTGAATCCATAGGTGCGTGGAGGCGAACCCGGCGAACTGAAACATCTAAGTAGCCGGAGGAATAGAAATCAACCGAGATTCCCTAAGTAGTGGCGAGCGAACGGGGATGAGCCTGCAAGAGTTAACTGGCGCGTTAGCGGAACAGTCTGGAAAGGCTGGCCGTAGTGGGTGATAGCCCCGTACGCGAAAACCCGCCAGCGGGACTGAGCTTGCGACAAGTAGGGCGGGACACGCGAAATCCTGTCTGAAGATGGGGGGACCATCCTCCAAGGCTAAATACTCGTGATCGACCGATAGTGAACCAGTACCGTGAGGGAAAGGCGAAAAGAACCCCGGGAGGGGAGTGAAATAGATCCTGAAA
>JAVEZY010000018.1:0-47827 GCA_034002745.1 Gammaproteobacteria bacterium
TGCAATCTGCCGCCGGAGCTGACGCATGTCGATGAAGGGTTCTCCGAGGAGGACGCCGGTGCCCTGGGCGCCTTGCAGGTGATGAACGACTACGGTCACCGGGGCTACGGTGGGCCATGTCCTCCCCGCGGTCACGGCCGGCACCACTATCGTTTCCAGGTTTTCGCCCTCGATGTTCCGAATCTGGATCTTGCGGCGCGCGCCAGCGTGCAGGAACTGGAGGAAGCGCTGCATCCGCATATCCTCGGCCGGGCCCGCCTGACAGGCGTCTACGGCCGGAACTGAACCCGTCCATCCGGGATGATCGGCCGCGCCAACGCTTGGCCGTTAGGAGGTGTTATGCAATGATATGTCATCGGCAGCGGCTCGGTGCCGAGCATGCAGGCGAACGAGAGGAGCCCCATGATGTTGAAGAAATGTTGCGGAGCGGTGCTGCTGTTTTCCGTCGTGACGCTGCAGGCCTGGGCCCATGACGTCTGGCTGGAGCCCGCCGAAAAAGAGATGCGGCTGATCTTTGGCCATCCCGGCGAACCCGAATCCTATGATCCGGGACACGCCAGCGAGGTCTACGGCATCAGCAGGGAGGGCAAGCGCCAGAAGATCGGGTCCCATGTTCAGGGCGCTGAACTGAGCGTGCGGCCGGCTGACGATACGGCGGTCATCATCGTCGATTTCGATCACGGCATCTGGACGGAGACGGCGGACGAACAGAACGTGAACAAGCCGAAGAGCGAGGTGCCGGGGTATCTGTCTTCCGCGCACGAGCGCAAGCTGCACAAGACTCTGCTGTCATGGGGTGAAGGCGCCGGCAGACCCGCCGGTGTGCTGCTGGAGATCGTGCCGCTCGCCAACCCGCTCGCCATGAAGCCGGGCGATGAGCTGCCGGTGCAGCTGCTGTACGATTCCAGGCCGCTGGTGGATGCGGAGATCGAGATCATGGGCAGCATGGATCTTTACATCACCGATGCCGAGGGCAAGGCGACGCTGCCGATCAGCGAGCCAGGCTTCCAGTACATTCAGGCCATGTATCGGGTGCCACTGGACAACGATCCCGATACGGATGAGCTGTTCCTGTCCGCCAATCTGACCTTCACGCTGTAAAGCACGCGGCGGCGGTGTCCGGCACCGCCGCCATTTTCAGTCGCGCCCTGTCGTCCCTGTGTCCGCGGATGATTCTCCCCATGCTTCATGCCGCGCTCAGAAGTTCATCCGCGCACCCGCGTTGATGCCCATTTCCCCGTCGTAGACGTCGATCTCGCCGATCAGCCCGATCTGCTCGTTGAGGAAGTACTGTGCGCTGGCGGCAAAACCGAGATAGTCCAGATCGCCGGCAACGTAGCGGACTTCGCCTGCGACTTCGAGGTCTGTCATCAGCATGTGCCGAATGCCGCCGCGCACGCCCATACTCGTGTCGTCGTTGGACAGCGTGACGGTGTTGGTCAACGAAACCGGATCGATGATCTTGGCCTCGACTTCCTGATATTCGAGCGTGATGCCGCCATAGACGTCCGTGCCCCGGTCGAGGTTGAGCCGGTATCCGCCGCCGACATGCGCGGCGGTGAGATCGACGTCATCGGTCATGTACTTCATGCCACCGAAGATGAAGACGTCCTCGGCCACCATGATCGATCCCCGTGCGTCGACGCCGATGAAGTCCTGATCCTCGAATCCCGGATAGAAGGCGACGGCGCCCTGCAGATAGTCATAGTTCAGGTCCTGTGCCATCACGCCCCACGGAGCGATCAATCCTGCGGAGAGAGCGGCTGTTTTCAGTCTGTTCATGATTCGTCTCCTTGCCGAACGGCCGGTGGTCGCGTCGCCGGTATTGGTACCTGCAGGCATTCTGCTGCGAAGGCGAAGGGGGGACAATGAAAGGCATCAATATCAAGACAAATCTCGATGTCAGAAGCTGCTGTTCGAAAAGGGGCGGGCGGCCTGGAAGAGGAGAGAACAGGTGAAAGAGAAAGGAATGAAGTAAACGCCGAGAGAACGACCAGCGTCCACGCGTCCTTCCCTCTTTCATTTTTCCTCTTTACTCTTCTTCTCCATGAGAATCTATTCGTGGAACGTGAACGGTCTTCGCGGTCTGTTGCGGCGCGGCGAGTTTCTGCCGTTCGTCGAGGCGCATGCGCCAGACATCCTGTGTCTGCAGGAGACGAAGGCGCAGCGCGGGCAGGTCGAGATCGATCTGGCCGGATATCACGAATACTGGCATGCGGCGGTCCGCAAGGGTTACTCCGGGACGGCGGTGTTCAGCAGGCAAGGGCCGCTTGCGGTAACTTACGGCTTCCCGGCCGATTTCGCCCGCCGCTACGATCTGGCAGACGAACTGCAGCGTGATGCCGCCGATGAAGGCCGGTTGATCAGCGCCGACTTCGGATCGTTTCATCTGGTGACGGTCTATACGCCGAATGCCAAGGACGATCTCAGTCGTCTGGCGCTTCGTCATCGCCAATGGGATCCGGCCTTTCTTGCCTGGTGCAAGCGGCTGGAGCGCAGCAAGCCGGTGATCATCTGCGGCGATCTCAACGTGGCGCATACTGAACTCGATCTCGCCAATCCGGGACCGAACCGTGGCAGGAAAGGGTTCACCGATGAGGAAAGGGAAGGGATCTCACGGCTGATCGAGGCGGGGTTCGTGGACACCTTCCGACTGTTCACCTCCGGCAAGGGCCACTATACCTACTGGAGCCGGTTCGCCAACGCGCGTGCCCGCAACGTCGGCTGGCGCATCGATTACATTCTGGTATCGGCTTCGCTGCGGCCGGCGGTCGCCGCCGCCGAGATCCACCCCGAGGTGCAGGGCAGCGATCACTGCCCGATCAGCATCACCTTGAGGGAGTGATGGGGGCTGCTAAGGGGGACAGTCCCTGAAAAGAGGCTACTGAAGGGGACAGTCTCCATTTGGCAGTCCTTTAGGGGACTGTCCTCTTATTCCTTCAGCTCTGGATTTTCAACTCCGGCATGTCTGGAGCCGCTGTGTCGTCCAGGTCATTGCCGAGGAAGCCGCCCGATTGCCGGCGCCAAAGGTTGGCATACAAGCCGCCGCGGGCCAGCAGCTCGGCATGGGTTCCGCTCTCGACGATGCGCCCTTCATCCATGACCACCAGGCGATCCAGCATGGCGATGGTGGAGAGGCGATGAGCGATGGCAATCACCGTCTTGCCCTGCATCAGGGTATAGAGCTGCTCCTGTATCGCGGCTTCCACTTCCGAGTCGAGCGCGGAAGTGGCTTCGTCGAGAATGAGGATGGGGGCGTCCTTCAGCAGCACGCGCGCGATAGCGATCCTCTGCCTCTGGCCTCCCGACAGCTTGACTCCGCGTTCGCCGACATGGGCCTCGTAACCGGATGCGCCGAGGGGATCGCTCAAAGAAACGATGAAGTCGTGCGCATGCGCGCGCCTGGCGGCTTCCACGATCTGCTCGTCGCTCGCATCCGGGCGTCCGTAGCGGATGTTGTCGCTGATCGTGCGGTGCAGCAGGGATGTGTCCTGGGTCACCAGCCCGATGTGGCGGCGCAGCGATTCCTGCATCGCGCCGGCGATGTCCTGGTCATCGATGAGGATGCGGCCGCGGTCGAGATCGTAGAATCGCAGCAGCAGATTCACCAGCGTGGACTTGCCCGCCCCCGAACGGCCCACCAGTCCCACCTTCTCGCCCGGACGCACCGTGAGCGACAGGTCTTCCACCACCGCCCGGTCGTTCGCACTGTAGCGGAAGCCGAGATGCTCGAAGCGGATCTCGCCACGGGACACCACAAGTTCGCGCGCGTTTTCCCGGTCGGTTACGGTGAGGGGGCGTGAAATGGTATTGATGCCGTCGCGCACCGTGCCGAGATTCTCGAACAGGCCGGCGACCTCCCACAGGACCCACTGCGACATGGCCCGCAGCCGCATCACCAGCGCGAAGGCGACCGCGATTGCGCCAACCGTCATCGAGCCGAGGTGCCATGCCCAGAGCGCGACCGCGCCCATGCTGACGAGCAGCAGGGAGTTGAGCAGGTGGAGCGCGACCGTGAGACGGGTGACGAAGCGCATCTGGCAATGCACCGTGATCATGAAGTCGCCCATGGCGCCGCGCACGTAATCCTGTTCCCTCTGAGTGTGGGCGAACAGCTTGATGGTCTGAATGTTTGTGTAGCTGTCGACCACCCGGCCGGTCATCAACGCCCGCGCGTCGGCCTGCTCTGCGGATACGCGCTGCAGCTTGGGCACGAAGTAGAACAGGATGCCGAGGTAGCCGGCGAGCCACAGGAACAAGGGAGCCGTCAGGCGACCGTCGGCCTGGGCGACGAGAATCAGCGCGCCGCCGAAGTAGACGATCACGTAAACCAGCACGTCGGCGAGCTTGAGCACCGTTTCGCGGATGGCCAGCGCGGTCTGCATCACCTTCTGCGAGATGCGACCCGCGAACTCGTCCTGGAAGAAACTCAGGCTCTGGCGCAGCAGGTAGCGATGCGACAGCCAGCGCGCGAGCATGGGGTAGTTGCCGAAAATCGTCTGATGCACCACCAGGGACTGCGCAGCGACGAGCAGCGGAAAGACGATCAGGATCAGTGTGGCGATGCCGGCGAGCGGCCAGGCGTGCTCGGAGAAAAAGGTTTCGGGATCGGCTTCTGCCAGCCAGTCGACGATATCGCCGAGGAAGCTGAAGAACAGGATTTCCATCGCGGACAACGCGGCGGTCAGCAGCGACATCAGGACCAGCCAGGGGAACACCGGGCGCGAGTAGTGACGGATGAACGCCAGCAGCCCCTGCGGCGGGGTGGCGGGCTCGCCTCCCGGATAGGGATCGAGCAGATTCTCGAAGAAGCGGAACATGCGGTGGACCCGGTAAGTGGTGTACTGACGGAGGGCCACTCATTCTACGCCAATCGGCAAACCAGTTCGAGGCAGGGTCGTGTTCGATGTCGGGCCCGGAGGAATACCGTCCGGATGCGCCCGCATGTGCAGCACGCATGCACGTTGATCGTCGCAGGCGGGCGATCGAGTGGCCGAGTCGGCAGACACGTCCCATAATGCTGGCGGTTGTCCTGAAAGGATATGACGATAGTGCGAAAGCGGACGCTGCGTGCCGGCATGCTGATGCTGACTCTGTTCGCCGGTGGCTGGGCTGCCTGCCTGGCGGCGCCGCTGGTGCTGACCATGGAGCAGGCGGAGGAAGTCGGCCGCCGGATCTGGCAGAACGAAGGACGGGGTCTGGCGGAGAATCTCGCCGTATGGAATGCCGGCGAGGATTTTCCCTCGTTCGGAATAGGGCATTTCATATGGTATCCGGAGGGGGTCACCGGGCCCTTCGAGGAAAGCTTCCCCGGACTGCTCGAGCGTCTGCGGGCGAGCGGCCTGAGCCTGCCGCCATGGCTCGCTGACGCCCGTCACGCGCCGTGGACCAGCCGTGACGAGTTTCTCGCCCTTCGCGATGGCGAGGAGATCGCCGAACTGCGGCATCTGCTGCAGAACACCGTAGCGGAACAGACCGCTTACATCATCGAGCGGATGGAGGCGGCGCTGCCGAAAATTCTCGATGCGGCGCCATCGCCTGCGGCGAGGGCGCACATCGAGCGTCAGTTTCGCCGCGTCGCGGCCGATCCCCGTGGCGCCTACGTGCTCATCGACTACGTCAACTTCAAGGGTGACGGTTCGTCACCCCGCGAGCGCTATCGCGGGCAGGGCTGGGGATTGCTGCAGGTGCTCGAGCGGATGCGCCCGGATGCCGAGGCGATCTCCGAGTTCGTGGCGGCCGCCGACTACGTCCTCACCCGGCGGGTAGCCAACGCCGGGCGCGACGAGAGCCGCTGGCTGCCCGGCTGGCGCAAGCGGCTCTCAACCTACCTCGAGTGAAGGTCACTCAACCAAGCTGCGGCCCCAGGCAATCAGGGGTTCCAGTTGGCCCAGATCATTGAGCAGGCTGTAGACGAAGCATACCGCGATCACGCCCAGCAGCAGTTGCGGCCACATCGGCGCGCGCTGTCTGAAGCGGTCATCGGCGCTGGCGCGCGACCCCGCGGGCAGGCGGGCGATGCCGGTCAGGCGGGCGCCGAAGGGCACGTTGATGCGCGCGCGCGCATTGATCGCCCAGCCGCAGGCATCCATCAGCGGACCGAGGTTGCGGCGGCGCAGTTTCAGCCATGCAATGACCAGCGACGGCGCGGAGATGATGAAGAGCAGGGCTGCCAGCGCCAGGCACAGCTTCCAGAACGGCAGCTGCAGCAGACCGCTCACATATCCGGCGATGGCGGCGAGCGCGGTGGCGAGCGCGCCGAAGGCGACGCCGAGCGCGGCGACCGTTCCGACGTCGATCTTCTTCGTCCCCTCGGCTGACGGCACCGCGGCCTTGTCGGCATTCGCCGCGGCTGTGGCGGCGGTCTGCAGCTTTTCGGTGGAAGCGGCTTCCGCGGCGGCCGCGCGCTTGGCGACCTGCTCTTCGATCATCCGCACCACCTTCTTGTAGGGAGCCCAGAAGGCCTGTCGCATGCTGATGGGATTTTCGACGATGCGCACCACGGTGGCATCCCAGTCACGGCCATCCCTGTCATAGTAGACACCGTTGCGGCCAACCAGCAGATTGTCCGCATCGCCGTTGGTGATTGCCGCCACGATGTGTCGCGTCTCGTTGGTGCCGCGGCGCACGCATTCGCAGTAGAGCAGATAGGTGCCCGCCAGCGGCGCCATCGTCGCCTGCCGCGCCTGATCCTCGACGATCAGGGTCAGCTCGCAACTCCGCTGGTCGATGTACAGCGTTCCGGCCTTGAAGATCGCTTCCCTGTCTTCGTCGTAGAAATCGCCGAAATTGACGAAGTTCTCGCACAGGAGATGCAGGTTGCGGCAATAGCGCACCAGGCGGTCGACGTCCTCGGTGGCAGCGCAGCGCGGCGCTTCGGCCAGGTCGCGTTCGATCAGCGCGCGCAGGCGCGCGGGAAGGTCGCCATCCAGAATCTCCTGCAATCTATCCTTGCCGAGGGAGCGGGTCGCATGGGCCTCGCCGCTGGCCATCCACTCCGAGAACGGGGCCAGGGTGGCGAGAACCTGCTTCCACTGGGCCTCGTCCAGCGCTTCGACTTCGCCGAGCAGGGGTACGATTGCGTTTGCGCACAGCGCTGCGATCGGGTCCTCCCAGGCCGGGTTGATGCCGCTGCCCAGCGGGAGCGTGACGCCGGGCGCGGCATGGGCCAGGGGCAGGGCGGCGACGTCCGCGCTGTCCGGCGCCAGGCACAGTGCCGAAAGGCGCTGGAATTCCGCTTCGTCACCGTTCATCGCGATGGCTGCGCGCGTATCGAAAGCGGCCAGCCGGCAACGCGTAAAGTAATCGTTCACCTTGGCGCGCACTGCCGCCACGGCTTCGACGGCGGCTGCGGTCCCCTCGCCGAGCGGGGACAGCGTGGCATCGGCCTCGCTCTGGCGGTACCAGGCGAGGGCGGCCTCGGCATCGGCGAGGAAGCGTTCGAGCAGTTCCATGGACACACCGGGCTTGTCGGCGCGGTCGGTTTCACTGCCGATGCAAGCGATCACGTCCCGTATCAGCGCTTTCTCGCTTTCGCCGTCGGCCGACTCCTCCACGATGATGCCATCGCCATTGAATGGTGTCTGGGTCAGGCGTTGTACCGCGTCGCCACTCTCCTCGATGGAGATGCTGTCGGCATCATCCTTGCCGAGGAGCGCCAGGGTCTGTCGCGCCGCGTCAAGCACCGCCGCGCCCGCGGGGTTGCTGTCATCGATCGCCGCCAGGGGCAGGGATTCGGGGCGGCGTACGAGTTCATCGATGTCGCGCAGGCGCGCGCCCGCCCATTTGATGGCCGCGATCAGTTCGGGGGCGCGAATGCGTCCATCGCCGTTGCCGTCGATGAGCTGCAGCGTGCGTTGATCGAAGTGCAGGCTGGATACGGGGCAGGCCAGTGCGACCCAGAGTTTCTGATCGAGCCGGTCCAGCGCCATCATGTCAGCGCCGCTGGTGAGCGCCACCTGATCGAAATCACCAGCGCGGAAGAACTTCCAGGTATGCGCTTCGGGTTGCGGATTGGTGCCGGTCGTCATGTGCTGAGCCTCAGGGAGAAGAGTTAGTCGAAAGTCGAAGCCAAAGGAGGAAGGTGAAAGGAGCACAGCCATCCTCGTTGTCCTTTCCCGGTATGTTACCTTTTTTTTTGCTCTTTCCTCTCTTTCAGCCCGCGGATCTCCCTGGGTCCGTTCTGTGCGGGAAAGAGTCCTCGTCTTGCGTGGACAGACCGGATCCCCCGAGTCGGCGGAATACGTGGCCCGGCATCAGTTCCCGCAGGCGTCCGGCATCGATACGCTTGCCGTAGCGGCCCGGACCGCTCTCGGGCAGCACGAAATCCGGTGGCAGCGCGCCGGTATTGCGCAGGCGCGCGACGATATCGCGCCAGGCCAGGGGCTCGCCGTCGGCGACGTTGATGCTGCACGCCGGCTGTGGCTGCTCCAGCACTGCGATGATCGCGTCGACGATGTCATCGACGTGAATCAGGTTGACGATGCGGGCGCCGTCGTCGATCCGGCCGCGCCGGATCCAATTGGCGGGTTCGCGTCCCGGACCGTAGATGCCGGCCAACCGCAGCACTGTCGCGCCGCGGCTCCGCAGCCATTCCTCGCCCTGCACGCGCGGCTGCGTGGTATCGAGAGGCGCATTTTCGCGGATCGATGGCGCCAGCGCCGCCTGAGCCGGCGACATCTGGTATGCCGAGGTGCTGCCGAGAACGATGAGCGCGGATGCCTCGCGCAGATGACGTCCGTAGAATGCGCGCACCTGCTCGAGCGGCGCGGCAGGGAAAGTCCACACCACCCTGCGTCCGGCAAGGGGAGGATTGGTCCAGGTGGATTCATCGGCAAGGTCGAAGACACAGCTCCCGCTCGCGCTCTTGCGATGGGTTGCAGCTGTTTCGGAAAGGGGACGCTCCCCTTGAAAGGGGAGCGTCCCCTTTTGCACCTTTCGCATCTCCTGCAGACGCGCCAGCAGCGACCCGCCCACATAGCCGGCGCCGAGTATGATAATGCTGGCAGGGTCGACGGTGCAGGATGGCGCGTCTCGGTTCATGCGCATCAATATAGCATTGAGGTGCAGAAGGGGAGCGTCCCCTTCTGCGTCCGTGCGCGGTTGACCCCCGCCGGGGCATCCGATATAGTTCGCCGGCCTTCACCGGGAAGGTTTTATTGCATTCCATTCATGGACGTACCCAGTAGTCGCTCACGCGGCGGCAACGGAAAATTCGACACGAACCGCCGTTCACGGCGACCCATGTGATCCGGGCATCACGCTGAGCTCCGGTTCACCGCGGCTGCCGGTACGGCAGTCTCCGGAGGTGGACCATGGAGACCCAAGACTTCGCCTTCACCGTACGCGAACTGCTCGCGCAGCGCGACATTGCCCGCCTGCGGGAGCATCTCGGCGAGGCGCATCCGGCCGACATCGCCAATTGCATATCCAGCCTCGAGGGCAGCGACATCTGGCGTGTGCTTTCGGCACTGCCGACGGAACAGCGTACCGAGGTGTTTGGCTATCTGCCGCCGAGTGAGCAGGTGCGTCTCGCGAATGCGCTGAATCGGCGCAATCTGGCCGAGATTTTCCTGTACATGTCGGCGGATGAGCGCGCCGACCTGTACAACCGCCTCGAGCCGGCGCAGCAGGCCGCGCTGCTGCCGGGTCTCGCCCAGGCCGAGCGCGACGATATCCGCAATCTCGCCAGTCACGAGGAGGGCACGGCGGGGGCCATCATGACCTCCGACTACGCGACGCTGGCGCCGTGGCTGACCGCATCGGAAGCGATCCAGGCGCTGCGGCGCGAGGCGCCCGACAAGGAAACGATCTATCAAGCCTATGTGATCGACGCCAAACGTTGCCTGCTCGGCACGGTGTCGCTGCGCGATCTGATCGTCGCTCCGTATGAGTCACGCGTCTCCGATCTGATGGTGGAGGATGTGATCTACAGCCGCGTCGTCGATCCCCAGGAGGACGTGGCGCAGAAGATCAGCAAGTACGATCTCATCGCTCTTCCCATCGTCGATGACCGTGATCGCCTGGTGGGCATCGTCACCTATGACGACGCCATGGACGTCGCCGAGCAGGAGGCGACGGAAGACTTCCATCGCGTCGGCACCGTCGGGCGGCTGGAGGAGAGCGTGCGCCATGCCAGCGTCCTGCTGCTCTATCGCAAGCGCATCTTCTGGCTGCTGGTGCTCATCTTCGGCAGCCTGCTGTCCGGCCTCGGCATCGCCTACTTCGAGGACACCATTACCTCATATGTAGTGCTGGTATTCTTCCTGCCGCTGCTGATCGCTTCGGGCGGCAACGCCGGAGCGCAGACCGCCACCCTGATGGTGCGGGCGCTCGCCACCGGTGATGTCGAATTGCGCGACTGGGGAGCGCTGCTCGGACGTGAGCTCGGCGTCGCCGGGCTGCTGGGGCTGACCATGGCGCTGGTGGTTTCGACCATCGGTCTGGCGCGGGGCGGGCCGGAGGTTGCCTTCGTCATCGCCACTACCATGGTGCTGGTGGTGATCGCCGGCAGTCTCATCGGTATTTCGTTGCCGTTTCTGCTCAGCCGCTTCCGCCTTGATCCGGCCACTGCGAGCGTGCCGCTGGTGACCTCGATCGCGGACCTGGCGGGAGTGCTGATCTATTTCTCGATGGCGACCATGGTGCTGTCCCCGTGATCCCGGGCCGCGACCGGGGCGAGGGCATGCCGGCTCCGCGTTCCGGATTGACGCTGCTTTTCCGCGCTGCCCTGGTCGCCGCGACGATTGCGATCGCCTGGTTCGCCTTTACGCCGGCGCCGCCCGCAGGCATCGAGCGGCTGTGGGACAAGCTGCAGCATGCGTTCGCATTCCTGGTGCTGTCCGCATTGCTGGATCTGGCGATGCCCGGTCGCGGCGCCGGATTCAAGATCGCAGTCGCGCTGGGCTATGGTGCGCTGATCGAAGCGGTGCAGTCGCAGCTTCCCTGGCGTGACGCGTCGCTGCGCGACCTGGCGGCCGACCTGCTGGGAATAGGCGCATATTTCTTCGCCCTGCGGCCACTCGCCGCCATGCCGCGCCGTTGCCGTTCCTGAACGCGATGTCCCCGGTGGGACCCTGGGTGTACCATGTGGGTTCGACCGCTCGATTACACTGCACAAGGAGTTGAGAAATGGGCGGGATCATCTTCAAGATCACGTTGATCGTGCTGCTGGTGGCGTTCCTCGTCTTCATGTGGCGCGGCGACCGGCGCAATCGCCTTGCGCGTGAGGCCGAGGAGCGGGCCGCGCTCGAGGATGAGAAGCGTCGTCGCCGGGGTGACTCCGGCGCCGGGGGAAGCTGACGGTGACCCCATGAGGCGCCGGGGCTGGAGTCTGCCGTGTTGCGGGCTCTTGTTCGCCCTCGGCGCCATGCTGGCGTTCGCCGGCGCCGGTACCGGCCCCTCGCGCAGCGATGCCGCGCTGGTGCTGGAAGTGCGAGGCGTCATCGGTCCGGCGGTCGCGGACTACATCAGCCGCGGCATCCGGCGGGCGGTCGAGGGCGGGGCATCCCTGGTGGTGATCGAAATCGATACCCCGGGCGGCCTCGACAGCTCGATGCGCACCATCGTCCAGGACATCATCGCCTCGCCGGTCCCGGTGGCGAGCTATGTCCATCCGGGCGGGGCCCGGGCGGCGAGCGCCGGCACTTATATACTCTACGCCAGTCATATCGCCGCCATGACGCCGGCGACGAACCTGGGCGCGGCCACGCCCGTACAGATCGGTGGCGCGCCGCGAAGCGATCCGCCGCGCGATGGTGGTGACGACGGAGCGGCTCCGGCGAGCGCGATGGAGCGCAAGGTCGTCAATGATGCGGTGGCCTATATCCGTGGACTTGCACAGATGCGCGGACGCAATGGCGACTGGGCCGAGCGCGCCGTGCGTGAAGGTGCGAGCCTGGCGGCGGAGGAGGCGCTGGAGGAAGGCGTCATCGATCTGGTGGTGCCCAGTCTCGGCGAGCTTCTTGCCGCGCTCGACGGCCGCCGGGTGATGACGGAAGGCGGTGAGCACGTCCTGCAGACCGGAAATATCATCGTCGAGCGGGTCGAGCCCGACTGGCGTTCGCGTCTGCTCGCGGTCATCACTGATCCCAATGTCGCCTATATCCTCATGCTGGTGGGCATCTACGGCCTGATCTACGAGCTCGCCAGCCCTGGTCTCATCGTTCCCGGCGTCGTCGGAATAATCAGCCTGTTGCTGGCCCTCTATGCGTTCCAGGTGTTGCCGGTCAATTTCGCCGGACTGGCGCTGATGGTGCTGGGCATCCTCTTCATGCTGGCCGAGCTGTTCGTGCCGAGTTTCGGCATGCTCGGCATTGGCGGCGTAGTGGCCTTCGTGATCGGCTCCATCATGCTGCTCGACACCGGAGTGCCGGGATTCGATGTGTCGATTCCGCTGATCGCTTTCTTCGCTGGCACCAGCGCGCTGTTCTTCATCTTCGTGCTCGGCATGCTGATGAAATCGCGACGCCGTCCGGTGGTGTCGGGAATGGAGGCGCTGATCGGCGCGGAAGTCGAGGCAGTGGAGGATTTCACCGGCAAGGGCCGGGTGCGCTACGGCGGCGAGCAGTGGAATGCGCGCAGTGAAGTGCCGCTGCGGCGCGGCGAGCGCGCGCGTGTCGTGGCCATGGACGGTCTGGTTCTGGTGATCGCGCCCGAGGCGGGCGAACGGAAAGAGGAGGGCTGACATGGAATATGGAATTTTCATCGCCGTCGCCGTGGTCATGTTTCTGGCGAGCGCGGTGCGCATCCTGCGCGAGTACGAGCGGGGAGTGGTGTTCCAGCTGGGCCGCTTCTGGAAGGTGAAGGGGCCGGGGCTGATCATCATCGTGCCGGTGATCCAGCAGATGGTGCGGGTGGATCTGCGGACCGTGGTGATGGATGTGCCGAGCCAGGATGTCATATCCCGCGACAACGTGTCGGTGAAGGTCAACGCGGTGATCTACTTCCGGGTGATCGATCCGCAGCGGGCGATCATCCAGGTGGAGAGCTTCGCCATGGCCACCAGCCAGCTGGCGCAGACCACGCTGCGTTCGGTCCTGGGGCAGCATGAACTCGACGAGATGCTGGCCGAACGCGAGAAGCTGAACGCGGACATCCAGCGCATTCTCGACGAGCAGACGGATGCCTGGGGAGTGAAGGTCTCGAACGTGGAAATCAAGCATGTCGATCTGGATGAAAGCATGATCCGGGCGATCGCCCGCCAGGCAGAGGCAGAGCGGGTGCGCCGCGCCAAGGTCATTCATGCCGAGGGCGAACTGCAGGCGTCCGTCAAGCTCACCGAAGCGGCCACCGTGCTCGCCGGCCAGCCGCAGGCGCTGCATCTGCGCTACCTGCAGACCCTCACCGATATCGCTACCGACAAGAGCTCGACCATCGTGTTTCCATTGCCGCTGGACCTGATCGGTCCGCTGATGGAGCGGCTGGGGAAGGGGGAGTCGGAGCGGCCCGGGTGATGGTGCGAGCGATGGTATAATCGGACGAGTGAAATGCGGGAAGTGAGAAGTTCGACGTAACAGCCGAAAGCATGAGTCAGTTGCCCCCATCGGATCAGGAGCGCCACAGGCGCACGTTCACTTTCAACTTCTGACTTTCAACTTTTCACCTTGTCTCTGATCACAGCGCAGGTGCCATGAGCCGCATTGCTGGAATTCGAAGCCTCATGCCGGTATACGAGGACAACTACCGGCTCATGAGCCGGCTGGTGCCGGCGATCGGCCGGGTCCGTGTGCCGACGACCTTCGTGCTGACCGGGTATCCCCGCATCTCGCTCAGTGTCCTGGATTGCGCGCGGTATACCAGTATGGCGGCGCTTACCCATTCCTTCGGCATCTGCGATGGCCGCCTGCTCAAGGACATGGAAATGCGCCTGCGGATCTATCACGATGCACGGCTGCTCGAAGTACTCTCTTACCAGGGGCATGGGCGTTTCGCCCCGGCTTACGATTACCCGAACGAAGACATGCTGAGTCCGTTCGAGAAGCGCCAGGTCAACGTCTTTCTCGGCGAGTGGCTGCGTGCCTGCCGTCACCGCCGCGTACCGCTGCCGCTGGATTCCTGATCCGGGGCGGGTTGCCCGAGGGTGTTCGCATTCGCGTTGGACATTCTTCCCGGCGATCAGTTAAAATCGTCCGGATTTGTCGGGAGGGTTCCTCGCCCTTCGCTTCGCGTGTCTGGAGACAAGATGACCTTGCAACAACCGGCCTTGCTGGCGCTCGCGGATGGAACCGTGTTTCGGGGCGTCTCCATTGGCGTGTCGGGGCAGACGGTCGGCGAAGTAGTCTTCAACACCGCCATGACGGGTTACCAGGAGGTGCTCAGCGATCCCTCCTATGCCGGTCAGCTCATCACCTTCACCTATCCTCATATCGGTAATACGGGCTGCAATCCGGACGACGAGGAATCGTCACACGTGTTCGCGGCCGGACTGGTGATCCGTAACCTTTCTCACGTGGCAAGCAACTGGCGCTCGCGCGAGAGTCTGGAGAGCTATCTGCATCGTCACGGGGTGGTTGGGATCGCCGACATCGATACCCGCCGCCTGACGCGCCTGCTGCGCGAGCGCGGGGCACAGAACGGCTGCATCGTGGCTGGCGGTGACATCGACGAGGCGGCAGCGATCGCAGCCGCCCGCGATCTGCCCAGCCTCGCCGGGCAGGATCTGGCCCGGGTGGTGAGCACGACGACACCTTATGAATGGACCCAGGGCACGGATGGGCAACGCCTTGCCGGGGACGCACGGTATCACGTCGTCGCCTATGATTATGGCGTCAAGCGCAACATTCTGCGGCTGATGGTCGATCGGGGCTGCCGCGTCACGGTGGTCCCGGCGCGCACGCCCGCCGACGAAGTGCTGGCGATGAAGCCGGATGGCGTGTTCCTGTCGAACGGACCGGGCGACCCGGAAGCCTGCGACTATGCCATTGCCGCCATCAGGCGCTTCCTGGATGCCGGCGTGCCGCTGTTCGGCATCTGCCTGGGGCATCAGCTCCTGGCCCTGGCGAGCGGGGCGCGCACGGTGAAGATGAGCTTCGGTCATCATGGCACCAATCACCCGGTGATCGATCTCGAGCACAATACGGTGTTCATCACCAGCCAGAATCACGGCTTTGCGGTCGATGAGGCGAGCCTGCCCTCCAATCTGACAGCCACTCACCGCTCGCTGTTCGATGGCAGCCTGCAGGGCGTGCGCCGCACCGATGTGCCGGCCTTCGGCTTCCAGGGGCATCCCGAACACAGTCCGGGGCCGCATGACATCACGGCGCTGTTCGACCGTTTTACGGCACTGATGGGGAAGTAAGCGTTCGCGAGCGGCAGGGAGATGTGAAGTGCGAAAGACCAGGAGCATGATGATGCGGCAACATTTCTGCGCTCCCGATCTTTCGAACCGTCCGCCTACCTTTCTCTTTCACCTTTTCACTTTTCTCTGATCGATTATGCCCAAACGCACCGACATCCAAAGCATCCTGATCATCGGCGCCGGGCCGATCATCATCGGCCAGGCGTGCGAGTTCGACTATTCGGGCGCGCAAGCATGCAAGGCGCTTCGTGAGGAGGGTTACCGGGTCATCCTGGTCAACTCGAATCCGGCGACCATCATGACCGATCCGAGCATGGCGGACGCGACCTATATCGAGCCGATCCGCTGGCAGACCGTGGCCGCGATCATCGAGAAGGAGCGTCCGGACGCGCTGCTGCCGACCATGGGCGGGCAGACGGCACTCAACTGTTCGCTCGACCTGGCGCGTGAAGGGGTGCTGGAGCGTTTCGGCGTGGAGATGATCGGCGCTTCCCAGGAAGCGATCGATACGGCCGAGGATCGCGACCGCTTCCGCCAGGCGATGCGCGAGATCGGGCTGGAGTGTCCGCGTTCGGCGATCGCCCACAGCATGGAGGAAGCGATCCAGGTGCAGGCCCGGATCGGTTTCCCGACCATCATCCGGCCTTCCTTCACGCTCGCCGGCTCCGGCGGCGGTATCGCCTACAATCGTGAAGAGTTCATCGAGATCTGCGAGCGCGGACTCGACCTGTCTCCCACCAAGGAGCTGCTGATCGAGGAGTCGGTGCTCGGGTGGAAGGAATACGAGATGGAGGTCGTGCGCGATCGCGACGACAACTGCATCATCATCTGCTCGATCGAGAACCTCGATCCGATGGGGGTGCACACCGGCGACTCGATCACGGTGGCGCCGGCGCAGACTCTCACCGACCGGGAATACCAGCGTCTGCGCGATGCGTCGGTCGCCGTGCTGCGGCGCATCGGCGTCGATACCGGCGGCTCCAATGTGCAGTTCGCGCTCAATCCCGAGGACGGCCGTCTGCTGGTCATCGAGATGAATCCGCGCGTGTCGCGTTCGTCCGCGCTGGCCTCGAAGGCGACCGGCTTCCCGATCGCCCGCATCGCCGCCAAGCTGGCGATCGGTTACACCCTGGACGAGCTGCGCAACGAGATCACCGGCGGCGTCGCTCCCGCGGCCTTCGAGCCGACCATCGACTACGTGGTGACGAAGATCCCGCGCTTCGCTTTCGAGAAGTTCCCGCGGGCAGATTCGCGCCTGACGACACAGATGAAGTCGGTGGGCGAGGTCATGGCCATGGGCCGCAGCTTCCAGGAATCCCTGCAGAAGGCGCTGCGCGGCATGGAGACCGGCATCGACGGTCTGGACGAGATCATGGCGACGGGCATGGATTCCGGCGATGCCGAGGCGACGCTGGTGCACCAGCTGCGCAATCCCGGGCCCGAGCGCCTGCGCTACGTCGCCGACGCTTTCCGTCACGGGATGGATGTGGCGCGGGTGCATGAGCTCAGCTACATCGATCCCTGGTTCCTGGTCCAGATCGAGGAGCTCATTCGCCTCGAAGGCGGGCTGCGCGGGCGCACGGCGGAGTCGCTCAGCCGCGACGAACTGTACGGCCTCAAGCGCAAGGGCTTTTCGGATCGCCGCCTGGCCCGGTTGCTGGGCACGAACGAGGACGAGATCCGCGCGCTGCGCAGGCGTCTGGACGTCCGCCCGGTCTACAAGCGGGTGGACACCTGTGCCGCCGAGTTCCCCGCGGCAACGGCGTACATGTACTCGACCTACGAGGAAGAGTGCGAATCCATGCCGAGCGACCGCAAGAAGATCATGGTGCTCGGCGGTGGCCCGAACCGCATCGGCCAGGGCATCGAATTCGATTACTGCTGCGTGCATGCCGCGCTCGCGATGCGCGAGGACGGCATCGAGACCATCATGGTCAACTGCAACCCGGAGACGGTCTCGACCGACTACGATACCTCGGACCGGCTGTATTTCGAGCCGCTGACGCTGGAAGACGTCCTGGAGATCGTGGAAGTCGAGCGGCCGGTCGGCATCATCGTCCAGTACGGCGGTCAGACGCCGCTGCGCCTCGCGCGGGCGCTGGAGAAGGCGGGCGCGCCGATCATCGGGACCAGCCCCGACGCCATCGACATCGCCGAGGATCGCGAGCGCTTCCAGGGGCTGATCGAGGATCTCGGTCTGCGGCAGCCGCCGAACCGCACCGCGCGCACCACCGAGGCCGCTCTGCGCCTGTCGGCGGAAATCGGCTTCCCGCTGGTGGTGCGTCCCTCCTACGTGCTCGGCGGACGCGCGATGGAGATCGTCTACAGCGAGGACGATCTGGCGCGCTATATGCGCGAGGCGGTCGCGGTGTCCAACGAATCGCCGGTGCTGCTCGATCGCTTCCTCGATGACGCCATCGAGGTGGATGTGGACGCGGTGAGCGACGGACATGACGTGGTCATCGGTGGCGTGATGGAACACATCGAGCAGGCCGGCGTGCATTCGGGCGACTCGGCCTGTTCGCTGCCGCCGTTCAGCCTGACGCCGGAAATCCAGGACGAACTGCGCCGCCAGGTTCGGTTGATGGCGCTGCGTCTGGGCGTCTCGGGCCTGATGAACGTGCAGTTCGCCATCAAGGGCAATGACATCTATGTGCTCGAGGTCAATCCTCGCGCCTCGCGCACCATTCCGTTCGTTTCCAAGGCGTGCGGCATTTCGCTGGCCCAGGTGGGCGCGCGCTGCATGGCCGGCAGGACGCTGGCGGAGCAGGGAATCGCGCGGGAGATCGTGCCTTCCTTCTTTGCAGTCAAGGAGGCGGTGTTCCCGTTCAACAAGTTCCCGGGCGTCGATCCGATCCTTGGCCCGGAAATGAAGTCGACCGGAGAAGTGATGGGCATCGGCGCGAGCTTCGCCGAAGCGTTCGCCAAGTCGCAGCAGGCCGCGGGCATCGAGCTGCCGCGCGGGGGGCGCGCCTTCTTCAGCGTGCGCGATGCCGACAAGCAGGGCGCGGTGGCGGTGGCGCGCGAGCTGGTCGAACTCGGCTTCGAGCTGGTCGCAACCCGTGGCACGGCCCGTACCCTTGAACTTGCCGGCGTGCCGTGTGCTAAAGTGAACAAGGTTACCGAGGGCAGGCCGCACATCGTCGACATGATCAAGAACGGCGAGATCAGCCTGATCGTCAACACCACCGAGGGCAAGCAGGCGATCGCCGACTCCTACGAGATCCGGCGTGCCGCGCTGCATCGGAAGGTGACTTATTCGACAACGCTTGCCGGTGCCCGTGCCACCTGTCTGGCACTGAGGCAGTCCGACGATTTCAGCATCGTGGCGTTGCAGAAGCTGACGGAGCACTATCCCGCATGAAGAAGGTTCCCATGACCGTGCGCGGCGCCGAGCGCCTGCGCGCGGAGTTGCATGAGCTGAAGACCGTACGGCGTCCGCGCGTCATCCAAGCGATCGCGGAGGCCCGCGAGCACGGTGATCTGAAGGAGAACGCCGAGTATCACGCTGCCCGCGAACAGCAGAGCTTCATCGAAGGCCGCATTGCGGAGATCGAATCGAAGCTGGGCAGCGCCGAAGTGATCGATGTCACCCGGCTCGATGCCGGGGGGCGGGTGGTGTTCGGCACCACTGTCGACCTGATCGACGGCGAATCGGGTGCCGAGGTGACCTATCAGATCGTCGGAGATGACGAGGCCGACATCAAGGCCGGCCTGATTTCAGTGAACTCGCCGATCGCCCGCGCCCTGATCGGGCGTGAAGAGGGCGATACCGCCATCGTGAATGCGCCCGGCGGCCGGCGCGAATACGACATCGTCGGCGTCAGGTACGAATGAGGGAATGAGGGCGGACCACGGTCTGTCCCCGTTTCCACCCGTTCTCCCCTTCATTCATCATCCAGTCTGATCGCCGGCTTTTCCGCCGGCCGATAGACGACGGCGATGCGTCCGATGTTCTGAACCCAGGCGCTCGAGGTCTTCTCGCAGATTTCGCGGGTCATGCGTTCCCGTTCATCGCGATCGGTGCTGCCAAGGCGGATCTTGATCAGCTCGTGATGGGCGAGTGCCTGTTCGATTTCACTGAGCACGGCGGGGGTAAGGCCGCGCTGTCCGGTGATGACCACCGGCTGGCGGTCGTGAGCGAGCGCCCGCAGGCGGCTCCTCTGTTTTGATGTCAGTTCCATGGCAGCGCGAGTATAAGGGAAATGGATTCCCTGCGCGCCGGTTTTTGTGAGCAAACGACCCGGATGGGGTGTCGGAGTGAAGAAGCGTTCTTCCAGCAGCAAGGCCTGGCTTCGTGAGCATCACAGTGATGTCTATGTGAACCAGGCGCGCCGCGAGGGCTACCGGTCGCGCGCAGCCTACAAGCTGCTGGAGATCGACCGCAAGGACCGCCTGTTGCGGCCCGGAATGACGGTGGTGGATCTGGGCGCCGCGCCCGGCGGATGGTCCCAGGTGGCGGCTGAGCGCGTGGGGCGGAAGGGCAGGGTGATCGCCCTGGACCGGCTGGACATGCCGCCGCTCCCGGGCGTCGAGTTCATCCGCGGAGATATCCTGGATGACGACTACCTGGCCTTCGTCCGCGAGCGGCTGGGGGACGGGCTGGCCGACCTTGTGATCTCCGATATGGCGCCCAATATAAGTGGTGTGGATGCTGTCGACCAGCCGCGCTCCATCTATCTGGCGGAACTGGCGCTCGATCTGGCCGGGCACGTGCTCGCTCCCGGCGGAGATCTGCTGGTGAAAGTGTTTCAGGGAGCGGGATCAGAGGCTTATATGGCCGAGTTGAGGTCGCGCTTCAAGAAAATCGCGGTGCGAAAGCCGCAATCGTCGCGCGCCCGTTCGCGTGAAATCTATCTTCTGGCCCGCGGTTTCCGCGGCCCGGGGGCCGAAGTTGGTTAACGTCCGGAAAGCAAGTAATATCGGTTCCATGGCCCCGGCATTTTTCGAGAGGACAGCGTTTTGAACGATATGGCCAAGAACATCATCCTGTGGGTGGTCATCGCGATCGTACTGATCTCGGTGTTCAACAATTTCAGCCCCCCGCAGATCGCCAGCCAGCAGGTTTCCTATTCCGAGTTCATTCAATGGGTGAAGCGCGGGGATGTGCGCGAGGTGGTGATCGACGGCCGGGCCATCCAGGGCTCGACCCAGGGCGGAGAGAAGTTCACCACCTACAGCCCCGGCGATCCCGGGCTGGTCGGCGACCTGCTCGATAACCGCGTGATCATCCAGGCACGCCCGCAGGAACAGCAGAGCGTGCTGATGCAGATCTTCATCTCCTGGTTCCCGATGCTGCTGCTGATCGGCGTGTGGATCTTCTTCATGCGCCAGATGCAGGGCGGGGGTGGCGGCCGTGGCGCCATGTCCTTCGGTCGCAGCCGTGCCCGCATGCTCGGCGAGGACCAGGTCAAGATCACGTTCGCCGACGTCGCCGGTGTCGAGGAGGCCAAGGAAGAGGTCGTCGAACTGGTGGAGTTCCTCCGCGATCCCAGCAAGTTCCAGAAGCTGGGCGGCAAGATTCCGCGCGGCGTGCTGATGGTCGGATCGCCCGGTACCGGCAAGACGCTGCTGGCCAAGGCCATCGCCGGCGAAGCCAAGGTGCCTTTCTTCACCATTTCCGGTTCCGACTTCGTCGAGATGTTCGTCGGCGTCGGCGCTGCGCGCGTCCGCGACATGTTCGAGCAGGCCAAGAAGCATGCGCCCTGCATCATCTTCATCGATGAAATCGATGCCGTGGGCCGGCACCGCGGCGCGGGGCTCGGCGGCGGTCACGACGAGCGCGAGCAGACCCTCAACCAGCTCCTGGTCGAAATGGATGGTTTCGAGGGGAACGAGGGCGTGATCGTCATCGCTGCCACCAACCGTCCGGACGTGCTCGATCCGGCGCTGCTGCGTCCCGGTCGCTTCGACCGCCAGGTGGTGGTCCCGCTGCCCGACATTCGCGGTCGCGAGCAGATCCTCAAGGTACACATGCGCAAGGTGGCGCTGGGCGATGACGTCGATGCGGCGATCATTGCCCGCGGTACGCCCGGTTTCTCGGGCGCCGATCTCGCCAATCTGGTGAACGAGGCCGCGCTGTTCGCCGCCCGTGCCAACCGGCGTGTGGTCGACATGATCCACTTCGAGAAGGCCAAGGACAAGGTGATGATGGGCGCCGAGCGTCGCTCGATGGTCATGAGCGAGGAGGAAAAGCGCCTGACCGCCTATCACGAGTCCGGTCACGCCATCGTCGGTCGGCTGGTGCCGGCGCACGATCCGGTGCACAAGGTCACCATCATTCCTCGCGGTCGCGCGCTGGGCGTGACCATGTTCCTGCCGGAAGAGGATCGCTACAGCTACAGCAAGCAGCGGCTGGAGAGCCAGCTGTCGAGCATGTTCGGCGGCCGGGTCGCCGAGGAGCTGATCTTCGGTTCCGACTCCGTCACCACCGGCGCCTCGAACGACATCAAGCGGGCCACGGACATCGCGCGCAGCATGGTGACCAAGTGGGGTCTGTCGGATCTCGGGCCGCTCGCCTATGGCGAGGAAGAGGGCGAAGTGTTCCTCGGTCACTCGGTGACGCAGCACAAGAACATCTCCGACGAGACGGCGCACGCCATCGACACCGAGGTGCGGGCGATCGTCGATCGCAACTACCAGCGCGCCGTCGATCTGCTGACGCAGAACATCGACAAGCTGCACATGATGTCCGATGCCCTGATGAAGTACGAGACCATCGACGCTCATCAGATCGACGATATCATGGAGGGACGCGAACCGCGTCCGCCGCGCGACTGGGGCAAGTACGAGGGCCCGCCCGGCTCCGGCGCCGACCGCAAGGAGCGCGAGGAGGAGTCGGACAAGGGCGCCATCGGGGGACCGGCGAGCCAGCACTGAGGCTCGCCTTCCTTCCGCACGACGCACGCGCGTTCCATGCCGCGCGCAACGGGTGTAGCCAGCGCCCCCGCCGTCATCGACTGCGGGGGCGTTTCTTTGTGTCTCGATCGGCCCCGCATCATGGGCATCCTCAACGTCACTCCGGATTCCTTTTCCGATGGAGGGGCGTTCATCGATCCGGGCACCGCACTCGCCCGCGCCCGGACCATGGTCGACGATGGCGCGGACATCATCGACGTGGGCGGCGAATCCAGCCGTCCGGGGGCCGCGCCGGTGTCGGTGGACGAGGAATTGGCCCGCGTCGTGCCGGTCATTTCCCGGATCCGTGCCGCGCTGCCCGGCACCATCATCTCCATCGATACCTGCAAGCCCGAGGTGATGCGGGGAGCCGTGGCCGCCGGCGCTTCCCTCATCAACGACATCGCCGCGCTGCGGACAGAAGCCGCGCTCCAGGCAGCGGCAGAACTCGGGGTTCCGGTCTGCCTGATGCACATGCAGGGCGAGCCCCGCACCATGCAGCAGGCGCCCCATTACGAAGAAGTGGTGCGTGACGTGCGCGCCTTCCTTGCCGCGCGCGTCGAGGCCTGTACCTCGGCCGGAATTCCTTCCGGGCGCCTGATCCTCGACCCAGGCCTCGGCTTCGGCAAGACCGTGGACCATAATCTCGAACTATTGGCGCGCCTCGACGAACTGGCGATCGACGGTCTGCCCCTGCTGGTCGGAGCGTCCCGCAAGTCGATGATCGGAGCCCTGCTCGGACGCCCGGCCGGCGAGCGGCTTTATGCTAGTATTGCGCTGGCAACCATCGCCGCCTGGCAGGGCGCCGCGATCCTGCGGGTTCATGATGTGCGGGAGACCGCCGATGCATTGGCGATGTGTGCGGCAGTAAAAGGCAAAAAGTCAAAAGTTGAAAGTGACTGATCAGAAGCTGTAGATCCGTCGCTCCCGGCTGTTCCTTTCAACTTTTCACTTTCCACTTTCTTTGACGGCTTCTCTATGTCACGCAAGTACTTCGGTACCGATGGCATCCGTGGCAGGGTCGGCACTCCGCCGATCACTCCCGATTTCGTGCTCAAGCTCGGTTGGGCGGTCGGGCGGGTGCTGGCCGCGTCCGATCACAGCAAGGTGCTGATCGGCAAGGACACGCGCATTTCCGGGTATATGTTCGAGTCGGCACTGCAGGCCGGGCTGTCGGCGGCGGGCGTGAACATCCTGCTGCTCGGACCGATGCCGACGCCGGCCATCGCCTACCTGACGCGCACGCTGCGCGCGCAGGCCGGCATCGTCATCAGCGCTTCGCACAATCCCTATTACGACAACGGCATCAAGTTCTTCTCCAGTCGTGGCGCCAAGCTGCCGGACGAAACCGAGCGGGCCATCGAGGACATGCTCGATCAGCCCATGGTGACCTGTGAGTCCGCCGATCTGGGGCGCGCCGAGCGCGTGGTGGACGCCGCCGGTCGCTACATCGAGTTCTGCAAGAGCACGGTGTCCTCGGGCATGGAGTTCAAGGACCTGCGCATCGTCGTGGACTGCGCCAATGGCGCCACCTACCACGTTGCGCCGAACGTGTTCAGCGAGCTCGGCGCCGAAGTGATCCGCATCGGCAGTGCGCCGGATGGCCTGAACATCAATGCCGGCTGCGGCGCCCTGCATCCGCAGGCCATCCAGACCGCGGTGCTCGAACACGAAGCCGATCTGGGCATTGCGCTCGACGGTGACGGCGACCGCCTGATCATGGTCGATCACAAGGGCGAAGTGATCGACGGCGACGAAATTCTCTACATCATCGCCTGCGGGCGCCAGCAGGCGGGCGTTGCGCAGGACACGATCGTCGGCACGGTGATGAGCAACCTCGGTCTGGAGCATGCGCTTGCCACCGCCGGAATGCGGTTCCGCCGCGCCCAGGTCGGCGATCGCTATGTGATGGAAATGCTCGAGCAGGGCGGCTGGACCCTCGGCGGCGAATCATCCGGCCACATCATCTGCCTTGATCGCACCTCCACCGGAGACGGCATCGTTTCCGCCTTGCAGGTGCTCGAAAGCATGGTGCGCTCCGGTTGCACCCTGCACGAACTGAAATCGGGGATCACCAAGTATCCGCAGCACATGGTCAACGTCCCGCTGGCCGAAGGGTATGATCATCGCGCATCGACCGGATTCATGGACGCGCTGCACGCCGCCGAGTGCGAACTCGGCGATGGCGGCCGCATCCTCGTGCGACCCTCCGGTACCGAGCCGCTGCTGCGCATCATGGTCGAGGGCGTTGATGCCAAGCTGGTGAAATCCCTTGCTCATCGCCTCGCCGAACTGGTGGAGGCCGAGCAGCGTCTGCGCGTGGTCGGCGGTTCGGTCGTCCGTGATTGATTTATTGGTTCGGCGGCGGTAAGCTTCCTCGCTTTCCGTGAACCGTTTGCGAATGCATATGCGACGACCGTTGGTGGCAGGGAACTGGAAGATGCATGGTTCCCGCGCACGCGTGGATGAACTGCTGACTGCCTTGCGGGCAGGCGCCGCCGGGCTTTCCGGCGTCGATGTCGCGGTCTGTCCGCCTTTCGTTCACCTTGCTGCTGCCGCGCAGCATCTGGCCGGATCCAGCATTGTCTGGGGCGCGCAGGATGTCTGCGACCGCAACGGCGAAGGCGCGTTCACGGGCGAGATTTCCGGCGACATGCTGCGCGACTTCGGTTGCAGCCATGCGATCGTCGGTCATTCGGAGCGGCGTCATGTCTATGGGGAAGGCGATGCGCTGACCGCAGCCAAGCTGGTCGCCGCGCTGTCCGCATCGCTGACGCCCATTCTGTGCGTCGGTGAGCTGCTCGAGGAGCGCGAGCTGAACGCCACTGAAATGGTGGTGGAACGCCAGCTGCTGGCGGTGATCGCGGCGCTCGATGACGTTCGTACGCTGGCCCGCGTGGTCATCGCCTATGAGCCGGTGTGGGCCATCGGTACCGGCCGTACCGCCACCCCGGAGCAGGCCCAGGAAGTGCATGCCTTCATTCGCAGCCGCATCGCGCGTGAAGATGAACAGACCGCTGCCAAGGTGCGCATCCTCTATGGTGGCAGCGTGAAGGCGTCCAACGCGGCCGAACTGTTCGCGATGGAAGATATCGACGGTGGCCTGATCGGCGGCGCATCGCTGCAGGCGGATGAGTTCCTGGCGATTTGCGGGGCGGCGCAGCCCGGCTGAAAGCCGCCCGGGAGACAAGCAGATGCTGCCTATATTGATAGCCGTACACATGGTCATTGCCGTGACGCTGGTCGCCCTGGTGCTGGTGCAGCGCGGGCGAGGCGCCGAGGTTGGCGCCGCATTCGGCAGCGGCGCTTCGCAGACCGTGTTCGGAGCCCGTGGTTCCGCGTCCTTCATGACGCGCGCGACCGCGGTGCTGGCGACCCTGTTCTTTTTGTCCAGTCTGGCTCTTGCATACGCGTACAGTCAGCGTATCGAGCGCGCGAGCGTAACGGACCTGCCGGTCCCCGCAGCGCCAGCGCCGTCCGGCCAGATGGATGTCCCAGACGTACCGGTGCGCTGAGCGGGGCGTTAGCCGGTCGGTTTTGAAGAGTAAGTCAGCCGATGTGGTGGAATTGGTAGACACGCCGTCTTGAGGGGGCGGTGGCGCAAGCCGTGCCGGTTCGAGTCCGGCCATCGGCACCATGCACTGAGCTTGGTGCGCGTCGAGTAGGCGCACGAAAATATCAGGATTTCCAATAGGTAAGAGCAGTTCGTTTGCTTGACACAAAATGAACTGCTGGCCTAGACTGCGAAATCCGGGATCGAGCGGATCCGCATAACAATAACAAGCATAAATAATAGTTTCAGAGGGGAGGGGATGGCCCGGCGGGCAGGATGTCGAAACTCGCCTCGTCGAGTGACCCCGGGAGCCAAGGGCCGCGCTCATGCTTGAGAATTATCTTCCGATTCTGGTCTTCATCGTGCTTGCCGTGCTGTTCGGCGTGGCTCCCATGATCGCGGGCTTCGTCCTCGGCCCGCGCCGGCCGGACCCCGACAAGAACGCACCGTACGAGTGCGGCTTCGAGGCGTTCGAGGATTCGCGCATGAAGTTCGATGTGCGTTTCTACCTCGTCGCCATTCTCTTCATCATCTTCGATCTCGAGATCGCGTTTCTCTTTCCCTGGGCGGTCGCGCTCGACGGCGTCGGGATGTATGGCTTCATCGCCATGATGGTGTTCCTCGGCGTGCTCGTCGTAGGCTTCATCTATGAGTGGAAGAAGGGGGCGCTGGAGTGGGAATAGAAGGTGTGCTCAAGGAAGGCGTCGTCACCACCACCGCCGACAAGCTGATCAATTGGGCGCGTACCGGTTCGCTGTGGCCAATGACCTTCGGTCTCGCCTGCTGCGCGGTGGAGATGATGCATGCCGGCGCGGCGCGTTATGACCTCGACCGCTTCGGGGTGATCTTCCGCCCCAGCCCGCGCCAGTCGGACGTGATGATCGTCGCCGGGACCCTGGTCAACAAGATGGCCCCGGCGCTGCGCCGCGTCTACGACCAGATGAGCGAGCCACGCTGGGTCATCTCGATGGGATCCTGCGCCAACGGCGGCGGCTACTATCATTATTCCTATGCGGTGGTGCGCGGATGTGACCGCATCGTGCCGGTAGACATCTACGTGCCCGGCTGTCCGCCGACGGCCGAAGCGCTGCTCTACGGCATCATCCAGTTGCAGAACAAGATCCGTCGCACCAATACCATCGCCCGCTGATACGGCCGGACAAATGACCGATTCCATACTGAAACTCGCAAGAGGTATCGAGGACCGGTTCGTCGAGGCCGGAGTCCGTTGCACGGTCGCCCTCGCCGAGGTCACCGCGGAAGTGCCGGTGGAGCGCCTGCTCGAGGTGTGTACGGCGCTGCGCGACGAAGAGTCCTTCGCCTTCGATACCCTCATCGATCTGTGCGGCATCGATTATCTGGCCTATGGCCGGGACGAGGCTGACGGTGGCGAGCCCTGGACCGGGCCGCGCTTCGCCGTGGTCTACCATCTGCTGTCGGTGGCGCGGAACCAGCGCCTGCGGATACGCGCCTTCGTTGATGAGAAGGCGCCGATCGCGCCATCGGTGGCGGATATCTGGGCCGTCGCCAACTGGTTCGAGCGCGAGGCGTTCGATCTCTTCGGCATCCTGTTCGACGGCCATCCTGATCTGCGGCGGCTGCTTACCGATTACGGCTTCATCGGCCATCCATTCCGCAAGGACTTCCCGCTGTGGGGTAACGTGGAGATGCGTTACGACCCCGAACAGAAGCGCGTCGTCTACGAGCCGGTGGTGATCGAGCCCCGGATCACCGTGCCGCGCGTGATCCGCGACGACCACCGGTATCTCGTCGAAGGCAACATCGAGGCGAATCCGCGTGGCTGAGATACGCAACTACACCATGAACTTCGGACCACAGCATCCGTCCGCGCACGGCGTGCTGCGTCTGGTCCTGGAAATGGACGGCGAGGTGGTCGAGCGCGCCGATTCGCATATCGGTCTGCTGCATCGCGCCACCGAGAAGCTGGCGGAGACCAAGCCGTTCAATCACAGCATCGGCTACATGGATCGTCTCGACTACGTGTCCATGATGTGCAACGAACATGGCTATGTGCTGGCGATCGAGAAGCTGCTCGGCATCGAGCCTCCGCTGCGCGCGCAGTACATTCGCGTCATGTTCGATGAAGTGACGCGCATCATGAACCACCTGCTGTGGGTGGGCGCGCACGCGATGGATATCGGCGCAATGACCGTGTTCCTCTATGCTTTCCGCGAGCGCGAAGATCTGATGGACGCCTACGAGGCGGTGTCGGGCGCGCGCATGCACGCGACCTATTTCCGCCCGGGCGGCGTATATCGCGATCTGCCCGATCGCATGCCGCAGTACACGCCGTCGAAGTGGCACAACGAGAAGGACACCCGCGACCGCAATCGCAATCGTCAGGGCTCGCTGCTCGACTTCCTCGAGGATTTCACCGAGCGCTTCCCGCGCTACGTCGATGAATACGAGACGCTGCTCACCGACAACCGCATCTGGAAGCAGCGCACCGTTGGCATCGGCGTGGTATCGCCGGAGCGGGCCTTGCAGCTCGGCTTCACCGGTCCCATGCTGCGTGGTTCCGGCATCGCCTGGGATCTGCGCAAGAAGCAGCCTTACGAGGTTTATGACCGGCTCGATTTCGATGTGCCCGTCGGCGTCGCGGGCGACTGCTACGACCGCTATCTGGTGCGCGTCGAGGAGATGCGGCAGTCCAACCGCATCGTTCGCCAGTGCATCGAGTGGCTGCGCGCCAATCCGGGTCCCGTGATGGTGGACAACCACAAGGTCACGCCGCCGAAGCGCGAAGAGATGAAGTCGGACATGGAAGCGCTCATTCATCATTTCAAGCTGTTCACCGAGGGCTACTGCGTTCCGCGCGGAGAGGCGTATGCCGCCGTCGAGGCGCCCAAGGGCGAATTCGGCGTATATCTGGTTTCCGATGGCGCCAACAAGCCCTATCGCCTGAAGGTGCGCGCACCGGGCTTTGCGCACATGGCGGCGCTCGATGAGATGTGTCGCGGACACATGCTCGCCGACGTGGTGGCGGTGATCGGTACGCTCGATATCGTGTTCGGGGAGGTCGATCGATGATCGCCGGAAAGGCTGTAGGCAAGGCGGCGCTGCTGTCCGAAGGCGTGCGCGCCGAGATCGATGCGTGGACGCGCAAGTTTCCGGAAGACCGCCGCCAGTCGGCGGTGATCGCGGCCCTGACCGCAGTGCAGCACGAGCAGCGCTGGGTGAGCACCGAGATGATGGATGCCGTCGCCGACTATCTGCGCATGCCGCCGATCGCGGTGTACGAGGTCGCCAGCTTCTACAGCATGTTCGAGCTGAATCCGGTCGGCCGCCACGTCGTTGCGGTGTGCAACAACATTTCCTGCGCCCTGCGCGGGGGTGACGACCTGATCGATCACATCGGCAGGAAGTATGGCGTCAAGCCGGGCGAAACCACCGCCGACGGCCGCTTCACGCTGAAGAAGGAAGAAGAATGCCTCGCTGCGTGCTGCGGAGCGCCGATGATGACGGTGGATGGACACTATCACGAGCATCTGACCGCCGAGCAGGTCGATGCCATCCTGGACGCGCTGGAGTAGGGCATGGCCAACGAAGTCTGCTTTCAGACCCTGCAGTTCGATCGCCCGTGGACGCTCGAGAACTATCTCAAGGTGGGCGGCTACGAGGCGTGGAAGACCATCCTGCGTGACGGCACCTCGCCCGAGGCGATCATCAGCGAGGTCAAGAAATCCTCGCTGCGCGGACGTGGCGGCGCGGGATTCCCGACCGGGCTGAAGTGGAGCTTCATGCCACGGCACACGCCGGGCCAGAAGTACATCGTCTGCAATTCCGACGAGAGCGAGCCCGGCACGTGCAAGGATCGCGACATCCTGCGATTCAACCCACATGCACTGATCGAGGGCATGGCGATCGCCGGTTACGCCATCGGCGCCACCGTCGGCTACAACTACATGCGCGGCGAATTCCATCACGAGCCGTTCGAGCATTTCGAGGCGGCGCTGGCGGAAGCGCGCGCGGCCGGCCTCATCGGGCGTGACATTCTCGGCAGCGGCGTCGATTTCGAGCTTCACTCCCATCTCGGCGCGGGCGCCTACATCTGTGGCGAGGAGACGGCGCTGCTCGAATCGCTGGAAGGAAAGAAGGGACAGCCGCGTTTCAAGCCGCCGTTCCCGGCGAACTTCGGCCTCTACGGCTGTCCGACCACGATCAACAACACCGAGACGCTGGCTTCGGTTCCCTCGATCATGCGTAACGGCGGCGACTGGTTCCTCAACCTCGGCAAGCCGAACAACGGCGGCACCAAGATCTTTTCGGTCTCGGGGCACGTCAATCGACCGGGCAACTACGAGATCCGAATGGGAACGCCGTTCCGCGAACTGCTGGAGATGGCGGGTGGCGTGCGCGAGGGGCACAAGCTCAAGGCAGTGATCCCGGGCGGATCCTCGATGCCGGTTCTGCCCGCCGACATCATCATGGATTGCGACATGGACTACGATTCCCTTTCCAAGGCCGGGTCCGGCCTGGGATCGGCCGGCGTCATCGTGATGGACGACAGCACCTGCATGGTGCGAGCGCTGCAACGCATTTCGCGTTTCTACTATGCGGAATCCTGCGGCCAGTGCACGCCCTGCCGCGAAGGCACCGGCTGGCTGTGGCGCGTGGTGTCGCGCATCGAGGCCGGCCAGGGCGTCCCGAGTGACCTCGACCTGCTGGAAATGACCGCCGGGCGCATCGAAGGCCGCACCATCTGCGCCTTCGGCGACGCGGCGGCCTGGCCGGTACAGAGCTTCCTGAAGCATTTCCGGGACGAGTTCGCCTATCACATCGAGCACAAGCGCTGCATGGTCGGCGCCAGGGCGGAGGCGGCATGAGCGCGGTTCCGGGCGACGCGAAGAACGATACCATCACCGTCGAGATCAACGGTGTCGCCTATCCGGCGCGCCGTGGCGACATGCTGATCGAGGTCACCGATGCCGCCGGCATCACGGTGCCGCGATTCTGTTATCACAAGAAGCTGTCGATCGCCGCCAACTGCCGCATGTGTCTGGTGGAAGTGGAGAAGGTGCCGAAGCCGCTGCCCGCCTGCGCCACGCCGGTCAACGATGGGATGAAGGTCTTCACCCATTCGCCGAAGGCTCTTGAAGCGCAGAAGGGCACGATGGAGTTCCTGCTCATCAACCATCCGCTCGACTGTCCGATCTGCGACGAGGGCGGCGAGTGCGAGCTGCAGGAAACCTCGCTCGGATTCGGCGCCGATTTCTCGCGCTTCGATCTGCCCAAGCGGGTGGTGCGCGACGAGGACATCGGTCCGCTGATCGCCACCGAGATGACGCGCTGCATCCACTGTACGCGCTGCGTGCGCTTCGGCACCGAGATCGCCGGCATCCGTGAGCTCGGCGCCACCGGCCGCGGCGAGCACATGCGCATCGGCACCTACATCGGCACCACCGTGACTTCGGAGATGTCGGGCAACGTCATCGATCTGTGTCCTGTCGGCGCGCTCACCTCCAAGCCATTCCGCTTCAAGGCGCGCGCCTGGGAACTCGCGCGACGCTCGACCGTATCGCCGCACGATTGCATCGGCTCCAATCTCTACGCGCGCACCCGCGGCAGCCGCGTGATGCGGATGGATCCCCGCGAGAACGAGCAGATCAACGAGTGCTGGATCCCCGATCGCGACCGCTTCAGCTACGAAGCGCTCGGCGGCAGCGAACGCCTGCTGCGGCCGATGGTCAAGCGCGACGGCACCTGGCACGAAGTCGACTGGAGCACGGCGCTCGAGACCGCGGTGAAGGGCCTGCGCTCGGCCATCGGTGACGATCCCTCCGCATTGGGCGCGCTGGTTTCGTCGAGCGCCACGGTGGAGGAAATGTATCTGCTGCAGCGTCTGGTGCGCGACCTCGGCGGTTCGAACGTCGATCATCGCCTGCGCCAGACCGATTTCCGCGATGATGAGCGGGCGCCGCGTTTCCCCTGGCTGGGACGCACGCTGGACGAACTCGGACAGAGCGATGCCGTCCTGCTGGTCGGCTCCTATGCGCGCAAGGATCAGCCGATCCTGGCGCATCGCCTGCGCCAGGCCTCGCTGCGGGCGGCGGCGGTGATGTTCGTCAACCCCGTCGCCTATGAATTCAATTTCGCGGTGGCGGAAAACGTCGCTGCCGGAGCGCGGCTGACCCATGCCGTCGCTGCCGTGGCGCGCGCGCTGCTCGAGAATCGCGGCGCTGCGGCGCCTGCCGGTTACGAGGCCCTGCTCGCCGGCGTCACCGTCGATGACGAGGCACGGCGCATTGCCGGGCGTCTCGCCGCGGCGCGACGCCCGGCGATCCTGCTCGGCGACATCGCCGCCGCGCACCCCGAATACTCGACCCTGCGCGCGCTTGTCGGTCTGATCTCGAGGCTGCTCGGCATCGAGACCGGCTACCTGACGCCGGGGGCGAACAGTGCCGGCGCCTGGCTCGTCGGCGCCGTGCCGCATCGCGGGCCGGGTGGAGAGAATGCGGCCGCCCGCGGCCTGGATGCGGGCGCCATGTTCGAGCGTGACCTGCGCGCCTATCTGCTGTTCGGTGTCGAGCCGGAGTTCGATGCCGCCGATCCCGCGCGCGCGCGCGCCGCGCTTCAGGCGGCCGGTTGCGTGGTGGCGATGACGGCTTTCCGTAGCGAGGCCATGCTCGACTATGCCGACGTGCTGCTGCCGGTTTCGCCGTTCACCGAGACCGCGGGCACCTGGGTCAACGTCGAGGGCCGCTGGCAGAGCTTCGAAGGAGTGGTGCCGCCGGCGGGAGAGGCGCGACCCGGCTGGAAGGTGCTGCGGGTACTGGCCAATCTGCTGAACGTGTCCGGTTTCGAATATATGTCGGTCGAGGACATCCGCGAGGAACTGCGCCACGAGATCGGCGAGCCTGGTCCCTCCGGTGAAGCCGAGTGGAGCGCGCCGAAGTCGCTCGGCGACAGTGCCGGGCAGGCGCTGATCCGTGTCGGGCATGTGCCCATCCATGCCGCCGACGGTATAGTGCGCCGGGCTCCGGCGCTGCAGCGCACGGTGGATGCGCTGGAGGCGCCCCGCGTTCTCGTCGGTAATGAGCTCGCCATGCGTCTCGGTCTGCGCGATGGCGCGCGTGCGCGCATCACCCAGGGTGATGGAGCTGCCGAGCTCACCGTCGCCGTCGACGATGGCGTGCCTGCCGGCTGTGTCCTGGTGCCGGCCGGTCTGGCTGAAACCGCGTCTCTCGGCCGCCTGTTCGGGGCGGTGACTGTGACTGCGGTGGAGGGCGCGCGATGACCGAAACCCTGCTGTCGATGTGGACCTCGCTTCCCGAGGATCTGCGCACGCTGGTGTGGACGGTGGCCAAGATCCTGGCCATTGTCATCCCCATCATGCTCACCGTTGCCTATCTGACGCTGGCCGAGCGCAAGGTCATCGGCTATATCCAGGTGCGCGTGGGTCCGAACCGCGTCGGACCGCGCGGTCTGCTGCAGCCGATAGCCGATGGTCTGAAGCTCGCGCTCAAAGAGATCATCATCCCCACCAACTCGAACCGGTTCCTGTTCCTGTTCGCCCCCGTGCTCGCGCTGGCGCCGGCACTGGCCGCCTGGGCCGTGGTGCCGTTCGATGATGGTCTGGTGCTGTCCGACATCAATGCCGGACTGCTCTATATCTTCGCCATGACCTCGATGGGCGTTTACGGCATCATCATCGCGGGCTGGGCGTCGAACTCGAAGTACGCATTCCTGGGCGCCATGCGTTCAGCGGCGCAGGTGATCGCCTACGAAATCGCCATGGGCTTCGCGCTGGTGGGCGTGCTGATGGCAGCGGGAAGCCTCAATCTCAGCGCCATCGTCCTGGCGCAGCAGGGAAGCTTCCTGCACTGGTTCTGGCTGCCGCTGCTGCCGCTGTTCGTGGTCTATTTCGTCGCCGGTGTCGCCGAGACCAACCGCGCGCCGTTCGACGTCGCCGAGGGCGAGTCGGAGATCGTCGCCGGCTTCCACGTCGAATACTCGGGCATGACCTTCGCGCTGTTCTTCCTGGCCGAATACGCCAACATGATCCTGGTGGCCCTGCTGACGTCGCTGTTCTTCCTCGGCGGCTGGCTTTCGCCTTTCCAGGGCATACCGGCGCTCGAGGGCCTGTTCTCGTGGGTGCCGGGCATCGCCTGGCTGCTGCTCAAGACGGCATTTTTCCTGTTCCTGTTCCTCTGGTTCAGGGCCACGTTTCCCCGTTACCGCTACGATCAGATCATGCGTCTCGGCTGGAAGGTGTTCATTCCGGTCACCATCGCCTGGATCGTGGTCGTGGGCGTGGCCGTGATGGGCGGACTCGGGCCCTGGTTCGATTGAAGGGAGACGGCCAATGAGGAATCTCGGATACTATTTCAAGAGCTTCCTGCTGTGGGAGCTGCTCAAGGGCTTGCACCTGACCGGGCGCTATTTCTTCGCGCGCAAGATCACCGTACAGTACCCCGAGGAAAAAACGCCGCTGTCCAACCGCTTCCGTGGCCTGCACGCCCTGCGTCGCTATGCGAGCGGCGAGGAACGCTGCATCGCCTGCAAGCTGTGCGAGGCCGTGTGCCCGGCGCTCGCCATCACCATCGAGGCCGGTCCGCGCGGCGAGGATGGTACGCGGCGCACGACGCGCTATGACATCGACCTCTTCAAGTGCATATACTGCGGCTTCTGCGAGGAATCCTGTCCGGTGGATGCCATCGTCGAGACCAGCGTCCTCGAATACCATTTCGAGCGTCGGGGCGAGAACATCATGACCAAGGACAAGCTGCTGGCGATGGGCGACAAGTTCGAGAAGCAGATCGCCGCTGACCGGGCATACGATTCGACGTATCGCTGAAGCACCCGCGGTGCGCGGGTGGCGGAGCGGGGGGCGCGGAGCGTCCGGCGCCGCAAGAATGAAACGGGGAGATGTCTCGGGGCGAGCATTCCCTACAGGACGACAATAACGAACATGAATATAGAACCGGCACTTTTCTATATCTTCTCCGGCATCCTGGTGTTCGCGGCGTTGGCGGTGATCGTTGCGCGCAACAGCGTGCATGCGGCGCTGTTCCTGGTGCTCGCCTTCTTCAGCAGCGCCGCGGTCTGGCTGCTGCTCGAGGCGGAGTTCCTCGCCATCGTGCTCGTGCTGGTCTACATCGGCGCGGTCATGGTGCTGTTCCTGTTCGTGGTAATGATGCTCGACGTCAACCACGTGCCGTTGCGCGAGGGCTTCCTGCGCTATCTGCCCATCGGTGGCCTGGTGGGCGCGCTGATCCTGCTCGAGATGGTGCTGGTCGTCGGTCCGAAGCAGTTCGGCCTCGACCGCGTGCCGGCGCCGGATCCCCGTCCGGCCGACTACAGCAACACCACCGAACTCGGCCAGCTGCTGTACACCGTCTACGTCTATCCGTTCGAGATCGCGGGCGCCATCCTGCTGCTGTCCATCGTCGCGGCCATCGCCCTGACCATGCGCCGGCGGCCGCAGACCCGTTACCAGAATCCCGCCGAGCAGATGCGCGTGCGGCGCGAGGATCGCATCCGCATGGTGAGCATGCCGGCCGAACCCCGCCAGCCGATCAGCCGTGCCGGCGATGCGGCCCCGGAAAAGGAGGGTGACCGATGATCACTCTGACGCACTTCCTGGTGCTCGGCGCGATACTGTTCTGCATCAGCATGGCCGGCATCTTCCTCAACCGGAAGAATCTGATCATCCTGCTGATGGCGATCGAACTGATGCTGCTGTCGGTGAACATGAATTTCATCGCCTTCTCCTATTTCCTGGGTGATTACGGCGGCCAGATCTTCGTCTTCTTCATTCTCACGGTGGCGGCCGCGGAGTCCGCCATCGGCCTGGCGATACTGATCGTGCTGTTCCGCAACCGGCGCACCATCAACGTCATGAACCTCGATACGCTGAAGGGCTGAGGACTGCGGCAATGGAAAGCATCTATCTGGCCATTCCTCTGGCACCGCTGTTCGGCGCGATCGTCGCCGGATTCTTCGGCTACCGCATCGGGCGGGCGCCCACCCACTGGGTCGCCATCCTCAGCATCGCGGTCTCCTTCCTGCTGTCGCTGCTGGTGTTCAAGCACATCGTCATCGACGGCAATCCGGCCTTCAACGGAACGGTGTACGCCTGGGGCAGCAGCGACGGCATCAGCCTCGAGATCGGCTTCCTCATCGACAACCTGACCGCCCTGATGATGATGGTGGTCACCTTCGTCTCGCTGATGGTGCACATCTACACCGTCGGCTACATGCGCGAGGACCCCGGCTATCAGCGCTTCTTCTGCTATACCGCGCTGTTCACCTTCTCGATGCTGATGCTGGTGATGGCCAACAACTTCCTGCAGCTCTTCTTCGGCTGGGAAGCTGTGGGTCTGGTGTCGTACCTGCTGATCGGCTTCTGGTATCAGCGCGACACGGCCATCTACGCCAGCCTCAAGGCCTTCCTGGTCAACCGCGTGGGCGATTTCGGCTTCATCCTGGGCATTGCCGCCGTGCTGGCCTACTTCAACAGCCTGGATTACGCCGATGTGTTCGCCGCCGCGCCGCTGCTGGCGGACGTCACCATCAGCATCATCCCCGGCCTCGACTGGTCGCTGATGACGGTGATCTGCCTGCTGCTGTTCGTCGGCGCCATGGGCAAGTCGGCCCAGGTGCCGCTGCACGTCTGGCTGCCCGATTCCATGGAAGGCCCGACGCCGATCTCGGCGCTGATCCACGCCGCCACCATGGTCACCGCCGGTATCTTCATGGTGGCGCGTATGTCGCCGCTCTATGAACTGTCGGAGACCGCGCTCACCGTGGTGATGGTCATCGGCGCGATCACCGCGCTGTTCATGGGGCTGCTCGGCATCGTCCAGAACGACATCAAGCGCGTGGTCGCCTATTCGACGCTGTCCCAGCTCGGCTACATGACGGTGGCGCTCGGCGCCTCGGCCTATGCCGCGGGCATCTTCCACCTGATGACCCACGCCTTCTTCAAGGCGCTGCTGTTCCTGGCGGCCGGCTCGGTGATCATCGCCATGCACCACGAGCAGGATATCCGCAAGATGGGCGGGCTGAAGAAGTACATGCCGATCACCTACTGGACCTCGCTGGTCGGCTCGCTGGCGCTGATCGGCTTCCCGGCCACATCGGGGTTTTTCTCCAAGGACGCCATCATCGAGGCGGTGCACGCTTCCGAGATCGCCGGCGCCGGCTTCGCCTATTTCGCGGTGCTGGCGGGGGTGTTCATCACCGCGCTGTATTCGTTCCGCATGTTCTTCCTGGTGTTCCACGGCAAGGAACGCATGGATGCCCACACCCGTTCGCATCTGCACGAATCGCCGGCGGTGGTGACCTGGCCGCTGATCCTGCTCGCCGTGCCTTCGCTGCTGATCGGCGCCTTCACCGTGGGACCGTTGCTGTTCGGCGACTACTTCTCCGACGCGATCTTCGTCCTGCCTGAGCATGACACCCTGGCCGAACTCGGCGCGCACTATACCGGCGTGCTCGGTTTCCTGGCGCATGGTCTGCTTGCCTGGCCGACGCTGCTGTCCCTGTCCGGCCTCGCGCTCGCCTGGTATCTGTACCTGAAGCGCCCCGATCTGCCGGCGCGCATCCGGGAGGGCTTCGGCGGGCTGTATCACGTCCTCGACCGCGCCTATGGATTCGACGAATTCAACGACAAGGTGTTCGCCGGCGGCGCACGCCGCCTCGGGCGCCTGTTCTGGCGCGCCGGCGACACGGCGGTGATCGATGACGCCCTGGTCAACGGCACGGCCAATGGCATCGCCCGTATCGCCTCGCACATCCGGCACATGCAGACCGGGTACCTGTTCCATTATGCGTTCGCCATGATCATCGGCCTGTTGCTGCTGCTCACGGCCTTCGTGATGTTCTAGCTGAAAGACCCGGAAATGCCATGAGTCCCGAATCGATCCTGCTCAGCCTGCTCATCTGGGTGCCCATTCTCGGCGGTCTGGCCGTGCTCGCTGTCGGCACCGGCAACAACTCGGCGCCCGCGGTGCGCTGGTTGTCGCTCGCCGTGTCGCTGGTGACGCTCGTCTTCGGCGTCATGCTCTACGCCGGCTTCGACACCGGCACGCATCACATGCAGTTCGTGGAGCGGGTGCAATGGGTTCCGGTGTTCGATATCTATTACCACCTCGGTGTCGATGGCATCTCCATGCCGCTGGTGGTTCTCACCGCGTTCATGGGCGTGATCGTGATCGTCGCCGGCTGGGAGGTGATCCGCTATCGCGTCTCCCAGTACTTCGCCGCATTCCTGATCATGGAAGGCATGATGATCGGCGTGTTCGCCGCGCTGGATGCCGTGCTCTTCTATGTGTTCTGGGAAGCGATGCTGATCCCGATGTTCCTGGTCATCGGCATCTGGGGCGGTCCGCGGCGCATCTACGCTGCACTGAAGTTCTTCCTGTACACCTTCCTCGGCTCGGTGCTGCTGCTGATCGCGATCATCTATCTGTATTTCCGCGCCGGCAGCTTCGAGATCCTGGACTTCCACGTGCTGAAGATCGGCATGCAGGCGCAGATCCTGCTGTTCCTGGCCTTCCTGGTCGCCTTCGCGGTGAAGGTGCCGATGTGGCCGGTGCACACCTGGTTGCCGGATGCCCACGTGGAAGCGCCCACCGGCGGCTCGGTGATCCTGGCGGCGATCATGCTGAAGATGGGCGCCTACGGCTTCGTGCGTTTCATGTTGCCGATCGCTCCCGATGCGGCGTCGCAGCTGGACGGGCTGGTCATCGCGCTGTCGCTGATCGCGGTGGTGTACATCGCGCTGGTCGCGCTGGCTCAGGAGGACATGAAGAAGCTGATCGCCTATTCGTCGATCTCGCACATGGGCTTCGTGACGCTCGGCTTCTTCACCGTGTTCTCCATCTTCCGCGACTCGGGCGGCATCCACGGCGCCGCGATGGGCGTGGAGGGGGCGCTGGTGCAGATGATCTCGCATGGCTTCATCTCCGGCGCGCTGTTCCTGTGCGTCGGCGTCATGTATGACCGCATGCACAGCCGCCAGATCGGCGATTACGGCGGCGTGGTCAACACCATGCCGCGCTTCGGTGCATTGATGGTGTTCTTCGCGATGGCCAACGCCGGTCTTCCCGGCACGTCCGGATTCGTCGGCGAGTTCCTGGTCATCATGAGCGCCTTCAAGGCGAACTTCTGGTACGCTCTGCTGGCGGCGACGTCGCTCATCCTTGGCGCGGCATACACCCTGTGGATGGTCAAGCGGGTGGTCTTCGGCAAGGTCGCGAACGACAACGTGGCGGCGCTGAAGGACATCAACGCGCGCGAGACCGTGATGCTGGGGACGCTCGCCTTCTTTGTACTGCTGATCGGCGTGTGGCCCGATCCGCTGCTCGAAGTCATGCATGCTTCCGTCGCGCACCTGCTTGAACACGTGACGGTATCGAAACTGTGAGGCTGGCCCGGTCCTGACCATGGAATTCACGTATCCGAACTTCTACGCCGTGCTGCCCGAGATCTTCGTGTTCGCGATGGCGTGCATCATCCTGATCGTGGATGTGTACCTGAGCGAACAGAACCGGGTCGTCACCTACCTGATGACCCAGGCGACGCTGGTCGGCGCTGCGGTGCTCACGCTGGCCCTCCATTCCGGGCATCCGGAGCTCACCTTCCACGGCATGTTCATCAGTGATGCCATGGGCGATGTGCTGAAGATGTTCCTGTATCTGACCACCTTCGTGGTGTTCCTGTACTCGCGCGACTACCTGGCCGCGCGCGGCCTGCTGCGCGGCGAGTTCTTTGTGCTCGGGTTGTTCGCGCTGCTCGGCATGATGGTCATGGTGTCGGCCTACAGCATGCTGACGCTGTATCTGGGACTCGAGCTGATGTCGCTGGCGCTGTACGCCATGTCGGCGCTCAACCGCGATTCCGCCATCTCCTCGGAAGCGGCGATGAAGTATTTCGTGCTGGGCGCGCTGGCTTCCGGCCTGCTGCTCTACGGCATGTCGATGATCTATGGCGCCACCGGCAGCCTCAACATCCAGGAGATCGGCGCCTATGTCCTGCACCGGTCGCCGGATGATGTGGTGCTGCTGTTCGGCCTGGCGTTCGTGATCGTCGGTCTGGCCTTCAAGCTGGGCGCGGTGCCGTTCCATATGTGGATTCCGGACGTCTATCACGGCACGCCGACGGCGGTGACGCTGTACATCAGCACGGCGCCGAAGATCGCTACCTTCGCCATCGTCATTCGTTTCCTGATCGATGGCCTCGGCGGACTGCAGGTGCAGTGGCAGGACATGCTGGTGATCCTCGCCGCGGCCTCGATCGCGCTCGGTAACGTCGTCGCGCTGGCGCAGACCAATATCAAGCGACTGCTCGCCTACTCGACGATCAGCCATATCGGCTTCATGCTGCTCGGCATCCTCACCGGCACCGTGGCCGGTTATGCCGGCGCGATGTTCTACATCCTGGTCTATGCGCTGATGACGCTTGGCGCCTTCGGCATGGTGGTGCTGCTCAGCCGTGCCGGCTTCGAGGCGGAGCGCCTGGAGGACTTCAAGGGCCTCAATGAACGCAGCCCCTGGTTCGCCTTCATGATGCTGATCATCATGTTCTCGACAGCAGGCATTCCGCCGACGGTCGGCTTCTATGCCAAGCTCGCCGTGCTGCGCGCGGTGGTGGATATCGGCATGGTGTGGCTGGCGGTGTACGCCGTCATCTTCTCCGTCATCGGCGCCGCCTACTATCTGCGCGTGGTGAAGTACATGTACTTCGAGAAGCCGGACGATACCTCGCCGGTGACCGCGGCGGTGGATGTGCGCGCAGTGCTGAGCGCGAACGGGCTGGTCGTGCTCGCCCTGGGAATCTATCCCGCCGCCCTCATGGCTCTGTGCGCCGCAGCCGTGAGCTGAGGGCGGGGGCAGGGCTCGCATGAGGATCCTGCTCAGCAACGACGACGGTTACCTGGCCCCCGGACTGGGCTGTCTGGCGGGGGGGCTGACCGATCTCGGTGATGTGGTCGTGGTCGCGCCCGACCGGGATCGCAGCGGCGCCAGCAACTCCCTTACCCTCGATCGGCCGATCCGTGCGGTGCAGGCCGAGAACGGCTTCGTGCGCGTGAACGGCACGCCGACCGACTGCGTTCACCTGGCCATCACCGGCCTGCTCGAGAACGAACCGGACATCGTGATCTCGGGCATCAACAACGGCGCCAATCTGGGCGACGATGTCATCTATTCTGGCACGGTGGCGGCGGCGGTGGAGGGGAGGTTCCTCGGATATCCCGCCATCGCGGTGTCGCTCGCCGGGCGCAAGCCGTTCTATTACGAGTCGGCGCTGCAGGCTGTACGCTGCATCGTCCAGCGTCTGCAACGGGAGCGTCTGCCGCGCGATCTCATCCTCAATGTCAACGTGCCTGACCGTCCATGGGCCGATATCGGCGGCTTTCGTGTGACGCGGCTCGGATTCCGCCACAAGGCCGAGCCGGTGATAAAATCAACCGATCCCCGTGGTAACCCGATCTACTGGATCGGGGCTTCGGGCGCGGAGCAGGATGCTGGCCCGGGAACGGACTTCCATGCCATCAGGGAAGGATACGTGTCGGTGACACCCCTGCAGGTCGATCTGACGCGCCACTTCGCTCTCGACGTGCTGCGAAGCTGGATGGAGAATCTAGAAATTTGAGCGTCGAAAAGCGGCATGAAGGCATCGGGATGACCTCGCTGCGCACCCGTGCCCGGCTCATCGAAGCGCTGCGGGCGCAGGGTATACGCAGTGATCTCGTGCTGGAGATCATGAAGGAGTTGCCGCGCCACCGTTTCGTCGATGAGGCCCTGGCGAGCCGCGCCTATGAGAATACTTCGCTGCCCATCGGCTTCAGCCAGACCATCTCCAGTCCGTACATGGTCGCGCGCATGACCGAGACGCTGCTGCAGGGGCGGCAATCGCTGGGCAGGGTGCTGGAGATCGGCACCGGCTCAGGGTACCAGACGGCGATTCTCGCGCGCCTGGCCGATGCGGTATATACCATCGAGCGCATCGATGCCCTGCTGACGCGCGCGCGCTGGCGCTTTCACCGCCTCAGGCTGCTCAATATCACCACCCGTCATGGCGACGGCGCGAACGGCTGGCCGGAGCAGGCGCCATTCGACGGCATCATCGCCGCCGCCGCCCCGGCCGAGATTCCGGTTTCCTTTCTGCACCAGCTCGCGCTCGGCGGGCGGCTGGTCATGCCGCGCGGCACCGCGACGCAGACCCTGCTCGCCATCACGCGCACGCCGGAAGGTTATGTGCAGGAAGAACTGGAGCCGGTCACTTTCGTGCCGATGCTGTCCGGCGATCGTTGATGCGCCTGTTCACCATTCTCTACGACAAGGTGCTGGGATGGGCGCGACATCCCCGTGCGCCCTGGTACTTGGGTGGACTGAGCGTCGCCGAGTCGTCCTTCTTCCCCATTCCTCCGGATGTGATGCTCGTGCCCATGGTGCTCGCGCGGCCGGAGCGCGCGTGGTTCCTGGCCAGTCTGACGACCATCGCATCGGTCGTCGGGGGCGTGCTCGGATATCTGATCGGGATGTTCGCATTCCAGGCGGTCGAACCCCTGCTGCACCGCCTCGGACATTGGGATGCCTATCTCGCGGCGCGCGACTGGTTCGATGCCTGGGGCGTATGGGTGATATTCCTGGCTGGCGTTTCTCCCATTCCGTACAAGGTATTCACCATCGCAGCAGGCGCTGTCGCGATGGCGCTCGCGCCCTTCATCCTGGCCTCGCTGATCGGACGCGGCGCGCGCTTCTTCCTCGTCGCCGCGCTGATGCGCTGGGGTGGCGCGCGGGTGGAACCCTATCTGCGGCGCTATGTCGACATCGTCGGCTGGCTCGTGGTCGCGGCACTGGTCGTGTTGTATCTGCTGCTGCGGTGATCAGCGGATGTGGGGTCAGGCCCCATTTGCAGCCGGGATGGTTTTGATCGGGAAGTCGTGGAAAAGAACGCGGTTTGACCCCGGCGCTCGATATGGGGTCAGACCCCATTTGCAGCCGGCGCAGTTTCGATCCGGAAGCCGAGGGGAACGGGGTCTGACCCCGTCGGTCCTGGCACTGCTCTGCGCGCTGATGCTCTCCGGCTGCGGTGGCCATGTCTACCATCTGGTGGAGAAGGGAGACACGCTGTATTCGGTCAGCTTTCGCTATCAGCAGGACTATCGCGATGTCGCGCGCTGGAACCGGATCGCGCCGCCCTACAGGCTGAAGCCGGGGCAGGAATTGCGCGTCGCGCCGCCCCGGCCACCGACGCATGGCGAGCGACTGGCCGCAGCCAGGGACCGTGCGGCGGCGCCGTCCCGGCCAGCGGCAGGGGCATCGGCGCCGGCGCAGCCGCGTCCGTCCGGCGCCGTGGTAATCCCGCTTTCACCCCCGCCGGCAGCATCGAAGCCGCCGCCGGTCGCGCCCGCCCGGCCGGGCGGCGCGACTGCTGCGGTGGCCGCCTGGCAGTGGCCCGTGCTCAATGCGCGTGCGCGCAGGGACGTGACGGTGAGCACGGCAGACAAGGCCCTGGAGTTTCGGGGACGGCGCGGCGAACCGGTGCGTTCCGCCGCCGATGGGCGGGTGGTCTACAGTGGCGCCGGCATTCCGCATTACGGCAATCTGCTCATCATCAAGCACAACGATCGCTATCTGAGCGCCTATGCCCACAATCAGCGTCTGCTGGTGGCCGAAGGCGCCAGCGTGCGGGCGGGACAGCAGATCGCCGAAATGGGCGACAGCGGCACCGGAGCCCAGGAGGTCAAGCTCCGCTTCGAGATTCGCCTGGACGGCTCGCCGGTCGATCCGGTCCAGTACCTGCCGAGATAGGGGAAAAGGGGCGGCAGTCCACGAGGGACAGTCCCCTCCGTTCACCCTGCTGCAGACCGTCCCCTCTTGCCTTGCCCGCCCGGTCAGGCGTCGCTGTCGATCATGAGCAGGGCGGCGAGGACCTTGCGCCGGTCGGTCATGAGGAAGTTGTAGGTGCGGCACGCCGAGCCGGTGTCCATCACCTCGACGCCGATACCGTGGCTTGTCAGTCCGGCGTACAGTCGGGGCGGGGGGTGGCGCAGCCGCGCGCCGGCGCCGAACAGGACGACCTCGGGAGCATAGTCGATGAGCATGTCGAAGTGCGCGGAATCCAGGTCTTCCCAGCGTTGGGGCGCCCAGTCGGGGATGAGCATTTCGGGCATGATCAGCAGGCTGCGCCGCAGGGTTTCCCGGCGCATGACGCCGGCCGGAGTGGATATGTCCCCAGCCGTCCTGCTGCCCGCTTCCGGATCGAAGCGCCGCGGGATGAGCACGGTCACCTCCCCGGCGTCATAGGACAGGATGCCGTAGCTGTTTGCGTCGCTGTCGCGGTTGATCTGCATGCGGGCTCCCTTTTCGCGAAGATACTAGCTTACCTCACGAAAGTCGGGCGGCGAAGCGGGCACACGCTTGCCTGTAACCGGAGGATGATCCGATAATAGACCACTATTTACCGTTTCCGGAAACGCCCCAGAAATGAAAGACGATTTCGCGAGAATCAAGCGCCTGCCGCCGTATGTCTTCAATATCGTCAACGATTTGAAAGCCAAGGCGCGAGCCCGGGGCGAGGACATCATCGACTTCGGCATGGGCAATCCCGATCAGCCCACGCCGGCGCACATCGTCGACAAGCTGATCGAAGTCGCCCAGCGCGAAGGCACCCACCGCTATTCGGTGTCGCGTGGCATTCCCCGCCTGCGGCGGGCGATATGCCGCTGGTACAAGCAGAAATTCGACGTCGACCTCGATCAGGAGAGCGAGGCGATCGTCACCATCGGCTCGAAGGAGGGCCTGGTGCACCTGGCGCTCGCCACCGTCGGACCCGGCGATGCGGTGCTGGTGCCGAACCCGGCCTATCCGGTGCATCCCTATGGCTTCGTGATTGCGGGCGCCGACATCCGCCATGTGCCGATGGTTGCGGGTGTCGACTTCTTCGAGGAACTCGAGAAGGCGATCCGTGATTCATGGCCCAAGCCCAAGATGCTGGTGCTCAATTTCCCGGGCAATCCGACCACGCAGTGCGTCGATCTTTCCTTCTTCGAGAAGGTGGTGCAAGTGGCGCGCGAGCACGAGGTCTGGGTCGTGCACGATCTGGCCTATGCCGACATCGCATTCGACGGCTACAAGGCGCCGTCCATCCTCCAGGTGCCTGGCGCCAAGGAGGTGGCGGTCGAGTTCTACACGCTGTCGAAGAGCTACAACATGCCGGGCTGGCGCGTCGGCTTCATGGTCGGCAATCCCACGCTGGTGTCGGCGCTGGCGCGCATCAAGTCGTACCTGGACTACGGCATGTTCACGCCCATCCAGGTCGCGGCCATTGCCGCGCTCGAAGGCCCGCAGGACTGCGTCGAAGAGATCTCGGAAATGTATCGCGTGCGTCGCGACGTGCTCTGCGACGGCCTCAATGCCGCTGGCTGGCAGGTGGAGAAGCCGAAGGCGACGATGTTCGTGTGGGCGCCGATTCCGGAGCAGTATCGTCACCTCGGTTCGCTGGAGTTCGCCAAGAAGCTGCTGCAGGATGCCAAGGTCGCGGTGTCCCCGGGCATCGGCTTCGGCGAATACGGCGATGACCATGTGCGCTTCGGCCTCATCGAGAACGAGCATCGTACGCGCCAGGCGGTGCGTGGCATCCGTCAGATGCTGCGCAAGGATCTCAGCCTGAAGGTGGCTTCGGCATGAGCGCGCTGAAGCCGGTCAGGGTGGGTGTGCTCGGATTGGGCACGGTCGGCGGCGGCGTGGTCAACGTGCTGCGCCGCAACCAGCACGAGATCTCGCGGCGCGCCGGCCGCGGCATAGAGATCACGCATGCGGCCGCGCGCGAAACTTCCTTCCCGGGAGTGGATGCCGCGGACATCCGCATCAGTCAGGATGCCTTCGCGGTCGTCGATGATCCGAACATCGATATCGTCGTCGAGCTGATCGGCGGCTACGACCCGGCGCGCGAACTGGTGCTGCGCGCCATTGAGCAGGGCAAGCACGTCGTCACCGCGAACAAGGCGCTCATCGCCCGGCATGGCAACGAACTGTTCGCCGCCGCGCACGAGCGCGGGGTGATGATCGCCTTCGAGGCCGCGGTGGCCGGCGGCATTCCGATCATCAAGGCGCTGCGCGAGGGTCTTGCCGCCAATCGCATCGAGTGGGTGGCCGGCATCATCAATGGCACCACCAACTTCATCCTCACCGAAATGCGCGACAAGGGCCGCAGTTTCGAGGATGTACTGGCGGAAGCGCAGCGGCTCGGCTACGCCGAGGCCGACCCGACCTTCGACGTCGAGGGCATAGACGCCGCTCACAAGCTGACCATCATCGCTTCCATCGCTTTCGGCATTCCGCTGCAGTTCGATCGGGTGTACACCGAAGGCATCTCCGGGATCTCCGGCGAGGATGTGGCCTATGCCGAGGAACTCGGCTACCGTATCAAGCACATCGGCCTGACCCGGCGCAACGGCGATGGCGTGGAGCTGCGGGTGCACCCCACAATGATTCCGTTCCGCCGCCTGATCGCCAATGTCGACGGCGTGATGAACGCGGCGCTGGTGCAGGGCGATGCCGTCGGCCCGACGCTGTATTACGGCGCCGGCGCCGGGCGCGAACCCACCGCATCCGCGGTGATCGCCGACCTCGTCGATGTCACCCGTACGCTTACCGTCGATTCCGAGAATCGTGTTCCGCACCTGGCGTTCCAGCCCGACCAGCTGTCCGACATGCCGGTGCTGCCGATCGATGCCGTGGAGACCGCCTATTATCTGCGCATGCGCGCAGCCGATCGGCCCGGTGTGCTCGCCGATGTCTGCCGCATCCTCGCCGAGCAGGGCATCAGCATCGAAGCGGTAGTCCAGAAGGAGCCCGCCGCCGACGCCAGCGAAGTGACCATCATCATGCTTACTCACCGCATCGTCGAACGCCACATGAACGAAGCCATCCGCCGTATCGAAGCCCTGGAGACGATCTCCGGAAAGGTGAAGCGGATACGGGTGGAGGCAATGAAGTAATTTCGCCAGAGGAAAGCGCAAAGTGAACAGATGAAAGCAAGGCACTGTATCGCTACTTTCATCTTTCATCTTTTGTCTTTCCTCTTTCAACTTTCAACTTTTCACTTTCCCCTGGTGCCCCTATGTCATCCACCCGCTATACCGGCCTGATCGAAAAATACCGTGACCGCCTGCCGGTCGGTCCGAACACCCGTCCGGTGAGTCTGGGCGAAGGCAATACGCCGCTCATTCGCCTGCACAACCTGCCGGAGGCTGCCGGGGTCGAGGCCGAGATGTACGTCAAGTACGAAGGGCTCAATCCCACCGGTTCCTTCAAGGATCGTGGCATGACCATGGCGGTCACGCGCGCGGTGGAGGAGGGCAGTCGCGCCATCATCTGCGCGTCGACCGGCAACACCTCCGCGGCGGCGGCAGCCTATGCGGCCAGGGCGGGAATCACCGCCTTCGTGCTCATCCCTGACGGCAAGATCGCGCTGGGCAAGCTGGCGCAGGCGATGATGCACGGCGCCGTCGTGATCCAGATCAAGGGCAACTTCGATGCCGGCATGGCGCTGGTGAAGCAGGTCGGCGAGCAGGCGCCCCTCACCATCGTCAACTCGATCAATCCGTATCGCCTGCAGGGGCAGAAGACGGCCGCCTTCGAGATCGTCGAGGAGCTGGGCGATGCGCCGGACTATCACTGCCTGCCGGTCGGCAACGCCGGGAACATCACCGCCTACTGGATGGGATACAGCGAATACCACCAGGCCGGATTGGCCAAGCGCCTGCCGGTGATGGCGGGCTATCAGGCCGCGGGCTCGGCGCCCTTCCTGCGCGGTCACATGGTCGACCATCCCGAGACCATCGCCACCGCGATCCGCATCGGTCACCCGCAGAGTTGGGACAAGGCCTGGGAAGTGCATCGCGAATCGAAAGGCTGGTTCGACGAATTCGGCGATGAAGAGATCCTGCAGGTACAGAAGCTGCTCACCGAGAAGGAGGGGATCTTCTGCGAGCCGGCATCGGCGATCTCGGTAGCCGGAGCGCTGCGCGATCTGAAGAGTGGCCGCATTCCGGCAGGCAGCCGGATAGTCTGCACGCTGACCGGTCACGGTCTCAAGGA
>JAVEZY010000019.1:0-46848 GCA_034002745.1 Gammaproteobacteria bacterium
AGATCGCCACCCGCGGCATCACCGTGAACGTGGTGGCGCCCGGTTTCATCGATACCGACATGACGCGCGGCCTCGGCGATGCGCAGCACGAGCATCTCCTGCAGCAGATCCCGGCGGGCCGGCTTGGCCGTCCGGAAGAGGTCGCTGCCTGCGTCGGGTTCCTTGCTTCGCCGGTCGCCAGCTACATCACCGGCGAAACGATACACGTGAACGGCGGAATGTACATGGCTTAAGTGGTTATTTTCTGGGACCTATTGTAGAATCCGGACGCCCTGCCGGCAGGCGCTGATTTATCTGGCGTCCCTTGCAGGTTTTAAATAAAATACCCGCTTCGCAGCCACTTGCTGCAAGCGTATTTCTCGAGGGAGGAAATCGGTACCATGAGCGATAGCATCGAAGAACGCGTCAAGAAGATCGTTGTTGAACAGTTGGGGGTCAAGGAAGAGGAAGTCACTCGCGAAGCCTCCTTCGTTGACGATCTCGGCGCCGATTCGCTGGACACCGTCGAACTGGTGATGGCTCTTGAAGAAGAGTTCGAGTGTGAAATTCCCGACGAAGAAGCGGAGAAGATCACCACCGTCCAGCAGGCAATCGACTTCATTACTTCGAACAAGCAGGCCTGATTGCGGCTTTCGGCCAGGCCGAGGGATCGGCGCTTTCAGGAGAGGCCACGACGGTGTCCCGTTCCGAATGGCCAACCGCATTTCCGATCTCGCCCGTCCAACCGTTTTCGTTCCAACGACTTTCCGCCGCATGTCCGCCGGGTTTGTGCCGGCACACATGCGGCGGGAATGCGGCTGCGTTTGACGGTGTCGGACCTGTGCCCGGCATCAACGGCAACTGAAGAACGGTACTGCATACCATGAAGAGACGCGTCGTCATCACCGGCCTGGGGATGGTGAGTCCGGTCGGACTCAACGTCGAGGAGTCCTGGAAGAACATCCTGGCGGGCAGGAGCGGCATCGCTCCCATCACGCTGTTCGACACTTCCTCGTTCTCCACGCGCTTTGGCGGCACGGTCAAGGATTTCGATGTCACGGCCTACATTTCGGCCAAGGACGCCCGCAAGATGGATCCGTTCATCCATTACGGCGTCGCCGCCGGCATGCAGGCGCTTGCCGACTCCGGACTCGAGGTCACCGACAGCAATGCCGATCGCATCGGCGTAGCGATCGGCTCGGGCATCGGCGGTCTGCCCGGCATCGAGAAGGGGCATGAAGCCTATCTGCAGGGCGGTCCGCGCAAGCTGTCGCCCTTCTTCGTCCCGAGCAACATCATCAACATGATCTCGGGCAACCTTTCGATTCAATGCGGCCTGCGCGGACCGAACATTGCGGTGGTCACCGCCTGCTCGACCGGCACGCACAACATCGGCGATGCGGCTCGCATCATCGAGTATGGAGATGCCGACGTCATGGTCGCGGGCGGCGCCGAGATGGCGACCTCGCCGACCGGCCTGGGCGGTTTCGCCGCGGCTCGCGCCCTGTCCACCCGCAACGATGACCCCGCGGCCGCCAGTCGGCCCTGGGACGCCGATCGCGACGGCTTCGTGCTGAGCGATGGCGCCGGCGTGCTGGTGCTGGAGGAGTACGAGCATGCCCGCGCGCGTGGCGCGCGCATCTATGGCGAACTGATCGGTTACGGCATGAGCGGGGACGCCTATCACATGACCTCGCCGCCCGAGGACGGCAGCGGAGCGAGCCGTTGCATGCTCAACGCGCTGCGCAATGCCGGCATCGCGGCCGATGCCGTGGACTACGTCAATGCGCATGGCACTTCGACGCCCGCGGGCGATCGCGCGGAAACCATCGCCCTCAAGGCGGCATTCGGCGATCACGCCTATCGCGTTGCGATCAGTTCGACCAAGTCCATGACCGGACACCTGCTCGGCGCGGCGGGCGGCATCGAGGCCATATTTTCGATCCTGGCGATTCGAGATCAGGTCGCACCGCCGACGATCAATCTGAACACTCCCGATCCCGAGTGCGACCTGGACTACGTTCCCAATCAGGCTCGCGAAATGAAGATCGACGTCGCCATGTCCAACTCATTCGGCTTCGGCGGCACCAACGGCACTCTGGTGTTCAGCCGGCTGCGCTGAACGGCGGGCGGAGCCAGCCCGTCTTGTCCGCATCTCCCGATCTGCTCGCGCTGCACCGGCTCGATCCGGTTCGCTATCCCTGTCTGCTCGAGAGTGGAGGCGGGGAGCCGGCGCGAGCGCGTTTCGACATCCTGTTTGCCGCCAGCGGAGAGCACCTCGCGCTCCTTGCCGATGGCACGCTGCATGGCGACGGCATCGCGCCGGCGCCCGGCGGCCGATTCCTCGACACCCTCGATCAGTGGTGGAAGTCGCTGCGCCTGCCGCGGAATGAAGCGGAGGGTGAATGGCCTTTCCACGGCGGCTGGCTGGTGTTTCTCGGCTACGAACTCGCCGGCGAGATCGAGCCGCGTCTGCATGCCGCCTTCCGGGAAGCCTATGGCGAGGTGGTGCCGGGCGCCTTGCCGGTTGCCGATGCCCTGCGCTGTCCAGCCGCGATCATTCACGACCGTCTGCTTGGCAGCACGAGGGTGGTCGCCGAGCCCGGCCGCGAGGAATTGGCGCGGACGATGCGGGAGGATCTGCGGCGGGCGGCGCCGATTGCCGGCCAGTCGGCGATTCGCGTCGAAGAAATCAGGGAAGACGATGCGGATCGCTTCACCGCGGGCGTGCGGCAGGTTCGCCGGCACATCTCGGCAGGCGATGTCTTTCAGGTCAATCTTTCGCGGGAATGGCGCGCCGTCCTGCGGGGCGAGGCGGACGATGCGGATATCTACGCCCGCTTGCGGCGCTGCAACCCCGGCCCATTCGCGGCACTCGCGCGCCTCGGCGAAGCAACACTGCTCAGTTCCTCGCCCGAGCGGCTGTTCAGCGTGCGTGATGGCGTGGTGGAAACGCGGCCCATCGCCGGCACCCATCCTCGCGGCCGCGACGCGGAGGAGGATCGCGCCCTGATCGATGCGCTGCTCGCGCATCCCAAGGAGCGGGCCGAACACATCATGCTCATCGATCTCGAGCGCAATGATCTCGGCCGCGTGTGCGTTCCCGGATCGGTCGTCGTCGATGAGCTGATGACGGTCGAAACCTATGCCCATGTCCATCACATCGTGTCCAATGTGCGCGGACGATTGCGTGACGACACCACGCCCGGTCAGGTGATCGGCGCACTGTTTCCCGGGGGAACGATCACCGGCTGCCCCAAGGTCCGCTGCATGGAGATCATCGCCGCGCTGGAGCGGACTCCCCGCGGCGCCTATACCGGCGCACTCGGATATCTCGATCGCAACGGCGACATGGACTTCAATATCCTGATCCGCACCCTGGTACGGACGGACTCACGGATTTCGCTGCGCGCCGGCGCCGGCATCGTAGCCGATTCCGATGCGGAGCGGGAACTCGATGAAACGCGGGCCAAGGCGCGTGGCCTGTTGCGGGTGTTTTCCGATGCGGACTGATCCAACGGCAGGCGAACTGCTCGGCGCGCTCATCGATGGCGGGCAGGGGACCGGCTGTGATGTCCGCGATCGCGGGCTACATTACGGAGACGGGCTGTTCGAGACGCTGGCGGTGCGCGAAGGCGCGATGCCGCTTTGGGACAGCCACATGCGCCGCCTCGCCGCCGGTTGCGCGGCCCTGCAGTTGCCGCTGCCGGACACCGCCCGGCTGCGTGCCGAGGCCGGCCGGCTGTGTGAGGGCATCGAGCGCGGCGTGCTGAAGCTGATATTGACCCGTGGCCCCGGTCCGCGCGGCTATCGCATCAACCACGGCGCCGTACGCCCGACGCGGCTCCTGCTGCTCTACCGTCCGCCGGTGTGGAGCGAGGCATGGTGGCGCGATGGGGTGGCGGTACGCCTGTGCACGATGCGTCTTGGCAGCAATCCGGCGCTCGCCGGAATCAAGCATCTCAATCGCCTCGAGCAGGTGCTTGCCCGCGACGAGTGGACCGATCCCGGAATCTTCGAGGGTCTGATGATGAATCGCGAAGGGCGGATCGTCGACGGCACGATGAGCAACGTCTTCCTGTGCCGCGGCACGGAGCTGCGCACGCCGGCGGTAAGCGAATGCGGCGTGGCCGGGGTCATGCGCGAGAAGGTGCGGAAGCTGGCGCGGGAGTCGGGGCTGCGGATGGAAGAGGGCTGTGTCGCCCCGGAAGATCTGGCCAGCGCTGATGAGGTATTCCTCAGCAACGCGCTCTTCGGCGTGCTGCCGGTATCGCGGGTCGGCAGCGGGCCGATTCGTGCGCCGGGACCGATCGCCCTGCGCTTCGCCCGCGCCCTGGCCCCGTTCACGCTCGCGCCCGCGCTGGGCTCCGGCAATGACGGAGAGGAGCTTCCATGAGCGTCCGCGGTTTCAGCGCGAGCCGGATCCTGGGCGCCGTGATCCTCGCCGGCAGCTTCGCGCTCGGCTGGCTGCTGATGGACTTTCAGAGCTTCCTGAACACGCCCTTGCGCGGAATCGACGAACCGCGCAGCTATGTCGTCGCACCCGGCGCGGGTCTGATCGCGGTAAGCCGCGACCTGGCGGCGCGTGGCCACCTGGAGAATCCCCGCTTCCTGGTCTGGTATGCGCGCTGGCGCGGCGGTGCGGACAGCATCGTGGCGGGGGAGTACCAATTGCGTCCCGGGATGCTGCCGGCCGAGCTGCTCGACCAGCTGACGCGCGGGGAGGTGATGCGCTACACGCTCACCGTCCCCGAAGGCTGGACCTTCCGCCAGCTCCTGACAGCGGTCCAGCGGCACGACAAGATCACATCCCTGCTCCCGCCCGGACTGAGCGACGAGGCGATCATGGCGGAACTCGGGTATCCGGGCGAGCATCCGGAAGGCCGGTTCTTTCCCGACACCTACCAGTTCATTTCCGGCACCAGCGATGTCACCCTGTTGCAGCGCGCTCACGAAGCCATGGAAATCCGTCTGCAACATGCCTGGTCGCAGCGCACGCCGGATCTTCCGCTCGCCACGCCCTATGAGGCGCTCATCCTGGCTTCGATCATCGAGAAGGAGACCGGCGCGCCGGAGGAACGGGAGCGCATCGCGGGCGTCTTCATCCGCAGGCTGAAGCTGAACATGCGTCTGCAGACCGATCCCACGGTGATCTACGGACTGGGCGAGGAATATGGCGGACGTCTGCGCACCCGCGACCTGCGCCGCGACACGCCCTACAATACCTACACCCGCCGCGGCCTGCCGCCGACGCCGATCGCGCTGCCCGGCGCCGAATCGCTGATGGCCGCCGTGAATCCGCAGGACGGAGATGAGATATTCTTCGTATCCCGCGGAGATGGAACCCATTATTTCTCAAGTACGCTGGAGACGCACGAACGGGCCGTGCGCAAGTATCAGCTCGGCATGTCCGACGAGGTGCTGCCATGAAAACATCCGGAACCGCCAATCCACGTTTCATTACCGTGGAAGGAGTGGAGGGGGCGGGCAAGAGCAGCAATCTGCGCTTCATCCGCGAACTGCTCGAACGCGGGGGACGGGAGGTGATCACCACCCGTGAGCCGGGCGGTACCGTGCTCAGCGAGCAGATCCGCGACCTGCTGCTCGAACAGCGGACCGAGGGCATGGCGCCGGATACCGAACTGCTGCTCATGTTCGCGGCCAGGGCCGAGCATCTGGATCGGTTGATCCGGCCAGCGCTGGCGGCGGGCAAGTGGGTGCTCTGCGACCGCTTCACCGATGCCAGCTTTGCCTACCAGGGCGGCGGTCGTGGCATCGATGCGGCGCGCATTGCCCAGCTCGCGCAGTGGGTGCACGGCGATTTCGCGCCCGGCCTCACCCTGCTGCTCGATCTGCCTGTCGAACAGGGCCTGACCCGGGCGGGAGAGCGGGCCGAGCCGGACCGCTTCGAGCGCGAGCGCGGCGAATTCTTCGAACGCGTGCGAGCGCGCTATCTCGATCTCGCCGCCAGGGATCCCAGGCGTTTCCGGGTGATAGACGCTGCGGCGCCCCTGGAAGCGGTGCAGGACCAACTCAGGGAGGTGCTCGAAGATTGGCTGAGCGCGAATCCAGCGGCCTGAACGAACCGCTGCCCTGGCAGGGCGATCTGTGGGCGCGGGTGCGGGCAGCGGCCGATGCCGGCCGCATGCCGCATGCCTACCTGATCCACGGACCGGCCGGACTCGGCAAGGCGCACTTTGCGCGCATGTTGGCCGAGGGTCTGCTGTGCCGGAAGGCGGACCGCGGCATGGCCTGCGGCAACTGCGATGCCTGTACGCTGCTGCGCGCCGACTCCCATCCCGATCTGTACTGGTGCGAACCGGCAGCCGATGGTCGCCCTGACCGCGATAAAGGCAGCATTGGCGTCGATCAGGTCCGGGATCTGTGTCACTTCCTCAGTCTGACGCCTCATCGGCAGGGCGGCCGGAGAATCGTCGTCATTCGCGATGCGCATCGGATGAATATCAATGCGGCCAATGCCTTGCTGAAGACTCTTGAGGAGCCGATGGAGAGCGGTCTGCTGCTTCTGGTGACCGAACATCCGAGTCGTCTGCCGGCCACCGTGATCAGCCGCTGCCAGCGGCTGCGTTGCGTGCCGCCTGCCAGCGATTCCGCCGTGTCATGGCTGGCGGAGCGGTGTCCCGAGGGCGCCGATCCCCTGCTGCTGCTGGCGCTGACCGGGGGCAGTCCGCTCGCCGCCGCCGAACTGGCGGGCAAGGAGGGCCTGGCCCGGCGGGAAGCGATGCTCGGCGAGCTCGAGGACCTTGCCCAGGGGCGCTCCGATCCGGTCAGTATCGCCGCCGGCTGGTTAAAGTTCGGAGCCCGCGAATCGCTATATTGGCTATACCATTGGCTGGCCGACATGCTCCGGCTGGATGCGGGCTCGACTCCGGCCCATATCGCCGGCGCCGGCTGCGAAGAGCGCCTGCGGCGCCTGGCTCGGGCGATTCCGGCCGATGAGCTGCACCGAACCCTGCGGCAGACGGAGAAGGCCCTGCGCCTCGTCGAGGGACAGAGCAATGCCCAGCTGCTCCTGGAGGATGTGCTCATCGCCTGGTCGGCGGCAGCGGGGCGGATCGCCCCGCGGTGATGGAGCGCCAGGCGTTCCGATTCGATTCCTGATGAGGTATGTATCGCAACCATGAGCGAGGACAAGGCAAACGGAGCGGGGACACCACCCGCAAGCGGCGCGCGCCAGGGTATCCTCTCTCTCGCCATCAAGGATAAGGGTTCGCTTTATTCCGCATACATTCCCTTCCTCAAGGGCGGCGGCATCTTCATTCCGACCGGCAAGCAGTACGAGTTGGGCGACGAAGTCTTCATTCTGCTCACCCTCATGGAAGAGACCGAGAAACTTCCGGTGGTCGGTCGGGTCGCGTGGATCAATCCCAAGGATGCCCAGGGTCACTTCGTGCCAGGCATCGGCGTCCAGTTCACCGACAAGGACGGGGACGTGGTGCGCAACAAGATCGAGACCTATCTGGCCGGCGCACTCAAGTCGGACCGCATGACCCATACCATGTAGTTCCGGAGCGCCGGGCTCCTCGAGCCAGTTGGACGGCCCGGACCGCGCCCGATACAATCGGGTGAACCTGTCCACTCCCCGACCTTCGGCTGTCCGCAGCGATCGTGACTCCTTTCCCGACCGATAGCGATTCGCCCGACACGCAGCCTGGTGTCATCCGCGGCGACGAACGCTGGCACGCCATGCCCCCGGCAGACGTGGCCGAGCGGCTCGGCTCCGGCTCCGGCGGGCTCGACAGGGCCGAAGCCCACGAGCGCCGCCACCGCTATGGTCCCAACCGCCTCAAGCGCGCGAAGACACGCGGTCCGCTCGTGCGCTTCCTCATGCAGTTCAACAACATTCTGCTCTATCTGATGATGGGCGCAGCTGTAATCACCGCCTTCCTGGAGCATTGGATAGACACCTCGGTACTGCTCGCCGCGGTAGTCATCAACGCCATCATCGGGTTCATTCAGGAGGGGAAGGCGGAGAACGCGCTGGACGCGATCCGCAACATGCTGTCGCCGCGGGCAACCGTGGTACGCGGCGGGCGCCGGCGAGAGATCGATGCGGCTGATCTGGTGCCGGGAGACCAGGTGCTGCTGGCCTCGGGCGATCGGGTGCCCGCAGACATCCGTCTGATCACCGTCAAGTCGCTGCGGGTGGACGAAGCCGCCCTCAGCGGCGAATCCCAGGCCGTGTCCAAAGCCGCCGACGCTGTCGCCGGAGACGCGCCGCTCGGCGACCGCCGCAGTATGGTCTATTCGGGAACCGTGGTGGTTTACGGCCAGGCCAGGGGTATCGTCGTCGCCACGGGCGCCCATACCGAGATCGGACGCATCGACCGCATGCTGTCCGATATCGCCAGCATTACCACCCCGCTGCTGCGTCAGATCGACCGCTTCGGTCGCGTCCTGGCGCTGGTCATCCTTGCGATCGGCGTTGCCACCTTCGCGCTTGGCACGCTGGGACGCGGTCACTCGGCGGGCGAGATGTTCATGATGGTGGTCGCGCTGGTGGCATCGGCGATCCCGGAAGGGTTGCCTGCAATCATGACCGTGACCCTGGCGCTGGGCGTGCAGCGCATGGCGCGTCGCAACGCCATCATCCGCCTGCTGCCGGCGGTAGAAACGCTGGGTTCCGTAACCATCATCTGCTCAGACAAGACTGGAACACTCACTCGCAACGAGATGACTGTGCAGCGCATGGTCACCTCCGATCAGTCTTTCGATGTCAGTGGCACCGGCTATGAGCCGGTGGGCAGCATCAGTGTCGACGGCCGGCCGGTGGCGATCGAAGACCACCGCGTCCTCGCACTCGCCGTCCGGGCGGGTGTGCTGTGCAACGATGCGCGGATGCGCCAGGAAGGAAGCCTGTGGCAGGTCGAAGGCGACCCCACGGAGGGCGCGCTGCTGGTTCTTGGCAGCAAGATCGGCCTGGAGCATGAGCAGGAGAGCGGACGCTGGCCACGGCTGGATTCGATTCCATTCGAATCCGAGAACCGCTTCATGGCGACCAGTCACAGCGATCCGGACGCTGGCCGCTGGATCTTCATCAAGGGCGCCCCCGAACGCATCTTCGATATCTGCGCACACCAGATGCACGATGTGACGGATGAAGAGCAGCCTTCCTTCGATATCGAACACTGGCGCACCCTGGCCGAGAACACCGCAGCCCATGGCCTGCGCCTCCTCGCCATCGCCTGCAAACGCGCCCCAGGGTCCAGACAAGGGCTGCAGATGGGGGATGTGGACGCCGGCGGCTATACGATGCTTGCGCTTGCCGGAATCATCGATCCGCCCCGCGAGGAAGCCATTCTGGCGGTGCGCGAGTGTCACCGCGCCGGTATCGAGGTGAAGATGATCACGGGCGATCATCTCATCACCGCCCGGGCCATCGGCGCCAGGCTCAACATCGGCAACTCCGGACATCGCGCCGTCGCCGGCGCGGAACTGGATGAGCTGGACGACGCGGAGTTGCGCCGCCTGGTGACCGAAGCGGATGTCTTTGCCCGCGCCAGTCCCGAGCACAAGCTGAGGCTGGTGCGAGCCATGCAAAGCAATGGCGAAGTCGTGGCCATGACGGGGGACGGCGTCAACGACGCTCCCGCGCTGAAGCGTGCCGATGTCGGTGTGGCGATGGGCATGAAGGGAACCGAGGCGGCCAAGGAATCCTCGGACATGGTGCTCGCGGACGACAATTTTGCCACCATCGCTGCGGCCGTGCGCGAGGGCCGCGCGGTGTACGACAACATCCGCAAGTTCATCCTGTTCATGCTGCCGACCAACGGCGGCGAAGCGCTGGTGGTCATCGCCGCCATTCTGTTCGAATTCACGCTTCCGCTCACTCCGGCTCAGGTCCTGTGGATCAACATGGTGACCTCCAGCACCCTCGGCCTGGCGCTGGCGTTCGAACCCGCCGAATCCGATGTCATGCGCCGGCGGCCGAGGCCGCCGGGCGAGCCGTTGCTGAGCGGCTTCTTCGTCTGGCGCGTGACGCTGATCTCCTTCCTGATGATGGCCGGGGCACTTGGCCTTTTTCTCTGGGAACTCGGCAACGGCACCGATGAGGCGACCGCGCGCACCATGGCAGTGAATGCGATCGTGCTGGCGGAGATGTTCTATCTGCTGAACAGCCGTTACATTTTTGCATCGGTGCTCAATCGGGAAGGGCTGCTCGGCAACCGATACGTTCTGGTGGCGATCGCCGCGTGCATTCCGCTTCAGCTTCTGTTCACCCATACCGGCGTGATGCAGTCGATCTTCGGCTCGGCGGATCTCACTGCCGGGGATTGGCTCAAGGTCATCTGCGCGGGGCTGCTGGTGTTCATCGTCGCCGAACTGGAAAAGTATTTTCTGCGGCGTACCGGACGCACGCCGTCATCCCATCGCCGAACCGCTGGAGGCTCATTCCCATGACCAGACCCGACAGGCTGACCGGAGTTCCCGCCCGGGTACTGCTTTCCACCGATCTCAGCGCCCGCTGCGACCGTGCACTGGATCGCGCGGTGCAGCTCGCCACTGAATGGGGCGCGGCATTGACAGCGCTCAAGGTCATCGAGCCGCCGCAATCGCCCGATCATTTGCTGTCCTGGGCCGCCGGCGACGATGACTCGAGCAGGGTCACCATCGCCCACCAGCAACTCATGCACGACCTCGAAGGGACCGATGTGCAGGCGGATCTCCGGCTCGGGCAGGGCGATGTCGCCGACGCCGTCGAGCGCACGGCGAACGAGACGGATGCCGGCCTGGTGGTGACCGGCATGGCGCGCAACGAAACGCTGGGGCGGTTTCTGCTCGGCAGCACCGTCGAACGCCTGGCGGGCCGGTTGCGGCGCCCCTTGCTGGTGGTGCGCAATCGGGTACGTGGACCATACCAACGCATCGTGCTCGCCACCGATTTCTCCGACTCCTCGGCCGACGCCCTCCGTGCCACGATGCGGCTGTTTCCGCGGCACGAAGTGGTGCTCTACCACGCCTACAAGCTGCCGCTCGGCGGGCTTTCGACCCGCGCCGCGCATGAGCATGGCGCGCCCGGAGACGTGCAGGAAGAGTACCAATCCTTTCTGGCGAGGCTGAATCTGCCTGATGAAGCGCGTGAACGTCTGCGACTGGTCACGGAGCACGGAGCGCTGGCGACGGTGCTCACCCGTTACGTCCGTGACCATGACGTGGAGCTGGTGGCGATGGGCGCGCACGGGCGTAGAGGCCTGATCAACGCGCTGCTCGGCAGCACGGCTTCACGCCTGCTGCACTGGCTACCCTGTGACACGCTGATCGTGGTCGAACCGGACTGACGCGGAGCCAGGGGCGAGTGAGCAGGTTTCAGGCCTGTTCCTTCGCCAACGCTGGCGCAAAGCGATCGATCACGTGGGCGGTCATGCCCTTGGCAAGTTCTTCCTCGCCGAAGAACACGGTGCCGATGCCGTCTTGCTGCAGCAGTTGGCTCTCGTCCTCACTGTGCGTGCGCAGCACGATTTCGATTGCCGGATTGAGGGTGCGAGCAGTATCGGCCATCTGCCTCACATTGAGCGGATCCGGCGTAGCGATGACCAGCAGGGCGGCATCGGCGATGTGCGCCTGCACCAGCACCATCGGATCGGCCGCATTACCCGATACGGCTGCCACGCCGCGATTGCGCAGATCCTCCACCAGCTCGCGGTTCTGCTCGGCAACCACATACGGGATACCGCGCGCGTCCAGCGCCTGCGCGATGCGCCGCCCGACCCGGCCGTAGCCGACCAGCACGACCTGACCCTTCAGATACCTGCGCTCGGTGCTCATCGGCAGTTCCGCGTAGGGATCCTGGCGGCGATCGAGACGACGGGCGAGTTCGGAGCGCTGCAGCGCCCAGCGGCTGACCGGTGCGATCGATGCGAAGACGAAGGGATTGAGCGCGATCGAGATCAGCGCACCTGCCAGAATCAGGCTCAAACCTTCGGCCGGCATCAGCCCGAGCGACAGTCCCAGGCCGGCGAGAATGAACGAAAATTCGCCGATCTGCGCCAGCGCCGCGGCGACCGTCATCGCCGTATTGAGCGGATAACGGAAGGCAATGACCAGGCCGGCGGCGGCCAGGGACTTGCCGATGATGATGATGGCCACCACCCCGAGCACGTGCAGCGGCTGTTCGACGAGCACCGACGGATCGAACAGCATGCCGACGGCAACGAAGAACAGCACCGCGAAGGCATCGCGCAGCGGCAGAGATTCCTCGGCCGCCCGGTGGCTGAATTCGGATTCGCGCATCATCATGCCGGCAAAGAACGCGCCGAGCGCAAACGATACGTTGAACAGCTCCGCGGCGCCGTAGGCGATGCTGATGGCCGCGGAAATGACGGCGAGCGCAAACAGTTCGCGCGATCCGGTGCGAGCCACCTGCCACAGCAGCCACGGCAGGACGCGGCGCCCGACGATCAGCATCAGCGCAATGAAAGCCCCCACCTGCAGGAGCGTGAGCGTGATCGTCTGCCATAGCGGAGCGGCATCCCCGGGCTCCGTGCCAGCATCTCCCGGCGCTCCCAGCACCCCCGCGAGCGGCGGCAGCAGCACCAGGCAAAGGATCGTGGCCAGGTCCTCCACCACCAGCCAGCCGACCGCGATGCGGCCGTTCATCGAGTTCAGGATGTTCCGCGCCTCGAGCGCACGCAGCAGCACCACCGTGCTCGCGCATGACAGCGACAGGCCGAAGACGAAGCCTTCGGTAACGCTCCATCCCCAGGACAGGCACAAGGCCGTACCGAGGGCGGTGGCGAGCCCCATCTGTACCACGGCGCCGGGGAGGGCGATGCGGCGGACAGACAACAGATCGTCCAGCGAAAAATGCAGTCCGACGCCGAACATCAGCAGCATGACGCCGATCTCCGACAACTGGGAGGCGATATCGACGTCGGCGACGAAACCCGGTGTGCTGGGGCCTATGACGATGCCAGCCAGCAGATAGCCGACCAGTGCCGGCAACCGCAGGCGCTCGGCAATGAAGCCGAAGATGAGCGCCAGACCGAAGCCGCCGGCGATGGTGGAGATCAGCGAGATATTGTGTTCCATCGGGAAGGGATACCGCCTGTCTTGGCTGTCGAAACCGCGCTGTCGAGGAGTGCCGTCCGCTTGCGCGGCCTCCCGCCGTGACGATCGGAAAGGCGATGATTTTCATTGGATTTGACGTTCACGGTCAAGAAAAAATAGACTCTTCGGACTAAACCTTTGGGGGAAATGCCGTGAGGCACGCAGCACTCGCGCAGCGTGGTATCCAGCCATGCTGATCGATTCACACTGTCATCTCGACCTGCTCGCCGCAACCGCGCCGGAGTTCACGCCGGAAGCAGTCATCGCCGAGGCGCGCGCGCTCGGGGTCACCGGCATGCTGTGCGTTTCGGTCACCCTGGAGGCTTTTCCCGCCATGCTTGCGCTCGTCGAAGCCCTGGACGGCGTATATGCCTCGGTCGGCGTGCATCCCAACGAACGCGAGGGCCGCGATCCATCGACGGAAGAACTGATCGAGCTGGCGGAAAGCAGCGCGCGGATCGTCGCCATCGGTGAGACAGGGCTGGACTGTTTCCGCAGTTCAGGCGACCTGGAGTGGCAGCGCGATCGCTTCCGGCGCCATATCCGGGCAGCGCGCGAGACCGGATTGCCGCTCATCATCCACATGCGCGATGCCGACGAGGACACGCTGCGCATCCTGCGCGAGGAAAGGGCGGAGGAGGTGGGTGGCGTGCTGCATTGCTTTACCGGAACCGAGGCGACCGCCCGCGCGGCACTCGAACTCGGCTTCCATATCTCGTTTTCCGGCATCGTGACCTTCGGCAGCGCGAGCGATCTCCGCCAGGTGGCGATGGCGCTGCCCGAGGACCGGATCCTGGTGGAGACCGATTCGCCCTGGCTGGCGCCGATACCCCACCGCGGCGCGATCAACCGGCCGGGCTACACGCGCCACGTCGCCGAGCGGATCGCCGAACTGCGCGGCGTTTCCCTGGAGCACCTGGCGGCGGCGACGACGCGCAACTTCTTCCGGCTGTTCCACAAGGCGGCTCAGCCGGAAGTCTGATCGCTTACAGGCGACAGGCAAGTTCCACAGCGCGCTCCAGATGCCCGTCGCGGGTGTGGAAGTGGGGCGAGAAGCGAACGCCGCCGCCGCGCGGAGCGCACAGCACGCCATGCTCCATCAGCGCCCGGTGCAGCGCGAGCGGGTCGTGGCCCGGACGCCGGAAGACGACGATACCCGAACGCCGGTCGGCATCGACAGGGCCGAGCGTTTCGAGCACACCCGAGGCGGCGATCAGTTCCCGTAACCGTCCGGCGTTGGCGAGAACGCGACGTTCCACCTCGCTCATCCCGACTTCGGCCAGCAGTTCCAGGCTGGCGAGCAGTCCGTGGATGCCGAGCATGTTGGGGCTGCCGCACTCGAAGCGTCGCGCGTCCCGGGCTATGGCCCATTCGCGTCGCTCGAAGTCGCCGTGCTCCTCGACCATGTGCCATCCGTACTGGCGAAGTCGCAGCCGTTCCCGGAGTGCCGGCCTCGTGTAGAAAAGTGCGATGCCTTCCGGCGCCAGCATCCATTTGTGTCCGTCGGCGACCACGGCGTCGGCACCGATGGCCTGCACGTCGATCCGCAGCGCGCCAATGCTCTGGATCGCATCGACGCAGAAGACGATATCGCGGGCGCGGCAGAAGGCCCCGATACGCTCCAGGTCCATGCGCAGGCCGCTGGCATACTGCACTGAACTCACCGCGATAACGCGCGTGCGCTCATCGACCAGCGCGAAGAGCGCGCCTTCGGGATCGCCCGTGTTCAGCGCCGCCCGACGCAGTTCCACTCCCTCCGTGGACAGCGATTCCCAGACGATGCGGTTGGAAGGGAACTCCTCATCGGTGCTGACGATGTTGTCGCCGGGAGACCAGGGCAGGCCATGCGCGACCACGGAGAGCCCTTCGGAGGTGTTCTTCAGCAGCGCAATATCGGCGGGGTTCGCATGGAGCAGCTCTCCCGCCTTGCGACGCAGCGCCGCTTCGGTTTCCAGCCAGCGAGGGTAATTCAGGGACCCCTGGCGGTGATTTTCTTCGGCGAACGCGCAAACAGCGGCTGCCGTGCGTCGCGGCCATGGGCCGACACCCGCATGGTTCAGCTGAATGATGCCGGCGTCGGGGAACTCTGAATCGATGAGGTCCTGCATTGCCTCATTGTAGCGCGCCATGCCGCGCTCTGGTCGCGTGATCATCCCCGGCCAGGGCGGCTTCGATGCAGGCGTCCAGTCTGAGCAAGGCACACGAAACGGCTTCGGCGGGGCCATTTCCTCGATTCAGCAGCTCGGAATCAGCCGCCGCGTCCGCGAGTTCCTGGAGTCCGAAGTAGCCTGCGACACCACGAAGTTCGTGGGCGATGGCCGCCAGCTCATCATCCTTGCCGCTCGTCGCGGCAGCAATGCGGGCCCTGAACTCGAGCAGCGAGCGAGTGAGCTGCGGCTTCAGATGCGCGGGTGCGGCCACAGCAGAGGAGGGCGGGCGCACGATGCATTCCTTCCTCAGAACTTTTCGAATGATGGCCAACAGTCGATCGGCACTCACCGGTTTCGACAGCCGGACATCCACTGCGGAGTTATCCAGACTTGCGCTGCTGACATCCGCGCTCAGGATCATGATGGGGAATCGTCGGCGGGAAATCTGTCGCAGCCGCCGCGCCGCCTCATCGCCATTCATGTCCGGAAGCCGCAGATCGAGGATCGCCAGGTCGTGGTCATGCGCAAGGGCTTGCTGCAGCATCGCTGTCGCGCTGATCGTCGGCGTGACGCGGGCGCCGGCGTTGATCAGGATGTGTGTCAGCAACTCGCGACTGAATGCGTTGTCCTCCGCGACGAGAATGCGCAGTCCTTCGATTCCGGATGAGGAATCAGTGGCATCCGACTTCCTTTCGCGGATTGAACCGGGGAGCGAAGTGAGAGCACGATCACCCGGCGTGGCAGCGCCGTGTTCTCTGGCCGGGACCTGTGCATCGTCTTCCCGCATTTCGAGCGGATGGGTGAACCAGAACGTCGAGCCCTGGCCAGGAAGGCTGTCCACGCCCACGCTGCCACCCCAGCTCTGCACCAGTCGCCTGACGATCGCAAGGCCGAGACCGGTGCCGCCATAGCGCGTGGAGATCGACGCATCCGCCTGCCGGAAGGGCTCGAAGATATGGGCCCGGGCGCCATCCTCGATGCCAATGCCGGTATCGCTCACGCGCACTTCGATTTGTTCGTTCGCAGTGCCGGCGACCGGACGCATGGCCACAGTCACGCTCACGCTTCCCTGAGAGGTGAAGCGGATGGCATTGCCGATCAGGTTGAGCAGCACTTGCCTGAAATGAAGGGGATTGCCCCGCAAGCGTGCCGGCACCGCGGCATCCACCGACTGCTCGAGGCGAAGCCCCCGCTTGCCGGCCTCGACCGCCAGCATTGCCACGGCATCCTTTACCAGTGCCCCCGGCTCGATTCGGGATTCCTCGGCCCGGGTGTCATTGTCGATGCGCGCATCTGCGGCATCGGTGCGGGCGCGGGTAAGCATATCGTCGAGCAGTGCCAGCATCTGGTGCGACGCCCGCTCGATGACCTCGGCATGATGCAGCTGTCCTGGCTGCAGCCCGGTCTCGCGCATCAATTCCAGGTAGCCGAGCACGGCGCTCGCCGGGGCGCGCACTTCGTGTGCCAGATCCGCCACCAGGCGCTCACGCTCGGCGATCATCGTGCGCGCCGTCTCGCATTCCTCACGCAGGCGATGAAGCTGCTGTTCCAGCGATATCCCATGCTCCTCCGCGCGCGCTTCGCTCACCGCCCCTTCGCTCGCCGTCTGCTCCCGCTGCTCAGCCCCATCGTGGGCATGGACGACGCGCTGGCTGATTCCGCGCGCAAGCACGAGCGCCAGGAACAGGGCGAGCAGGGCGCTCGACAGGACGGCAAGGCCGGCGTCCCGGAATGTCTCCGTCTCGTGGAACATCCAGGCGTAGATGACGGGAGCGGCCGGAAACAGCGGCAGGGCGGCGAGAGTCAATAACCGGGGGCGGACCGACCGGGAGGCATGCGGATAGATGTTCCCGGAATCCATGTGTCAGTCGACCGGAAGCCGTCCGAGTCGCTGCACGGCCAGCACGGCCTGAATCCGGTTGGCCACGCCGAGCACCTTGAGCACCGCGGTGACATGCACCTTGATGGTGTTCTCGGAAATATGGAGTTCGCGGGAGATGTCCTTGTTGGTCTTTCCTTCGATCATCAACATGAAGACCTGGCGTTGGCGATGCGTGAGCTGGCGCAGGACATCCGCCCCGCTGCCATCCTGCGGGGGGACGGCGCGTCCCGGCGGCCATCCGCTCGGCGGACCGGTTTCAGGCGCGACGTATTCACCGGCAAGCACCTGCTTGAGTGTCGTAACCATGGTTTCCGCGCAGGTGTTCTTGCTCAGAAACCCGGTGACACCGTTTGCGAGCAGACGGCGAACCAACAGCGGATCGTCCGCAGCCGAAAGCATGACGATCGGAACGTGAGGCGAGTGCGCGATCAACCAGGCGACGAGGTCATCACCGTCGGTTTCCGGCATGTAGTAATCGAGAAGAATCAGGTCGATGTCGGGCTGAGTCGCCGCCGCGATGACGACTTCGTCGCCATTGGCAGCCTCGACGATACTCGCCTCGGTAAATGCCCCTTCCAGAGCGTACCTGAGTCCTTCCCTGATGAGACAATGATCATCAGCAACAAGGAACTTCAACACGCCTCCCGCGCTTTCCTGTGGTTCTTGTTTTTGTTCCTGGTCCGGCCTCCCTGCTGGACATCGCGCGGCCATCCCCTTCGGGGGGCACGCCGACGGAAGTATTCTCCCTCATTCCGTCCGGTTTAGTAATAACACGAGCGTACTAGAAATCCTATCGGACAGTGGGGGAAATGACGCATTTGCCATCGGCAGCCGGCTGATGCCCGGATTCGGTGCAGATATAAATCCGAGGGAACACCAAAGCCTGGGGCGACACTTTAACGTACATTCAAAGACCAGCGAGCACGATGACGCCAGTCGTCCACGATCCATTGAGCTGCTCGCGATCGGAAGCGGAAGGATTCTTCGACGCTGCTGATCGGGTAGCCGTTGCACGAGTCGCTCATCGCCGATGGTGCGCTATCAGCACCAAAATGATGGTCAAGTTCATGGGCAGTGAAGCCTGCATGACCAACCCCGGCAGCACAAAGGGTTGCCATTTGAGAGGCGGGAACGGTATGGCGCAATGGGTCCCGTTCCGTGGCGTCTGTCGATATTGTATTTAACATAATATACATTATACGCAGCTACGGGTTCGGACGCGGACGCAGCACCGGCGCCGGGCTCTTCGCCTTCCTCCTTTGTCGTTCCTCTGTCCGGTCTTTACCATCATTTACACTCCGCTGACCCCAACTGACATTGACGTTGCACACACTGGGAACTGTCGGGCACAAGGCCCTTCGTTTCAGGAGAATCAGGAATGACCAAGTCACGGATCATTACGGCGGCAGTACTTGCTTCGGGACTGTTCGCAGTGAGCACGGCTGGCCTGGCGGCTCAGCACGCGGCGCATGGTGTCACGCACGCGGTGCATGTCAGCAGCGGGAGCGACGAATCCGGTCATCAGGCCAGGATCGGCCATGGAAAGGATTACGGCGACCGTCACTTCGATTCGGTGATGAAGCGACTCGACTTCACCCCGGAACAGCGCGAGCAGGTACGCGAGATCGTCCGCCAGGATGCGGATGAGCGGCAGGCCAGGTTCGAGGAACTGCGCCAGGTACAGCGGGAACTGCATCGCGGCTCTTACGGACCCGGCTTCGATCCGTCACGCATCGGAGAACTGGCGCAGCGCCAGGGTGCGCTCATGGCCGAATTGCACGTGATGCGCGCCGAGCGGATGAACGTGATCTACCAGGAGGTGCTGACCGATGCGCAGCGCGCGAAGCTGGATGAATGGCGCGCCAGCGGCATGGAGCGCAAGCACCACGAGCACGGATACGGTCACCGGCACGGCAAGGACCGCACCGACCGCCCGGATCGCAGTTGATCGTAGGGAATCCGGGGACGACCACGTCTTCAACCCGACGTGGTCTGCCCCCGGTTCCTTGTCAGTACGTCAGGTTCAGCTTCAACCAGGCGCTGCGGCCGGGTTCGTTGATGCGCACCGGATCGGCGGGAAAACCGAAGTCGGCACTGCCCGCAAGGTTCAGATGCTCCGAGTACGCACGATCGAACACGTTGTCCACGCCGGCGCTGACCTGCCAGTGTTCGTCGATGCGATAGGCGCCGTTGAAGGACAGCACCGCGAATCCCGAGGACTCGCTGATATCGCGCCCGACGATGTTGCCCTGATCGAGCGCGACCCGATGCTGCCCGTCGACCATCCGCAGCAGTGAAGCCGCCGACCAGCGCCCGTTGTCATAGCGCAGCGTCAGACGCCCTTCGAGTGGCGGGATCTGCGGCATCGCTGTGCCGGCGTCGCGGTTCTTGCCCCGGGCATATGCCAGCGATGCCGACATGTTCCAGTGATCGAACGGCCGGTATTCGACTCCTGCTTCCCCTCCCCTGATGTCCGCCGATACTCCGGCGACGCTGGAATCCATCCCCATCATGCCGCCATCCATATACGAGAAAAGGATGTAGTCCTCGATGCGGCCGGCATATGCCGAGACCCACAGCTCGATCTGCTCGACGCTGTATTGCGCGCCGATGTCGATCTGTGTGGTTTTCTCCGGTTCGACGGCCGAGAACGCGTTGACCGATCCGGCCGGTCCGGCGTCGGGAGAAAAGAGCTCCCAGTAATCCGGCATGCGCTCGGTGTGACCGATCCCCGCATACCAGCTCAGCGCCGAACGATCCCGTTCGTAGCGCAGGAAGCCGCTCGGCAGCGTTTCCTTCCGCGTCTCGCCCGCGCTCGGATTCGGCATCGGCATCGACATCATATCGTCGATCATCTGCCGTTCATCCGTCACCCGCGCCCAGTCGCTGCGCAGGCCGCCGACCAGTCTGCGCTCATGGCTGATATGCCAGGTGAGCTCACCGAACAGACCCACGTTGGCGAACTCGGCATCGGTCGTCCATGGCAGCGTACGGTAGACATTGCGTCCCATCGCATTGCGCTCGCGGTGGCGGCTGTCCTGGGCGTCGATGCCGGCGGTCCAGGCGAAATCCGCCGCTTCCCAGCTCGCCGCCACCCGGCCGCCGATGGTGCGCCGGTCGACGTTCGATGCCATCGGCATCGGCATCGAGCTCATGGGATTGGGCTCGCGCAGCGTGTAGTTGTCCATCAAATGATCGACATAGTTGAAATAGGCGTTGGCCGTGATCTCCTTCATGGCGCCATCCAGATTCTTCTTCTCGAAGCGCAGGCCCAGGCTGGTGCGTTCGAACTGCGCGCCGTCCATGCCACGTCCGCCATAGCGCGCCTCGCCATCGCCGCCGCCCGCCGAGAACTCGAGCAGGGTATCCGCATCCGGCGTCCAGCCGAGCGCCGCGTCAGCGTTCCATTTCTGCCATAGCGACGGAACCACATCGCCGTTGCCATCCTTGTAGTCTTCGGCCTCGGAACGGTTTGCGCTCAGGCGTGCATACCCGCTCGGCACGCCGGCGATGACATCGACCATCTGGTCGTTGCGGCCGAAGGATCCGCCGAGGACACTGGCGTTGACGCGCAGACCCGCGCTGTCGAAGTGCTCGGTGTCGCGCTCGAAGCGGACGGTTCCCGCCGATGCACCGGGACCCCACAGCACTGTCTGTGGTCCCTTGATCACGGTCAGACGGTCATAGGTCTCGGGAGCGACATAGGACAACGGGTTGTCCATGCGCGCGGGACATGCGCCCGGCATGTTGCCGTCGTTGGTCAGAAGATTGAGCCGTGAACCGAACATGCCGCGCAGGACCGGATCGCCGTTGCTGCCGCCATTGCGGATGGCGCTGAAACCCGGAATGGTTTTCAGGTAGTCGGCACCGTCACTCGCGGGAATGGGCTGGCGCGGCAGCCTGGGATCGGTGGTGAAGGTCAGCGCCGATTGCGGCCCGACACCGGTGATGACCATGGTTTCCAGCGGCGAGAACGCCGCTTCATCGGCCTGTACACCCGCCCCCGCAAGGCACATGCCTGCCAGCGCCACTGCAGTGGCGATTTTTCTTCTCTGCATCCCCTCTTCTCTCCCCGATGGTGCTGATAATTCCAGCATTGTAGGTAAGGCCGAGGCGCAGCGGATGTGACCAAATGTCGCAGAGCATGTTCGCCAAGTCGTGGCCGAACGGGACAATTCTTGCGCTGCAGCGGCGGGGACCGTGGCTTGATAAGGACTGTTACGGATGGTCGGGCGGCGGATGCCGGGTACAATCCGGAGACATAGCAAGACATCCGGCCCGCGCTGCGGGCAAGGATGCGAAGGGGGGATGCATGCTGATGGCACGATTTACTTTGGCGGCGGCGGCGTGTATGGCGCTGCTTCCGGCTGTGACCTCGGCTCAGGCCGTTCCCGAAAGCGCGGTACCCCTTCCCCCCGGCGCCGAATCCCCCTCCGGCCCCGGGCCGGAACCCGTAGGCGAAGCGCCCCCTGAAGACAATTCCGGCCCGGATGTCGCATCTGTCCTGGATGAGCGCGGCCTGCTGACGCCACGCGGCGAATGGGTCATCGAGCCTTCCGTGCAATACAATCAGGTCTCGTCGCTCACCGTCGCGATCGATGGCTTCACGCTGATCCCCGCGCTCGCAGTCGGTCTGATCGATGTCAGCGAAGTACAGCGCGATACGGTCACCGCGGCACTCTCCTTTCGTGTCGGCCTGACCCGGCGCCTGGAACTGGGGGTCCGCGTGCCCTATGTCTGGCGTCACGAATCTCTTCGCGGGCGCGAGGTGCTGGTCGGCAGCGACCTCGACCGGATCGCTTCCTCCAACGGCGAAGGGCTCGGTGACGTCGAGCTTGGCCTGTACTACCAGTTCAATCGCACAGTCACCGGAAAGCCGTTCTTCATCGGCAATCTGCGCGCCAAGAGTCGCACGGGCACCGCACCCTACGAAGTGGAGAGCCGGCAGATCCGCAGCGAAGACGGTACCATCCTGGGCGAGATTCTCACCGAACAGCCGACCGGCAGCGGCTTCTGGTCGGTGCAGCCCAGCCTGACGATGATCTATCCGACCGATCCGGCGGTAATCTTCACCAACATCAGCTATCTCGCGAATCTGAAACGCGACATCGGCCGCGGCCGGGGCTGGATCGATCCGGGCGATGCCGTCGGTCTGAGCTTCGGCATGGGAATCGCCCTCAACGATCGCACCGCCACCAGCTTCGGCTACGATCACAATGTGGCATTCAGGACCCGCCGGGAATTCGATTCCGGAACCGAGCCGGTGTTCGACCGCTTCCATATCGGCACACTGCTCTGGGGCCTGTCACACCGCCTGTCGGCAAGAACCACCATCAATGTTTCCACAGGCATCGGCGTGACAGAGAGCGCCCCGGATATTCAGCTGTCGGTGCGACTTCCGGTGAGGTTCTGAACCGTCAGGGAAACGGGGGGAGAACCGGCGGATCCGATCGTGCTTGCTTGATCCTGCCTGTGGCGCCACTCACATGGACGGCAGACCGTCCAGCCTCCCGGCCTCGATCAGCCGCAGCATCGGCATGCTGTCGAGCACTCCCGCACCCGTGAACCCGATGTTGAGCACTGTGACCTGGCCTATGCGCACGTTGTCCAGGCTGTTCTGCAGGACGCTGATGATTCCGCTCGCCGCGAATTCGCTCAGCATCGTGCCCTCGGCATCACTGCGCAGCAGGATTCCGGTCGGCATCGTGTCGAATCCGCATCCCGGGCAGGGGTCTCCAGCCACGCGATGATGCATTACTTCTCCGTCGACGACGGTGAGCTGCTCCAGTCCGAATGACAGCTCCACTCCGTTGCGGTTGATCCAGCCGCCCCGCTGTTCCGCGAGTTCCGCGTCGCTTGCGCGCAGATGGTCGATGCTGTTCACATCCAGCGCATGGGTCGGACTTGCGACGACCATCATCACCGCAAGGACCATCAGCAACTGGACTCCTGCCTGGCTTCGTGTCATGAGGTTCACCAGTCTGAACTTCGCGGCAAGGCAAGGGTAAAGCTTGCCACCGAATCTCGCAGCAGCCCGGCCTCAAATGGCGCCTGCGCCACCGCTGTCCAGTCCCGCCCGTCACTGAAGCTCGCGTGCCCGATATCTGCGCGGTCGCGAAGCAGGAACAGAATGTCATTACTCCGCAGTGACTCGAACTCGCGTCTCGAATACTTCGTCAGGCCGAGCGCGGGATCGCCGACCAGTACCTGCTTGTCCTTGACCCCCTTGATCAGCACGAAGTGGCGGTAGCCCTTGGTTTCGATCAGGGCGATCGCCGGAATGCCAAGCTCCTCGAGCATTTCCAGCGAGAGACGATAGCCATCCCCGTGCATCCCGAGGCCGGACAGATAATGCTTCATGTCCAGCATCGAGAAACCCAGCCGGCGGATACGCTCCTGGTCGCCGGCAGCATACATGCTTTCGAATGCTTCGCTTTCGGTGGTCGCGATGTCGTAGTGATGCGTGAGCAGGGTAGCAATCACGGCCGATCCGCAGCTGAAGTCGTACTGCTGCCGCACCACCCCCCGGAAACGCAACTCCTGCATGCTGCTTACCGCCACCTGGATACCGCCGAAGGTTCCCGGAACGGTGACCATGCCTGCCGCCTGAGCCCGCATGCCCGGCAATGAGAGCATCGCGAGACACAAGACTGTCACGGCGCGATTTTCTCGGGTCCTCATCAGGGCGCGACAGTGACGTTGACTATCAAAGATTCCTGGATGACCACGTTATGCCCGCTGTTCTGGATCACGGTGGCGATTCCGCGGGCATTGTCCAGGGCGCCCGCGCCGAGCACATTGCTCCCGCTATGCCCTCCGACAACGACGTTGTCATGCAGGACGGCATGTTCGGTGATGCGGCCCAGTTGGCCGACCTGCAGGGCGCCGGTATTCTCCCGCGCTCGCAGATCCTCCAGCACGCCCTCGCCTACTGGCTCCGGCAGCAGCCCGAGATCGGCGGCCGCCACCGCTGCGTTTCCGGAAATCATCACTCCGGCCAGCGGAATAAGCACTGCCGCAACTCTGCGAATCGAACAGGTAGCCACACTCGCCCTCCTCTGGCCTCAGCAAAAAAGGTGGGTGGCGGAGGATCCGCCACCCATCCGAGTCGTCTGCTACTGTCCTTGCCCTACCGTAAGCAGGGTGGCGTTGATGGAAACGTTCTGCTGCTGCAGGCTGCTGGCCCCGGTATTCTGCGCCACCTGGGTGATGCCACTTGGGGTGGTCAGAGACTCGCCGCTGATGAAGTTGGATGCCGTATAGGCCGCGTCAATGGACACCGAGTTGTCCGTGACGGCGCCATCGAGGTCCGAACTGCTCACCGCCAGATGCTCGATGCTGATCGTGGTATTGCCGGAATCTGAGACGTTGACGTTCGTGCTGTTATCGGAATTTCCGGAATCGGCGACATCCACGTTCAGATAGTCGTTTCCGGAGTCGCTGATGTTCGTGCTGTCGTCCGTGTTACCCGAATCCCGTACGCTCACGTTGGTGCTGTTGTCCGAATTGTCATTGCCCGAATCCGCCACATCGACATCCAGGCTGTCGTTGCCGGAATCGCTGACGTTGGTGCTGTTGTCCGAGCTGTCATTGCCCGAATCCGCCACATCGACATTCAGATAGTCATTACCGGAATCGCTGATGTTCGTGCTGTCGTCCGTGTTACCCGAATCCGAAATATCCACGTTGAGATAGTCGTTTGCCGCATCGCTGATATTGGTGCTGTTATCGGTATTGCCCGAATCGGCAACATCCACGTTCAGATAGTCGTTTGCCGCATCGCTGATATTGGTGCTGTTATCGGAACTGTCATTCCCCGAATCCGCGACGTCGACATTCAGATAGTCGTTTGCAGCATCGCTGATATTGGTGCTGTTATCGGTATTGCCCGAATCGGCAACATCCACGTTCAGATAGTCGTTTGCCGCATCGCTGATATTGGTGCTGTTATCGGAACTGTCATTCCCCGAATCCGCGACGTCGACATTCAGATAGTCATTCGCCGCATCGCTGATATTGGTGCTGTTGTCGGAATTGTCATTGGCGACATCGTTCACTCCGACAGCGATCGAGCCGTCGCTCGCGGCGCTGCCCCCCGAATCCGTTGTGGACTGCACCGCCGCACTCTGATCGCCGGCGCCTTCTCCCGCCGTGTTGGTGGCATCCGCAAAGCTCGCCGAGGAAATGCCGAATGCAAAGGCGATTGCGCAAGACAGCGCGGATTTCCTGAAGAAATTCGAACCTGACATGGTGTTTCCTCCTTGTTGTTTTATACGCGCCCGGACTAGCAGCAGGAGCGGAAATGCACGAACCGGGCCGCACCAATCGGAGTGTCTGGAATTCAATACATTGCGGGTCAAATGTCGCGTCACAGCTAATTGTTCGGGTGGAATTTGTAAGTAAAATCGACTACTTATATAAGTTAAGTGACGTAGATGATCGCGTACGCGAGATTCCCTATCCGCACCCTGCAATCGTTCCGAAACCGTGTAAAAACAAGCAGCAGGAGAATCGAACCCGAGCGGCGAGCGCAGCAGCGCTGCGCTGCCGAGGTGTAAAATTTTCCGTCGCCTGCCCGGCTCCTGCGCCGTGAGAATCGAGCTTTCCGGAAGAGCGTGTCGCAATTCTGGTGCGCGCGGGGTATCCGCCATCTGCTTGAGCACGCGCCCTTCGCATCGTCCCTCTGCCGTGCGGTTTTCGTCAATTTGGCCGATGCAGTGATCATCACTTAATGGTAGCGGTGCGCTGGGTTCTTGGCGCATCTCCGCCCCGCTGGCATCATTGCACTGGGACTGGAGGGGGTTGCGATATGCCGTCGATCGAAAGAACGCCGGCCAGCCGGAGCTGGTCCGCGAAACTGCACCATGGCGTACGCTGGCGCGTCGCCAAGGGCTATGACTTGCTCCGCACCCGCGCGGCGCGACTCAACCGCGCCAGGTTGCGCGATACCAGGTTCATCGGGATTACGGGCAGCGCCGCGAAGACCACGACCAAGGATCTGATCCACCTGATCCTCTCCGAAAGCCATGCGGTGATCAGCAGCCAGGACTCCCGCAACATTCCGGTGGCGGTGGAGCGGACGATTCTCCAGGCCAGGGCGCGGCACGAGTTCTGCGTGGTCGAGGCCGGTGTGCGATGGCCGGGTGAAGCCGACCGCTCAATCCGCCTGCTCCGTCCCGATATCGGCGTGCTGACGATGATCCGGCGAGATCATTCCCGTGCCTTTGGTGGCGTCGACGGCATCGCAGCCGAGAAGGCCAAGATGATCGAGGCGCTGCCTCCCGACGGCATCGCCGTACTCAACATCGACGATCCCCGCGTACAGGAAATAGGCGCTCGCTGCCGTTGCCGCATCCTCTGGGTCGGCAGAGATGCTGGCGCCGACGTCCGCCTGCTCGATGCACGCTCCCGCTGGCCAGACATCCCGCTCGAGGTGGAGATCGAGTTCGAAGGCAAGCATCATGTGGTGAGAACGGGGCTCTGGGGCACACAGCTGGCGTCGGCGGTGGCAACGGCCCTCGCTGTTGCAGCAGCCTGCGGCATTCCGCTGGAGCGCGCGATTCCGCCGCTCGTCCGCGCATCGACCTCGGAAGGACGCATGCAGATTGTTTCGCACGACGACGGCGTCACCTACATTCGTGACGACTTCAAGGCACCTCACTGGGCAATGATGGAGCCCATCGCATTTCTTGGAGACTCCATTGCCAGACGGAAAATCGCGATTATTGGCACCATCTCCGATTATTCCAGTGATTCGAAACCCCGCTACCGGCAGATCGCGCGCGAGGCGCGAGCCAATGCCGATCTCGTGGTCTTCATCGGACCGAACGCGCACTGGGCGGAGAGTGCCCGCCGCGATGACTCCGACGATTCCATCCGGGCTTTCTTCGATCCCCGTTCCGCGGCTGCTTTCCTGCGGGAAACACTCCGGCCGGGCGACCTCGTCCTGCTCAAGGGCTCGAACAAGGCGGACCACCTGTCGCGGCTGGTATACGATCGCGAGACCCCGATAGCATGCTGGCGGAACGATTGCCGGGTGAACATGAATTGCGGCACATGCCGCTGGCTGCGCGAGGCACCACCGCCCGATCCGCGCGCTATCGTCGCGCCGATCCCTGACTGGGTCGCAGCGCAGCGATTTCCCCGCCCGGTAGTGGTCGGACTGGGAAATCCGGGGGAACGATTCCTCGATACACCTCATAACGCCGGCTATCGCCTGGTCGATATGGTGGCCGAGCGCCATGGCGGCGAATGGAAGGACGTCGGCGCGGGAACCGTTTGTACCATCGAGATCGAAGGGCGCGGCGTGACCCTGTTCAAGCCTGCGGCGCTGATGAACAACTCCGGCCCGGCGGTCAAGCGCTGGCTCGACGCCATCGGCGCCGATGCCGGGGATTGCGTCGTGGTCTATGACGAGTTCGATCTCCCCCTGGGTGATACCCGCCGGAAAAGCAAGGGCGGCGGCTCGGGACACCGTGGTGTCCGGTCGGTGATACAGGCGCTAGGAACGATGGAGTTCCCGCGCATACGAATCGGCGTCCGCCCCGAAGGGTACACGGGGTCTGCGGGCGCGCGGGTACTCGCATCCCTGGCGCCCGAGGACGAACGACTCCTTTCGCAGGGGTTGAATGAGGGCGTCGGTGTGCTTGCCGCCATGCTCGAACCCCTGGACTCGGGTGATCGCGCAGGCGTTTCGTGAGTTCTGCCGTTGTCCGACTGCTGGCGTCGCCGTTCGAAGGTGCTTCGGCGGTACCTGACGATACCATGCAGACTTGGTGCCCAGGGCCGGGGTCGAACCGGCATGGGGTTGCCCCCGAGGGATTTTCGCACCTCTACGGCTTTCGCCGCCCCGCCGCAGGCGGGTTCGGGGTCCGGACTTTCTCTTTGCCGTATCGCTCGCGCGACTTAGGCAGGAGCCGTCAAGTCTCTACACTTTCCCGGTGATACCGGGCTTAGCTCGGGATTGCCACCACCCTGGGTGCTGAGGTTTCCCCGAATTTGACTCCATTCACGCCGGGGGTTTCCCTCCCGGGTGCTCAATCGTTCAAGTCCCTTGCGTCTACCTGTTTCGCCACCTGGGCTTAGCGTCCGGCAGTTTATCCGAAGCTGCCCGGGTTTTCAGCCCTGATGCATTCAACGGGATCGGATGACTCCGTCGCAGACCCTCAGCGCGCCTCGCGCGCATCGAAATCGCGATCGAGCGCGGGGGTACCGGGCGGGTTCTTGGCCCGGCATTCTTCGCCCGCGAGCCAGTCGGCGACCGGACGCCAGGGTCCGAACTGCACCTGTGCGGCGGTGAACGGAAAGCCCTCGGGCACTGCACCGACATGCAGTGGAAGCCATGGCGGGCGCTCACAAGGGGCGTGGCGAAAGTAGTAATCCTGCCACCACACCGATGATCGCGGCAGCGTGGCCACGTACGCCATGACGTCCAGCGCGTCCTGGGGGGAAAGCGCGTTCGATTGCGCAAGGGGCATGTTGCGGGCGAGAAACGCCGCGCCGATCGGGACCATCAACGGGCCGCCTGCATGGCTGAATGATCCTTCTCCGGCCAGTGGCGGGAACGTAAACGCATCCTCGCCTCCCCACACTCCGGTACCGTCATCGCCGTGGCAGGAGGCGCACCGCGCCTGGTATACGTCGGCGCCAGCCTGTGGATCCGCCTTCATGTCGAGCACGCCCGGAAACAGCGGGGTTGTCGCTCCGGGGATCTTGTCGACATCGCTCGGCGTCTTGAACTCGGGAATCAACAGACCTTCACCCTCATAGATTCCGTCACGGACCGCAACCAGCCACGCCACCAGGGCATCCATCTCGGGAGAGTCGTCATCGATCATCACCGTGCCGCCGCATTCGCGGGCGCAATCGCGCGCCCGCGAACGCGCATCACGCTTGTAGCCGAGGCCACCGAAGAACACCCCGTCCTCGCCCTGCTCGGCAAGTCCGTAATAGGTGAGCGTACGAAAGAAGGGCCAGGCATAGGGCACCGTCCCTCCTCCGGTGTGACAGTTGGCACAGTTCATTACACGACCGGCGGCCAACGGTGGCCGGCCGTCTCTCCGGCCCTCGCCGATGGTACCGTAGGTTCGGTGAACGAGTTCGTATCCGAACACGATCTGCCGGGCTCGGGAGATATCGCCGTCGAACGACTTGTCCGCAAGTTCCCGTCGCAGGCGGTCGATGCCGGGCGGCTGATACCAGCGGGTCCCTGCACGCAAGACTTTCCCTGTGGACAGCTTGATGTCGTCTGCAAGCACATAATCCTCCGGACTCGCCAGCGCATGCGGGTCCGCCCATATGACTCCGCTCATGACGCAGAGTAAAAAAAGGACGATGATTTTGGCGCTTCGCATCGAGATCATTCCCTCATCGAATTCGAGACAGTCAGCAGCAGCGCGGACACAGTATCAGATCGAAGCCGTACCTACCTTAAGATCGGTTAAGCAGCCGTCTGCTCGCGGGCAGGCACGACGAAGCAGCAATTGGGGCGGTGGAAGCAGCACGCCCGATCGGTTCATCGTGCCCCATCCACGGCCTCAATGATGCCGTTGATCAATTCCGGGCTGGTGGCGACACCGATCACGCCGGTGACGATGAACTGCACTCCCACGCAGAGAATCAGGAACCCCATGATCTTGGTCATGGCGTGCAGTCCATTCACGCCGAGAACGGAGACCAGTCGGGTCGACAGACGCAGCGTCGTGAGCACAATGGCCGCCACCAGCAGAATCCCGATGGTGATCGACACGAAGTCGACCCAGGTCGTCGCCATCGATGTCAGACCGATGGTCACTGAGATCGCGCCGGGACCCGCGAGACTCGGCATGGCGAGCGGAGTGAACGACACGTCCCGCTTACGCTTGGATTCGAGGCGTTCCGCCGCGGTCTGTACGCCTTCATCCCTGGGGTAGAGCATTCTCATGCCGACACCCGCCACCAGGATGCCGCCCGCGATCCGCAGCCCCGGCAAGGACAGGCCAAAGAACTGCATGATGAAGGTGCCGCCGACGAGGAAGGCCACCAGAATGCTGACCATGTAGATGACGGCCTTGCGCGCCTGTTCCATGCGCTCGGCGTGCGAATCACCCTCGGTGATGGCAAGGAACATGGGCGCCGTGCTGAAGGGATTGATGATCGGCAGCAGGGCAATGACCGTGGCAATGACGAGTTGCATGTTTCCGGTTCCGATGGTTTGGATGGGGGGCGTTTCTACTGCAGCGCCTGCGGCCGGACCATGGCGGGTCGCTGTGCAAGCCATCACCACCGCCTGGGACCTGGTGATGGAAAAGCGCATTGATGCTCGGCTCGCGCAGTCCCGAACGGCTGCCGCGCAGCGCAATCAAGTGATGCCGGCCTCCTCCTCCGGATCACCCGCGCAGACCGGACGGCGGCGCCGCAGTCATGCGGTCCGGGTCCGGAGACGATGCGGAACTCAGACCATGCGCCGCAGCACGTCGTCCTTCTTCACGACGTGATGCCACAGTGCGACCGCGACATGGCCAATGATGAGGGCGACCAGGAACAGCGCGACGGGTGAATGCAGGCTGCCGATCGACGTCATCCATGGAACCTTCTCGCCTTCCGCGATCAGCTCCACGCCGAAGGCCGTCCAGCCATAGCCATTGCCGACGAGGAGCAGAACGCCGAGGGGAGGAAGCAGCAGGATGGCCAGATACATCAACCCATGGCCCGCCTTGACCAGCATGACAGTGGACCGATCATGCGGCGGGCGATTGTCCTTCTGCCTGATGGCCCAGATCAGGCGCAACACCACCAGGACGAACAACAGCGTACCTATCGATACATGCCAGGGCACCAGCGTCTCCCCGACCCAGTGCTCGCCATCATCGATGCGATCGAAAATCTTCAGCGCCTGCCAGCCGATCAGAAATGCCATGCCCCAGTGGAAAATGCGCGAAACCGTGCCATAGCGTACCTTCGAGTCGTTCATGCAACACTCCCTTCATCGCCCGGAAATTTTCTGTCACCCACCACGATCATTGTCATTCGGTGATACGGGTTGTTCAACAGGCGGTCCTGCGAAGCAACGGCATCGAATGACAGAATTGCCCCAAGCAACAGGGAAAGCAAGCGGTATGAACCGGCTCGACAGGGCTGGATGCACACGCTTCCAGGTGAGCACATGCCATGCGCTTCGTGGGGGATATGAAGCGTCGCGTGAAGCCATTATGCCAACTCGGCCGCGCGGATGTCGGTCCAAAGTGAATTTACCCCCGCAAACACCACGGCCCGCCCGCACCGGTTGGGCATGGACTGCCAGCGCGTGATGTGATCCAGTGCAGACGAATATCCCGTGCTTCAATAGCGCTATACTGATATCCCTGCTCGTTGGCCGGGAGGTTCGGCCCGGTTCACTCACGGCTGGAAAACACTATGCATATCCTTACCGGTTTCCGCAGTTCCGTCCGCGCTCTCGTCCCTTGCCTCGCATTGACCTCCAGCCTGCTGATCGCGGGCTGCGGCGGCGATGACGACGCCGATTCCAGCCAGACGGGAACCGCATCGTTTTCGATCAAGGACGCGCCGGTCGATGGTGTGAGCGAGGTGGTGGTCACGTTCGACCGCATCGACCTCAAGCCGCGCAATGGGGCCGTCGAGCGCTTTGAACTGGATCCGCCCAGGACCGTCGACCTCCTCGCGTTGCAGGGGACCGATGCCGCCGCTCTCATCGACGCCGTCGAGCTCCCCTCTGGACAATACGACTGGATGCGTCTGTATGTGGTGACCGACGGTTCGGAAGTCGTCGAGGTTCTGGGCGGCGAGTTCGATCTCTTCATCCCCGGCTCCCATCCCCCCTCCAGCAACCCGAACCAGCGCTTCCTGCATCTGGCGCGTCCGTTCGTGATCCCTGCCGGCGGGCATGCGGATTTCACCGTTGACGTCGAACTGCGCAAGGCGCTGATCAAGCGGACCAGTGGCCCCGGCAGCCCCTTCTACATGCTGCGTCCTTCTCTCCGCCTGGTGGATAACTCCGCGACGGGCACGCTGACCGGCACTGCACCGCACTGCACGAGCGACCTGAGTTCCGGAGGGAATGCCGTGTACGTCTATGAGGGAGCCGGCGCGGTGCCGGGCGACGTCTTCGTTGGTGAGGACGGTGACGAACTGCTCCGGAGCGATGGCGCCGATCACCCGCTCACGCTCGCCAACGTTACCCTGGATACCGAAAGCGGACTGTGGCGGTACACGGTGGGCTTTCTGCCAGCCGGCGTCTACAGCATCGCGTTCACCTGTCAGGCACGCGAGGACGAGCCGGGCAGCCAGGACGACATTGGTCTGAGTTCACCGACCGATGTGACGATCACCGCCGGCGAGACGTTCGAACTGAATCTGGATTGACCGCCGTGGCGGCCGCGATCCGGCCAGCGCCTGCTGGCAATCCAGCGCGCCGCTCATGCGCCGTGCCTGGTACCGAAAAGGCAGGGCATCGTTCCGGATCAGTACCGCCCATCCCGGCTCTCGTCGCTGGTCAGTGTCTCGAAGCCGGCGACGATGTCGAGGAGCTCTTCCGTGATCGACTGCTGTCGCCCGCGGTGATAATCGAGCGCAAGCCGACCGAGGTGGTCCTGGATGTTCTTTTCCGCGGCGTGCATGGAAGCAAGGCGGCTGGCATTCTCGCTCGCCATGGATTCGGCGAAGGCGCGGTACAGGGCGACGAACAGGTGCTGGCGGATCAGCGCCGAGAACAGCCGGCGCCAGTCCATGGTGAACATGGGCACGGTGCGCGAGATCCAGTTCCTCGCCGCCAGCCGTTCCAGCCAGGCGCGCTCGACGGGCAGGAGTTGCATCTTGCCCGGCCGCGAACCCGCGGGAGGACTCGGCCTGTGGTGAATGACCAGGAATTGCTCGACGCCGTTGCGGAAGCGGAGCTCCTCGACCGCGAGCAGCACGTCGTTGACCGCCGGGAAGATGCCGGCGATCGAACTCGGCATCGGAAACCGCCCGCCGACTGAACAGCCGGCGTCTTCCAGCCGGCCCATGACGCGCGCACCGACCACCAGCACCGTGCGATCTTCCTGCGCGGCGCCGAGCGCATCGATCTGTTCGAGCGCGAAGCTTGCCACCTGGTCGTTGAAAGAGCCGCACATCCCCTGGTCGGAACCGAATACGATGATCGCGCAGTGCTGCCCCGGCACCGTCTCCGCCGCGATGGCTTCGGGCCGGTTGCGCAGGACGACCTGCAGGCCCGCCTCGATGGTGCGATGGTACTCGCCAAGCGATTCCACCGCGGCTTCGTACTGCCGGACATTCGCCGCGGCAAGCGCCTTCATCACCCGGACCACGGCGTACAGATCTTCCGCGGTCTCGATGCGACGGCGCATCGCATCGAGGGTTTGCGTCATTGCGTGTCCTCCGCGATGCCTGCGAGCGCGTTGCGGATGACGCGACGCAGCGCCTCACGGTCTTCCTCGGTCAGCTTCGCGCCGGACTCCATGCGCCGGGCGAGTTCCGCCAACTCCGCGGTGACCGCGCCGCGGATCGCGCGCTCCGCTTCGGCCACCTTTTCCAGGGGCACCGCGTTCAGGAGTCCCTCGCTGGCAGCAAGCAGGACGGCCACCTGTTCCGGCACCGGCATCGGCTGGTACTGGAGCTGCTGGAATACCTCACGCACCCGGCGCCCCTGTTCCAGCGTGGCGACAGCGGCATCATCGAGACGGGTGCCGAAACGGGCAAAGACCTCCAGTTCCTCGAACTGTGCATAGGAAAGCCGGAGTGCTCCGGCGACGGCGCGGTAGCAGGGCAACTGGGCCTTGCCGCCGACGCGCGATACCGACCTGCCGACGTCCACCGCCGGCAGGGTCCCCTTCCGGAACAGTTGCGGCGACAGAATGATCTGTCCGTCGGTGATCGAGATCAGGTTGGTGGGAATGTAGGCGGAGATGTTCTGGGACTGCGTTTCCGCGATCGGCAGCGCCGTCAGCGATCCGCCGCCGTACTCCTTGCGCAGCTGCGTCGCGCGCTCGAGCAGCCGCGAGTGAACATAGAAGATGTCCCCCGGGTACGCCTCGCGGCCCGGTGGGCGACGCAGCAGCAGCGACAGTTCGCGATAGGCGCGCGCATGACGGGTGAGGTCGTCGTAGACGATGAGCACGTCCCTGCCCTGCTCCATGAAGTACTCGGCGATAGTGGTCGCCGCGTACGGCGCGATGTACTGCACGCCGGGCGGCTCGTCTCCCGATGCGACCACGGCGATGCAGTACGACATCGCATCGTGACGCCGCAGGTGCGCGAGGAACTCGGCCACCGCCGAACTGCGCTGGCCGATGCTGCAGTAGACGCAGAGCACGTCCTTGTCGCGCTGGTTGAGGATGGTGTCCAGGGCGATGGCGGTCTTGCCGGTCTGGCGGTCCCCCAGGATCAGCTCGCGCTGCCCGCGCCCGATCGGCAACAGCGAATCGATCACCTTCAGGCCGGTCTGCAAGGGCCTGCTGACCGGCGCCCGGTGCAGGATGGGCGCCGCCGGCCGCTCGACGGGGCGTCGTTCGCGCAACCGGATCGGGCCCCGTTCATCGAGCGGCATGCCCAGAGCATCGACGACGCGACCGATGAGCTTCCCGCCGACCGGCACGTCCAGGATGCGACCGGTACGATGAGCGAAGCTGCCCGCGTTCAAGTTCTGGTTCGGGCCCAGCAACACCACCCCGACTTCGTCCGGGTCGAGGTTGTAGGCCATGCCGAGCAGGCCGCCGTGCAGTCTTACCAGTTCCTCCGCCTGGACGCCGGGCAGCCCGCGCAGGCGGACGACGCCCGGTGCGACCGAGATCACCCGGCCGACTTCCCGCGCGGTCAACTCCGCGCGTCCGCTCGCCAGCACGTCCTCGACGATGCCCAGCGCCTGCTCGATGGAAGCCTGCAAGGCCCCCCCCGGGGAGTGCGGATCCTTGCCGCTATCGGAGCTCGGCATGACTCCCGGCGCTCTCTTCCAGGGCCTCGAACACGCGCGCTTCCAGACTCTCCAGGTAGGAGTCCAGGTTCCAGGCCAGGCGGTGCGAATGGGCGCGCAACTCGATGCCGCAGATCAACTCCGGAACCGTGGTGAAGCGCACCTCGAGGCTGTCATCCAGATGGTGGCGCAGCGATGCGGTCAGATCCTTGCGCGCTTCCTCGCCGACCGGGAACGCCGTGCACACCTCCACCTGAGGACTCATGCCACGCGCCGCCGTGAGGATCGCCTCCCGCTCGGCCGGTTCGAGAATGCGGATCCGCTCGATGAAGACCTTCAGGATCTGCTCCTCGAGCTCGGCGTCGGCCAGCTCCCTCAGGCTCCGGCTGGCCAGGGTGAAGACTCCCTGCCCCAGGCGTTCGCGGATATCCTGCAGCAACGCGACCCGCTCCCGCTCCAGCGCCTCCAGCCATTGCGCCTGCGCCCGTTCCGCCTCCAGACGCGCCTGCTCCATCATCTGCTCGCGATGGGAGTCGGCCTCGTCGCTCGCTTGTGCGAGCATCTGGGCGCGCTGCCTGTCGAACTCGCGGTTCCGGGACCGGAACGCTTCCGCTTCCTGCTTGGCCGCCGCGCGTTCGCGCGCGGCCTCTTCCAGGCGGCCGGCGATGTGCGCTTCCCGCGCGTTCATGGCGCCGATGAGCCTGGCGTAGAAGAGATGCCTGAGCAGCGCGACGAGGACGAGGAAATTGACGACCTGAGCGCCCAGCGTGAACCAGTCCAGCGCCATCTATTGCGCTCCCGCGACGCCCGCGAAGTGATTCCAGAACGGGTTGGCAAAAATCAGGATCATGGAAACCACGAAGCAGTAGATCGCCGACGATTCGGTCATCGCCAGACCGATGAACAGCGTCCGCGAGATGACCGGAGCTGCGTCCGGCTGTTGCGCCAGCGCGCCCATGGCGCGCGATACCGCCCAGCCCTCGCCGATGGCAGTGATCGGCGCGCCGATGCCGACCGTGGCTCCCGCCATGATGATGGAGATCATGCCAATCAACTCCAGACTATCCATGTGTCCGTTCCTCTTCTTCTGCGTCGGGTGTCCTGGCGGTCTGCTCCTCATGGGCGCGCGAGGCCGAGGCAACGAAGACCAGCGCCAGGATCGAAAAAATGTAGGCCTGGATCACGCCGATCAGCAGACCCAGTGCGTTCATGACGATGGGAAAGAACAGGGGCGCGATCGCCAGCGCGGTAGCGGTGATCATCGTCCCGCTCATCATGTTGCCGAACAGGCGGATCGACAGCGAAATCGTCCGCGTCAGCTCGCCGATGAGATTGAAGGGCAGCATCATCGGGGTTGGCTGCAGATACGAGTTCAGGAACGGCCGCAGGCCGCGGGCGGTGATGCCGAAGGCCGGGACGGCCACGAACACGCACAGCGCCAGCGCGCTCGTGGTCGACACCGAGCCTGTGGGCGGATGGAAACCGGGGACGATCACCAGCACGTTGGAGAGCAGGATGAACAGGAACAGCGTGCCGATGAATGGCAGATAGCGGTCCACATCCGTCTGCACCACGTCCCGGATCTGTGCCCGGATGCCGTTCAGCACGATCTCGAGCAAGAGCTGGCCGCGTGATACGGACACTCCGGTCGACAACTTGCGTGTCACCGCCCAGGAGCCCAGGACGAGAATCGCCATCACTATCCAAGTGAACACCAGCGTGGCCGAGATGCGAATCGAGCCGGCCTGCCAGTAGACGATCGTGTCGGGAGTGATGTTCACGGCTGCACGCCCTCGCCGCCGACGGTCGCAGTCCGGGCGGGCCGAAGCCGGGAGACCAGCGCCTGGCGGGCAACGATGAAGCCGCCCAGGCAGGCCAGCATGCGTTCCCAGCTCCCGTCCATGACCAGGTAGAAGCCCGCCAGCGTCAGGCTCAGGCGCAGCACCAGGCTCCCCCCGAACAGCAGCGTCGGCCTGTCCGCACCGGGAAGCCGCCGCACGGTCAGCCACAGGCCGCCGAAATAAATAAGGCCCAGCCCCGCGCCCGCGATTACGGCCGGAACCAGCGCCATCCAACCACTCATCGATCGCCTTCCCTTTCTTCGTCTTCTTCGATCATCTTAGACTCCAGGTTGACCCAATACCACGCGTTCAGGCATCCCAGCGTCACTCCGGCCAGGAGCAGCGCCAGAGACCACGAGAACGGGCCCGGCCAGTTGCGGTCGATCCAGACGCCGAGCAGCACGCCGAGCACGGTCGGCACCGCGACCGACCAGCCGACGACGCCGGCCGCGCCCAGCCCATGCCATAGTGTCCGGTCCCGGGTCCGGCGCGCGCGGGCCTTGCGCCGTTCCTTCGCTCCAATTTCCTCGCTCAGCCCCCTGCTCCCGCTCGGCGGCGATTCTTCCTCGGGCATGGCCTCATCCCTCCCACTCGAGGATCTGGTGCACCAGGTTGGCCTCGAGGCGATCGAGGGCAAGCCGTGCCTTCTGTTCCTGTTCTCCCATCTCCTGGAACTGCGTGAGCACCGCCTGCCGCAGTTCGCCGAGCCTGCCCTCGAGGGCGTTCCGGGTCGACACCAGCACCTGCGAGCCGTGCTTCACCAGAATCCCCTCGTCGACGGCGAGAAACGTCTCCTCGCCTTGCGCTGAGGTGAGGGTGAGGATGCCGGGGACCAGCGCCGCCACGAAATCGATGTGCTGCGGCAGCAGGCAGAAGGAACCGTTCTGCGCCTCGGCCACCAGCTTCACGGCCTCCTGCTCCAGCAGGACCCCGGAGGGCAGGATGGTCTTCACCATCATGCTCATGGCTTCTTCGCTTCGTCGACGCCGCCGATCATGTACAGCGCGCTTTCGGGATAGTCGGCGAATTCATCGTTGAGGATGCGCTCGCAGCCTTCGAGCGTGTCCTCCAGGTTGATCATCTTGCCTTCCATGCTTGTGAACTGCTCCGTGGTGAAGAACGGCTGCGTCAGGAAGCGCTCCAGCCGCCGCGCCCGGTGGACCCTGCGCTGATCTTCACGCGACAGCTCTTCCAGTCCGAGCATGGCGATCACGTCCTTCAGCTCATCATAGGTCGCCAGAGTCTCGCGCACCTTGCGCGCCACGCGGTAATGCCGCTCACCGACCAGTGGCGGCGTCAGCATCTTGGACTCCGAGCGCAGCGGATCGATCGCCGGATAAAAGCCCTGGCTGGCACGCTCGCGCGAGAGGACGATCAAGGCGGAAAGATGGCCGAAGGTGTGGGTGATCGCCGGATCCGTGAAGTCATCCGCCGGGACGTAGACGGCCTGCACCGAGGTGATGGCCGCCCCCTTCGTCGTGCAGATGCGTTCCTCCAGCTCGGCCAGCTCCGTCCCCAGCGTGGGCTGATAGCCCATGCGCGAGGGCAGCCGCCCCAGCAGGCCCGAGACCTCCGAGCCGGCCTGGATGAAGCGGAATACATTGTCGATCAGCAGCAGAACATCCTGCCGCGCGTCGTCACGGAAATACTCCGCCATGGTCAGCGCGGCGTGCCCGACCCTGAACCGGGCGCCGGGCGGCTCGTTCATCTGGCCGAACACCAGCACCGTCTTGTCCAGCACGCCCGCGGTACGGACGTCGCGCACCAGTTCTTCCGCTTCGCGCGAGCGCTCGCCGATACCGCAGAAGAGGGTGACGCCTCGGTGGCGGCCGGCGACGTTGTGGATCAGCTCGGTGATGAGCACTGTCTTTCCCACGCCCGCACCGCCGAACATGCCCGCCTTGCCGCCGCGCTCCAGCGGCGTCAGCAGGTCGATCGCCTTTATCCCGGTGACGAAGACTTCGGACGTGGTGCCCTGCCCGGCCAGCGACACGGGCTGCCCACGCAGGGAACGCCACTCCCCGCCACGGAGAGAGTCACCCTCGTCGATCGCATCGCCAAAGACATTGACGACGCGGCCGAGCATCCGTTCGCCCACCGGCACCCGCAGGGAATGCCCCGTATCGACGATGGTGGCGCCGCGGGCGAGGCCAGCCGTCGGCGTCAGGGCGATACCGCGCACGGTTTCCGGATCGAGATGACTGACCACCTCGACAACGATCCCGCGATCGCCGCCGGACCGCAGCTCACTGTAGAACTCGGGAAGGCCGTCGGGAAACCGCGCATCCACGACGCTGCCGCGCACCGATAGCACCGTCCCGCGGCGAAGCTCGTGATCAGCATCCATTCAGCATTCTCCAAAGGCGCACCATTGTGAGCGACTGTACGTCAGAAGCCCGTCGACGCGAAAGCCGGGCGGCGGAACCGCGGGGCCAAGGGGCGAAGGGGACAGTCCCCTTGGGCAGGAACACCGCACGGGGACTGTCCCCTCGCCAAACCAGCACGAAAGCAAAGATTCAACGCGGCATCTTCTTCAGCGCTGAACCCTTGTGTGCCGCGATGTGATCGGTCTTGTCGCTGCGGATTTCGTACTGGGGATCATCCTTGCTGGCGCGGCGCGTGTGTCCCTTGTAATCGAAGTCATGCGTGTGCACCTTGATGATCCTGCCGCTGACCTTGCCGGCCTCCGAATTCCAGCTCACGTGATCGCCAACCCGGAATCTGTGTGTCATGGCCTCCGCCTCCGGCAGGTCCGTGAGCGATGGCGTCCGGCCACCGCCCACATGCTGTCACGATGCGCCGGCCTCAGGCATTCAGTCCGGCCATGGCCCGCTCCATCGCCGCCTCCATCTCCAGATTCTGGAGGTCCCGGTAGATGGATGCCGCGGCGAGCGTCCGCCCCGCGCGCTTGAAGCGCACGAGACAGTCCCTGGCGGCGACGTCGCCCTCGATCTCCAGCGCGTCCCAACTGCTGGCGTGACCGACATAGTTGATCGGGACATCGTAGTGCTGGCTCCAGAAGAACGGCACCGCAGTGAAGCGCTCGCGATGGCCGAGCATGTTGAGCGCCGCGGTCTGACCCTGGCGCTGAGCCACCACCCAGTGCTCGACGCGAATGCGTTCGCCGGTATGCGGATCTGGCCAGCGCGCGATGTCGCCGGCCGCGAAGATTCCCGGCACGCTCGTCTCGAGGTATTCGTCGACCAGCACCCCGCGATCGATCGCCAGGCCGGCGCCTTCGGCCAGATTCAGGCGCGGACGCACGCCGACACCGAGCAGCACGACGTCGCCTTCGAGCATACTGCCACTCCGGAGACTGATCCGGCGGCTCTCGATCGCCGTGGCGACGTCCTCGAGATGGAAAACCACACCGTGCTCCTCGTGAAGCGCGCGCACGAAATCACCGATCTGCGGCCCCATGACCCGCTCCATCGGCCGCTTGTCGGGTGCAACGACCGCAACCTCGATGCCGCGGGCACGCAGCGCGCCGGCAACTTCCAGACCAATGAAGCTGGCGCCCATCACCACCGCCCGCCGCGCCCCGGCGATACGCTCCAGTATCCGGCGGCAATCGCTGAGGGAGCGCAGAGTGCATACGTGCGGCTGATCGGCGCCGGGAATGGACAGGCGCACGGGTTCCGCGCCGGTGGCGAGCAGCAGTCGCTGATAGGGCAGCCTCGCGCCGTCGGCAAGCGCGACTTCGCGTGAAGCCGCGTCGATACCGGCGACGGTGACACCGAGGCGCAGGTCGATATCGTTCTCGGTATAGAAAGTGGCGGGCTGCAACGGCACCCAGGCCTCCGGCGCCGTTCCGGCAAGGTAATCCTTGGACAGGTTCGGTCGGTCCACCGGCGCCGCATCCTCGGCGCTGAGCATCACGATGCTGGCGCTGTAACCCACGCGCCGCAGCTGCTCCGCAGCCGCGAATCCGGCCGCGCCGCCGCCGACGATGACGATGCGCTCCGTCGTGTCGGCTGACCTGCCGCGCGCCTTCGGTTTGGGCTTGCCCAGCTTCTCCTTCACGAAAACCTTGCCGTCCCGCTGCTCCACCGACCAGCAGGCGATGGGACTGAAGGCCGGCGCGCGCACGGCTTCGCCGGTACGCAGATCGAAGCAGGCGTGATGCCAGGGGCAGCGCACCGTATCGCCGACGACCAGACCATTGACCAGCGGACCGTGATAGTGAGTGCAGTGCGCGCCCACTGCGAACACCGCATCGCCCTGACGTACCAGCAACACCTGATCATCGCCGACATGACCAAGCAGCTTCCCGCCATCGGGAAGTCCGGTGAGTGCGATGCCCTCCTTCAGGTCCGGGCCGCGGTCTTCATTCCCGTTCTTTGCCATGATCCCTCCATGCACGTCTTGCGTCGGCCCGACGTCGCGCACGCCACGGGCTCGAACGAAATGCCGGGGACCTCATGCCCCGGATCGGCACGCCGCCCGATCCACCTGACGATTCATCTGGCTGTCATGCCGTGGCACTTCTCATTGATCGAGCGAGACAGGCGGCACAGAAGGAATCTGCTGGATGCGGGATGAGGCTCGCGGCGACGACAACGGATCATTACTCGACGATCCGCCCGTGCCGTCCTGAATTCCGAACCTCGCAGGAACCGCCCGACCATGCGGCGGGGGATGCGACGTGATGCGCGAAAAAGATGGGTGGTCATGTGCAACGCTCCTGGCCCAGCGACTGCATGCGTTGAGTATAGACCCCGCCGCGCGCTCCTGCCATGCAGCAGAAAATGCCTGCTATTCCAGCTTTCGATCGAAGGATTGCACGAATCTTTCCTTCGTCCGATCGGATGCGACAGCAACGGCGCAAGGTGCCTGCCTGCATCCCGATTTGGACCCTCGGCGCTGATTTGTTAAAGTAGGTCCGACCCGAACAGCTCGCTCAGGCAGGGGTTTTTTTGTCTTTTTACCTGTACCGGCTGCGTGGATACACGCTGCAGCCGCGATCATCGCCCTCCCCGGCACCGGCGGGAACGTGCCAGGGGAGAATCCGGATCGCGTCGTTTCGTTCCGGAATGGCGCCACGGCAACCGGCCGACGCGCCGGGCATGGCCGACGCTCCCCCGAACCCGTCGCTGGCGGTCCTTCACCCGAAAGGACCCTCTTGCGGTAGCCGCGAAGTAGTCCCTTCAGTCGTTCGCTCCGCGCCCCGACATCGATCGTGGCGCTGTTCGGCTTGCGCGCGCTGCCATCCGTCAACCTCAGCCCGCAGGAACGAATCCTCATGGCCACTGCCACCATCGATCAAGCAGCCACCTTTGCCCCCGGACTACCGGATGTATACGGCGATGCCCAGCCGAAGGAGCTGCTGCGCACCATCGTCGAAAGCCATGAAGTGCTGCAGACGCTCGCCAACCGGCACATCATCGAGGCCGGACAGTTCGATCGCGACGTCGTTCTTCAGCTATTCCGGCTGGCGGCGAAGTTCGAGTGCAATCCGGAGCGATTCACTTCGCCACTGTCCGGAAAGTTGCTGATCAGCGCCTTCTACGAACCCAGCACCCGCACGCGGCTGTCCTTCGAGAGCGCCTGGCACCGGCTGGGCGGCGACATCATGTCCATCGCCGACCGTTCGACTACCGGCATCGCCAAGGGCGAGTCCTACGCCGACGTCGCCGAGATGTTCAACAACTATGGCGACTGCGTGGTGCTGCGTGACTCCAGCGACGAGGCCGTCTACGAGATGGCGCGCCACCTCCGCATCCCCATCATCAATGCCGGCAACGGCACGATGGAGCACCCGACACAGGCCCTGGCGGACGTCTACACCATACTGAAGTGGCGACCCGAACTGCTCACCGAAGGCGCAAGACCGATCCGCATCGGCGTGATCGGCGTACCCCGGCGTATGCGCACGGTGCGCAGCCTGTTGACGCTGCTGTCGCGTTTCCCCGAAGTGATCGAGGAGGTGGTTGTCATTTCCGAGCAGACCGCCGGCCCCGCCTTCGCCGAAGGTCAGCTCGAGGCGCTCGAAGCGGACGGCCTGAACGTGCGCCTGAGCGATGAACTCGACGGGGAGCTGTCGGCGCTGGACGTCATCTATATCAACACCATCGCCTGGGTGAAGAACCAGCGCGAAGTTCTCGGCAAGCGCTATCGCCTGAACAGCCGTTCGCCGCTGAAGGATGATGCCATCATCCTGCATCCGCTCGCCCGCGGCGACGAACTGGACGCATCGCTCGACCAGACATCACACAACTGGTACTTCGCCCAGGCGCGCGGCGCGGTGTTCCTGCGCAAGGCGCTACTGACCTGCATGACCCAGCGCACCGAGCGCGTCATCGACGTCATCTGAACGCGCGGCGCGAAGGCGCTGCCACAGACTTCCGGGAGACAGTTTGCATGTGCGGAATCGCCGGCATTTTCCATCGCGATCGACAGCGCCCCGTCGATGCGCAGATCCTCGCCAACATGGCTGCGATCCAGCAGCACCGCGGCCCCGACGGTTTCGGCGTCGAGGTGCTGCGCGAACGCGGCGTGGGCTTCTCCCATGCCCGCCTGGGCATCATCGACCTCGATGGGGAGCGAGCCCGCCAGCCCTTCATCTCCGCCGACGGCAAGCGCCTGCTGGCGCACAACGGCGAGTTCTACGACTTCAAGCGCCTGCGGGCGGATCTCACCAGCCGCGGCGCGCGCTTCCACACCAAGAGCGATTCCGAGCTGGTCCTCCATCTGTTGCCGCGTCTTGGTTTCGAAAAGATGCTGAAGATGCTGCGGGGCGAGTTCGCCTTCGCGCTCTATGACGGCGACGATGATGCCCTCTATCTGGTGCGTGATCGCTTCGGCATAAAGCCGCTGTACTGGACCGCGACCGGAGGCTCGGTGCTGTTCGGTTCCGAGCTGAAGGTGCTCTTCGCCAACCCCGAAGTACAGCGCCGCTTCAGCGAGGAAGGTCTGCTGCATCAGTTGATCCAGGTAATGGTGCCGGGCAGCACCGCCTTCGAAGGCATCGAACAGGTCAAGCCGGGACACTTCCTGCGCGTGCGCAGGCGCGGCGACGCCTTCGAAATCGAGGAGAAGCGCTACTGGGATCTGGATTTCCCCGATGCCGACGCCCACGACAACGATCGCGACGAGGCGGTGAGCATCGAGGCGGTACGCGAAGGACTGCTGGAAGCCGTCGAGCTGCGCCTGCAGGCCGATGTGCCGGTGGGATGCTACCTGTCCGGCGGCATCGACAGCTGCGCCATCCTCGGCCTGTCCGCCGCCGTGCGTCAGGATCCGGTCACGGCTTTCACCATCGGCTTCGACGACGACGCCTACGACGAAACCGCCATCGCCCGCCGTATGGCCCAGGCCGCCGGGGCCAACCAGGAAATCCTCACCCTGAAAGCCGGGGACCTCTACGGCCATTTCGAGCGCACCCTGTGGCACACCGAGCGCACCATCTACAACACCCTGGGCGTCGCAAAGCTGCTGATGAGCGCCCGGGTGCGCGACAGCGGCTACAAGGTGGTGCTCACCGGCGAGGGCTCGGACGAGCTCTTTGCCGGCTACCCCTCCTTCCGCCGGGATCTGTTCCTGCACGGACTGCCGCATCTGCCCGCGGACGAGCGCAGGCAATGGGAAGCCATGCTGGGCGAAAGCAACGCGCTCTTCCGCGGCGCCATGCTGTCCGAAGACGAGATCGATGATCCCGCGCTCAGCGCTGCGATCGGGTTCACCCCGAGTTGCCTGCAACCCTGGCTGGCTTGCGCGCCCACGGCCAGGGAACTGCTGGTGCCGGAACTGCGCGAACGCCTGGCGGCGTATCAGCCGGGCGCCGCCATCGCCCGTGCGCTGGATCGCTCGCGCATCGACGGACGGCACCCGCTGGACCGCGCCCAGTACGTCTGGGCCAAGACCATGCTCGAAGGACAGATTCTCACCTGGGGCGGCGACCGCGTGGACATGGCCAACTCAATGGAAGCCCGCCCCGCCTTCCTCGACCATCATCTGGCCGAGATCGCGGTGAACATCCCCCCCATGCATCGCATCCGCGAACGCCGCGAGAAACATGTCCTCCGCGAAGCGATGAAGGGACTGCTGCCGAAGGTGCTCTACGAGCGGGAAAAGTTCGCCTTCATGGCGCCACCCGCGCACACCGATCCAGGCAAATGGTCATCGATGATGGCGCTGGCCGAGATTCATCTTTCGGACAAAGCCATCCGCGACGCCGGCATCCTCGACGCCGGCGCCGTCCGGCGCATGCTGAGCGAAACTGCGGCGCCCACCACCTCACGCGCACGTAAGGTACAGCTGGACGCCATGATCAACCACGCCCTCGGCGTGCAGATCCTGCACCGCCATTTCATCCAGGGCAATATACCGGCGCGCGCCGCCGACATGGCCAGGTCGCTGGGCTGGCAGGCGGCGGCGTGAGTCCGATCGGGATGGGCGCCGGCATCATGCCGGCCCTGTTCTGTCGGACTGCTCACGATGCCGCTGTGAGCCAAGCGAGAGATCCGCTGCGAGGCTGAGCGCGTTACTCTACAGGCTTCTGTAGCTTCCGACATCCTGGGTGCCGCCTTGACCGTTGTAATCCATCTGATTACACTTGGATGTAATGAGCCGCATTACAGGCCGATATGATACGCAGTTTCCGGCATAAAGGCCTTGAGCGTTTTTTCCGGGAAGGCAATCGCCGCGGCATCGATGCTCGGCAAGCTGAACGTCTCGAACGAATGCTGGACCGTCTGGATGCAGCCAAGCAAGCAGAGGACATGAACCTGCCTGGCTACGGTTTTCACGGTCTGAAAGGAAACCGAAAGGGCAGCTATGCCATTTCAGTATCGGGAAATCTGCGCATGACGTTTCGATTCAAAGATGCCGATGCCATCGACATCGATCTGGAGGATTATCATTGATGACGACACTGCGAAACCCCAAGCGCCGCCCCACCCATCCGGGCGTCATACTGCGCGAAGACGTTCTTCCGGCTCTCTCCATGACCCAGACCGAGTTCGCCAGGCGGCTGGGAGTCAGTCGCCTCACGGTGTCGGATCTGCTGCTGGAAAAGCGGACCCTCTCCCCCGATATGGCCATCCGCATCGGCCGCCTGACCAATACGACGCCCGAGAGCTGGCTGCGCATGCAGGAAGCTCTCGATCTCTGGGAGCTTAGGCAGGATGCCGAGCGCTATATGAGCATCGAACCGGTAGCGGCCTAATCGGTTGAAATATGCCGCCCTCAGGCTGACATCCGGCTAGATACCGAGGGAGAGCCGCCGCTTCTTCTTACCGAGGTGGCTACCACTCATGATCAGATCCCAGTATCAGGCTTGGCGGTCATGTCGACACCGAGCGCTCGCATAATGGCTAGCGTGGTCTTCAAGGTCGGATTGCCCTGCTCGCTGAAAGAGAGATAAAGCTGCAGTAGATGCCACTACCTGGCGAATGAATGGGTGCGACAACCTGGGATTCAGCTTTACCGTTCCGTTCGAAAGCGTTCTGCTTACTGCTGCAGATGCCGGGTCGCCCAGGATGACATTCGTCGGAGCAACCGGGTAAGGTGCGTCAAGAGCTGCCGATGCAGTCACCGTAAACAGCAACTGAACGAGTACCCCTGAAGACAATGACTCATTACCAGTCGTAGGCTGCGTAATCACGACGCGAACGACACCAGGAGACGAAGCGCTTACTGAAACTCCATGCGCACCCAGCGCAGGACCCGATGTTGGCACAGCGGTTGTCGCCAACAATGCGGGATCGAAAGCAAGGTCGAACTGCAGGCCGGAGACTGGAGAATTCGCAATGAGTTCGATGGGAAGCTGTGCGCCGGACAGCCACTTCCCGTTCCTGAATCGTTTCGTCGCCATCCCGATCCCTCTCCGAGTGGCTGCCGAACGTCGCATATCGGCATAGAAGCCAGCCATTTTTGGGGTCGGCAAAATCAAACGGAAGCGGCCTGTTGGCCGAATTCCGGGTGTCAAGCGCGGTTATTGAAAGTGGCTGAGAGTGGATATCAATGACTTGGAGTGGTTTAGGACGAACTAGACAAATCGCACGAAGTTTCGTATGAACTTCT
>JAVEZY010000020.1:0-44041 GCA_034002745.1 Gammaproteobacteria bacterium
CGACTGCGCCGCGAACTGCCGGCCCGCTTCGCCGCCTCGGTGCTCCGCGACGAGGCGGGCTTCGTCCGCGACCTCGAGCACGCCTACCGCGACATGTGGCATAACGCCGTGTCCAGCCAGGGGGCAGACCGCCCGGTATGAAGAATGGCGAAAGCAGTGTCTGACCCCGGTGGGGTTAGACCCCCCATCCGCCTTGATCCGGTTCGGGTTTTTGGGCGATCGCCCGTGCGCTGGCGCGGCCCCTCTGATATAATCCGCTACCATCCTGTCGAGCGACAGCAGGCGCTTCCATGCCGCGATTCCCGTCGTCACTCCTGATGTCCGCATTCCTGCCCGACGCTGCAAGGCGGTCCGCGGCATCGTCATTTTCTGCCGCGCTCCTTGCGTCGCTGCTTTGCGCGCTGGTGCTCGCCGGCTGCGGCGGGGCGACCGGGGATCTGGGTAATGTCATCGGTCTCGACCAGGGCGAAGCGCCGACCGGTACCGGAATCTTCCGCGACAGCAATGTGAGCGGGCTGGATTACGTTTCGGGCGACATCGAAGGCGTCACTACGAGCCCCGATCTCGAGGGCGATGTGGGCGGCGTTTTCGAATTCGAGATCGGCGAACCGGTGACGTTCTCCATCGGTGGCGTCACGCTGGGAACGGCGGGCCTCGGCAATCCCTTCCTCACGCCCGTCGACCTGTTGCCGAACGCCAATACCGGGCGCCGCGATGTGCAGAACATGGTGCGCTTCCTGATGATGCTGGACCGCAACAACGACCCCCTGGACGGCATCGAGATTTCCGATGCCGTGCGCGCGGTGGCTCAGAACTGGGAGCAGATCAATTTCGGCGCCCTGGATTTCGACGAGCTGATGGTGCCGATCATGTCGGATGTTGCCGGCGCCGATAACCGGGTTCCCGAGCTGTCGACGGAACTGGAGGCCAAGGCTCACATCGATAACACCCTGCGCTGCAGTTATTCGGGCGCATTCGGCGGCACCTTCTCGGATCCCAATGCGGTGATCGGAAGTGTCGGCTTCACCGTCGACAGCCGTAACGGCCTGCTCAGCGGCTACGTCTATCGCTCCGCCACCGAGACCTACTCGAGGCTGAATGGCATCAATCCACTGCGTTTCGATGGCCAGAACATCAGCACGGTTTCCCTCACCGGGCGCAGCGTTCCTGACCTGGACGACTTCACCGTCCAGTTCACCACGCTGAACCAGATCAATGGCAACTGGGATTCCGACGTCACCAATCAGGCGGGGACCCTCACCGGCGGACGCATAGATCCGATCCAGTCTCCGGCCTTCCGTTTCGTGGCGCGTTATGAAGGCGACGACACGGGGGTGATTTCGTTTGGGATCAACCGGTCTCCCAGCGATGGCGCGCTCAGCAATGTCAGCGGCGAGCTTTACAGCCTGCTCGATGGTGCCGTTACCTTCAGTGGCCGCCTTATCGGCCTGACCGGTGCCCGCACGCTGATTGCGGACGCGCAGGCCATCAGTTTCCTCGGCGAGCTCGATTTCGAGAGCATGACGGTGTCCGGCACCTGGGAGGGAACCACGCCCGAGCGGACGACGATTACCGGAACCTTCGAAGGCACCGGATGCCAGCTGAATTGAGTCTCGCGCGTTACAACCCGCTCCCGGATGAGCGCCCGGACCCGCGGATTCGGCCCCGGAGGCCGTTCCGCGATAATCGGCCGATCGGACGGCAAGACCGGTCCTGCCGGATGAAGGCGTTTCCCGCAGTCGAATCGGATGCAAGGCCATGACCAGAAAACGTGACATCTCTTCCGCCCGGACTTCCGTCTTGCGCGGTCCTGTGCGACCCGCGGCGCTACTGTCCGCCGTGCTCATGCTCGGAGCCTGCGACAGCGGTTTCATCCCCACCGAACCGCCCATCCTGCGCAGTGTCTCAGGGATAGTCACTGTCCCGGCCGGGGATCAGGACCGCTTCGTCAACAACGAATTCTCTCCCTCGCGCCTGTTCGCCGCGCTGCTGGGGCGCGAGGCGCACGCCGAGATCTTCGGTCTGACGCCCATCGTCGGCGCCACGGTCCAGCTGGTGCGGCTGGACGAGTCCGGCAACGTGATCGAAGTGATCGGATCGACCACCACCAATGCCACCGGCGCCTACGGGTTCACCGATTCTCCCGGCGTCGCCAGCACCGTCGCCGTGCAGGTGCTCGACGATTCCGACGACGTTGCGCTGAGGGCCATCGTCACCGGCCGCACCGTGGACATTTCCCCTGCCAGCGAGGTGGTGGTGCGGTCGATCATCGACGACATCGTGCAGCCCTCGGGCACGGCGCTGTCGAATTTCGATGTCCAGGAGATTTCGGCGCTGTCCAGCCTCGTCGCGGGCATGGATATCGATGTGCGCGACATGGATACCCCGCAGGCCATCATCGCCATCCGTGACGGTGCCATGCCCCTGCTGGCGGAGGTCGCGGATGGGTTCGCCTCGCCGGGCGTGGTTTCCGTCCTGCACAATGCGCTCTATGGCGGCGTGGATTTCCTGCCGGTGCTGATCGAGCCGAGCGCCGCCGGCAGCGCCGATGGCGGTGTCGAGCTGCGCACCGAGACCGCGGTCTGGGGTTTCGATGACCTCAATCTGATCGCCGGCGGCCAGCTCTTCGGCCTGCGCACGCGCCACGATCTCGCGAACACGCGGCCGCCGTTCAGCTTCCCCGAGGGCGATCAGGACAGCCCGGCCTGGCAGGCGGCGGCGAGCATTGCCGGCATCCAGCATGTCGTCACCGACGAAGGCAAGCTGCTGGTCGGTGACGCCGCGAGCAGCGCGGTCATCGGGGCGGCCACCGCGGATGGCGGCCTGCTGATCTATCCGCGCGCGGTGAGTGAGAATGGCGCCACTGCGCTCGGCCGCGGGCTGCGCATCGCGGCGCGCAGGGGCGAGGGCGCGGGCATCCTCGACCATACCGCGCTCGATCCCTCCGGCAACGGCACCAACTATCATCTGGTGCGCCTGCGCCAGACCCTGTCGGGTCCGCTGGGCAACACGGGCGAAAACGCAATCGCCGTGGCGGCGGAGACCGGCACCGTCCTCTTCGACACCGGCAGGGATGTCGGCGGGACCGGCAGCACCAACCCGCTGTATGGCATGTCCTCGGTCGGCGCCATCGCCTCCGACCGGCTGCTGGTGGATCTCGACGGCGCCTTCACCTTTACCGATCCGGCGGCGCAGACCGATCCCATCAACGCCGGCTTCATGGTGGTCCTGGATGGCACCACCCTGATGCTTCGCCCCGATAACGGCGCGTTCTATGGCCAGGGTTACATTGCCGACAGCGGCGACATCCTCACCCTGCAGACGACATCCAACCTGCTGCAGATTCCGCTGGATGTGCTGGCCAACGATATCGATCCGGATGCCGGCGACCAGCTGACCATCTCGGCAGTGTCTCCCGCAACACTCGATGGCGCCGTCACCATCGATGCCGCCGGCACGCAGCTGTTGTATACGCCGGTGGGGACCGCCGCGGGCCCGCAGACCCTGAGCTATACCGTCAGCGATGGCGTCGATTCGGCGACCGGCAACGTCAGCCTGAACGTGACCACCTTCAATACGCCGCCGGTCGCGGCCGACGACGGTTTCACGGTGGCGGCGCGCAGCGAGAACAATCTGCTCGACGTACTCGCCAACGACCGGGACGCGGATCTGGGCCAGCGCCTGACCGTGGTTGCGCTCAATACCAACAACACCGACTTTAATGAGTCCGGCAGCACTGCCACCATCATCGGCTCCGGCGCGGGCAACCGCATTCGCTACGTGCCGGGTGCGAACCATGTGGGTGAAGTGACATTCGAATACACGGTGCGCGACGATGTCGGATCCACCGACACCGCGACGGTGACCGTCAGCACCGTGATCGCGGGCGAGAATCGCCCGCCGATGCCCGAGGATGATGTGTTCACCGTGGGCGCGGACCAGTCCGCGGTGGTGCTCGACGTGCTCGCCAACGACCGCGATCCCGATCTGGTGGTCGGCACCTCGCCGTCGCAGGAGCAGCCCCTGCTGGTGAGCGGCGTGAGCTCGCCGGCCTCCGCCGGTGGCACGGTCGCGCTCGAAGACGGAGTGGTGCGCTATACGCCGCCCGAGAATTTCTCCGGCACCGAGACCTTCGCCTATACCGTCACCGATGGTGAACTGGATGCCGAGGCGACGGTGACGGTCACCGTCCGTGCCGCCGGCAACACCCCGCCAGTCGCGGCAGCCGACGCCTTCCGCGTCGCGGTGGACGACGTTCCCAGGCAGCTAGTCGTACTCGCCAACGACAGCGACGCCGATCTCGGCGATACCCTGAGCATCAGTGCCGTGCAGTCGCCGACGCCTTCGGGCGCCACGGTGACGATCGCCGGCGGCGCGCTCGAATACACCCCCTTCGCCGGTTTCGCGGGCGAAGACAGCTTCACCTATTCCGTGAGCGATGGCGCGGCCGTGGCGACGGCGATCGTCACCGTCACCGTCAGCGATGACAACGCCGCGCCGGAGCCGGCGGACGATGAGTTCCGCATCGCCGAAGGCAGCAGCGGCAACGTGCTCGACGTGCTGGCCAACGATCGCGATCCGGACCTGGGCGACAGCCTCGTCATCGCCGAGGTGGAGTTGCCGACGCCCGGCGGCGCCACGGTGGCCATCGTCGGCGGCGTGCTGGAATACACGCCCGCCGCCGGGTTCTCCGGCGTGGATACCTTCGCCTACACGGTGTCGGACGGAACCGAGACGGTCGTGGCCGAGGTCACCGTCATCGTGGACGATACCAACCTGGCCCCGATCACCGGTGACGATACCTGGACGGTTCTCGCCGGCAGCAGCGGCAACGTGCTCGACGTGCTGGCCAATGACAGTGATCCGAATGGCGATGCCATCACCATCAATGGGACGTCTCTGCCGAATGCCGGCGGTGCGCTGGACGCCATCATTCCCGGATCGACGACCGAGTTGGTCTATACGCCGGCTCCCGGCTTCACCGGCAGCGAAACCTTTACCTACAACATCATCGACGGTCGCGGCGGCCAGTCGTCGGCGACGGTGATCGTCTCCGTCATCGATACGACGGTGCCCAATACGCCGCCGTTGGCGCTGGCGGACAGCCTTCGCGTCGCCGTGGGCAGCGCGGACAACGTGCTTGACGTGCTGGCGAACGACATCGATCCCGATGCCGGCGCCGATCTGACCATCTCCGCGGTGAGCGCCGGCAGCGAGGGCGGCACCATCACCAATGAGGGCGACGGTCTGCTCTACACGCCGCCTGCGCCGGGTTTTGCAGGAACGGAGACCTTCACCTACACCGTGAGCGACAGCCGCGGCGCCGAAGCCACGGCGACGGTGTCGGTGCTGGTCAGCACCGCCAATGCGGTGCCGGTGGCGGCGGACGACTTCTATCGCGCCGGGCTCAACTCGGTGTCGGTACTCGAGGTGCTGGCCAATGACTTCGATCCCGACATCGGCAGCTCATTGATCATCAGCGCGGTGGGGACCCCCAGCGCGGGCGGCGATGCGCGCATCATGGTGGCCGGCGATGCGCCGAACACCAGACTGCAGTATCTGCCGGCATCGAACTTCCGCGGCACGGAAACCTTCACCTACACCGTCAGCGACGGCGTTGCGTCGGCGACCGCCACCGTGACCATCGAGATCGCCGGCGGCAACAGCGCGCCGGAAGCCGTGGATGACGGTTTCAGCGTCGTGCGCAACAGCATCGATGTCTTCCTCGACGTGCTCGGCAACGACAGTGATCCCGATGTGGGCGACGAGCCGACGGTGACCGCGCTGGGCGCGGCCACCAACGGCGCGGTGGAGATCGCGGCCGATGGTTCGGGCGTACGTTATACCCCGGATGCGGACTTCACCGGCAGCGACAGCTTCACCTACACGGTCACCGATGGCCGCGGTCTCAGCGATACGGCGACGGTGAATGTCACCGTGACCGAGACCAATACCGCACCGCAGGCGGTCAACGACGAGGAGTGGACTCTGGTGCTGCCCGAGAACGAGCAGAACTGGGCCATCAATCTCGCGCATCGCGAGGTCGGCGTGGCGGTCCGCAAGAGCACCGGACTGTTCAACGACGCCGTCGCCGGCAACTACAATCTGATACAGCATGCGGGTTATCTGTTCGCCGACGGCAACGGCGCTTTCGTCGGCACCGCCTATGACTACGGTACCCTGCAGTTCAACGGCGGCGGCGCGGTGACCGGCGGAACCCTGTTCGGCAAGCGTTCCACGCTCGACGTCGAACTCGCCCGCGCCGGCGATCCTGCCGCGCTGCTGATCGTGCCGCTGCCCGCCACGCCGCCATCGGTGAGCGGCAGCTATGATGTGGGCGGCGACGGTACCCTCACGCTGGAACTGAATGTGGGTGATGGAACCGTGATCACCGGCAGTGGCGCTGTCACCGGCGATGGCGAGGTGATCGCGGTGGCGGTGCGCATAGAGGAAAACGGCTCTGATTCGGGCCGTGGCCTGCTGTTCCTGGTCCGACAGCCCTGACGGCGGAGATGACGCGGCCAGGGACAGGGACGCTTTATCCGGGACTGCTGGGTGTCGCCGTCCTGTGTCTGGCCTGCGGTTCGGCGACGGCGGCAGTGATCGACTACGCCAGCCGCCTCGGCGAGACGGCGGTGGATCGCGGGCTCGCGCTCGCGCTGGATGCGCAGGGCAACCGCTATGTCGCCGGTAGCTTGCAGGCCGGGCCGGGCCGCGGTACCGACATTCTGATCGCCAAGCTGGATCCCGGCGGCGAGCTGCTCGCCCTGCAGGCGCTCGGTGCCGGCGGCGACGATCTTGCCCATGTCATCGCCGTGGATGCCATCGGGCGGATATACATTGCCGGCGAAACCGATTCCGTGACACTCCCTCCTGTCCCCGGCGGCCTGTCGCCTGTCCAGGCAGACTACGGCGGCGCGGTGGACGGATTTCTCGCGATACTGGATGTTGATCTCGAACTCCTGTCCATGAGCCACATTGGCGGCGCGGGGTTCGATACCGTGCTGGCGATGTCGCTCGATGACACCGGCGCCATCTATCTCGCGGGCAGTACCGCGTCCGATGATTTGCCCGGAGTTGGCGCGGACTCGCTGCAGTCACAACGCGGCAACGGTGGGGAAGCGACGGACGCGTTCATTCTGAAGCTCGCTCCGGGCGGTGAATCCATCGTTTACGCAAGCTACCTGGGTGGCGATGCGGCCGACAGCGCGAATGCGATCGCAGTGGATGCGGCGGGTCAGATCTTCATCGCCGGGGTCACCGCATCGCGGGACTTCCCGGTCGCTGGACCGGCTTTTCAGCCCGCCCATGGCGGCGCCATCGCGGATGCCTTCGTCGCCCGGCTGAATCCCGCCGCTACCGATCTGGTGTTCTCCACCTTCCTCGGTGGGGGCGCGCTCGACGGCGCGCGCGCGCTCGCGGTCGACGCGGACGGCGACGTCTATGTCGGCGGGTACACCTCATCGATGGAAGTGCTGAGTCCGGATACCAACGATATACGCGGATTCCCGTTGAGCGAGGAGCCGGCGCAGAACTTCAACGGCGGCGGCATCGCCGATGCCTTCGTCAGCCGCATCGCGGCCGATGGCAGCGAGCTGCGGTGGTCGACTTATTTCGGCGGCGCGGATCACGAGGAAGCGACGTCTATCGCCATTGACACCGACGGACGGGTGACCATCGGTGGCTTTTCGGCGAACAACGTCGACAGTCCACGCGGAGGTGGACTGACCCTGTCCCGCGCGCTGCAGTTCCGCCCGCTTGGCGACAGCGATGGCTTCCTCGCGCAATTCGATGCCGATGGCGCGCTGCTGCTCTCGACCTGGCTGGGCGGCAGCGATGACGACAGCGTCAACGCCATCGCCGTGCGTGACGGCAGCGTCCATGTCGTCGGCACCACGAACTCGGCCGATTTTTTCGCGCGCGGCGCGGTCCTTCATGGACTGTCCGGAGATTTCGGCGATGACGCCTTTCTGATGGAGCTCGATGTGCGCATGGCGGAAGACGAACTGCCTGATCTGAGTGTCGAAATCAGCAACGACCCCATGCCGGTGCCGGTGAACGATATCGCCGTGTTCGAAATCGCCACCAGCAGCGACCAGCCCAGTGACGTCAGCGGAGCGATGGTGCTGGTTTCCCTCGCCGGCGCATCGCTGGCCACGCCCCTCGATCCCTCATGCCGCCTGGTGAACGAGGTCAGCGCGGTGTGCGACATCGCCGATGCGTCCGGAGGCGACACCATCACCGTGCGCGCCGATCCACGCGCCATCGGTTCGTTGCGCATGGAGGCGGCGCTGTTGCGGGTCGATCAGGCCGATCGGTCGATGGACAACAACACCGCGGCCAGCACCCTCACGATCGTGGATACCAGCGGCGGGCGCGGCGCAAGCGGCGGGACGACGATCGCGTTGCTGGCGCTCATGTGGCTGCTTCACCATGGCCTGCGGCGGCGGTCTCTTGCCTGGGGAAATGCACGGTGATCCGGTCGCGGTTCGCCCCGTCCCGCTGCGGGATTCGTCGCCGTGCGAGAAGCGGCGGGACGCTTGTGCTGATGCTTGCCGCCGCCACGCTCGTCGATGTCGCCGTGGCCGAGGAGCGTGGCTGGTACGTGGGCGCGGCTGTCGGCATGAGCGAAGTGGACGTTTCCGAATCATTGTGGCGCGACGCTTCGGTGACCGAAGCCAGTCTGGATGCCGGGGATTTCGGCTATCAGGCCTGGGGCGGCTACCGCCTGCATCCGCACTTCGCCATCGAGGGTGGCCTGATCGATCTGGGTGAAGCCATCTTCAGCGGTCGTTCGAGCGGAGACGGTTCGATCTGGGAGTTGGGGCCCATCGAAGGGCGCGCGCGGGTGCGCGGCATGACCGTGCAGGCCGCGGCGTTCTGGCCCGCGCGCGGCCGACTGCAGGCCTATGCCAAGGGCGGCATATTGTTGTGGAGTACGTCCGCCAGTTACAGCGCGACGATCAATGACATCAACCGCTTCAATGACAATGGCGGCACGCCGACCGGCGGGCTGGGCGTGCAATGGCGGGCCTGGCGCGGCTGGTGGCTGCGGGGCGAATGGCAATACCTCAATGTCACCTTCGCCGGCCGCCAGAGCGTGAACGCCAGCCTGGCGAGCATTGGCGTGCTGCACTACCTGCCATGACCGCGATGAACAGTTCTTCCGCCTTGCGCATCCTCTTCCTCGTCGCCTTCCTCGAAGGCGGCGCGCTGATGGCCACTGAGATCGCCGGCGCCCGGCTGGTCGCGCCCTTCTATGGCAATTCGCTCTACGTGTGGGCGGCGGTGCTGGGACTGACGCTGGCAGGCCTGGCCAGTGGCTATTTCCTCGGCGCGGCGCTGTCCCGGCGCCCGGCCGCACTGTCGACGCTTCACGGCATGCTGCTGCTGGCGGCGCTGTTCGTGGCGATCATGCCCTGGAGCGCGGCGGCAGTCATGGGAGCGACGCTGGGCATGGATCTGCGGCTGGGCATCACCGTGTCCTGCCTGATATTCCTGGTGCCCCCGCTGGTGTGTTTCGGCACCGTGTCCCCGCTGATCATCAGGCTGGCCAGCACTTCCGCGGATGCGGCAGGGCACGTGGCCGGAAAGGTCTACGCCATATCGACCCTGGGCGGCATCATCGCCACGCTGGGGGTGGCGTTCTGGACCATCCCGGAAATCGGCCTCTGGCAGACGTTCGGCGCGACCGCGCTGCTGACGGCGGTGATCCCGACGCTCTATTTCTGCGGCGTGCCCGCCCTGCGCATGGCGCCGGCGGCGGGGTGAGGGGCTAGGGCTTCCATCGGGGTCAGACCCCGGTTTGGGGGTTGGCGGTCATATCCTGCGGATGAGGCTCCTGCGGTCGGGGAGGCAGAGAGGGGCCGCCCCTCCGCCTGCATGCCTTTCTCTTTCCTTTCCCCTACTCGAACAGCGGAATCCCCAGTTCCAGGAATGGACGGGTGAAATGCCGCGAATAGCCTTCGCGCCAGTTGGCTGCGGCCTCCAGGCTCACCTTCTCCAGCATGGGCCTGTTGTCCCGCAGGACCATCGCAGCATTCAGGTCGATCGTCTCCGGGTCGAGGAACAGCGTCTCGAGCGCCAGCGGCACGCCGTCGAAACGGCGCAAGGGTACGCGTGGACGGCTGAAGTCGAGCGCTTGCGTGGCCGCGATGTAGAGGTTGTTGCCGCTGCTCTCATCCCTGCCGGTCGGCAGCAGTCGCACCTGATAGCCGGCCTCGAGGAGTGTCCGATAGATCGAGCGCCCGCCGAAACCGATCGATCCGGTGAGAAAGCCGGGATAGTTGATGACGAAGAAACCACCCGGCTTCAGCGCGCGCTGCATGTCGGTGAAGGCTTCCACCGTCAGCATGTGTCCCGGCGGGATCTCGGCCTGGTACACGTCGAGAATGATGAGATCGTAGCGTCGCTCGGTGCTGCGCAGGTAGTGGCGGCCATCGTCGACGCGTGTCTCGCCGTTCGGTCGCAGACCGAAATGCTGCTGCGCCACGTCGACGATGCGGGCATCGAGCTCGACGCTGTCGACCACATGCCCGAGCTGCTGCATGTCGCGGGCGACGATGCCGCCGCCGAGGCCGAGCATCAGCACTCTTGAACCTTCCGGCAACAGGCTGCCGATGGCGCGCAGGTAGTTCACGTACCCCCACATCGATGTTCCGCTGTCGCGATCCATCCAGGTCTGCGCCATGCGATTCACGAACAGGATGCGGTCGGTGCGCGGCGCGGCGCCGGGAGGAGTCCTGGCCGGCACATCGATCACCTTGATCTGGCCGAGCAATCCTTCCGACTGATAGACGATGGAAGCTCCCGGTTTCATGGGTGCGGGGGCCGAGGGCCACAGCAGCAGCCCGGCCAGCGCGGGCACCGCCAGCGCCATCCAGCGGCGGCGCATGAGCAGGATCGCCAGCGGCGCGAATCCCAGCGCCAGGCCGGCAAGCGCCGCCGTCCGCGTCAATCCCAGTTCGGGCAGCAGCCAGAAGCCGCCGATGAAGGTCGCAAGGACGCCGCCGATCGTCGAGACCGCGAACACGGTGCCCGCCATGCGTCCGGCCTCCTCGGGCCGCTCTGCCAGCACGGCGATGATCAGCGGCGGGCTCGCGCCCAGCAGCAGCAGAGCGGGCGCCATATAGATGCCGATCTGGATCAGGATGGCGGGCAGCGGCGCGAGATGCTCGAACCGGAGCATCAGCCAGTGCGCCAGCGTCGGCATGGCGATGATCAGCAGGGCGGCAAGCAGCAGAAAGCCGCACAGCATGTCGATCCGTCGCTTCCGCCGCGACAGCACCCCGCCCAGCCAGTAGCCGCCGGTGAGGCTGAGCAGCGTCACGCCAATCACCGCGCCCCATACGTGCAGGGTGCTGCCGTAGAGCGGGGCGAGCATGCGCGCGCCGGTGAGCTCCGCGATCATGACCGCGGAGCCTTCGGTGAAGGTCAGGAACAGCAGCAGATAGACCGGGAGGCGATTCGCTTTCATGCCGGAAGCGCTGCCCGTGGCAGGCGGCTCAGCTCGCCGTGCTTCGCCATGGCAGCGTGTCGTCCGTGGCGGCGTCCGCGTCGTCCCCGGCGGCATCGGGGCGCAGCCGCAGCTCGTCGAGCCCCTCGAAATCCCAGCGATCGCGATCCATGAGCTGGCTGAGCTGGACCTTGCCGAGCGCGCTCAGCAGATTGCTCGGCACCTTCGGGTTCTCCGCGGCGAGGGTGGCGATGAGCTGTTTCACCCGGCGCCGGGTCATGTTCTCCTGCGAACCGCACAGATTGCAGGGGATGATCGGGAAGCCCTGTTCCGCCGCGTATTCGATGATGTCGCGCTCCTGGCAGTAGACCAGCGGCCGGATGACGATGTTGGTCCGGTCATCGGTCAGCAGCTTGGGCGGCATGGAGCGGATCGCGCCGCTGTAGAGCACGGACATCAGCAGGCTCTCGATCAGGTCGTCGCGGTGATGCCCCAGCGCGATCTTGTCGAAACCGTTGTCGCGCGCGTAGCGATAGATGTTGCCGCGCCGCAGCCGCGAACACAGGGAACAGTAGGTCTTGCCTTCCGGGATCTTGTCGAGCACCACCGAATAGGTGTCGCGGCGCTCGATGGTCCAGGGCACGCCGGATTCCTCCAGCCAGCCGCGCAGGCCGGAATCGTTCCAGCCGGGCTGGGACTGGTCGAGCGTATAGGCATGCAGCTCGTATCCCCCCTTGAAGCGCGGCCGCAGCTTCTGCAGCAGGCGCAGCAGGGTATAGGAATCCTTGCCGCCGGACAGGCACACCAGCACGCGATCGCCGCCGCGAATGAGATCGAAATCGGCGATCGCCTTGCTCAGGTAATGCAGGAGTTTCTTTTCGACTTTGGACATAGGCAGCGGGTATTATAGGAAAACTTCGGGGTCAGAGACGCTTTTTTCGCCTCCGGAAATCGTCGCGCGACGTCATTTCCCCGCGGGGAAGCGTCTCTGACCCCTTTTCGTTATCGTCGCGGAGCGGGAACATGTCGCAGAAACTCAACAGGCACAGCAGCCGGATCACCCAACCCAAGTCCCAGGGCGCCTCCCAGGCCATGCTGTATGGCGTCGGACTCACGCCGGAGCAGATGAACCTGCCCCAGGTCGGCATTTCCAGCGTCTGGTACGAAGGCAACACCTGCAATATGCATCTCAACGATCTCGCCGCCGCGGTGAAGGAGGGAGTGCATGCGGCGGGGCTGGTCGGGCTGCGCTTCAACACCATCGGGGTGAGCGACGGCATCTCGATGGGTACCGACGGCATGAGCTATTCACTGCAGTCGCGCGACATCATCGCCGATTCGATCGAAACGGTGATGAATGCGCAGTGGTACGACGCCAACATCTCCATCCCGGGCTGCGACAAGAACATGCCCGGCTGCCTGATCGCCATGGGCCGCGTCAACCGCCCTTCGTTGATGATCTACGGTGGCACCATCAAGCCGGGGCATCACCAGGGCCGTACCCTGGACATCGTTTCCGCCTTCCAGAGCTACGGTGAATTCATCGCCGGCAAGATCGACGAGGAAACGCGCGGCGGCATCGTCGGCCATTCCTGTCCCGGCGCCGGCGCCTGCGGCGGCATGTATACCGCCAACACCATGGCGGTCGCCATCGAGGCGCTGGGCATGAGCCTGCCCTACAGCTCCTCCATGCCCGCGGTCGAGCCCGGCAAGCTCGAGGAGTGCCGCCGTGCCGGCGCTGCGGTGAAGCTGCTGCTGGAGCGCAACATCAAGCCGCGCGACATCATGACGCGCGCCGCGTTCGAGAACGCCATGGTGATGGTGATCGCACTCGGCGGTTCGACCAACGCGGTCCTGCACCTCATCGCCATGGCGCGCGCAGTCGATGTCGAGCTGTCGCTGGAGGATTTTCAGGCGGTCAGCAATCGCATTCCACTGCTCGCCGACTTCAAGCCGAGCGGACGCTATGTCATGGAGGATCTGCACAAGATCGGCGGCACACCGGCGGTGATGAAGTATCTGCTCGAAAAGGGTCTGCTCGATGGCGATTGCCTGACTGTCACCGGTGCCACCCTGGCCGAGAATGTGCGCGATGTGCCCGGCCTCAGTGCCGGCCAGGAAGTGATCATGCCGCTCGAACGTCCGCTGAAGCCTTCGGGGCATCTGCAGATCCTGCGCGGCAATCTTGCTCCCGGCGGTTCGGTCGCCAAGATCACCGGCAAGGAAGGTCTGCGCTTCGTCGGCCCCGCGCGCGTGTTCGACTCCGAGGAAGACATGCTCGCCGCGCTGGAGCAGGGTCGCGTCCAGAAGGGCGACGTGGTGGTGATCCGCTACGAAGGCCCCAAGGGCGGGCCCGGCATGCCGGAAATGCTGACGCCGACCTCCGCCATCATGGGCGCCGGACTGGGCAAGGATGTCGCTCTGATCACCGACGGCCGCTTCTCCGGCGGTTCGCACGGCTTCATCATCGGACATGTCGTTCCCGAAGCCCAGGAGGGCGGGCCGATCGCGCTGCTGCGTGACGGCGACGAGATCACCATCGACGCCGCCAGCAACCTGCTCGCGGTCGCGCTGGATGACGTCGAGCTGGCGCGCCGCCGCACCGCGTGGCAGATGCCGCCCTACAAGGCGCAGCGCGGCACGCTCCACAAGTACATCAAGAACGTGAAAGACGCCTCCCGGGGCTGCGTCACCGACGAATAGGCGCGAACCACCAGCATGGCCGGCGAAGCGGATCTGGCGTACCAGCGGCTGCAGCAGGCCCAGCAGGCCATTGCTCAGGAGCGGACCGAAGATGCGCTGCGTCTGTGTCGGGAAGCGGTGGAGCTGGCGCCACGAGATGCGGTCTGCATCAACGCATTCGGTCTGGTGCAGCGCCGCGCCGGCCGGATCGACGAGGCGCTGGGTAGCTTTTCAGCCGCTGTGCGGCTGGATCGGGGGTATGGCCCAGCCTGGCACAATCAGGCGGAAATTCTGCATCAGCTTGGCCGCTATGCGGAGGCAGCCGAGGCTTGTCGCCAGGCGGTGGCCGCGGCACCCAATCTGCCCGCGACCTGGCGACTGCTGGCGGATAGCTGCATCCGCCTTGCCCGGATCGACGAAGCCGTAGCCGCCGCGCGCAAGGCAACCAAATTGCAGCCCGACGATCCCGCCGGCTGGCAATTGCTGGCCGTGGCGGAAAAGCGCAGCGGCAATGCCGAGGGCGCCTTGCTGGCCTGGCGCGAGCTTTGCGCGCTGAAGCGGGACGATGTTCGCGCACTCACGGCCCTCGGCGTCACCTGCATGGAACTCGCGCGCTACGACGAAGCGGAGGAAACCTTCCGGCGCGCGCGGGAGCTCGATCCCGCCTATCTGCCCGCCCGCTTCGGTCACTCACAGAGCCTGGAAAAGCTCGTTCCCTTCTGGCACATCCCGATGATGAACGAGCGGGCGCGCAATGAAGCCTACCGCGAGGCGATCAGACAGGTGGTGGGGTCCGAAGATCACGTTCTCGAGATCGGAACCGGCGCCGGTCTGCTGGCCATGATGGCGGCCGAAGCCGGCGCGCGGCACGTGACTACCTGTGAGCGGGTCCCTGTGCTGGCCGATGAGGCGCGGCGTATCGTGGAGCGCAACGGCTTCACGCAGCGGATCACCGTAATCGGCAAATCATCCACGCAGCTCGAAGTCGGAACCGACATGCCCGAGCGCGCGGATGTGCTGGTGTCGGAGATTCTCGCCAACAGCTTCGTCGAGGAAGGCGTGATTCCCAGCATCAACGACGCGCGCGAGCGTCTGCTCAAGCCCGGTGCCCGTCTCATTCCGGCGCGCGGTTCGATCATGGGTGCCCTGGTCGGCGGGGACAGCGTTCGCCGGCTGCTCGAGGTGGAAGAGATCTGCGGCTTCGACATGCGATCGTTCAATGGCTTTCGCGCCAGGCAGCAGTACTGGGTGCGTCCCGAGCCCTATGACGCACTGTCCGCCGATATCGAACTGCTCACCATCGATTTTGAAGCCCAGGCGCACATCGCATCCTTCGACCTGGAGGTGCCGGTGGAAGCCACGCAGGCCGGCCGCTGCTACGGCGTATTGCAGTGGATCCGCATCGAACTGGCCCCGGGAGTGATCTACGAGAACCATCCCGAGGAGAGCCATTCACACTGGTATCCGGTCCTGTTCTCCTTCCCCGAACCGTTCGACGTCGTCCCTGGCGACACCATCCCCCTCCGCATCCTCCAGGTTGGCTCCGTCCTCTGCATCACCCGCTGATCGGGGTCAGACCCTCGTCACTATAAAAAATACTTTGAGATTAGGAGGTTGACGACCCGGGGTCAGACCCTCTGTGATGGGGGCTGACCCCGGGTCGGGAGAGTCATGCCTGTCGGTTCGGCGGTGTGCTGATGGCTGGCGGCTGTGCAATGACCTATCAAGATCGAAAGCCGGATGCGGGGGCAGCATGCCACGTCTTGCGCGATACGAACTCGTCGGTTATCCACAGCACGTCGTCCAGCGGGGCACGGACCGATGCCGGATATTTCTGTCTCGGAGAGATCTGCAATATTTTCGGGACTGTCTGGCTGATGCCTGCCAAAGGCACGGATGTCGGGTGCATGCGTACGTTCTTATGAGCAATCATGTCCATCTGATCATGACGCCCGATCGCGAGCGCGGCATATCCCGCGTCATGCACCTCGTCGGCACGCGTTATGTGCAGTACTTTAACCGGTTACACGCGCGTACCGGCGCCCTGTGGCAGGGACGTTTCAAGGGAACCTTGATCGATACCGACCGCTATCTGCTGGCCTGTTACCGTTATGTTGAACTCAATCCGGTACGCGCGGGAATGGTGTCACGCCCGGATGACTATCCTTGGTCCAGTTACCATGCGAATGCCAACGGCAAGCCGGATCCCTTGGTTAGCCCTCATTTCGGGTACGAGGCTCTGGGTCGGGATGAAGCATCCTGCATGGCAGCCTATCGGCGCTTGTTCGAGGGGGAGCTGGACTCCGCCACGCTACAGGCGATCAGGGAGTCGGTTCATAAAGGCTGGGCTCTCGGTGCGCCCGACTTTCTCGACCGGATCGCGCGGCTGAGTCATCGCCGCGTTCGCCCCACGCCTCGGAGGGTCTGACCCTGGAGAATTCAACCAATTGAATAGTTAGGATAAATTGGGGTCTGACCCCAAAGTTATTGGCGGTACCAGCGCTCGCGCAGGGCGCGCAGGACGCGTTCGGGGTACTCGGCGCGGCCGAGGCTGCCGTTGTAGCGGCCGAGGGCGCGTTTGAGGTCGCCTTTTTCGATGTCGAGGTAGTGGCGCAGGATGGTGCAGCCGAAGCGCAGGTTGGTGGCGGGGTGATGGAGGCTGTCCTCGGGTCGGCCCAGTTCCGCCAGCCAGAACGGCATGACCTGCATCAGTCCCTGGGCGCCGGCGACCGAGATTGCCCAGGGATCGAAGTTGCTTTCCACCTCTATCACCGCGAGCACCAGTTCGGGCGGCAGTTCGGCGCGGGTGGCTTCGTGATGGATGAGTTTGAGCAGCAGCAGGCGCTGTTCGGTGTCCGGTACCCTGCGCGCCAGGCGGCTGGCCATGTCGAGCAGCCAGACTTCGGCTTCGAAGCGGTCGGTGAAACTGTCGGCTTCCTCCAGCGCGGTGAGCAGCGCATGGCGCAGATCCGCATCCTGCCGCTGCGACTGGGAAGCATGCGCCTGCGCCACCCACAGGGTGGCGGCCAGACACAGCGAAATTAGAGGCAGGATGGCTCTCACCGTGCGGAATCCCTTCTCCGTTTCAGGATGCCGCGCGCTGCTTCCGCGCGGCTCGCGGGAGCCGCGGACCGGACCCCTCAGGCTTGATCGGTCGCCGGGCGTCCGGACTTGAGCAGGGAGATCACTTCGCCCAGCGGAATGTGACGCACCTCCTGTTCGCGGCGGTGCTTGTATTCGACCGTGCCCGCATCCAGACCCTTCTCCGCCACCACCAGGCGATGAGGAATGCCGATCAGATCGGCGTCGGCAAACATCACGCCCGGGCGCTCGCCGCGGTCGTCATAGGCGGCGTCGATGCCGGCGTCGAGCAGCGAACGGTACAGCGTTTCCGCCGCTTCGCGCACGCGCACAGATTTGTGCGCATTGACCGGCAGCACGACGGCGCTGAACGGCGCCAGCCCCTCGGGCCAGATGATGCCGCGCTCGTCATGGTTCTGCTCGATTGCGGCGGCGACGATGCGCGAAACGCCGATGCCGTAGCAGCCCATGGTCATGGTCACCGAACGTCCCTGCTCGTCGAGACAGGTTGCCTCCATCGCTTCGCTGTACTTGGTGCCGAGCTGGAAGATGTGTCCGACTTCGATGCCGCGGCGGATCGACAGCGTGCCTTGGCCTTCGGGGGCGGGGTCGCCCCCGACGACGTTGCGCAGGTCGAAGCTCTGCGCGGGGGCGGGGAGGTCGCGCCCCCAGTTCACGCCGGTGTGATGCCTGCCGTCGACATTGGCGCCGCAGGTGAAGTCGGCAACCGCGGCGGCGGCGTGATCCACCAGCACCGGAATCTTCAGTCCGAGCGGTCCGATCGAACCGGCGTCGCAGCCCGCCACTGCGCGCACCTGCTCCGGCGAGGCGAAGGTGAGAGGCTCGGCCACCTGCGGCAGCTTCTGCACCTTGACGTGATTGACCTCGTGGTCGCCGCGCACTACCAGCGCAACGACTTCGCTGCCGGCGCTTTCGGAACCGAGCACCAGCAGCGTCTTCAGGCAGTGCGCCGCAGGCACTTTCAGGAACGCGCTCACTTCTTCGATGGTGTGTCTGCCGGGCGTTTCCACCGTCTGCATCGCCTGCGTCGCCGCGCCCCGCGGCTGCGGAAACGTTTCGGCGAGTTCGACGTTGGCGGCGTACGGTCCCTTGTCGGCGATGGCGATGGCATCCTCGCCGGAGTCGGCGAGCACCTGGAATTCATGCGAGTACGCGCCGCCGATGGCGCCGGTATCCGCGCGCACGGCGCGAAACTCCAGGTCAAGGCGCTCGAAGATGCGGCTGTACGTCGCGTACATGACATCGTACGTTTCCTGCAGCGATGCCTCGTCGACATGGAACGAATAGGCATCCTTCATCAGGAACTCGCGCGCCCGCATCACGCCGAAGCGCGGCCGGACCTCATCGCGGAACTTGGTCTGGATCTGGTAGAAATTCGCCGGCAGCTGCTTGTAGCTGCGGATCTCGCGACGGACGAGATCAGTGATGATCTCCTCGTGCGTCGGTCCGAAGCAGAACTCGCGATCGTGACGGTCGCGCAGCCGCAGCAGTTCGGGACCGTACTGCTCCCAGCGCCCGGATTCGATCCACAGCTCGGCGGGCTGCACGGCGGGCATCAGCACTTCCTGCGCGCCCGCGCGATTCATTTCCTCCCGCACCACGGCCTCCACCCGCCGCAGCACGCGCAGACCGAGCGGCAGCCAGGTGTACAGTCCGGCGGCAAGCCTGCGGATCATGCCGGCACGCAGCATCAGCCGGTGGCTGACGGTCTCGGCGTCGGCGGGATCTTCTCTCAGGGTGGCGAGGAGATAGCGGGAAAGGTGCATGTCGGGTCCGATGTCATTGCGTTGATCGAGACGAAATCGCGGCGGATGGCATGATTCCATCGGCCGCGATCCCGTTACCGCCGATCATTGTAGACCGATTTCGATTCGTCAGCGCGCCGGGTGAAGGGCGCAATGCACGGCCCCACCACGCATCGAATCAGGCGCGCGACTACATCCTGCTTTCCGCTTTCTGTGCCTTTCAGAACCGGTTCCAGGCCGACTTACGCTTCCAGCGGATCTTGGGAATGATGAGACCGATCAGGCCGCCGAGCAGGAGTACTCCGGCGCCGACCATGAACCAGTCGCGGTCGCTGCTGTCGCGCAATGCCTCGGTCTGCTGCTCGAGCATCTGGTAGTCGCGTTCCAGTCGCGACAGACGCTCCTTCAGGGTCCGGTTCTCCTCGTCGAGGGCCAGCGCATTGGCGGATGTGCGGCGAATTCGCGTCAGTTCCTGTTCCTGGGCCTGGTTGGTGCGGGTCAGCTCTTCGACCTTGCCGCTGAGTTCGGTGTTGCCGCTGGCAACCTCTCGCTGCTTTTCGCGCAGCTCGCGCAGCGCGGTCTCCTGGCGGGCGAACTCCTGCTCGGCGCGGGCAAGGCGATCGCGGGCGCTGGGTTGCGCATCGAGGAATCGGATCAGGACCCAACCCTCGGCGCCCTGCGCGGTGCGCACACGCGCCCAGCCGCTGTCCCGGTCTTCCTCCAGCACCTGCACCGAGGTACCGCTGCGCAGCATGGAAACGATGCGATGCTGAGTGCTCTGGCCGCTGCGCATGTCGACTTCGAGCTGGTCGGTGATGTAGCGGGTGGTCTGTGCATGGGTGAGGCCGGTACAGGCCAACAGCAGCGCGATCAACGGCAGTCTTATTGAATTCACTTTATCCCCGTGGGTTGTCGGTTGCTTCGATATTGCAGGGACGGCGTCGCGGCGCGTCGGGTTCCGCCGCTCAGCGGACTTTGCGGCGCGCGGCCAGCTTGCGCTCCCATGCGAGGGCGGTGCGCACGATCACTTCGAGATCGTCGTATCGCGGTTGCCAGCCGAGCGTGCCGCGGATGCGCGTGGCATCCGCAGTGAGCGCGGGTGGATCGCCCGCGCGCCGCGGCGACTCGATGATTTCGATCTCGCAGCCGGCGACGCGCTGCACCATGTCCAGCACCTCGCGCACGCTATAGCCGTGGCCGTAGCCGCAGTTGAGCACCGTCGAATCCGCGCCGGCGCGCAGATGGTCCAGGGCGGACAGGTGCGCCGCAGCCAGGTCTTCCACGTGAATGTAGTCGCGTACCCCGCTGCCATCCGGCGTCGGATAGTCGGTGCCGAAGATCTCGACCCGGTCGCGCTGCCCGGTGACCGCCTCGCAGGCCACCTTGATGAGATGCGTCGCTGCGGGCGTCGACTGGCCGATGCGCCCATCCAGATCGGCGCCGGCAACGTTGAAATAGCGCAAAATGACGTGCTTCATTCCGCCCGCGGCCGCAAGATCGCGGAGCATCCATTCGGACATCAGCTTGGAGCGTCCGTAGGGATTGATCGGCTCCAGCCGGGCATCCTCCGCTACCGGAATGGTGTCCGGGATGCCGTACACCGCTGCGGTGGAGGAGAAGATGAAATGCTCGACACCGGTGCGCGCGCAGCAGGCCAGCAGGTTGCGGGTGTTGGAGGTGTTGTTCAGGTAGTACTTGAGCGGATCCGACACCGATTCCGGCACCACGATGTGGGCCGCGAAGTGCATGACCGCGCGCACGTCGTTCTGGCGCAGCACCCGCTCCACCAGCTCCGCATCGCCGGTGTCGCCGACGATGAGTTCCCCATGCAGCACCGCATCGCGCTGCCCGGTGGACAGGTTGTCGAGCACGAGTACACGTTCGCCGCGCTCGCCGAGCTGACGGACTACGTGACTGCCTATGTATCCGGCGCCGCCGGTGACGAGAATGGCATGCATGATTGGATGGTCTCGGAATTCCAAGCGAAAAGTATAGTAATGGGGCCTTGCGCGCAACCCGCGCCCCGACCGGTCGGCGCGGCGGATGCGCCGCCAGGCGCGCTATTTGCGCTCATCGCGGCTGGCGTCCGATCGGACTTTGTGGCGGATGACGATCGCCGCGGTTGCGGGCATCGTGCGGCGTGACAAGTCGTCTCGGGATGGTTCATGCTGTCTGCGGCTTGTCCGGATCGGGCGCACGTCGTAAAATGACGGGCTTTACGTTCCGCGGCTTCAAAAAGCGAATCCTTTCATGATGTTAACTTTTTCTGGAGTATACAGGAGATGGCTTTGCGCATAGGGGTGTCGAAGGAGCGGATGGCCGGCGAACGCCGGGTCGCGCTCGTCCCCGAGGTGGTGGCGCGCCTCTCCAAGCAGGGCTGGGAGGTGCTGGTCGAGCGCGGTGCCGGAGAGCTCTCGTACTTTCCGGACAGCGCCTATGCGGAGGCCGGAGCCCAGCTCGCCGATGCCGACGGCGTCAGTCAGGCCGAGGTGATCGTCGGTGTCCAGCCGCCCGAGGCGGCGCAGATCGCACGCTTGCGCCGTGGCCAGTTGCTGATCTCGTTCCTGCACGTACATCGCAACGGCGAGGCGGTGACCGCGCTGCGCGATGCCGGCGTGACCAGCTTCGCCATGGAACGCATTCCGCGCATCACCCGTGCCCAGGCCATGGACGTGCTGTCTTCCCAGGCAACGGTCTCGGGCTACCGCGCCGCGCTGATGGCCGCTGATCTCAGTCCGAGCTTCTTCCCCATGCTCACCACCGCTGCCGGCACCATTCGCCCGGCGCGAGTCCTGGTGCTGGGGGCGGGCGTGGCCGGACTGCAGGCGATCGCCACCGCACGCCGCCTGGGCGCCGTGGTGGAAGCCTATGATGTCCGGCGCGCCGCGCGCGAGCAGGTCGAGTCACTGGGCGCGAAGTTCCTGCAGGTGGAGATGGATGCTGAAGCCGAAGGCGGATATGCGCGCGAGCTCACCGCCGAGGAAAAGGAGCGTGAGCAGGTCCTGCTGCGCAAGAGCATCGCTCAGGCCGACGTGGTCATCACCACTGCTCAGATTCCCGGGCGTCCCGCGCCGCAGCTGATCGCCACCAGCACGGTGCACGACATGAAGCCGGGTTCGGTGATCATCGACATCGCGGCCGAGACCGGTGGCAACTGCGAGGCCACCCGGCCCGGCGAACGCATCGAGATCGACGGTGTCTCGGTGTACGGGCCGCTGCACGTGCCCAGCCAGCTGCCGGTGCATGCCAGCGTCATGTATGCCAAGAACATGCAGAATTTCCTCGGGCTGCTGCGTGGCGAGGACGGATCGCTGCGCGTCGACTGGAATGACGAGATTCTCGCCAGCTCGGTGGTCACCCATGATGGGGCGATCCCGGTAGAGGCGGTGCGGGCCGCCATCGGAGGAACGGGATCATGATTGAAGGTATCTGGGCGGCGCTGTTCATCTTCGCGCTGGCGGCATTCACTGGCTATGAGGTCATCAGCCGGGTGCCCGTGGTGCTCCATACGCCGCTGATGTCGGGCTCGAATTTCATTCACGGCATTGTGCTGGTCGGCGCCATGGTCGCTCTTGGCCATGCCGAAACTCTCACCGGACAGATCATCGGCTTCATCGGCGTGCTGCTTGGCGCCATGAACGCGGTCGGCGGCTACGTCGTCACCGAGCGCATGCTGGAGATGTTCGAAAAGAAGAAACCGTCAAAGGAATCCTGACGTGGAACATCTCATCCAGGCGGTCTACTTCCTGACCATCCTGCTTTTCGTATTCGGCCTCAAGCGCATGAGCGCGCCGCGGACCGCGCGCAGTGGCATTCGTTGGGCCGGTGTGGCGATGGCGCTCGCCGTGGTGGTCACCATGCTGTGGCCGGGCATGGCCAACGTCGGCCTGATGCTGACCGCCATCCTGGTCGGATCCTTCTTCGCCTGGGTCAGTGGCCGCAAGGTGGCCATGACCGACATGCCGCAGATGGTGGCGATCTACAACGGCATGGGCGGCGGCGCGGCGGCGGCGATCGCGGCGGTGGAACTCCTGCGCGGCGAAATGGCAAACACTGGCCTGATCCTGCTCAGTGTCAGCGGCGGATTGATCGGCGCCATCGCCTTCAGCGGCAGCATGGTCGCGTTCGCCAAGCTGCAGGGTCTGATCGGCGGACGCCCGATCACCTTCCCCGCGCAGCAATCGCTGAACCTCATCATGCTGGTTCTCGCCATTCTGCTCGGCGCCAGCATGCTCGACGGTCAGGCGAGCTGGCCCATCATCGCCCTGTTCTTCGTGGTGGCGATGGCATACGGCGTGATGATGACGCTGCCGATCGGTGGCGCCGACATGCCGGTGGTCATCTCCCTGTACAACGCGCTCACCGGTCTCGCGGTTGCCTTCGAAGGCTTCGCCATCGGCAATGCCGCGATGATCGTCGCCGGCACCATTGTTGGCGCCGCGGGCACCATGCTCACCCAGCTCATGGCCAAGGCCATGAACCGTCCGATCAGCAACGTGCTCTTCAGCGGCTTCGGCAAGGCGGTGACCGGAGTGGCCGAGGATGTGCAGGGGTCGCTGAAGCCGATCGAGGCTGAGGACGCCGCGGTGATGATGCGCTACGCCTCGTCCGTCGTCATCGTGCCGGGTTATGGCATGGCGGTGGCCCAGGCCCAGCACAAGATCCGCGAGCTGACCGATCTGCTCGCCAACTATGGCGTTGACGTGAAATTCGCCATTCATCCGGTGGCCGGACGCATGCCGGGCCATATGAACGTGTTGCTCGCCGAAGCCGGCGTGGCGTACGAAAAGCTCTACGATCTGGAAGAGATCAATGCCGCCTTCGCATCGACCGAAGTGGCGCTGGTCATCGGCGCCAACGACGTCGTCAACCCGGTCGCGCGGACCGATCCGTCCAGCCCGATCTACGGCATGCCGATCCTGAACGTGGACAAGGCGCACAACGTCCTGGTCATAAAGCGCGGTGCCGGCACCGGATTCGCCGGCATCGAGAATCACCTGTTCTACCGCGACAACACCCGCATGCTCTACGGCGATGCCCAGGGCATGGTGGCCTCGCTGATCCAGGCACTCAAGCAGATCGACTGATCGAAAGGGTCAGACCCGGCCGGGTCTGACCCTTCTCCCTCCCGGGGGTCAGACCCCAAGCATTCGGGGTCTGACCCCCAAGTCTGTTGCCGGTGCGATCGGCTGCAATGCAGCTGATCGCTCATCCCTTTGATTGTTCTGACGTTAATCGGCGGTTTCTGGATCGGGAAAGCCGGCGCCGAGTATTGGGGTCTGACCCCGAAGCCTTTGGGGGCTGACCCCAAAGGTGCGTCAGAAAACGACGGTGGCGGCGTCGAAGACGGGGCCGTCGACGCAGACGCGTTTCATTGCCGGGCCCTGGGGGGTGTTGATGCGGACCGCGCAGCCGGCGCAGCCGCCGACGGCGCAGGCCATGTATTCCTCGAGCGAGACCTGCGCCGGCAAGTCGAAGTCGCGTGCCAGGGTGGCGGCGGCCGCGAGCATGGGGTGCGGGCCGCAGGCGAAGATTTCCACTTCCGCGCGTTCTTCTCCGTTCAGCGTCTCCAGCCAGGCACGGGCCAGATCGGTGACATAGCCCTCGTGACATCCGGCGTAGCCCTGCAGGCTGGCAAGCCGGCTGGGAATGCCCCAGTCTTCCAGCAGCGGCATGGCGGCAATCGCCGCGGCCGGCATGCCGGCGACCATGATCTGCGAAGGCCGCGGTCGGAACGGAAACGGCGTCTCCGATCCCATCATGACCAGCGGGCGATACCGACGGTCGGCCTTCAATTCCTCGGCGAGAAATACCATCGGCGGAATGCCGACGCCACCGCCCAGCAGCAGCGTGCGCGGCCGCTCCGGATGCGCCTCGAACGGCCGTCCGATGGGACCGATCGCGCTCAGCCGTTCGCCTGGCAGGCGAGTCGCCAGCAGGCTCGTGCCCTGACCGAACACGCGATAGAGCACGTCGATCCAGCCGGCATCGCCACCACTGCGCATGATCGAGAAGGGGCGGCGCATGGCCAGTTCCGGCCCGCATGACAGGTGAATGAACGAACCGGGGCGTGCTGCCGCCGCGATGCGCGGGGCGCGCAGGCGCAGGATGTGCTGGCGTCCCCCATGGGCTTCGTGCGCGAGGATCTCGGTCTCCTCGACGTGTATGGTTCCGCGATGCTGGCTCATTGATCGGGCAGAATGAAGGTTGGGGAGGTGAATTATACGCTCTGGTCGGCGTCGCCCGCGTTCCCGCGTTCGTGGACGATGCGACCGGACAGCAGGGTATGGGTGACGCGACCCTTCATTTCCCAGCCGAGAAATGGCGTGTTCACACCGCGGCTGCCTATCGTGTCGCGGCCGAGGATCCAGTGGCTCTCGGGATCGAACACGCAGATGTCCGCGGGCTGGCCGATGTTGAGTTTGCCAGCCGGGATGCCGAGTATTCGGGCCGGATACCAGCTCAGCCGGGCGACCAGGTCAGATATGGAAATCACGCCCTCATCGACGAGGCGCAGCGTGAGCGGCAACAGCGTGTCCAGCCCGGAGATGCCGGGCGCTGTCTCGGTGAACGGCCGCAGTTTCGCATCGGGTTCGTGCGGCTGATGGTCGGAACAGATCGCGGTGATGGCGCCGCGCGTCAGCCATTGTCTCAGGCCCTCGCGGTCGCGCAGCGTGCGCAGCGGTGGCTGGACGTGGCACAGCGCATCGAAATCGAGCACGTCGTTTTCGCTGAGATGGAGGTGATGGGCGCTGACGTCCGCGGTCACCGGCAGTCCATCGTGCTGGGCGCGGGCGATCATCTGGGCGGCGCGCGCCGTCGAGAGCAGCGAGAAATGGACGCGGACGCCGAGTTCGTCGACCATCGCCAGGATGGCGGCCACGGCGACGGTTTCGGCTGCCGCCGGTATGCCGGAGATGCCGAGCCGCGAGCCTACCGCGCCCTGGTGCACCCGCCCGTCCCCGGCCAGAGCGTGGTCCTGCGGATTGACGAATACCGGCATGTCGAAGGTCGCCGCGTACTCCATGGCGCGCAGCATGACGATGTTGTCGCGCACCGGATGAAAGCCGTTGCTCACGCCCACACAGCCGGCATCCCTGAGTGCGGCCATTTCGCTCAATAGCTCGCCAGCGAGGCCGCGGGTGAGGGCGCCGAGCGGCACCACGCGCGCACCTCCGGCGGCGCGCGCGCGCCGACGGATCAGGCCGGCGACTGCCGGCGTATCCACCGGCGGCCGGGTATCGGGCGGACAGCACAGCGTGGTGATGCCCGCCCGCACCGCGGCGCGGCTCTCGCTGGCGATCGTGCCCTTGTGCTCGTCACCGGGTTCGCGCAGATGCGCGCGCAGATCCACGAAGCCCGGGCAGACGATGCGCCCGGCAGCGTCGATCATGGCATCGGGCCGGAAACCCTCCGGCGCCTGGCCGATGCCCGCGACCCGGCCATCGGCGACATACAGGTCCAGCGTGGCGTCGGTTCCGGAGGCAGGGTCGATCAGGCGGCCGCCAGCGATATGAATGCGCGTCATGTGCCTTCTCCCGCCAGCGTTGCTGGCGTCTGACCCCGGCCCAAGCAGTGCGAAATGACCGCCATGCGCATCGCTATGCCGTGAGTCACCTGCTGGAGGATGACCGAGCGCGGACCGTCCGCCACCTCGGAATCTATTTCCACCCCGCGGTTGATCGGCCCGGGGTGCATGATGATCGCATCGGGACGGGCCAGCTCCAGCTTCTCCTCGGTGAGTCCATAGAGCTGGAAGTATTCATGCTCGCTGGGCAGGAAGGCGCCCTTCATGCGCTCGCGTTGCAGACGAAGGGTGATCACGACATCGACATCGCGCAGGCCTTCGCGCAGATCATGGAAAACATGCACGCCCATGGTGTGCGCTTCGGCGGGAATCAGCGTTCGTGGCCCGATGACGCGGATCTCCTCCACGCCCAGGGTCGAGAGGGCGTGAATCTGCGAGCGCGCCACACGCGAGTGCAGCACGTCGCCGACGATCGCCACCTTCAGTTTGTAGAAGTCCTGCTTGTGCCTGCGAATGGTGAACATGTCGAGCATCGCCTGCGTGGGATGCGCGTGACGGCCATCGCCGGCGTTGATGACGCTGATATGCGGCTCCACCTGGCGGGCGACGAAATGGGCGGCGCCACTTTCGGCATGCCGTACGATGAACATGTCGCAGTGCATGGCTTCGAGATTGCGCAAGGTATCGAGCAGGGTCTCGCCCTTGGTCGTCGCCGAGGCAGGAACGTTGATGTTGATCACGTCCGCCGACAGGCGCTTGGCGGCGATCTCGAAGGTGGTTCGGGTGCGGGTGCTGGATTCGAAGAACAGGTTGACCACCGTCTTGCCGCGCAGCAGCGGAACCTTTTTCACCGACTGCTCGGCGACCGCGCTCAGCGACTCGGCGGTGTCCAGCAGTTCGATCAACTGTGCGCGCTTGAAACCGGCGATGGTCAGGAAATGGCGCAACCGTCCCTGCGAATCGAACTGGATGTTTGCTTTGTCCACCGACTTCCTCTCGTGTCCCGCGCCTGCTGGTCCGGGTTCACTGTTGGTCAGCCAAGCAGGCCGTCAGCCGCCCCTCACAAAGCAGGCATGATCCCGTCCGCGCATCCCTGCTATCCCTTCTGCGGCGGTTCGACGAGTTCCAGCCGTAGCGGACTCGGGCCGTGCAGTTTGAGATGCTGAAGCCTGGTGAGTTCGGCATGCAGGCCGACGACATCGGCCTGAATCGGCAGTTCGCGACCGCCGCGCTCGACCAGGACGGCGAGCATTATAGAGGCAGGACGCCCATAATCGAAAATTTCGTTGAGGGCGGCTCGAATCGTGCGGCCGGTATTGAGCACGTCGTCGACGAGCACGACATGGCGCTCGTCGATGTTGACGGGAAGATTCGAGGGCTTCACCTGCGGGTTGATGCCGACACGGGTGAAGTCGTCACGATAGAACGAAATATCCAGCGTCCCCAGCGGCTCCTCGAGCCCGAGCGCCGCTCGCAGCTGCTCCGCCACCCAGGCCCCGCCGGTATAGATCCCGACCATCAACGGCGCTGCGATCTGCCGCGTCGCGAATTCCTTCCTGAGATCGGTGGCCATGCCGGCCAGAACCTGATCTATATCGATGGTGGATGGAGTGAACATGGTCAGAATGGTCCGGAGGAAAGAGGAAAGATGACGGATGAAAGGAGCGGCGGGGCCTCGTATGGCGACCCGATTGCAGCCCGGGACGCGCTGTTGATTTCATCTTTCATCTTTTCTCTTTTCACTTTGCTCGTTCACTCCATTCATGTACGTCTGCAGTATGACATGGGCCGCCACTTCGTCTACCCCCAGGCGGCGCCGCCCGGGGCCTTCGTGAATGAGGTCGCCGGCGGCGCGGGAGGATAGTCTTTCGTCCGCCTCGTGGACCGGCAGCCCATACCGGCCGGCGAGCCGCCGCGCGAAGCGGCGGGCGGAGGCGGTCATCGGCTGCTCGGTGCCATCCATGCTGAGCGGTATCCCGACTACCAGGCCATCCGGGCGCCACTGCTCGATCAGGCGAGTGACGGCATCCCAGTCGGGCCCGCCGCCGCGGTGGCGCAGCGTGGTCAGGGGGGTGGAAGTGCCGGTCAGCTCCTGGCCGACGGCGACGCCCATTTTCCTGGTGCCGTAGTCGAAGCCGAGCAGCGTGCGCGCGCCCGGCTCAGGCATGTCCGATATCGGCACTCAGCCGGTGAATGTCGACGCCGGTGAGCGCCGCGGCGGCTTCCCAGCGCAGATCGTGCTCGACTTCGAACAGGATGCGATCATCAACGGAAACGTTGATCCAGGCATTTTCCGCCAGTTCCTGTTCCAGCTGCCCCGGTCCCCAGCCGGCATATCCCAGCGTGATGAGGCAGCGTGCCGGACCCTCGCCGCGCGCGATGGCCTCGATGATGTCGCGGGATGATGTCACGCCGATCTCGTCGGTGATCTTCATCGTCACCTCCCAGTTACCATGGGGCTTGTGCAGCACGAAGCCGCGTTCGCACTGAACCGGGCCGCCGAGAAAGATCGGCTGGCGCAGCACTTCGGCGCTGCCGGTGTCGATGTTCATCTGCTGCAGGACTTCACCCATGGTGATGTCGAGCGGCCGGTTGATCATCAATCCCATGGCGCCCTCTTCATTGTGCTCGCACAGATAGGTCACGCCATGAAAGAAGTTGGGATCGCGCAGTTCGGGCATGGCGATCAGAAACTGATTGGCGAGTCTGAGAGGGGGGCTGTTCATGGGCCTAGTATCCGACGAAAGACGGCGGGGTTCAATGAAAGCCGGCCGGCGCGCGAAGGGCCGGACAAGACGCGGGATGAATGCGTCAACGCGCCGTTGCTGTTGATCTTTTTGGTAATCAGCGGCCGCGGGCGCTGAGCTGGCTGTCGAGGAATTCCCAGGTACGGGTAATGTGCAGCACGTCGGTATCCGCACGCATCTCGGGGCTGAACTCGTTGAACGGAGCCGCCATGCGGACGATGCGCATCGCCGCATCGTCGAGCACCTTGTGGCCCGAGGAGCGCAGCAGGGTGACGTTGTTGAGGCTGCCGTCGGCGTTGATGGCGACGTCCAGCAGCAGTTTGCCGGACAGGTTGCGTCGTCGTGCCTCCTCCGGATAGTTGAGGTTGCCGATGCGCTCGATCTTGGCTCGCCAGGAATCCAGGTAGGCGGCATCGCGGAATTCCTGCGCCTGGGCCGAGATGATGTAGCGATGCTGTCCGCGCTGGGCATATTCGTTCATCGCCTGGTCGATCTCGGCGCTCAGGCTGGCGATCTCCAGGCTGCGCGCGACCAGCTGATCGGCGCTGGGAATGTCGCGCACCGTCTCGGGCGCGAGTTCGACCTGGCTGACCCTGGTGTCCGAGCGTTCGCTGCTCAGCGGGCGGGTATCCTGCCGCGGGCGCTGCGCTTCGGGCGAAGCCTCCTCGCGCACGGCGACATCGGTGCCGGGCTGCTGCGGCGACAGCGGCACGAAAGCGGGGCTGCTCGGCGTCTGGTCCTCTTCCAGGTTGCCGCCGCCCTCGAGATTGGCCTGGGCGAGGTAGTCCGCGCTCTCGGGCGCCTTGTCGCTGCGCTGATGAACCAGCCGGATTTCGATGGGAGGCGTCTTGAGCTGCGGCAGCCGCGTCATCTCGGTGGAGAAGGTGACACCGAGGATCACCGTGGCATGGATCACCACGGCCAGAAACAGGGTCAGTCCGAGGCGGTCGCCCGGTGTCACGGTCGAAGGATGCTGGGCGGATACGCTCATTGAGTGGGATCGATCTTCATACGGGCCAGCGCGGCCTGAACTATGATACCGCCGGTCAGGCCGGAAATCAGGGCAAGTGTCATCAATATCGGCAGCAGGCCGAAAAGCGCCGGGTGCGGGATGAACAGCAGCCAGGCAACGTGGAATTGCGCCGCCATGTGCGCCATCGCCGCCAGCACGCTGTAGCCGATCGGTCCGAGCAGGGTGGGGCGCACGGCCCATACCAGGCCGACGGCAGCCATCGCCGCCACCGCGCCGCTCAGCGACAGCACGAAACTCGGGCTCAGGAAGGTGCCGATGACGATGCTGCCGGCCAGGACGCGCAGCATGCTCACCCACGCGGCGGTCTTCCAGCCGTAGAGCAGCAGCGCCACGATCACGATGACGTTGGCGAGTCCCGGCTTGGCGCCCGGCAGCGGCATGGGCAGCGCGCTCTCGGCGACATGGATCGCGATGGCCAGCGTGGCGAGCGCCGCGATCAGGTGGTCCTCGCGCGTGCTGCGCATGACGATGGTTGCGGTCATGACTGGCGGCTTTCTCCGCTCGCCTTCAGAAATTGATGCTGTCCCAATGCTCATCGCCGCCGGCGAGCGCCAGCACGATGCGATTGGGCAGGCAGGCGGCGAGCGCACCGCCCGCGCGCAGCCAGCCATTGTGTACGCAGTACTGGTTGGAGCAGGGCGAACTCACGAAACGCGCCGCGCCTTCGTCGATCTCGACCACGCTCACCCCGAGCGGGCCCTCGATCTCCAGTGTTCGATTCACGGACAGCGGAATCCGCATTTCCTGGCCGGAGCCATCCACGACGAGGGCGAACTCGGCCGCGCCTCCTCCTCCCCAGTGCTGCGCATAGAGCCAGCCGAGCAGCAGCAGTGCGGCGGCGACGATGACGAAGTCGCCCGTCGTGATCGGGTTCCGGGTGCGGGCCTGCATCATGACGGATCCACCACCCTGGTTGTCGGCGGCGGCGAATTTTCGAAATGTACGCGCCCGGCCATCGCCGGGGTCATGTGCACGGTCATGTCGGCATCGACCAGCATTGCCTGCGTTATGCCCAGGGCGTTCGCCACCGCGGCCCATTCCCTGGGGCCGGCCACGAACAGGGCGGTGGCGGCGGCATCGGCCGTGGCGCCCTCGTCATGGATGATGGTGACCGAGTGCGTTCCCGCCGCCGGCATGCCGCTGCGCGGATCGAGGATGTGGTGATAACGCTTCCCTTCGAATTCGAAGTAGCGTTCGTAATCGCCGGAGGTGAACAGGCTCTCGTCGCCCTCGACCTCGACCGAGGCGAACACGCCGGCGCCGTCGGCCTGCCGGATGCCGATGCGCCAAGGGCGTGCGCCGTGGCGGCCGATGGCGCGCAGATCGCCGCCGGCATTGACGATCGCATCGGTGATGCCGAGTTCGCGCAGCGCGGCGATGGCCTGGTCGACCGCATGCCCCTTGGCGAATGCTCCGAGATCCAGTTGCACGGCGGGATTGGCGCTGGAAACACGTCCATCCTCGTCGATCTCGAGTTGTTCCATGCGCGGGGCGGCGGCGAGCAAGGGCGTGATGGCGCTGGCCGGCGGCGGAGGACCGAGCGGCCGTTCGCTGTCATGAAAGCCCCACAGCTGCACCAGCGCCCCGATGGCCGGATTGAACAGATGCCCGCTGTCGATCGCCAGGGTCCGCGCCTGGCGCAAGGCCACGGCCGTTTCCGGGCTGGCGGTGAAGGATCGTCCTGCGGCCAGGGCTGCGTTGATGTCGGTGAGCTCGCCCGGTTGCCAGGCATGCCAGCGCATGTGCGCCGCGTTGATTGCATTTTCGGCGCTGCGCACGGCCTGCGCCGCCCGCTCCTCGTCCACGCCCCACAGCGTGATCTCGACCAGCGTGCCGAGCGCGAAGAACTGCCGCTTGTAGGCCTGTTCTTCGCGCGGCGCGCAGCCGAATGTCGCCAGCGCGATCAGCACGAGCGCGAAGAGACGGACGAGCGGGCCGGAAAGCCTTGCCCGCATCACGGCTTCATCACTGCAGGCGGGCCTCGATGCAGTCCATGAGCTGGCCGGCGATGTCGAGCCCGAACTGCGCATCCAGCTCGCGGATGCAGGTCGGGCTGGTGACGTTTATTTCGGTGAGCCAGTCGCCGATCACATCCAGTCCGACGAACATCAGCCCGCGTCGCCGCAACTCGGGGCCGACCTGCGCGCAGATCCAGCGCTCACGCTCGGACAGCGGCTGGCCGATTCCCTGTCCGCCCGCGGCCAGGTTGGCGCGCGTTTCACCGGCCGCCGGTATGCGGGCGAGGGCATAGGGCACCGGCTCGCCGTCGACCATCAGGATGCGCTTGTCGCCGCGCGTGATTTCGGGCAGATAGCGCTGCGCCATCGCGGGGGCGCGCCCGCGATCGGTCATGACCTCGATCACCACGCTGAGATTGGCGTCGTCATGGCGCAGCCGGAAGACCGATTCCCCGCCCATTCCCTGCAACGGTTTGAGAATGATGTCGCCGTGTTCGGCGAGAAAGGCACGCAACTCGTACGGGTCGCAGCTCACCAGGGTCGGCGGGCACAGGTGGGGGAAGCCGGCCAGCGACAGCTTCTCATTGGTATCGCGCAGGGCCGACGGGCGGTTGACCACCAGCACGCCCTCGGCTTCCGCCTGTTCGAGCAGGAAGGTGGTGTAGACGTAGTTGATGTCGAACGGCGGGTCCTTGCGCATCAGGACGACTTGCAGCGACTTCAGCGGTGCGCGGCGCTCCTCGCCGAACTCGAACCAGTCGTTCGGGTCGTCGCGCACGGTGAGCGCGGTCATGCGCGCGCGCAGGGCGGCGCCCTGCAGGGTGAGATCGTGCGGTTCCATGTACCACAGGCGCCAGCCGCGCTTCTGCGCGGCGATCAGCATGGCGAGCGTGCTGTCCTTGGCCGGCTTGATCGAATCGATCGGATCCATCACCACGCCGAGAGCGATGCTCATGGCGTGCGCTCCGGGAAGAAAATGGCGAATGCGACGCCGACGATCACAGCAGCGTCTCGCGCGGTTCGCCCGCGCGCTTCATCTCGCGCGCGGCGGCCAGCAGGGCCAGGCGGGCGATCACGCCGTAGGCATAGAAGCGGTTGGGCTCCGCATCCGGCGCCAGGGTCCGTTCCGGTGTGGTACAGGCGTCGGCGAAGGCCAGCGGTTCGAAGTACATGCCGGGCGCGTTGAGATTCTCGTCCGGGCCGCGGCGGGTGTGGACGCGATAGAAGCCGCCGACGACGAAATGGTCGATCATGTAGATCACCGGTTCGGCGACCGACTGGGCGTCGCCCCAGGTCTCGAAGGTGTAGACGCCTTCCTGCATGATCACGCGGGTGATCGACATGCCGCCCTTGGAGGCGGCCATGCGCGTGCGTTCCTTGCGGTTGAGGTCGCGTACGTCATCGGGTGAGCGCGCGGTCATCACGCCCATCCCGTAGGTGCCGGCGTCCGCCTTGACGACTACATAGGGTTCGCGGTCCACGCCATACTCTTCGTACTTGCGGCGGATGTTGCGCAGCAGTTCCTCGACGTTGGCGGCCAGGCAGTCCTCGCCTTCCCGCTTCATGAAATTGATCTCGCCGCATTTCAGATGCAGCGGATCGATCAGCCAGGGGTCGATGTCGATCAGTGCGGCGAACTCGGCCGCGACCTCGCGGTAGCGGGCGAAATGATCGGACTTCAGCCGGTTGGACCAGCCGAGTTCGAGTGGCGGGGCCACGTTCTGTCGCAGTCCTTCCAGGATCGGCGGGCGCCCGGCCGCCAGGTCGTTGTTGAGCAGCACCAGACAGGGACGGAAATCACCGATGTGGACCTCGTCGCCGGTGCGTTGCAACGGCTCCAGCAATAGCGTCTGGCCGCTCGGCGCCGTCAGTTCCTCCGGCGCCTCCAGGTCGGCGCGCAGCGATCCCAGCCGCACATCCAGCCCGGCCTTGCGCATGATGTCGAGCAGGGTCGCCAGGCTGTCCAGGTAGTGAGGATTGCGCGTGTGGTCCTCGGGGATCAGGATCGCCCGGTGCGCCGTGGGACACACATGCTCGATCGCCGCCTGGGTGGCCTGCACGCAGAGCGGCATGAAGGCGGGATTGAGATTGTTGAACCCCGCCGGAAACAGATTCGTATCCACCGGCGCCAGCTTGAAGCCCGCATTGCGCAGATCGACCGAGGCGTAGAACGGCGCCTGTGTCTGCTGCCACTGCCGCCTCAGCCACGATTCGATTTTCGCCTGCTCGTTCAGCAGATGGCTCTCGAGTTGCAGCAGCGGCCCGTTGAGCACGGTGGTCAGATGAGGAACCGGGTGAAGGTGTTGAATCGGCATGGCTTTCGGCGCGTGGATTGGGAATCGTCTATGGTATCCCGATTACCGGAATGGGGAAATCCTGCGAGGGGACGCGAGATGCGAGGGAGCGCTCACCTTTCCGTAGTCTCGGAAAAAGTGAGCGTCCCCTCCCATCTCTCCCTAGGTCACTCCCCGCGTCCTCTGTTAGTATCCAGCAGCGCAGTCGGAGCACGCCCCCATATGAATGCCACCCCATCGCAGACCACACGCCAGCCCGCCGAACAGGCATGGGTGCTGACCGGCGGGCTTGGCGCGGTTCCCGCCGCTGAACGCTTCTTCCGCGCTCTCGCGCCGGAGGCGGCTGCCGGCTGTGCCTTCGTGGTGGCGATCCATGCGCCGGTGGCCGCGACCGGTCTGCTGACCCGCCTGCTGGCGCGGGTCGCACCGGGAGCCGTGCATGCCGCGGGTCTTGGGCGCAGCCTGTATCCGGGCGACGTACTGGTGCTTGCGCTCGGCGACGAGGATCCGACGCTCGATTGCGTGCTGCGGGCACTGGTCGAGCGCTACGGCGCGCAGCTGGGTGTGATCGCGCTCAGCGGGATCGCGCCGGCCGGCGCCGATGGTTGTCGCACCGTGGTCCGCGCCGGTGGCAGGGTATGGGTGCAGGATGCCAGAAGCGCGCGCTATACGGCGCTGCCGCGCTCCATCGCCCGGGCCTGCAATGTCACTTTCAGCGCGGCGCCCGAGGGCCTGGCCGCCGCCCTTGCCGGTGGCGCCCCGCGCCCAGCCGCCGCGCTGCCGTTCACCCGCCGCGAGGCACCGCGTCTGTCGTGAGCTGAGCGCCGCGGCGCGCTCGCGGACGGCTGGAATCATCCCATGTCTCCCCACAGGGTCTGCAGCGCTGCGAGTGCGGCCAGACCCGCGGTCTCGGTGCGCAGGATGCGCGGACCGAGACCGAGCGGTATATAGCCCGCACGCCGCTCTGCCGCGGAGATCTCGCCTTCCTCCAGGCCGCCTTCAGGCCCGATCAGCAGCGTTACCGCCGTGTCGGGGTGCGGCAGTGAGCGCAGGTGCCTGTCGGCGCGGTGGTCGAGCACCAGTCGCAGACCTTCCGGTCCCGGGCCGTCCAGCCATTGGTCCAGCGTGACCACTGGCAGCAGTTCCGGCAGGCGCGTGCGGCCGCACTGCTCGCAGGCCGATGCGATCACGCCCTGCCAATGATGATGGCGGCGTTCCAGCCGCTCTCCGCTCAGTCGGACCTGGGTATGCGCGCTGACCACGGGCACGATGCGCTGCACGCCGAGTTCCACCGACTTCTGCAGAGTGAGGTCCATGCGTTCGCCGCGCGAGATGCCCTGCGCCAATGTGATGGCAAGCGGCGATTCGACATCGCGCGCATGGCGCCGACCGATGCGAACCTGCGCGCGGCCGCCGGCGCTGCCGATGAGAATGGCCTCGTACTCATCGCCGCTGCCGTCGAACAGGCGCAGCTCGGCGCCTGCCCGCAGCCGCAGCACCCGCAGCACGTGCGTCGAGGCGGATTCCTCCAGACCCGTATCGGACTCTTCGGTCAGTCGGTGTGGATGATAGATCCGTGTCAGGCGCATGCTCAGTCCTCCGCCGCTGCGTTGATGCCAGCCCACGCGGCATCTGCCATCTGTTCTATTTCCTCCGGCGTGATCACGTAGGGCGGCATGAAATAGACCACATCGCCCAATGGCCGCAGCAGCACCCCGAGTTCCTGGGCGCGACGGGCGATGCGCCGTCCGCGCCGCTCCTGCCACGGCCAGGGTTCGCGGCTGCGACGCTCGCGCACGGTTTCGATGGCGAGGATCATTCCCCGCTGGCGCACTTCGGCCACGTGCGGATGGTCGAGGAAGCGCTCGCAGGCGCGGCCCATGACGGCGGCAAGTTCGCGGTTGTATTCGAGTACTGGCGAGGCGGCGAACAGGTCCAGGGTGGCGAGCGCGGCGCGGCAGCCGAGGGCATTGCCGGTATAGCTGTGGGAATGCAGAAAGGCTTTCATTTCGGCGTATTCACCGTAGAACGCCTGGTAGATGTCTTCGCCGGTGAGCACGGCGGAGAGCGGCAGATAGCCGCCGGTCAGTCCCTTGGACAGGCACAGGAAGTCGGGTGTGATGCCGGCCTGCTCGCAGGCGAACATCGTCCCGGTGCGGCCGAAGCCGACCGCGATCTCGTCGGCGATCAGATGCACCCCGTAGCGGTCGCAGGCCTCGCGCAGGAGTTCCAGATAGACCGGCTCGTACATGCGCATCGACCCCGCGCACTGCACCAGCGGTTCGACGATCACCGCGCAGACCTCCTGGTGATGACGCTCCAGTGTCTCGCGCATCGCTTCGAAGCGGCGCCTGGTGTAATCGTGCTCGCTTTCACCAGGCTCGCGCCCGTAACAATCGGGCGAGGGCACGCGCAGGGTTTCCATCAGCAGCGGACCGTAGGTGTCGCGGTACAGGCCGAGCCCGCCGACCGCGAGCGCGCCGAGCGTCTCGCCGTGGTAGCCGTTCTCCAGGGTGATGAAGCGCGTCTTGCCGGACTGCCCCCGGTTGCGCCAGTAGTGATAGCTCATCTTCAGCGCCACTTCGACCGCGGCGGATCCGCTGTCGGCATAGAAACAGCGCGTCAGTCCGGGCGGCGCCAGCGCGGTGAGCCTTTCGGCGAGTTCGATGGCCGGCAGATGGCTGAAGCCGGCGAGAATGACATGCTCCAGCGTTTCGGCCTGCTCCCGCAGTGCGGCATTGATCGACGGATGGGAGTGGCCGAACAGATTGACCCACCAGGAGCTGATGGCATCGAGATAGCGCCGGCCCTCGAAATCCTCCAGCCATACCCCGCGGGCGCGCCGGATCGGCAGTGGACCGCCCTGTTCGTGGTCCTTCATCTGAGTGCAGGGATGCCACAGCACGGCACGGTCGCGGCCGGCAATGCGCTCGTTGGTTTCTGCTAAGTCCTTCGAATTCATGCAAATGTCCCGAAAGGCATGCGCGCCGGTTGGGGTCGCGGTGAAAACTGGCTTTGTGGAACGATTCCAGTCTAGAATTGTTCCAGCTCAAAGCTTATCGTTGGGATCAACTAATAGAATCAGGAGGATTTCTGATGAGCGTTCTGGTGACCAGGCCCGCGCCCGATTTTACCGCGACTGCGGTGATGCCGGACAACAGTTTCGATGAGAACTTCACCCTGTCGCGCTTCCGCGGCAAGTCCTACGTGGTGCTGTTCTTCTATCCGCTCGACTTCACCTTCGTGTGCCCGTCCGAGCTGATCGCGTTCGACAACCGCATCGAGAAGTTCAAGGAGCGCAACGTCCAGGTGATCGGCTGCTCGGTGGATTCGCATTTCAGCCATCTGGCCTGGCGCAATACGCCGGTCAACGACGGCGGTATCGGTCAGGTGAAGTATCCGATCGTTGCCGATATCACCAAGAGCATCGCCCGCGACTACGACGTGCTGGTCAACGAGGCGGTCGCGCTGCGCGGCTCCTTCCTGATCGACAAGGACGGCATCGTGCGCCACCAGGTGGTCAACGATCTGCCGCTCGGCCGCAATATCGATGAGATGCTGCGCACGATCGATGCCCTGCAGTACTGCGAGCAGCACGGTGAAGTCTGCCCGGCCGGCTGGGAAGAGGGGCGCAAGGCGATGAAGGCGACCGCGGAAGGTGTGGCCGAATACCTGGCCTCGCAGTCCAAGGATCTCTGATCCAGCTCTGAATATTGCTCCGGGTCTGTTCTGGGCCCGGAGTCATTCCTGCTCAGGTGGGATTGACCGCCTCCTCACTGAAATCGAGCTCGATTTCCGTGATATCTATGTCGTCGAGCGGATTCGGACCTGTGCCATCGCCCGGCGACGCCGGTGACGGTTCGAGGGGATCCGGCGCCATCTCCGTCTCCATGACCGTTGCCTCGCCCATGTCCGGCAGCACGGTATCGTCGTTATAGAAGATCTCGCCGGCGGGTTTCGGATCCGGCGCCGCCTGCGGTAGCGGCTCTGTGACCGGCGCCGGGATTGCCCTGCTTTCCTTCGGCCCGATCGTTGCCGCGGCGCGGGGTTCTTCTCGCACCGGTGCGCGGGCGGGCGGTTCCTGGGGCGCCGCTCGCAGCGCCTGCATGAGCAGCGCGGCGCCGCCAAGGGTCGAAACCAGCATCATGATCGAGCCCGCGATCGCGAGTCCCGATGCGGGACCCGTGTCGCTGACCGAATACTCGTTACTGCCCGAAGAAGGCGGTGAAGTCCGTACCGGCAGGGGTTCCGGGGGGTGCAGTCCCATCGTATCGAAGCCGCGAGGGCGGTCCTGGTGCAGAAGTACGCCGCCGCGGGTCCGCGTGCCAGCCGTTTCCAGCGTCAGCTGGAGCAGGCGCGGACTCTCGTGCGCAGCCAGATCGATAAGCCATTCCTGAGGCGTGCCGCGTTCAGCCTGCAGTCGCGCGACGAAGCGCCGCCCGTCGGTCAGCGTCGCGCCGATATGAAGGTCCTCGTGACGCAGAACATCCGCCCACGGAATGAGAGAAAGCAGGGGTTTGCCATTACTGCGGCTGAATTCGAGATGCAGCGGACTGTCGAGCGCCTCCAGTCGCTGGTGCCACGAGCGCTGGAAGCCGTCGCCTGCGGCTTCGATGGAAAGTCGATGCGTGCCGGCCGCAAGACCGCGCGGAAGCTCGATGCGCAGCGGCTCTTCTTTGGTCGCCATGGCGCGGGCCAGGATGCGCGAGCTGCCGTCCGGTTCCTGATGGCTCACGGTCAGCAGTGCCTTGCCAGCGTTCTCATTCAGCGCTGCGAGCAGCGCGACGTGGTCACCCGCCAGTGCGCGCAGCGGTAGCCTGGAGGGACGCAGCAGCGGGGCGCCATCGAACCAGGCGCGAATATCGGCGCCTGCCGGGTCGATCCGCCATACGCCGGGCGCCGGCTTCTCGATGATCACGGTTTCATGGTTCGCCGCCTGTCGCCAGCGGATGTCCCCGATAGCGGCGTCGGCACGGTAACGGCGCCCGTCCGGCGCACGCAACTCGCTACCCGGCACTTCGGGTGCGCCCAGCAGCGCCAGCGTCAACCGCGTCACGCCCTCGTCGATGATGAGTTCCCTGTGGCGGATTGGAAGGCTCAGGGGCCTCAGCAGCTGCGCCAGCTCCAGCACGCGCTCGGTGAGCGCCTCGCCGTCCGCGGCATGAAGCAGAAGCCCTCCGCTTGCAGCGGCGAGCCGGCCTGCGAGCGGAATTTCGCCGCTGCCGTGCACGATCACGTGGATGCGCACGCGTGCGGCGCGCAAGGCAGGGATGGCCTCGGTCAGGATGCGGGCGCGGGAGCGCTGCACCGCCGCGCGCAGGTCCGAGGACGGCGGCTCGGGGCTCATGATCAGGATCAAGTGGCGCTCGTGGCCGCTTTCCCGCCATTTGCTCGCCGTCGCGGCCAGCGCGTTCTCCAGGTTGGTCCGCGTCCTGCTCGAAGGGATGGAAAGCTCGCGCAGGGCGAGGGCGGCATCTTTTCGCCACCTCGCATCCGGGGCGCCGTGAGGCGCCAGGGTGGCGACAGAGTCGTCGTAGGCCCAGATGCCCGCCCGGCTATCGCCCGGAAGCAGATCGATCAGCAGGGCGATGGCGTCCCGTCCGGGGCTGGCGCCGTCCCGGTTTTCAGCAAGCGCCTCCATCGGGACCAGCACGCGTATGTCGGTGGTCGCGGCGGCGGAGCCGGGCATCAGGCAATAGAGAAGCAGCGCGGCGAGCCACGGCCAAGCGGTACAGGCACGCGATCGGCAGGACGAGGACATCTGAAATCTGATCTAGGCAGCTTGTTCTGAATTTATCGGTCATTAGTGATGGGGCTTTACCCCAGGCACCCGCGGCCGATAAGTGATTGCCGCCGGGCGGTGCGGTCAGCGGCGAACCGTTGGACAACAAGGAGCGCGATGCACATGGACCTACAGCATTTTCTCAAGCGCGGCCGCGGCAAGGGCCGGCGCACGCTGGACGGCGTTCAGCAGATCACCACCCTGATCGGCCATGACAACCGCTTCGTCGGTCGTCTCGAGGGCGCGGGAAACACCATCGTCAACGGAACCTTCGAAGGCGATTGCGACATCGAGGGCGTCCTGGTACTGAGCGAGCAGGGATGCTGGACAGGCAACATCGGCGCCGGCACCGCGATCGTTTCCGGCGAGGTGCGCGGTGACATCACCGTCAAGGACAAGCTGGAACTGACGGCGACGGCCCGGGTCACCGGTCGCATCAGCGCGCCGGTGCTGGCGATCGAGGAAGGCGCGATTCATCAGGGCGAGATCCGGATGGGACGCGAGATCGAAGTGCATCGCTTCCGCGAGCGCCGCCAGGACGACGCTCCCGCCGCAGGCTGACCGGACGAAAAGGACTCGCAGCGGCGTTGCGCGCGGCCCGCTCGAGCCCCGCATGGCGCCGCGCAGCAGCGCGCACGATATTCGCGCATGAGGGCGGGCTGCGGTCAGACGATCATTCGCGCGGGCACGCCGCCGCGCGTTCTTCTCGACAGCCGGTCAGCGCGGCGCGGCGCGCGTCAGCGGCCGCGGCCCTCCGGGACGGGCGATGCGCATCAGAACCGGATCGACGACATCCTGGCTGATCAGGATCGTCAGGTTCAGCACCGCCATCATCGTTTCCACATCGTCCGGATCGGAAAAGTGCCGCCGCAGGCGTTCGAACTGCGCGTGATTGATGCGCAGCAGATCCGGGCGGCTTCCGTGAACCTTCTCGTATTCGCGCGTCATCGCGTGTATGCATCCCAGCATGCGAATCTCCGTGACCGACCGCCCGGTTTGGCGGTGACGCCGGGCGAACTGCTAGACTAGCGCCCATGCCGCACGGCCCGGAATTGCTGCGTATCCTCTCCGATGGTCGCTTTCACTCCGGCGAAGCCCTGGGGAAAGCGCTGGGCGTCGGTCGCGCCGCGGTGTGGAAGCGCATACGCGCGCTGCGCGCAGCGGGACTCGATCTGGACTCGGTGCCCGGTCGCGGCTATCGCCTCGCCGAGCCGCTCGAACTGCTCGATCCGGAAATCGTCGCCGCCGCCCTCGATGCGTCCGTCCGCGCCGGTCTCGGTCCGCTGGAAGTCCACCACGAAGTCGATTCCACCAATAGCGAGCTCCTGCGCCGCGCGGCGGTGCTGCCATCCGGCGCGGTCTGCCTTGCCGAGAGCCAGCGTGCCGGGCGTGGGCGCCGCGGTCGTGTCTGGCATTCACCCTGTGCCCGCAATCTCTACCTTTCGCTGCTGTGGCGGTTTTCGCGCGGCCCGGAAGCGCTGGGCGGACTGGCCCTGGTGGTCGGCCTCGCGGTGCGCGCTGCACTGGAGGATGCGGGCGTGCCCGGGGTCGCCGTAAAATGGCCCAATGACGTGCTGCACCAGGGCGCCAAGCTCGCCGGCGCCCTGATCGAACTGTCGGGGGAGGCGGGCGGCGCGTCTTGTGTCATCATCGGTGTAGGGATCAATGTCTCCATGCCGCAGGCACTCGGCTCCGCCGCGATCACGCAGGCATGGACCGATGCCGAGCGCGCCGCGGGCGCGCCGGTGTCACGCAACCGTCTCGCGGCCGCGGTGCTCGGTCGGCTGTCCGCAGCGCTTGCACTTTTCGGTGAGCAGGGACTGGAACCGTTTCTCGATGAATGGCGCGCGCACGATGCGCTGGCCGGCAGGCCGGTGGTGGTGCAGGGGATGGAGATCGTGCACGGCATCGCCCGCGGTGTGGATGTCGATGGCGCGCTACTGATGGAGGACGAGGCCGGCGTGGTGTCACGCTGGCTGTCGGGCGATGTCAGTGTGCGTGCGGAAGGGGAGGCGAAACCATGATTCTGCTGATCGATGCGGGCAACTCGCGCCTGAAGTGGGCCTGTATGGTTGCCGGTGCACTGCAGCCGGGAGAGCCGCTGGTTCGCAGCGGAAACGCGAGCGACGATGTGCGCAGTCTGTCACTGGCCTGGGCACCTTTGCCGGCGCCGCGGCGTGTGCTGATGGCGAGCGTGCTCGGTCCGGACTTCGCCTGCGAGCTATCGCATTGCACCATGGATGCGTGGTCGGTGCCGGTGGAATCGATCACCGCCCAGCGCACCGCGCACGGCATCACCAATGCCTACGCGGAACCGGAGCGACTCGGCGTCGATCGCTGGCTTGCGCTGCTGGCTGCGCGCCGGACAGGCAGTGGCGCGGCATGCGTGATCGATTGCGGCACCGCCATCACCGTGGATGCCTTGCGCGAAGATGGCACTCATCTCGGTGGTCTGATCATGCCGGGCCTGGGTCTGATGCGTCGCATGCTGACGCAGGGCACCCGGGCAACGCATCTTGCCGCCGACGAGGAATCCGCCGGCGAGGCTTTGCCCTTCGCCACCGATACGCGCTCCGCGGTGTTCGCCGGCACACTGCATGCGGCCGCCGGCGCCATTGACCGGGCCGTCGCCGGCATGTTCGCGGGCATGGAAGGCGAGCCGCAAAGGCTGATCACCGGCGGCGATGCCGCGCGCCTGCGTCCGCTGCTCGCCCGGCCCGAGTCCTATGAATTGCACCCGGAACTGGTCTTCGAAGGAATGATGCTGTTCGCCATGGACGAGAAGCGATGAGAATGTTTTTTCTGCTGTTGGTGCTGGCCAATCTCGCGCTGTGGTACTGGCACGAGCCGGTGGTCGGCTGGCTTCAGGGAGCGCCGCCGGAGCAGGTGAGTCGTCCTCTGGCCTCCGATGCGCCGCCGCTGGTGCTGCTCAGCGAACGCCAGGACGCAGCCAGGCAGGACGCGGTGTCCGCGCCGCCGCGGACGGAGCCGCCAGCCAGTCGCGCACAGACTTCCGTCGCCGCGCCGGCTGACTCGATGCCCGATGCCGGAGTCTCAAGCTCAGCGTCCGCGCGGGCACCTGTATCGACGCCATCACGGCCTGAGCCTGCAGGGCAGCCGCAGCCGCAGGCGCCTGCGCCTGCATCCCGAATTGCGAGCGGAAGCTGCATTGAAATCGGCGTCTGGAGCGAGCTGGCCGCGGCCGAAACCGCGCGCACAAAAGTGCAAGGCGAGGGCGCGCAGGCGGAAATCGTCACCGTCGAACGCCAGCGCCCTGCCGGCCACTGGATGCTCACCGCCGATCGCTACGATCGGGCAGGCGCGCGCGAAACGCTGCGGCGCATGCAGGGGCAGGGTTTGGAGGACATCGCCATCGTCTCGCTGGATAGCGGTTGGGCGATCTCGCTCGGACTGTTCAGCCGCACCGCAGCGCTCGAGCGCCGCCGCGCGCAAATGCTCGAACTCGGCTACACTCCCGAAGTGCGCGAACGCAGCGAAACCCGCACCGAATACCTGCTGCGCCTCAGCCCCGGCGCCAGCGCCGCAGCGCAGCGCCTCGCCGACACAACGCCGGGCCTCGAATTGCGCACGGTGGACTGCTTCCCCGCGCAGGACTGATATAATCTGCGTTCCTCAATGCTGGCGTAGCTCAGTCGGTAGAGCAGCTGATTTGTAATCAGCCGGTCGGGGGTTCGATTCCTCTCGCCAGCTCCAA
>JAVEZY010000021.1:0-43559 GCA_034002745.1 Gammaproteobacteria bacterium
CTCAATTCCAATCTGACTTACTTCGACGTCAGTCCGCGCGCCCTGGACGCCGACGAGCACCGCTATATGGGCACAACCATTGCCGACGGCGAAACCGTCCATGTGGTCGAAAGCGTGCCCCGGGAAAGTCGTCCCCTGTACAGCAAGCGGGTGTTCTGGTTCCTGTATCCCGGCAATTGGGAAGGCTGCGTGCCGGTGCGTATCGACTACTATGACGGCAACGGCCAGTTGCTGAAGGATCAGTTCATCGCCTGGCAGCAGGTGGATGGCGCCTGGATGTGGAAGACGTCGATGGTCCGCAGCCATCAGGCCGGCACGGCCTCCTCTTTCGAACTGCGTGACATGCGCGCGGATGTCGGCCTGGAAGACAGCCTGTTCAGCGCCCGCTCGCTGGAGCGCGGCCCGGAGATCATCCAGCGCTACCAGTCCGAGCGCTGATTTTTTTCGCTTCGAAGTCCCCTCCTGTACAGCATGTGTCCGCCATGTTATACATTGGCTAACATTGCGATACAGCGGAGGGGAAAATGAAGGATTTCGCGAACCGGATGCGGGAACAGGCGATGTCGATGGGCGACAGGGCGCGCAGGGAAGCGATGAAGCGAAAGGAAGACTATCTGGGCGCCCGGGTATCGCGTGAACTGCGCGCCAGGGTCATCGCGCGCGCCGATGAGCTCGGCATTCCTGTGTCGATTCTGATCCGCAACGTGCTCGAGCAGGCGTTCATGGATGAGGCGCCACGTGCATCATCATCATCCAGACCTGCCGCGAGCACCGAGCGGAAGGCGGATGATGTCTTCGCCGGAGTGCTCGCCTGGGAACGGATCGTGCTCAACCGCGGAATGAATTGTGGCGCCTGCGCAGGGAGCATGGCTGCGGGCACGGTTGCGACCTTGGGAATCGCTGCACCAGGAGAGGAACATGTTATCCTGTGCGCGAAATGCAAGGAGCCCGTCTGATACGTTGCGCCAATCGACCGCTTTTATTCTCTGCCCTTGCACTGACCGCTGTTGTTCCTGTTTTCCTGGCCCCGGCACCCGCCACGGGTGACGATGCGACCGCCCCTTTTGGCATCGCGGGATCGTCCGAGGCAGAGAGTTCGCGCCCGGCGTGGCTGGAAGGGCTGGATATCGGCGGCTATCTGAAGAACGAGACTGCGTTTCGCTTCAGTGAGCCGCGCTCCATCACCAAGATCCGCAACATCGCGCATGTCGATGGCAGCTGGGATTTCACGCCCGGCCTTCGCCTCGGGTTTTCCGCCTGGGCCTACCATGATCTGGCCTACGAGCTGTTCGACTACCGGACCATCAGCGCGCGCTTCGCGCGCGATGCCGAACAGCCCCTGGTGTTCATCGATAACCTGGCCGAGGAGAAGGATTCGCCGGTAACGGCATTCCGCGAGCTGTATCTCGACATGTACTTCGACCGCTTCGATCTGCGTATCGGCCGTCAGTTCGTCATCTGGGGTGTGCTGGAAGGTGTCCGCATCACCGACGAAATCAATCCAATGGATTTCCGCGAGCTGATCCTTCCGGATCTGCTCGATTATCGGATTCCGCTATGGACCGTAAAGCTCGACTGGTATGCCGATGACGGCAGCGACCTGCAGCTGCTGTGGATACCCGATCTGCGTTTCCATGAACCGGCTCCACCGGGATCGGAATGGGAGCTGCTGCAGCGGATCACCGATCCCGATGGCAGGGAGGTGACGCGCTATCCGGCGCACAATCTGCGCAACTCCGAGATCGGGCTGCGCTATTCGACGCGCGTGCTGGAAACCGATGTCTCCTTCAGCTGGTTCTATACCTGGGACGATTTTCCGGTATTGTTCCGCTCGGCGGTGATCGATTCGGCGCTCGAGCCGACGTTCTTTCCCGCATATACCCGGATCAATATCTACGGCGCCACGGCGGTCCGTCCGCTCGGCGAGGGCGTGCTGAAACTCGAAGCCGCCTATGTTCCCGACAAGTACTTCGGGCTGCGCAACGACAGCGACATCGATGGCGACGGCTTCCTCGACAGCCAGGGCGTGCTGCAGAGACGTCATGTGCGCTGGGGGCTCGGTTACGAGTTCCAGCACTGGGGCACCGATTTCGCGCCCGCGATCACGCAGTGGGTGATACTCGGGCATGATGATCGCCTGATCCAGGATCGGTTGGACACGTCGCTGACGCTGTTCCTGCGCAAGCCGATGCCTCAGCAGTCGATGGTGTTCCAGCTCCTGGCGATCGCCTTGATCAATATGGAAGAACTCTACCTCAAGCCCAAGCTCATTCTTGACGTGACCAACCACTTCCAGATCGCAGCCGGCTTCGATCTGTTTTTCGGCGAAGCCTCGCGGCTTGGCATTGGCGGCGGAACGTCGCCCGTCACCGGCGGCAACACCATAGAGCAGAACGCGCAGTTCTTCGGCAATTTCAGCGGAAACGATCGTGTTTTCACGGAATTCCGCTACACCTTCTGAGGCACGGCGATGACGGGTGATCATTCAGCGCAGCGCGGTATTCAGCGGAAAGCCGGATGGCGCGTTTCGGCGTCGGGTTGCGTTGCGCTTCTCCTGGGGTTCGTCGCGCATCCCGTCGTCGCCGATGAAAGGCGCTGGAGCGTGTCGCCGGTGCTCGGCGCGCACAGCCCGCGTCTCACCGCGCTCAACAAGGGGGAGTTCAAGGCACCGCTGCCAGGGCGTGGCCGCCTGATCTTCGATCAGGCCGATGCCGGCCAGGACTTCGATTTCGTGGTGAACAATCCCTTGCCGGAGATGGGGAGCGGGGCGGAAGGCGGGCTGGAGATCGGCTTCAGGCTCGATGAGCGCAATACCCTGTTTTTCGGCGCCAGCGTCTGGGAAGGCGGTTCGACTTCGGCAGTCCGCACCGAGATGCCGTTTCAGGGGGTGATGACGCCGGTCGGCTACGAGCGCTCCGGGCGCCTGTCCAATTTTCAGTACTTTCTCGGCTGGCAGCGGACTTTGCTGTCCGAAGCGAAGAAGTTTCGTCTGCATGGCCGTTTCGCGCTGCACGAGATCTTTGACATCGACTACAGGGAAGATCTCGTATTCGGCTTCGATACCGGCGCCGAAACCTTCAAGCGCATCATTGTCATGGAGTCGCAGGCGACGGGCCTGCTCATGGCCCAGCTTGGACTGAGCGGCGAGTACTTTCTCGTCAGCTGGTTGTCGATCGGCGCCGATCTCGGCTATACGCTGAGCCTGCGTCGCTTCGAACTCGGCAATGCCAGTCTGAGCACCGACATCCAGGCGGAGGACAACCTGAACTTCCGTACGCCGGCGCAGTTGAATGCCCAGCAACGCCTGACCTATCTGGCGGAGGCGCGTTCATACAGCGATGTGACCTACCGGGACATGGAACTGGGCTTCGATGGCTGGCGCATGGCCTTTCGCGTGAACATGTACTTCTGAAATGGCGCGACTGAATCGATTGGTGTTGGCGGCTTCCGCGGCGTCGTTCCTGCTGATGGGGCCGCTGTATCCGGCATGGACTTCCGCGGACGAGCGGACAGACGTGCTCGAGCGGGCCGTCGAGGCGGACCGCGAGGATGCCAGCCTGCGCCTGCGTCTGGCCGAAGCGTATTCCGCTGCCGGAAGAACCGATGAGGCGATCGGCCAATACCGCATCGTCATCGAGATTGCCGGCGAGGACAGTTCGATGGGTCGGGAAGCCAGCAGAAGCATGCGCTATCTGATCGCCACGCGTCACGCGGAGCGGCAGGAGTTGGACCAGGCTGTGGAGATCTTCGCGCAGCTTGCGCGGGAGTATCCGGATAACGCGCTGATCCACTACAGCGTGGGCGTGGCGCAGATGCTGCGCGGTGAATCGGATGAGGCGAGCGCGGCATTCGAGCGCGTGATCGAGCTCGACCCGAACTACATCAGCGCCTATGTGAATCTTGCCAGTGTTCATGAGGCGCGCGGCGAGCTCGAGCGCGCGGTCGAGCGATTGGCGCAGGCGGTGGAACTCGCGCCCGGCAGCGCGGCCGGCAGGCGGGCGGAGGTGCGATTGCTGGCCATCGAAGCTCGCCTGCTGGGCACGCAAGGCAACCTGCATGAGGCGATAGCGACATACCAGCGCGCGCTCGAGATCGAGCCGAAAGATCGGGAAGCGTTGACCGGGGCAGCGGCTTCGTATCGCGGGCTGGGCGATGTCACGGGCGAGCTTGAAATCTACCGTCGGATCGTGGCGGCGTATCCCGACGACGTGGCTTCGCGTCTGCGGCTGGCGGAGTTGTCGGTGGAACAGGCCAATTTTCATGATGCTTACGAGCAGCTCGAAGTGGTTGCCCGGCAGGGACCGAAGGATACGCTTGCTGCCCGTATGCAGGATATCCTGCGGCGCCTGAATTCCACCGAGGCCGGACGCAAAGTGGCGGAAGAGAGATTGCTGGCCCGCATTGCACGCCAGCAGGAGCGTGTCCGCGCAGCGCCGGAGGACTCAGAGGCATGGCGCGAACTCGCGCTGCTGCAACTGCAGCATGGGGATGAGGCCGAAGCTGCGGCGTCGTTCGAAGCGATACGCGGGATCAACCCGAACGACTGGCGTATTCGCTTTGCACTGGCGTCGCTCTACGACAACCTTGGCCGTTTTGCCGAAGCGGCCGAGGAATATGCGGCCGTGCTGGAGCTGGAAGCCGATGAGCCGACCCGCGAGCGCGCGCTCGGCAGCCTGCAGTCGGTGATCGCCAAGCGGATGTACGTCGAGGGACGGTTCAGCGAGGCCAGCCAGCAGTTTGAAGAGATCCTCGCGCTCGATCCCGACAACGAGCTGGCGCACTTCTACCTCGGGCTGATCTATTCGCAGGAAGAGCAGATACTGCGCGCCGTCGACGCCTACCAGGAGGTGATCCGCATCGTCCCGACTCATGTGGGCGCGCGGCTCAATCTTGCGGCCAGCTACGAGCGCTTGAATCGCGAAGAGGACGCGATCTCGGAATACACCAAGATTCTGCAGGCGAATCCTTCGCCGCAGATCGCCGAAATGGCTCGGCGCGCAATGGACAGCGCACGCCGCCGCATGCGGGGTATCTCGGTCAACGCAGGTTATCTGATGGCCTGGGACGACAACACCAACCTCGGCGATCAGCGCCGGGTCGAGGATTTCCGTTCCGATCTATCGCTCAATCTGGCATACCAGTACAAGACGGAAGGCGGTGTGCGCTGGCGTCTGCTGCTGGCGCCGACCTACTCGACATACCACCGGGGGCAGTTCGACTATCTCCACACGACCGCCACCGTTTCGGCGGGACTGACGCGTGGACGCTACAATCTGCTCGGGGGGTATACCCATCGCAGCAGCGAAGGGCTGCTTGCCGAGAGCCGCGTCGGCCGCATGAACACGCTGTTCGCCGAAGGGTTCACCCGCTTGACGCTGCCTTCGGTACGGAGTCCATTCAAGGGTGACTGGGTGCCGAGCAGCGTTTCGGCAACGCTTTCGCTGAGCGATTTCGATGGCGAGAGCAGCCCCTTCTTCAGCGCGCGCACCGCGGCTGCCGGAGTCTCCATCGCGCAGTCGATGACGCCCGCCAGCCAGCTGCGGATGGGTTACCAGTACGTGATCAATGACAACAAGCTGCCGATCGGCAACGACTATGCGTATACCATGCATGGCTTGTCACTGGGGCTGGACTATCGCACCTCGTGGGGCGGACTCAACGCCAACTATGGTCTGAGCCTGCTCGACTACATCAATCCGGATTCCTTCTCCCAGTTCACCCGGCACCGTCGCAATACGCGCCACAGCCTGGCGACAGGGGTACGCTGGCGCTTCCGCGAGAACGTCGGACTGTTCGCAACCGCTGCGTACACGCTCAACAATTCGAATCTGCCGGTGGGTTTCATTCTCGGTGCCGAGGACATCATCGAAGGCCTGCAAAGCTCATCGCTGAGCGATTATCACCGTTTGATCATCACCACAGGGATGACGCTGAGTTTCTAGCGGCGGCGTTCGGGGGCTGCCCCTCGGTCGCGAGGGTCAGACCCCGAATGCCGCCATTCTCAATCCCTCAGCGCGTTGAACGCCGTCACCGCCCAGGCGAGGGTGGCGCCCGCGAACACGAGCATGACCGCCAGTCCCTTGAAATAGAGTCCGAAATCGGGCGGGCCGACGAGTACCGCGCGGACCGCTTCCACGGCGTAGGTGATCGGGTTGACCAGGGAGACGTATTCGATCCAGGTCGGCATGAACTGCTTGGGCACCAGCGCCGAGGAGAAGAACATCAGCGGCAGGGTCATGAGGTTGCCGATCATCACCAGGGGCTCCTCGCGCTGCAGCGTGATGGCGAAGCCGTTGGAAATGGCGGCAAAGCCGACACCGAGCAGGAATACCACCAGCATGCCGAGAGCGAGGTACAGGATGTTCTTGGTAATGGTGGAATCCATGATCAGCCAGGCGACGATCAGGATGACCAGCGCCTGGGCGAGTACCTGCACTGCGGAATGGAGCACGCGGCTCAGCACGATCGATACGCGCGAAACCGGCGAAACCAGCATCCGGTCCACCGTGCCCGCGGAAATTTCCCGCAGCAGACTCACGCCGGACCAGGATGAACCGAACAGCACGGTCATGATGAGGATGCCGGGCACCATGAAGTCCATGTAGTTCTCGGTCTGCACGAAGCGGCCGAAGAGTTGCCCGAAGATGATCAGCCAGATCAAGGGCTGGATGAGTGTGAAAAGACTCCACAGCGGCATCCGCAGCGTGATGATCATGTACTTGTTGAACAGATGCAGGGTATCCGCGATCATGATTTTCTGTGTCCCGTTCGGATCGTATGGCGCAGGCGGTGGTCAGGAGCGTTCGTTCTCGCGGTTCCAGTCGCTGCGCGGCTTGCCTTCCTCATCCACCCACTCGTTGCCCTTCCAGTCGGATGCCTTGCCCCAATCGCCGACCTGGTGACCTTCCTTGTCCACCCAGCGATTGCCCTTCCATTCCTTGCGGCTGTCATCGTCCGCCGGCTTTGAAGAGTCGGCTGAAGACGGGTCGGCGGGCGCGTTCCAGTCGCTGCGCGGCTTGCCTTCCTCGTCCACCCAGTCGTTGCCCTTCCAGTCGGGCGCATTGCCCCAATCGCCGACCTGATGACCTTCCTTGTCCACCCAGCGATTGCCCTTCCATTCCTTGCGGCTGTCATCGTCCGCCGGCTTTGAAGAGTCGGCCGAAGACGGGTCGGCGGGCGCGTTCCAGTCACTGCGCGGCTTGCCTTCCTCGTCCACCCAGTCGTTGCCCTTCCAGTCGGGCGCATTGCCCCAATCGCCGACCTGGTGACCTTCCTTGTCCACCCAGCGATTGCCCTGCCATTCCTTCTGCGCGCCCTCGCCAGAAGAAGCCGCTTCGCTGGACGAGCGGGCTTCGCTGGACGCAGCTTTCGCCGAAGACGGCTCGCTTTGCTCGCGCGGCTTGCCGTTTTCGTCAACCCATTCATTGCCCTTCCATCCGCCTGCGGTGGCCTGGCTGTCGCGAGGCCTGCCTTCGGCGTCGACCCATTCATTTCCCTGCCAGGCCGCAGCAGCGGGCTGTGAGCCCGCGCTCGGAGCCGATGCCTTGTCGGGAGCGCCGTCTGCGGGAGGTGCGGAATCACTCGTGGCGTCGGTCGCAGGCACGCGGGGATTGCCATCCTTGTCCACCCACTCGTTGCCCTGCCATTCGCCTTCGCCGTCCTCGGATTCGACATAGCCCCATTTGGCGGCGGTTTTCTTCCAGTCGCCCCGAGCGCCGCCCTTGCCGGCCCACTGCGTCCACCACTGCTCGCCTTCCTCTTCCTTGGTTTCGAGCATGCTGGCGCCGGTGTACTTCAGGAATACGTCATCCAGCGTCGGGCGGGCGAACGACAGGCTCTTGACGTGCACATTGGCCGGTCCGGTCTGTTCGATGATCTGCGGAATGCTGGCGGCGCCATTGTCGACGTACAGATGCAGGTTGTTGCCTTCCCACACGGCGTTACGCGACAGGCCCGTCTGCTTGAGCTGTTCGGCGTAGGCGCGTTCGGCAGCGCCCGCGGTCTCGAAGGTGAGCACCACCGAATCGCCATGAATTCCGTTCTTCAGCTCATCCGGTGTGCCGATGATCTGGATCTTGCCCGCATTGATGATGGCTACGCGATGAGCGAGCTTGTCGGCCTCTTCCAGATAGTGCGTGGTCAGCAGAATGGTGAGGCCGAACTTTCGGTTGAGTTCTTCGATGTGGCGCCACAGGATCTTGCGGCTGCGAATGTCCAGCCCGAGTGTCGGTTCGTCCAGATACAGGATGCGCGGGCGATGGATCAGTGCGCTGGCGATGTCGAGCTTGCGCGCCATGCCTCCGGAGTAGGAGGCCACGGCCTTGTCGAGGCTGTTCTCGAGTTCGAAATACTTGGCGAGTTCCTCGATGCGGGCGCGGATGTCGGCCTTCTTCATCCGGTACATCTGGCCCTGCAGGGTCATGTTCTCGCGGCCGGTGAGGAAGTAGTCCACCCCGGTCTTCTGAGCGACCACGCCGATGGTGCGTCGCACCCCCTCGGGATCGGTGTCGACATCGATCCCGCCGACCAGGGCGCGCCCCGAATCGAAGCCGCTGAGCGTGGACAGGACGCGTATCGTGGTTGATTTGCCGGCGCCATTGGGCCCGAGCAAGGCCATGATTTCGCCGGCTTTGACTTCCAGGTCCAGACCATCCACCGCGCGCAGATCGGGCGGGTAGACCTTAGTCAGGCCACTGACTTGAATCGCAAACTTTTCAGGCATTGGCGATCTCGCCCCCGTGGAGATGGGCCTCTTACAGCCGGTGGAAGGATTCAGGCATCGTGTCGGAATCCCGGGCAACTGCTTGTATCTGCTTTCGTTGCCGCCATGGCCGGGGGTACAATCTTCCGTGGGGCCCGCAGCGTCGCGGGCAAGTCCGGCCGGGATGCCTGATTGTAACTTAATATCGTTTTCTCCGGCAGTAACTTTATGGAATCCCGAGTTTTGCTTCTGGCCGGTATGCGGCCGCTTCCCCGATGAAAATCCTCGGCATCGAAACTTCCTGCGATGAAACGTCCGTGGCCGTCTATGAGGCTGGCCGCGGCGTGATCGCCCATCGCATTTACAGCCAGATCGAGCTGCATGCCGAATACGGGGGCGTGGTGCCCGAGCTGGCCTCCCGTGATCATGTGCGCAAGCTGCTCCCGTTGCTGGCCGGCATCGTGAAAGAGGCCGGAATCGGGGAAGGTGATGGCGGGCGTGCGGCCGGCCGTGGGCTCGACGCGGTCGCCTACACCGCGGGGCCCGGACTGGCGGGCGCGCTGCTGGTGGGCGCCGCCCTCGGGCGGTCGCTGGCCTGGGCCTGGAGGCTGCCGGCGGTTCCGGTCCATCACATGGAGGCGCATCTGATGGCGCCCCTGCTGGAGGCGCGTCGCCCCGGTTTTCCGTTCCTCGCGCTGCTGGTGTCCGGCGGGCACACCATGCTGGTCGCAGTGGAGCGCCCGGGCGACTATCGGGTCCTTGGCGAGACCCTTGATGATGCGGTTGGCGAGGCCTTCGACAAGACCGCGAGCCTGCTGGGCTTGCCATATCCCGGCGGCCCCGCGCTGGAAAAGCTGGCCGCCAGCGGGCGCTCCGGACGTTTCGAGTTCCCGAGGCCGATGGTCGATCGACCGGGACTGGAATTCAGTTTCAGCGGCTTGAAGACTCATGCCGCCACCACCATCCGCGCCCATGTGGTCGATGATTCCATGGAGGATCGGGCGGACGTCGCGCTCGCATTCCAGGATGCGGTGACCGATACGCTGGCCATCAAGTGCCGCCGGGCTCTGCGTCAGACGGGATTGAAACGCCTGGTGATCGCCGGCGGCGTGGGTGCGAATCGCGCGCTGCGGGACCGTCTCCAGACGATGGCCGATGCGGAAGGGGCGGAGCTCTACTATCCGCGTCTGGAGTACTGCACGGACAATGGTGCGATGATCGCACTTGCCGGCTGTCTGCGCTTTGCGGCGGGTGCCCGCGCCGGCGCAGGCTTCGATGTGCGCGCCCGCTGGCCGCTGGCGGAACTGGACCCGATCGCCGTCGACGTGGACGGTTTGCTCCCGGCCTGAGCGCAGCCGCTTCCGCTCAGTTCTTGCGGCCTATCCGCGGTTCGGAACCGCGCAGCAGATTGCTCAGGTTGCTCCGATGGCGCCACAGCAGCACGATGCTCAACAGCAGTGTCGCGAAGGCATACAGCAGTTGATCCTGCAGGCCCCACATCGCAAGCGGAGCAAACAGAGCGGCGCTGATCGCGCCGAGCGACGATATGCGCGACACTGCGGCGACGATGATCCAGACGGCGGCGAGAAGCGCGGCCGGCAACCATGCCCAGCCGAGCAGTACGCCGAAAGCGGTGGCGACGCCCTTGCCGCCGCGAAAGCCGAAGAATACCGGCCAGACGTGTCCGGCGAATGCGAGCAGTCCGACGGCGGCGATCGTCGCGGCCGGCAGTTCCAGCCAGCGCGCCAGCAGCACGGCCAAAAGACCCTTGAGCATATCGCCGAGAAAAACCGCCGCGGCAGCTTTTTTTCCGCCGTAGCGCAGTACATTGGTCGCGCCGGGATTGCCGGATCCCTGCTCGCGTGGATCCGGCAGGCCGCACGCCTTGCAGATCACGATGGCAGAGGAAATCGAGCCCAGCAGATAGGCCGCGATACAGATGCTGATGTCGAGGAGCATGGGTTGTGTGCTAGGATGCGGACGGGGAAGCGGGGGTATTCCTGCACATGTCTGTCGTGCCTGTGCGCTGGTGCCGGTCGTTAGCGGTGCTCTTCCGGGCGACTGCGCCCGGTCGTTTGCCGTCCTGTTCGTACTGGCGACAATATAGAGGAAAACGACCGGTCATGCACCGGTTCGCGGATTGAGTCATGAGCCGGGACATCGTTTATCTCACCGATCTCAGGATCGACACCATCATCGGAATTTTCGACTGGGAGCGTCGCATCCGCCAGACGGTCAGCCTCGATCTGGAGATGTCGACCGACGTGGCGCGAGCGGCTGCCACGGATTCGATCGAGGACGCGCTGGACTACAAGGCGGTCGCCAAGGCGGTGATCGAGTTCGTGCGGGCAAGTGAATTCCAGCTGGTAGAGACTCTGGCGGAAAAGGTTGCCGAACTGGTGCTGTCGCGCTTTGGCATAGATTCGGTACGTCTGCGGATCAACAAGCGTGGCGCGATACGTGGCGCCCGTGATGTCGGCGTCGTCATAGAACGCAGCCGCACGCCGTGATGGCGCGCGTGTATGTGAGCATCGGCAGTAATATCGATCGCTGCGCAAGCATCCGGGCGGGGGTGAGGGCATTGCGCTCGCGTTTCCCGGATCTGCGGCTGTCCTCGGTGTATGAGTCCCGGGCGGTCGGTTTCAGCGGCGATGACTTCTACAATCTGGCCGCGGCCTTCGACACGGATGCCGACGTACGCGAGGTGGCGGCCGCATTGCGCCTTACCGAAACCGAATGCGGGCGGGTGCGACAGCCGGCGGCGACCGGATACGTCTCGCGTACGCTCGATGTGGATCTGCTGCTCTACGACGACCTCATGATGGATGATGGCGCCATCCGACTGCCCCGGGGAGAAATCCTGGAGCATGCTTTCGTGCTTGCGCCGCTGGCAGAAATCGCGCCGAAGCGGCTGCATCCCGTGCTTGGCCGGAGCTATTCCGAACTCTGGGCGGAATTCGACGGCGATCGAGCCGGGCTCAGGCGCGTGGATTTCGACTGGGATGCCGCCTGACCGGCGCATCGGGCGGAGCTCAGCTGTACAGAGAGCGCCCGCCGTCGACAGCAATGATCTGGCCTGTGACGTAGGGCGCGTCGAGCAGAAACAGGACGGCGCGGGCGATGTCGGCCGGCTCGCCGGGCCGCTTCAGGGCCGTACGGGCGAGGATGCTTTCCCGCTTGTCGTCATCCATTCCCCGTTCCGGCCACAGAATGGCGCCGGGGGAAACGCCGTTGACCCTGATGCGCGGCCCCAGTTCGCGGGCAAGCGCCCGCGTCATCATCGCCAGCCCCGCTTTCGAAATGCTGTACACGCTGTGCTCGCGCAGCGGCCGTTCCGCATGCACATCGACGATGTTAACGATGCTGCCACCGGCTCGCTCCAGCAGCGGCAGGGTCGCCTGCGACAGGAAGTAGGGGCCCTTCAGATTGCTGTCGAGCAGTTCGTCCCACTGCTCCGGCGTCGTTGTGGATACCTGTGTCGGATAGAACGCCGAGGCGTTGTTGATCAGCGCATCGAGCCGTCCCCAGGCCGAGGATGCCTGTTGCGCCAGCTCGCGGAGCTGGGTGATATCCCGCAGATCGGCAGCTGCCGTCCGGGCCGAATCCGGACGGGTACGGTTCAGTTGCTCGCACAGCGCCCGCGCCTCGGCAGCGGAGGAGCGATGATGCAGGATGACATTCCAGCCGCGTTCATGCAGCGCGCGCGCGACGGAGGCGCCGATGCGGCGCGCGGCGCCGGTGATCAGGGCTACCTTGCCGACTGTCTGCTGCTGTGTGCCGGGCATTGCGAACTCCTCGTTTCTGATAGCTTTACTCGAGGCGCCGTTCAGGGTCAGGACCGTGTCGCCGGCGCGCCCGCGGCCATGGACGCGGGAATCGATACTAGCACGGGGCGATGCCGATGACCGTGCATCGGCCGTTCGACCCGCCCGGTCTGCCGGCGCCTGATGCGGCGGCGCGCGCACATGGCGAGCGCGTCCTGGCCATGATTCATCGGGAAATCGACGCCGCCGGCGGTTGCATCGATTTCGCGCGCTATATGGATCTGGCGTTGCACGCTCCCGGCCTCGGCTATTACAGTGCGGGCAGTACGAAATTCGGTGCCGCCGGCGATTTCGTCACCGCGCCCGAGCTGTCACCGTTGTTCGCGGCATGTCTGGCGCGCCAGGTCGCCGAGGTGCTCGCCGCCATGGGCGGCGGCGCGGTGATGGAAATCGGCGCCGGCTCTGGTGCGCTGGCGATGGGGCTGCTCGCCGAGCTTGAACGTCTCGGCGCGGCGCCGGAGCGTTACCTGATCCTGGAAACGAGCGCCGAGTTGCGTGAGCGGCAGGCGGCATCCCTGCGCCAGGCGGTTCCGGCCGCCGTCGACCGGGTGGAGTGGGTGGATCGCCTGCCGGACGGTGGTTTCCGCGGTATCATGCTGGCCAACGAACTGCTCGACGCAATGCCGGTTCATCGGCTGCTGCGGGATAGTTCGGGGGCGCTGCTCGAAGCCTGCGTGCGGCGTGAGGGCGCGGGACTGGAATGGGGTGTCAGGGAGCCGGGCAATGCGCGTCTCGCCGAGCGTGTCGACGCGATCGTTGCCGGGCTGGATCCGGTCGCCTTCGAGTCGGGATACTGCTTCGAGATCAATCTTGCCATGGAAGGGTGGCTGGCGAGCGCGGCGGCCGCGCTGGAGAGCGGGATGCTCCTGCTCGTCGATTATGGCTATCCGCGTCGCGAGTACTACCATCCGGAGCGGCGCGCCGGTACGCTGATGTGCCATTATCGCCACCGTGCCCATGGCGATCCGCTGGTCCTGCCGGGGCTGCAGGATATCACCGCGCACATCGACTTCACGGCGCTGGCCGAGGCCGGGTGGCAGTGTGGACTGGATCTGTGCGGCTACACCACGCAGGCGTGGTTTCTGTTCGGCTGCGGTCTGCAGGAACTGGCGGCGCAGCGCATGTCATCGGCATCCACGCTGGATGCGGCGAAGATCGCGCAACAGGTCCAGCGTCTCACGCTGCCGGGGGAAATGGGGGAGAAGTTCAAGGTCATCGCCTGGCGGCGCGAAGTCGCGATCGCGCCGTCCGGTTTTGCTTTGCGCGACGAACGATACCGGTTGTAGCAGGAGAAATCACATGGCGGCCATAGACGCCCGCATAGAGAGCATCATCGAGCAGGTAATCCATCGCAACAGCGGTGAGCCGGAATTTCATCAGGCAGTGAGAGAGGTGGCTTCGACTCTCGGCCCGGTGCTGCGCAAGCACCCGGAATATGCCGAGCACCGGATCATCGAACGCATCTGCGAACCGGAGCGGCAGATCATCTTCCGGGTGCCCTGGGAGGACGACGAGGGCGTCGTCCAGATCAACCGCGGCTTCCGTGTCGGCTTCAACAGCACGCTCGGCCCGTACAAGGGGGGGCTGCGCTTTCACCCGTCGGTGAATCTCGGCATCATCAAGTTCCTGGGCTTCGAGCAGGTCTTCAAGAATGCACTGACCGGCATGCCGATCGGCGGTGCCAAGGGCGGTTCCGATTTCGATCCCAAGGGCAGGTCGGACGCCGAAGTGATGCGTTTCTGCCAGAGTTTCATGACGGCGCTCTATCCGTACCTGGGCGAGTTCGTCGATGTGCCTGCCGGCGACATCGGCGTGGGGGCGCGCGAAATCGGATATCTGTTCGGCCAGTACAAGCGCATCACCGGGCGCTACGAATTGGGGGTGCTGACCGGCAAGAAGCCGGAATGGGGCGGAGCGCTCGTGCGCCGCGAATCCACCGGCTACGGCGCCGTCTATTTTGCCGAAGAAATGCTGAAGGTGCGCGGCCAGGGAATCGAAGGCAGTAGCTGCGTCGTATCCGGCTCGGGCAACGTCGCCATCTATGCGATCCAGAAGTTGCAGCAGCTCGGCGCCAGGGTCGTCGCCTGCTCCGATTCGAATGGCGTCATCCATCATCCGGCAGGCATCGATCTTGCGAGCCTGCGCGAGATCAAGGAGGGCCGCCGCGCCCGCATCCGCGAATACGCCGAACGTCACCGCGATGCGAAGTACATCGAAGGCGGCAATGTGTGGAGCATCCCCTGCGAACTCGCGTTTCCCTGCGCGACCCAGAATGAGCTGGACGGGGATGATGCCCGCACCCTCATTTCCAACGGCTGTATCGCCGTCGCGGAAGGCGCCAACATGCCGAGCACGGCTGCCGCGGTACGTCTGTTCGTCGAGAACGGCGTGGCCTTTGCTCCGGGGAAAGCAGCGAATGCCGGCGGCGTTGCTACGTCGGCGCTGGAAATGCAGCAGAACGCCAGCCGCGATGCATGGAGCTTCGAGCACACCGAACAGCGTCTGCACGAGATCATGCGCAAGATTCACGCCGATTGCTACGGCACGGCCGAGGAGTACGGCTGTCCCGGGAACTATGTCGCCGGCGCGAACATCCTCGGTTTCCGCCGGGTCGCCGATGCGATGATCGCCTTCGGCATCATCTGAGGTCCGCAGTACGCAGCAGCGGCAGGCGCTCGGCGACGAAATCGACGAAGCTCCTGACCGCCGGGATCAGCCCGCGCCGCGATGCATACACGATGTGCAGCGCGGCGCTGGGCAGGGTCCAGTCGGTGAGTACCGCTTCCAGTCGTCCGGTGGCGAGTTCCGGCGCGCAGATATCCTCGGGCATGGCGACGATGCCAAGCCCGGCGAGTGCTGCCTGTTTGAGGATCAGCCAGTCGTCCGAATCGAGCGTCGGCTGGAAAGGCAGTTCGATCGCTTCGCCTTCGGGGCCGGTGAACTGCCAGGCGTAGAGGTTCTCATGGCGGGTCTTCGCCAGGGCACGGAAGCGGGCGAGTTCGGGGACCGATTGCGGGCGACCGACGGCATCGAGCAGCGCCGGCGCCGCGACCATCAGGTTGCGGCTCTCGCCGAGCGCACGGGCGACCAGAGTCGAATCGCCCAGAGGTAGCGCTCGGAATCGGATAGCTACGTCAAAACCTTCGTCGATGAGATCGACCAGGCGGTCGGTGGCGGCCACCGTTACCTGCACCTCCGGGTAGACACGCATGAACTCGACCACGATGGGGGCGAGGGTCGACTGTGCCATTAGCGTGGGACAGGTGACCCGCACCCGTCCGCGCGGTCGAGCCTGGATCTGCTCCACCACTTCGGCGGCTGCCTCCGCCTCACTCACCATTGCCCTGCAGTGCTCGTAGTAGCGGGCGCCAACCGGGGTCAGATTCAGCTTGCGGGTCGAGCGATGCAGCAGGCGTACCCCCAGGCGTTCTTCCAGCGCGGCAATGCGGCGGCTGACCCGCGAGGTCGTCAGACCGGCTACGCGGCCGGCGGCAGTGAAGCTTCGCTGTTCCACCACCAGAGTAAAGAGATAGAGGTCGTTGAGGTCGGGGCGTTGGGATTTGCGGCGACGGCGTTGGTCATTGTTGCTCATTACGAAACAGTATTTTTCGTTTTTGTGGTCTATTCAGGGACTGGTCGAAAAAATAACATCAATCATTGGCAAATGCCAGGGCATCAAGCCGTCGCCGACCAATTACCGGAGAACACTCATGAGACTGTTGCACATCGACTCCAGCGTGTCGGGTGAGAATTCCGTTTCCCGCCAGCTCACCCGCGACGTGGTGGCCGAGTGGGAGAAGCGGGAGCCCGAGTTCGAACTCACCTACCGTGACCTGGCGGCGCGACCGCCGGTCCCTCTGTCCGCCGATACCGTCGTGGCGCGGCAGCGGCCGATCCAGGAACTGGATTCGGCGCAGCGCGCCGAGCGCGCGCTCGATGAGGAACTGGTGAGCGAATTCCTGGCGGCGGATGTCATCATCATCGGCGCACCCATGTACAACTTTTCCGTGCCTTCGCAGTTGAAGGCGTGGATCGACCGTATTCTCATCGCCGGTCGCACCTTCCGCTATGGCGCGAACGGACCAGAAGGCCTGGCGGGCAGCGACAAGCGGGTGATCGTGGTATCGACCCGCGGCGGCATTTATTCGTCGGCGCCGGCCTCGGCCATGGATCATCAGGAAGCCTACCTGCGGGCAGCCTTCGGATTCATTGGCGTCACCGAGGTCACCGTCATCAGGGCGGAGGGCGTGAACATGGGGCCTGAGGCGCGCATGCAGGCGATCGCGTCCGCGCGGCAGGAACTGCGCTCGTTGGGCAGGGACGCGGCCTGAGCAGACCGGCCGCGATCCCGGTGTTGGGAGCGGAACCGGGAGGATTCACGATGAAGACGCTGGAGTTCGTACAGACACAGGAGCATGGACACTGGGTCGGGGACGGTTTTCCCGTGCGCAGCGTCTTTTCCTATCACGAGCGGGCGGCGGAGTTTTCGCCGTTCCTGCTGCTCGATTACGGCGGTCCGGCATCTTTCGAACCGGTGTCGGGATCGATGCGACGCGGCGTCGGTGAACATCCGCATCGCGGTTTCGAGACCGTCACCATCGTCTATGCCGGGGAAGTAGAGCATCGCGACTCCACCGGCGCCGGCGGCATCATCGGTCCGGGAGACGTGCAGTGGATGACGGCCGGTGGCGGCATCGTGCATGAGGAGTTTCATGGGCCGGTCTTCTCCCGCAGCGGCGGGCTGTTCGAGGTGGTCCAGCTGTGGGTGAACCTGCCGGCGCGTGACAAGATGGTCGCTCCGGGCTATCAGCCCATTCTCGACGCGGAAATTCCCCAGGTCGAAGCCGCTGCCGGCGTGACGGTGAGGGTGATCGCCGGGTGCCATGGCGACGTGAATGGTCCCGCGCGTACCTTCACGCCCATGAATCTCTGGGATGTGCGTGTCGTCGCGGGTGCGCGGGCGGAATTCATCCTGCCCGAAGGATACACCACGGCCGTGTTCGTGCTGCGCGGACGGGTCCGGCTGGATTCGACGGTCGTCGGTCCTGCCACCGTCGCGGTGTTTTCGCGCCAGGGACGGCACATCGTGGTGGAGGCGGAAGAGGATGCTGTGCTTCTCCTCCTCAACGGCGAGCCGATCGACGAGCCCATCGTCGGTCACGGGCCGTTCGTCATGAACAGCGAGGCGGAGATCCGCCAGGCGATGCTCGATTACCGCAATGGCCGCATGGGCCGGATCGCACGGTCCGCCCGGGAAGTGGAGACCGTCTGAAGGCTACCGTCCGGGCGGGTCAACTGATTCGAGTCCTGCCTACGGGTCGTGTCAGGCCGCGGCCCTGGTTTTGCCGCCAGTGCCGGCCTTGGTCCTGACCAGCATGTCGAAATCTGCCGTGCGAAGTCCATCGAGGGAATACCAGGGTTTGGCATCCGGACCGGTCGGCACCAGCGGCGCATGAACCACGGTTGCCCAGGCTTCGAGTTCACTGGCCAACGGATTCGCCGGCGGCCTGCAGATCCGCGTGATACGAGGAACGTACCATGGGGCCGCTGGCCACGTTGCGGAATCCCAGTGCCTCGGCGGTGACGGCGAGGGCGCGGAACTCGTCCGGAGTCACGTAACGGTCGACCGGCAAATGGTGACGGCTCGGCTGCAAATACTGGCCGAGCGTCAGCATGTCGCAATCATGGGCGCGAAGATCGCGCATCACCTGCTCGATCTCTTCCAGCGATTCTCCGAGTCCCAGCATCAGTCCCGACTTGGTCGGCACGTCCGGGCACATGCGCTTGAAACGCTGGAGCAGTTGCAGCGACCACTCATAGTCGGCGCCCGGTCGCGCCTTGCGGTAGAGGCGCGGCACCGTTTCCAGATTGTGATTGAACACATCGGGCGGAGCCTGCTCCATGATGGCGAGCGCCACATCCATGCGTCCGCGGAAGTCGGGCACCAGCACCTCGATGCGCGTCAGCGGGCTGAGCCGGCGCACGGCCTCGATGCATTCGACGAAATGCGCGGCGCCGCCATCGCGCAGATCATCGCGATCCACCGAGGTGATGACCACGTACTTGAGGCCCATGTCCGCGATTACCCGGCCGAGGTTCTCCGGTTCCTGCGCATCGAGCGGCGCGGGCTTGCCATGTGCCACATCGCAGAACGGGCAGCGCCGCGTGCAGATGTCGCCCATGATCATGAATGTCGCGGTGCCGTGACCGAAGCATTCACCGAGATTGGGGCAGGATGCCTCCTCGCACACGGTGTGCAGCCGATGTTCGCGCAGAATCCCCTTGAGCCGGGCGACATTGGGGCTGGCTGGCGTGCGGGCGCGGATCCACGGCGGCTTGCGTGCCGGTGTGATGGTGGGTTCGACCTTGACGGGGATGCGCGCGACCTTTTCCGCGCCGCGCAGCTTTTCAGGAGAACTCATCAGGTATCCAGTCCGTCTCTGTGAAGAAGCTCATTGTACCCCAGCCGCGAGGCGAGCTCGGTGACGAGATGCGCTGCGGTTTGCGACAGCAGTTCCTCGGGCCGTCCGCGTCCTTGGGCGGGTAGCAGGTCGAGCATCTGGGTGACGGCCAACCCGCTGTAGCCGCAGGGGTTGATGCAGGCGAACGGCGCCAGATCCATGGCGACGTTGAGGCTGAGGCCATGGTAGCTGCAGCCGCGCCGGACCCGCAGACCGAGCGCGCCGATCTTGCTTCCATCGACATATACTCCCGGCGCTCCGGGGACCCGCGCTGCCGCGATGTCGTAGCGCGCAAGCGTGACAATCATCGCTTCCTCGATCTCGTGCACCAGCGTCCGCACACCAATCCCGCGGCGCTGCAGATCGACGAGCACATAGACGACGAGTTGCCCCGGGCCATGATAGGTGACCTGGCCGCCACGGTCGGTGCGTACCAGCGGGATGGTTCCGGGATCCAGCACGTGACTCTCGTCGCCGGCGCGTCCGAGCGTGAACACCGGCGGATGCTGGAGCAGCCAGAATTCGTCGGGTGCATTGGCATCGCGCTGTTCGCTGTACTCGCGCATCGCTGCAACCAGCGGCGCATAGTCGCATATGCCGAAGTAGCGGACGATCAGTGCGGTCGCGGCCACGCCTGGCAGGTCCTGGAAAGAAGCGGTGAGGGACGCATGGCGGCGCCGAATCCCCTGGTCATCCTGGCGCAGCCTGGCTAGAGCGCCATGATGACGTGCTCGGAGGCGGTCAGCGAGCGGTATATGGCATCGAGCTGGGCTTTGCTCTGCGCGTTGATGACCACCGTCACCGAGTGATAGCGTCCCTCGCTGCTGGCGCGGCTGCGGATCGCCCCTTCGCCGAGGTCCGGTACGTGCGCGCGGATCAACGCAAAAGCCAGCGCATCCAGGTCGCAATCCGCCTTGCCGATGACCTTGATCGGAAACTCGCAAGGGAACTGGAGCAGGGTATCTTCGTCTTCTTCACTCATGATCTGTCTGCGTTCGCCTTGTAGGCGCGCTTGTAATCCTGATAGAGCGCGATCATGCGCGTCCACAGCGGGCCGGGCTGGCCGTCGCCCACGGGAGCGCCATTCAGCCGCGTCACCGGCAGGATCTCGCGGGTGGAGCTGGTCAGCCAAATCTCTCCGGCAGCGCCCAGTTCGGCGGGCAGCACAGACCTCTCCTCGCATGGAATGCCCGCGGCCCTGGCGATCTCCAGTACCAGATCGCGGGTGATGCCCGGCAGGAGGCGCGGCCCATGCGGCGGCGTGACCAGGGTGCCGTCCAGGATCACGAATACATTGCTTGCCGCGCCTTCGGTCACCTCGCCGTTGCGGATCAGGATCGCTTCGGCAGCACCGGTATCGATCGCCTGCTGCCGGAGCAGCACGTTGGGAAGCAGTGAAATCGTTTTCAGATTGCAGTATTCCCAGCGGATGTCATCCAGTGTGATGGCGGCCACACCGTTGGCGCGGATCTCCCCCGGAACAGGCACCAGCGGAGATGTCATCGCGAACACGGTCGGTCGCACGCCCGGCGGAAAGGAATGGTCGCGCTTGGCGACTCCGCGGGTGACCTGGAGGTAGATCGACTGATCCTCCTCGCCGTTGCGTTCCACCAGTTCGTGCAGGACCTCGCTCCAGCGCTGTTCATCCCACGGGTGCTCGATACGCACGCCATCGAGGCTCTGTCCGAGCCGGCGCAGGTGCTCGTCGAGACGGAACAGCCGCCGGCCATAGGCGGGAATGACTTCATAGACGCCATCGCCGAACAGGAAGCCGCGGTCGAGCGGCGACACGGTGGCCGCGGATTCGGGCATGAACTGGCCGTTGAGGAATACGGTGCGCAAGTGAAGGGACTCCTAGTGGAAGAACATCAACACCCGGTCGGCGAGTCGGCGCGCGAATCCTCCCTGTCCCATGTCGCTGATGGCGACGAGTGGGCGGGTGGTCAGTTCCTCGCCATTCAGCCGGACCTCGAGGCGGCCGAGCTGGTCGCCCTGGCTGACGGGCGCGAGGATGGAGGGCACGATCTCCAGCACGGTTTCCAGCTGGTTCGCGCTGTTGCGCGGAATGGTGACATACAGGTCCTGCTCGATCCCGAGCTGGAGCTGTTCGGCGGCCCCCTGCCAGATGCGGGTGGCAGTGACGGGTTCGGCGGCAGCGTGCACCAGCCGGGTTTCGAAGAAGCGGAAGCCGTAGTTCAGCAGCTTCGCCGACTCTTGCAGCCGGGCCTCTTCGGATCGCGTGCCGAGCACCACCGAAACCAGTCGCATGTCATCCCGCAAGGCCGAGGTCACCAGACAGTAGCCGGCGGATTCGGTATGGCCGGTCTTGCCGCCGTCCACGCTGGGATCGCGCCACAGGAGCCGGTTGCGGTTCGGCTGCGTGATGCCGTTGTAGGTATGCTCGCGGAGAGAGTAATAGGTGTAGTACTCGGGGAACTGGCGAATGATGGCCTGCAGCAGCTGCGCCATGTCGACAGCCGAGGTGTAATGATCGGGGGCCGGCAGCCCGGTGCTGTTGATGAAGTGCGAGTCGTTCATGTTGAGGGCGCGCGCGTAATTGTTCATCAGCTCCGCGAATGCGCCTTCGCTTCCGGCGATATGCTCGGCCAGCGCGACGGTGGCATCGTTGCCGGACTGGACGATCACGCCTTTCAGCAGGTCCTCGACGCTGACGCGGGTGTTGACCTCGACAAAGCTGCGCGAACCCGGGGTGCGCCAGGCTTTTTCGCTCACCAGCACCTGATCCGTCAGCGCCACGTTGCCGCGCTGCAGCTCCGAGAACACGATATAGGTGGTCATCAGCTTGGTCAGGCTGGCGGGCTCAACGCGTTCGCGCGCATTCGTTTCCGACAGTATGTGGCCGCTGTGGAAATCGACCAGGATATGCGCCTTTGCGTCGACCGAGGGCGGCGCGGGGACCGGAATCAATGCCGCGACGGCTTGCGCGGAAAATGCGGCAAGAGCGAGCAGACTGGCGCAAAGCGCCGTGAACATGGCGGGCTGGACCCGGAAAAGGGTCGCAAATAGACGTGTCACGCCGGGGGTCTCCTGTAGGCCATTCGTTCCTTGCGCGGGATCGGGCGCGTGCCGGCCCGACGGCACACAGTTTAAAGCTTATCGGGATCAGGGAAAACCGCTGCGGGCTTCGTCCGGGATCGAAACCGAAGCGAACTCCGGGAGTTCAGTCGAGGACCACGTGGGTGTCCACACCCTGGGCGAGCAGTTCACGGCTGAGCCGGTCGGCTTCGCTCACGTCATTGAGGGGACCGATGCGGACCCGATGCAGCGGATTGGCGGCATCGGCGGGTACGATGCGGATGCCGGTTGCGGTGGCGCTCTGGATGCGGGAGCTCAGTCGCTGCGCGTTTTCCATCTGGCTGAAGGCGCCGGCCTGGAGGTAGAGCGCGGGAACGGCGGACGCGGCGGTGGTGGCCGCGGGGGCCTTGCCCCAGGTCAGCGGATCAATCGCGCGCACCTCGACCAGCCCCGTGCCCTGCTCGGCGATGCCGAGCTTGAGCGCCGCGGCGTAGGAGAGATCGATCAGCCGATTGTGCTTGAACGGTCCGCGATCGTTGATCTTGACGATGATCTTGCGCCCGTTGGTCAGGTTGGTTACCTCGGCATAGGTCGGCAGCGGCAGCGAGGTATGCGCAGCGGTCATGGCATACATATCGAAAGGCTCGCCGCTGGAGGTGCGGCGGCCGTGGAACTTCGAGCCATACCAGGATGCGATCCCGCGCTCGACATAACCGGCGCTGTCGGACATGACCTGGTAGCGGCGATCGTACACCACATAGGATTCCGGATTGCCATAGCGGCTGCGGGGTTCCGCCCGCGGCACGGCGTCCTGCAGCAGGGCGACATCGATGTGCCGGTCCGGTGGCCCGTCCGACGGTTCGGCGACCGGCCGGGACGGCAGGCTGCTGCAACCCGCCGCTACCGCCAGCAGAAGGGCGAGGATCAGCCAACCCCAGCGCGGGAGGGGCAGGGACGGGTCGAGCGGAATCAGTGCGTGGCGGACCATGCGGCTGCTTTCCGGTGACGGGTGCCGATCTCGGCGGACAGCTGGTAGACCGCCATGGCATAGAGCGAGCTTCGGTTGTAGCGGGTGATGACATAGAAGTTGTCCAGCCCCAGCCAGTACTCCGGACCGTCGGCGCCTTCGAGCTCGATCACCGCCGCGGCGGCATCCGCGGGCAGGGCGTCTTCGGTGGTGATGCCGAGCGCCGCGTATTCGGCCACGCTGGTGTGCGGCTTGATGCCGCGAGCGATCAGTTCGGCCGGAATTCGCGCATCCGCCCGGATACGGCTCGCCACCGGTTGCCCTCGCCGCCAGTTGTGGGCGCTCAGATAGTTGGCCACGCTGCCGATGGTGTCGGCGACATTGTCGAGCAGGTCGCGGCGATCATCGCCGTCGAAATCGACAGCGTAATGGCGGTAGCTGCTCGGAATGAACTGGGGTTTGCCCATTGCTCCGGCATAGGAGCCCGTGATGGCCAGCGGATCGAAATTTTCCTCGCGGGCGAGTATCAGATACTGCTCCAGTTCGCCGCGGAAGAACGAGCCGCGCGCCGGATAGTCGAAGGCCAGCGTCGCCAGGGCATCGACCACCCGGTGTCGTCCCGTACTGCGTCCATAGAGCGTCTCCACGCCGATGATGGCGGTGACGATCTCCGCCGGCACGCCATATTTTTCCTCGGCCTGCCTCAGGAGCTCCGCGTGTTCCTCGCGGAAACTCACTCCGCCATCGATGCGCCTGGCGTTGATGAAGATCGGCCGATACTCGTGCCAGGGCCGCTTCTCGGCGGGACGCGTCATCGCGTCGATGATGTCCTGCCGGAAATTCACCTGCCCGAACATGGCGGAAAGCTCGTCGCTGGCGAACTGATGCCGGGTGCTCATGGCATCGATGAACTCGCGGACTTCATCGCGTTCCGGGTATGGCGTGGTGGAGGCGCAGGCGCTGGTCGCGCCGGCGATCAGCACCACGGCGAAAAGGAGTCGCAGCTTGTGGACAGGGATATTCATGGAGTGCTGTTCATGGTCAGGATGGCAGCAGCTTGCGATGAGTGTGTATCGACATCACGATTCCGAAACCCGCCATGACGGTCACCATCGCCGTCCCGCCGTAGCTCATCAGGGGAAGCGGCTGTCCCACTACCGGCAGCAGGCCGATCACCATGCCGATGTTGACGAAAGTATATACGAAAAATGTCAGGATCAGGCTGCCGCTGACAAGTCGGGTGAAAGTGTCATGGGCCTGAGTGGCGATATACAGGCCGCGGATGATGATGAACAGGTACAGTGCCAGCAGCAGAATGGTGCCAATGAGACCGAACTCCTCGCAGAACACCGCGAAGATGAAATCGGTGCTGCGTTCCGGCAGGAATTCGAGCTGGGACTGCGTGCCGTTCAGCCAGCCCTTGCCATACAGTCCGCCGGAGCCGATGGCGATCTTCGACTGGATGATGTGGTAGCCGCTGCCGAGCGGGTTGCGCTCCGGATCGAGAAAGGTAAGCACGCGCGCGCGCTGGTAGTCGTGCATGCCGTACCAGAGCAGCGGGGCGCAGGCTGCGGCGGTCAGGATCGCGCCGAAGAAGTATTTCCAGCGCATGCCGGCCAGCAACAGGGCGAAGACGCCGGATCCGGCGATCAGCAGCGAGGTCCCGAGGTCGGGCTGGCGCGCGATCATCATCACCGGGATGGCGATGATCACCAAGGCTGCGCCGAGCTGTTTTTTCGTCGGCGGGAGGGAACGCTCCGCCAGATACCAGGCCACCATCACCGGTACCGCGATCTTCATCATTTCCGAGGGCTGGAAGCTGACGATGCCGAGATCCAGCCAGCGCTGCGCGCCCTTGCCGGATTCGCCCGCCACCAGCACTGCCGCGAGCAGGATCAGGCCGCCGCCATAGATCCAGGGCGCCCAGTACTCTATATGGTGGGGAGGAATCTGCGCGAGCACGAACATGACCGTGAAGGCGAGCGCGAGCCTGATTCCCTGGCGATACATCAGGTCCATGTCCTGCCCGCCTGCGCTATACAGGGTGGCCAGGCCGGTCAGCGCCAGCAGCAGGAGCGCGATCAGCAGCGGAAGGTCCAGGTGCAGTCCGCGCACCAGGAAGCGGGAACGGCGTCTGTCGCCCCATCGGGCCGTGCGCCGGGACCATGCGCTCATGATGCGGGTCGCTCAAGGTAATGATCGATCACCTGGCGCGCTACCGGCGCCGCGGCTCCGGAACCGCTGCCGCCGTTCTCTATGATCACCGCGATGGCTATGCGCGGGTCGCGGGCTGGCGCGAGGGCGATGAACAGGGCATGGTCGCGCAGCCGTTCGGCGATGTCCGCTTCCACGTAGCGCGCATCCTGGGCGATGCCGAAGACCTGCGCGGTTCCGGTCTTGCCGGCGATCTGGAAGGGGGCGTTGCGTCCCACTGCCGCGGCGGTGCCGGTCGGGCTGTGCATCACCTTGCGCATTGCCTCGATGATGGCATCCCAGTTGCGTTCGTCCACGATCTCCACCGCCTGACGCGGCACTGACGGCAGCTCCTGCACCCCCGCCGGCGTCGGGTGCTCGACGGCGCGAACCAGGCGCGGGGGATGCATCCGGCCGCGCGAGCCCAGTGTTGCCGCTGCGTGGGCGAGCTGCAGGGGGGTGGCGAGCATGTACCCCTGTCCAATGCCGGTGATCACGGTCTCGCCGCGATACCAGGGCTCGTTGCGCTGCATGCGCTTCCATTCGCGGGATGGGAGCAGTCCCGGCCGTTCGTCGCGCAGATCGATGCCGGTGACTCGGCCGAAGCCGAAGCGCGACAGGTAATCGTGGATGCGATCGATGCCGAGTGCCACGGCCAGGTCATAGAAGAACACGTCGCATGATTGGACGATGGCGCTCTCCACGTTCATCGTGCCGTGGCCGTGCTCCTTCCAGTCGCGGAAGCGATGGTCGTCGCCCTCCAGGCTGAACCAGCCGGGACAGAACGAGGACGTCGAAGCGCTGATACGGTCACTCTCGAGGCCGGCAAGACCGATGAACGGCTTGATCGTGGAGCCCGGGGGATACTGGCCGCGCAACGCGCGATTGAACAGCGGTTTGTCGATGGAGTTCTGCAGTTCGTCGTAGGTCCGCTGATCGATGCCGGTCACGAAGAGGTTGGGATCATAGGAGGGCATGCTCGCCAGCACGAGAATATCGCCATTCGCGGGGTCGATCGCCACCACGGCGCCGCGGCGATCGCCGATCGCTTCCTCGGCTACCCGCTGCAACTCGGCATCGATCGTCAGGTAGATCGATTGACCGGGATGCGCCTCGGTTCGCGACAGTTCGCGCAGCACGCGACCCAGTGCATTGGTCTCGATCTGCTTCAATCCGATGTCGCCATGCAGCAGACGCTCGTAATAGCGCTCGGCTCCCGTCTTGCCGATGAAGTCCGTGGCGCTGTAGTTCGAGTCGAGCTGGCGCAGTTCCTCTTCGTTGATGCGGCCGACGTAACCGATCGCGTGAACGCCGAGGCGACCGTGCGGATAAAAGCGCAAGGCGCGGGCTTCGGTTTCAACGCCCGGGAAGCGGTGACGCTCGACGGCGAAGCGCGCCATCTCCGTATCGCTCAGGTTGAAGCGCAGTGGCACGCTGCTGAAAGGGCGCTTGCTGCGGAGCTGGCGATAGAAGCGGCGCACGTCCTCGTCGCCGATGGTGATGATTGCACGCAGACGGGCGATGGTTTCCTCCAGGTCCTCGGTCTTCTCGGGAATGATCTCGAGACTGAAGGAAGGAACGTTCTGTGCCAGCACGACGCCATTGCGGTCATGAATGAAGCCCCGCATCGGCGGCACCGGCACCAGGTTGATGCGGTTGCCGTCGGAAAGCGTTGCGTAGTGACCGTAATTGAGCACCTGGAGGTAGACCAGTCGCCCGCCAATGATGCCGAGCAACAGGAGCGCCGAGATGACCATTGCCCAGACAGCCCGCTCGTTGAACAGGCGGGATTCCCGAATGTGATCCTTGATGGTGAGGCGGGTGGGCATTGCCGGCTTAGGTGACTCCATAATGCCGGCGAACGGCGCGCAGCGTCACGAATACCGCGGGCCACAATGCGGTACTGCTGATCGCCGGAAGCATCCATTGCCACGGGGTGGCGGGGCGGCCGCTGATGCCATGGATCCACATCTGCAGCAGGAGATGGAGCGTCACCAGCACGAGGATGCTGAATGATTGCTGCCACAGCGGAAAGACCCGCAGCCGCTGGTAAAGTTGCAGAGTGACGTAGGCGATGACCGCCATCGTGAGAGCGTGCTGTCCCAGCAGGCCGCCGCGGAGCACATCGAGCAGCAGACCCATGGTCCAGCCCACGCCAACGCCCACCCGTTCAGGAACGGCCATGCACCAGTAGATGAGGACGAGGGCCATCCACTCGGGACGGATCGCCGCCAGCCAATCCGGCAAGGGCAGCACGGTGAGGACCATGGCGACGAGGAAGCTGAGAACGATGACCATTGCGTTCAGGTCCCGCCGCTGTCGGGCATTTGCGTAGTGTCGGCGGTGTCATCCTGCGGCTCATCGGGCACGGTCTCCGCCTGCGGCAGCACGAGGAGAACGACGCGCGTGCTTTCCAGGCTGGCCACCGGCTCGGCATGGGCGCGAGCGAATGGCGAATCGGGGCCGCGCTCCACTTCCGAAACGCGTCCGACCGGATAACCGGGCGGAAAGCGGCCATCGAGTCCCGACGTCACGAGAAGATCGCCCGGCGCGATGTCGGCATTGCGCGGCAGTAGTGACAGTTCCAGGCGGGCCGGGTCGCCGATGCCGCGGGCGATCGCGCGCAGGCCGTTGCGATTGACCTCGACCGGCACCGCGTGGCTGGGGTCGGTGATCAGCATCGCGATGCTGGTCATCGGCGTCACCCGGACCACCTGACCCATGACGCCGGAGGCATCGACCATCGGCTGGCCATCGCGCACCTGATGGCGGCTGCCCTTGTTGAGCACCACCTGCTGGGAAAACGGCGCCATGTCGATGGCGAGCAGTTCGGCGATGAGCACTGGCTGACCGATGTTCGCGGACGAATCAAGCAGCCGGCGCAGGCGCGCGTTCTCTGCCTCCAGCGATTCCAGCTTGAGCAATTGCGACTCCAGGAAGAGTTGCTGCGCGCGCAGCTCCCGATTGTCCTCCTCGAGCGCGCGTCGCGTGGCCAGGCTGTCCCCCATCCATTCTCCGGTGGCGAACGGCAGGTTGACGACGAACTGGACGGGGTAGACCACGAACGAAAGCGCATCGCGAATGGTGTCCATGTGACGCTGGCGGTGGTCTATCGTCATCATCGCCACGGAGACGAGCGTCAGCACCACCACCCGCAGGGTGACGGACGGGCCACGCAGAAAGAGCGGCTTTATCTCACACCTCCGCTGCTGGCGCGTGCGCCGCTACCGCTCGCGTCGCAGCCGGCAAAGCTCATTCATGAGCGAAGATGTCGCCGTGATGGTCGTCCAGAGTCTCCAGCGCGCGTCCGCCGCCACGAGCGACACAGGTCAGGGGATCTTCGGCGACGATCACCGGCAGTCCCGTTTCCTCCGACAGCAGGCGATCGAGATCGCGCAGCAGCGCGCCACCGCCAGTGAGCACCATGCCACGCTCGGCGATGTCGGCGCCGAGTTCCGGCGGCGTCTGTTCGAGGGCGGTCTTCACCGCGCTGACGATGCCCGACAAGGGTTCCTGCAGCGCCTCCAGGATCTCGTTGCTGTTGAGCGTGAACGTGCGCGGCACGCCTTCCGCCAGATTGCGTCCACGCACCTCGATCTCGCGGATCTCGTTGCCGGGATATGCGGAACCGATCTGGTGCTTGATCATCTCGGAGGTGGCTTCGCCGATCAGGCTGCCATAGTTGCGGCGCACGTAATTGATGATGGCTTCGTCGAAGCGGTCGCCACCGATACGCGCGGAGGCGGAATAGACGATGCCGTTCAGCGACAGAACCGCCACTTCGGTGGTGCCGCCACCGATGTCGAGCACCATCGAGCCGCTCGCCTCACCGACCGGCAGTCCCGCGCCAATCGCGGCGGCCATCGGCTCCTCGATGAGGTAGACCTCACGCGCGCCGGCGCCGGCGGCGGATTCCTTTATCGCGCGACGCTCGACCTGAGTCGAACCGCAAGGCACGCATACCAGCACGCGCGGGCTGGGTCGGAAGAACCTGTTCTCGTGCACTTTGCGGATGAAATGCTGTAACATCTTTTCCGTGACGGTGAAGTCGGCAATGACTCCGTCCTTGAGCGGCCTGATCGCGTTGATGTTGCCCGGCGTACGGCCGATCATGAGTTTCGCTTCCGCGCCCACGGCGGCGATCGTGCGCTGTCCACCAGATCCGGGTTCCTGGCGAATCGCCACTACGGAAGGCTCGTCGAGCACGATGCCCTGTCCACGGACGTAGATCAGCGTGTTGGCGGTGCCGAGATCGATGGAAAGATCGTTGGAGAAGATGCCGCGCAGCCGTTTGAACATGGGCAGTTTAAATCCTGTTATATAAGGTGTGATTTCGGGCCGGGAATACTCTATCAGCGGGTCATGGTGAGGGCAAGAACACTCACCGGGCCATTCCGGCGCAGCAGAGGTCAGCATGTCCCTGGAAAAGATCGATGTGGAGAGAATCGCGCAGCTCGCGCGCCTCGAGATTGCGCCCGCCGATATGGCGGCCTATGCGCAGAGCCTCTCCGACATTCTGGCGTTCGTCGCCAGCATGAACGAAGTGGGCACCGATGATGTGGAGCCGATGGCGCACCCGCTGGACGTGGCTCAACGGCTGCGCGAGGACGTGGTCACCGAAACGAACCGTCGCGAGGAATTCCAGGCGATAGCGCCACGAGTGGAAGCGGGCCTGTACCTGGTTCCCAGGGTGATCGAATGAGCGCGCGTCACTTCACCCTTTTTCCGCCGCCTTCCGCCGGGAGGCGCTGACATGCCGCTGCATCTCCGTTCAATCGCCGAGCTGCGTCGCGGTTTGCGCGCACGCGAGTTCTCCAGCGTAGAGCTGACGCGCACCTTCCTCGATCGCATCGCCGACCTGGATTCACGCTTCAATGCCTTCATCACGGTACCCCGGGAAGGGGCGCTCGCGTCCGCGCGGGAGGCCGACGGACGTCTCGCGGCGGGTACGGCCGGTGCGCTGGAGGGCATTCCGCTCGCGCACAAGGACATTTTCTGCACGCGCGGCGTGCGCACCAGCTGCGGATCACGCATGCTGGACAGCTTCGTAGCGCCCTATGACGCAACCGTCGTCGAGCGGCTCGCCGGCGCCGGCGCGGTGATGCTGGGCAAGACCAATATGGACGAGTTCGCCATGGGCTCATCCAACGAAACCAGCTACTACGGCCCCGTGCGCAATCCCTGGGACACCGAGGCCGTGCCGGGGGGCTCCTCGGGTGGTTCCGCCGCCGCGGTCGCCGCGCGCCTGGCGCCGGCGGCGACCGGCACCGATACCGGCGGTTCCATCCGCCAACCGGCCGCGCTGTGCGGGGTGAGCGGAATCAAGCCGACCTACGGCGCGGTTTCGCGCTACGGCATGATCGCTTTTGCCTCCAGCCTGGACCAGGCCGGACCCATGGCGCCGAGCGCCGAGGATCTGGCCTGGCTGCTCGCTTCGATGCAGGGCTTCGACGAGCGTGATTCGACCAGCCTCGAGCGTGCCGTTCCCGATTATCCGGCGCTGCTCGGGCAGGATGTCGCGGGGCTCCGCATCGGGCTGCCGCGCGAGTATTTTGGCGAAGGGCTCGATGCCGGCGTCGCCAGAGCGGTGGAGGAGGCGGTGCGGGTGTATGAGCGGCTGGGTGCGCGCATCATCGATATCGAGCTGCCGAACTCGAATCTGGCGGTGCCTACCTATTACGTGGTGGCGCCGGCGGAGGCGTCCTCGAACCTCGCGCGCTTCGACGGCGTGCGCTATGGCTACCGCTGCGAATCTCCCCGCGATCTGATGGACATGTACCGGCGCTCGCGTGGCGAGGGCTTCGGGCCGGAGGTCAAGCGTCGCATCATGATCGGCACCTATGTGCTGTCCTCGGGCTACTACGATGCCTATTACCTCAAGGCGCAGAAGCTTCGCCGCCTCATCAGCGCCGACTTCGCGCGCGCCTTCAAAGAGGTGGATGTGATCATCGGGCCCACCACTCCCGAAACGGCATTCCGCCTGGGCGCCAAGCAGGATCCGCTCAGCATGTATCTGAGCGACGTCTACACCATCGCGGTCAACCTGGCCGGCCTGCCCGGCATGTCGATTCCCTGCGGCTTTGCCGGGCGGTCCCCGGTCGGTCTGCAGTTGATCGGCGATTATTTCACCGAGGCGCGGCTGCTCGCGCTGGCCCACCGTTATCAGCTCGAAACCGACTGGCATCTGCGGATGCCGGAGGGTTGCGCATGAGCGGCGTGAGCAACTGGGAAGTCGTCATCGGTCTGGAGTCTCACGTACAGCTCCAGACCCGGAGCAAGATTTTTTCCGGATCCTCCACTGCCTATGGGGCCGAAGCGAATACGCAGGCCAGCGTGGTCGATCTGGGCATGCCGGGCGTGCTGCCGGTGCTCAACCGCGAAGCTGTGCGCATGGCAGTAAAGTTCGGGCTGGCCGTGGGAGCGCAGGTTTCGCGGCGTTCGGTGTTTGCGCGCAAGAACTACTTCTATCCCGATCTGCCCAAGGGATACCAGATCAGCCAGTACGAACTGCCGATCGTCGTCGGCGGGCAGCTGGAAATCACGGTGGGCGAGGGCGAGCGCAAGGTCATCCGGCTGACCCGCGCCCATCTGGAAGAGGATGCCGGCAAGTCGCTGCACGAGGATTTCCACGGTCATAGCGGCATCGACCTCAATCGCGCCGGAACGCCGCTGCTGGAGATCGTGTCCGAACCGGATCTGCGCAGCGCCGCCGAGGCGGCCGCCTACATGCGGGCGCTGCACACCCTCGTGCGCTACCTGGAGATCTGCGACGGCAACATGCAGGAAGGTTCCTTCCGCTGCGATGCCAACGTTTCGGTGCGCCCGCGCGGATCCAGCGTGCTCGGCACCCGCACCGAATTGAAGAACCTCAACTCCTTCCGCTACATCGAGCGCGCCATCGAATACGAGGTCGAGCGCCAGATCGAGCTGATCGAGGGCGGCGGCAGGGTGGTGCAGGAGACGCGGCTCTACGATCCCGATCGTCACGAGACCCGCTCCATGCGCAGCAAGGAAGAGGCGTTCGATTACCGCTACTTCCCCGATCCCGATCTGCTGCCGGTGGTGCTGGACGAAGCCCTCGTCAGCGCCGTCGAGAAGGAGATGCCCGAGCTGCCGGATGCCAAGCGTGAACGCTTCACGCGACAGTACGGTCTGTCCGCCTACGAGGCCGAGGTGCTCGGCGCAAGCCGGGAGCTGGCGGACTACTTCGAAGCCGTCGCGGCGGGAGCGGAGCACCGGCTCGCCGCCACCTGGGTGATGGGCGAACTGCTCGGTGCGCTGAATCGCGAAGGCGTGACGCTGTCCGCAAGCCCGGTCGGCCCCGAGGCGCTGGCGGGTCTGCTGCGGCGCATCGCGGACCAGACCATCTCCGGCAAGATCGCCAAGCAGGTGTTCGAGGCGATGTGGCGCGGCGAGGGTGATGCGGACCGCATCATCGAGGGACAGGGCTTGCGCCAGATCACGGATAGCGGCGAACTGGAGGCGCTTGTCGCCGGAATCGTTGCCGATCACCCGGAGCAGGCCGCGCAGTACCGCGCAGGCAAGGACAAGGTATTCGGCTTCTTCGTCGGCCAGGCCATGCGCGCCACCAAGGGCAAGGCCAATCCGGCCCAGCTCAACGAGCTGTTGCGGCGCGAACTCGAGAAGTAGCCGCGCCGTTTCTCCGTCGTTGGGGTCGGACCCTTTTGCCGCAGGGGTCTGACCCCGAGCAGCGAGCCCGCGGATTCAGGCGATCTCGAGATCCATTTCCAGCGCGCGACCATCGCGGATGCGCCAGGCGCGCATTTCCATGACCCCGCGCATCCCAAGCGTGACGATGAGATAGATCGCATCCGGGTAGGCTGCGTCCGCGATATCGATCGCGGAGGGAACCGCCTGCCCCAGGGGATGGGAGTGATAGATGGCGAACAGGGTTTCGCCCGCCTGCTCGATCTCATACAGGGCGCGGATGAGCGCCGGCGGGTCCATGACATAGCGGTCCCGGGGATCCGGCGCCAGGTTGCCCAGGCGCAGGCAGCGCTGCGGCAGGCCATCGGCCGCTATCACCAGGCCGCAGACTTCGTGTTCCGGCGTTTCCCGTACATGATCCAGAATCGCATTGGCGAGCGGGCGCGGCAGCCGCGCCTGCCCCGGTTCCCGGGCCGGTTCGTTCAAGCTCATGGGTGTCCTTCCTCCGATCGCCGCGCCAGCGTGACCCGCACGTGGCCCGCCAGGTCGCGGCACTGCCCGATGTTCGCATATCCCGCCTGTCGAAGCATGGTCTCGGTCGCAGGCCCCTGTTCGCAGCCGTGCTCCAGCGCCAGCCAGCCTCCCGGGCGCAGCCGGGTCCGGGCCTGCGCGGCGATCCTCCCCAGCGCCTGCATGCCGTTGTCTGCTGCCACAAGCGCATGCGCCGGCTCGAAGCGGACGTCTCCGCTATGCAAATGAGGATCGTCGGCTGCAATGTACGGTGGGTTGGAGACGATGCAGTCGAAGGTCGCGCCGTCCGCGATGGCGCTCATCCAGTCCCCGAGCAGAAAGGAGGCGTTGTTCGCGCCCAGGCGCACGGCGTTGTCCCGCGCCACGGTCAGTGCCGCGGAATCGATGTCGACGCCGAGGATTTGCCATGCGGGACGCTCGAGAGCCAGAGTGACGGCGATGATCCCGCTGCCGGTGCCGAGATCGGCGATGCGGCAGGGTGAGTCGCCGTCGAGACGCTCGAGCACGGCTTCGACCAGGTGCTCGGTTTCCGGGCGGGGGATCAGCACGGCGGGAGTGACATGGAATTCTCTGGACCAGAATTCCCTGGTGCCGGTGAGGTACGCGATGGGCTGCCCTTCAATGCGCCGGGCGAGCAGCTCGTCGAAACGCTGCGCCACTGCTTCGCTCAGGGGATCGCGGCCACGCGCCAGCACCCAGGAACGCGACTGACCCGCGGCATGCGCGAGCAGCACTTCCGCGTCCAGTCTCGCGGTGGGTGTGACCGTCCGCAGCCGGTCACTTGCCGCGCGCAACACGGCGCCGATGGATGGCGGGCTCATCCGGCGAGGGTTGCGAGTTGCTCGGCCTGGTGTTCGCTCGTCAGCGGATCGATGATCTGGTCCAGATTGCCTTCCATGATCGCGTCCAGACGATAGAGGGTCAGATTGATGCGGTGATCGGTGAGCCGCCCCTGCGGGAAATTGTAAGTGCGGATGCGTTCAGAGCGATCGCCGGTGCCGACTTGCAGCTTGCGGTTCTGGGCCTGTTCGGCCTGTTGGCGGTCGCGCGCCTGCGCGGTGAGGCGGGCGCGCAGCAGAGACATGGCCTGGGAGCGGTTCTTGTGCTGCGAACGTTCCTGCTGGCACTCGACGACCATGCCGCTCGGCAGATGGGTGATGCGAATGGCCGAATCGGTCTTGTTGACATGCTGGCCGCCGGCGCCGGAAGCGCGGAAGGTGTCGATCTTCAGATCCGCCGGATTGATCTCGACTTCCTCGACCTCCTCCTGCTCGGGCAGAACGGCGACGGTGCAGGTCGAGGTGTGGATGCGCCCCTGCGCTTCGGTGGCGGGAACGCGCTGCACGCGATGGGTTCCGGATTCGAACTTCAGGCGCGAGTACACGCCGCGACCGGCGATGCGCGAGATGATTTCGCGGTATCCGCCGTGCTCGCCGGGGTTCGCGCTCAGTACCTCGATCTCCCAGCGACGGGCTTCGGCATAGAGCGAGTACATGCGGAACAGATCGCCGGCGAATATCGCGGCCTCATCTCCGCCCGCGCCGGCACGGATCTCCAGGAACACGTTGCCGGCGTCGCGCGGGTCCTGGGGCAGCAACAGGCGATGGACCTCGCTTGCCAGATCCTGACTGTTCGCGCGCGCCCGCTCCAGTTCATCCTGCGCCAGCGATCGCATCTCCGGATCGCGATCCTGAAGCATTTCCTGTGCGGCGGCGATGTCGTCGAGGCTGTTGCGCCACGCGCGGAAGGCGTCGACCACGGGGCTGACCTGGGCATATTCGCGGGAAAGCTCGCGGAATCGGGATGGGTCACCGCTGGTTTCGGCGGCGGCAAGCAGTGCCTCCAGTTCCTGGAGACGCTCGCTGAGCCCCTCCAGCCGGCGCTCGATGGACGGCTGCATGCTCAGTCTTTGCCCGGGACCCGGATGTTGAGCAGCTCCCGGGCCGCATGCAGCAGCTCTTCCCGTCCCTCGAATCCGGCGCGGCGCATGTGCGCGGTCGGGCCGTGGGCGAGCTTGTTGGCCAATGCCCTTGTGACCAGATTCAGCACTTCCTTCGGATCCTGTCCGCGCTGGAGTTGGCGCAAGGCTTTTTCGAGTTCCTCTTCGCGTGCCGCTTCGACCGAATCCCGGTAGGCACGGATCGTCGATACGGCCTGGAGGGAACGCAGCCAGCCCATGAAGCGGACTGTTTCGGTGTCGATGATCTCCTCGGCCTGCAGGGCCGCCTGCTGGCGCGATTTCAGCCCTTCGTCGATGATCTCTTTCAGGTCATCGACGGTGTAGAGGTAGATGTCGTTCAGCGCGCTGACTTCGGGCTCGATGTCGCGGGGAACGGCGATGTCGATCATCAGCATCGGACGATGCTTGCGTGCCTTGATCGCGCTTTCGACCGCGCCCTTGCCCAGGATGGGCAAGGGACTGGCGGTCGACGAGATGACGATGTCGGCCTGCGCCAGATAGTGAGGGATCTCGGTCAGCGTGATCGCAGTGCCCTGTACCTCGTTGACCAGCGCCTCGGCGCGGGTCAGCGTCCGGTTGGCAATGATCATGCGCCCGATACCGTTCTCGCGCAGGTGACGGGCGGCGAGTTCGATGGTGTCGCCGGCGCCGATCAGCAGCGCCGTGTGGTCGCCGAGCGAGGTGAAGATCTGTCTTGCGAGGCTGACTGCCGCGAAGGCGACCGACACCGGGCTGGCGCCGATGGCGGTATCCGTGCGCACCTGCTTGGCGACGGAAAAGGTGTGTTCGAACAGCCGGTTGAGGTGTTTTCCTACGGTTCCCGCCTCGAGTGCTGTAAAATAGGCATCCTTGATCTGTCCGAGGATCTGCGGTTCGCCGAGGATCAGAGAGTCAAGGCCGCTGGCCACACGCAGCAAGTGTTTGACCGCGCGCTGGTCCGGATGCAGGTAGAGGTACGGATCGATGTCCTCCGGGCGCAGCCGATGATAGTCGCGGAACCAGTCGATCACCGCATCGCCGCCGCCGTCATCGTCCACACAGCAAACCATTTCCGTCCGGTTGCAGGTCGACAGGATGGCGGCCTCCCGCACATGCGTATGGGAAGTCAGGTCGCGCAGCACCCCGGCCAGCCGGTCGGGAGCGAAAGCGACTCGCTCCCTGACGGGCAGGGGTGCAGTCTTATGATTGAGGCCGACAGCTAACAGGGACATGGATGTTGCCGCATACCATTGGTTGGACTAGCGCCGCGGACTTGCGGCTGGCCGTGCGACGGCCATGTAATTTTAACTGATTCTGCCGAAAAAAGAGGATATTATCTTCTTTCGGGGAAGGACAAAGGCCCACCGGCCTTCCGGATCGAACCAATGCGATACTCACTTCTGATTCTGCTTCCGTTCCTGTTCCTTTCCGCCTGCGCCGGCCTGCAACCGCAGCCGGACCAGGCGATGCCGGCCGAGCGGCCCACGGTAGCCGAGCCGGCGGCTGCGCCCCAGGAGGAACCCGCGGAAACGGAACCCGCTCTCGCGATCGAACCCCCAACCGAACTGCCGCCGGTCTCGCTGGATGGCGACCTATTATATCAAATCCTCACGGCCGAAATGGCCTTGCAGCGCCATCACTACGAGGTCGGATTGGGGGCCTTTCTGAGGCTCGCCGCCGCCACGCGCGACCCGCGTTTCGCCGAGCGGGCGACGAAGACGGCACTTTTCATCCATGACGACGCCGCCGCATTGGATGGCGCCCGCCTGTGGGTGGAACTGGTTCCCGAAACCCTGGAACCGCGACAGATGCTGGTCGTGGCCGCGATACGCACCGGGCATCTGGAGGAGGCGCTCGATCAGATGGCGCGACTGACGGCGCAGGGCGAGGCGCTCCCCGAGGAACGCTTCGAGCTGATCGCCGGCCTGCTGAGCCGCGAACACGACGTGCGCGAGGCATTGCGGCTCATGGAGCGCTTCGTGGCTTCCCGTCGCGACGATCCTTCGGCGCTGTATGCCTATGCGCATCTGGCCGTGCGGGCAGGCGAACTGGAGAAGGCGCGGCAAGCGATCGACGAGGCGCTCGAACTGCGTCCGGGCTGGCGCGAGGCAATCATGCTGCGCATCCGCACCTTGCTGATGGCCGATGGTCCGGATGCGGCGATGGCCTACCTGTCGGAAGCGGTGCGATCGAATCCGTCCGATACCGCGCTGCGCCACGCCTATGCCCGCACGCTTGCCGAGACCCAGAATTACGATGAGGCGCTTGCGCAATACCAGATACTTGCCGGTCAGCTCGAGCCGAATGCCGAGATTCTGATGGCGATGGGCATGATCCATCTGCAGCTCGGCCACATCGATGAGGCCGAGGCGCTGCTGCGGCGGGTGCAGGACGCGGGCGGCCATGAAGCCGACCTGCAGTTCTATCTGGGTTGGATCGCCGAGGAGCGTGGAGACATCGACCAGGCGATCGCCTATTACGCCGCGCTCGGGCCGGATTCGCCGAACCAGTTCGAGGGGCGTTTGCGGATCGCCGTTCTCACCGCCGACGGTGGCGATATCGGCGGCGCGCGGCGGCAGCTGCAGACGCTGCGGGCCGACGAGCCCGGGCAGCAGAGGCGGCTCTACCAGGTCGAATCGGAACTGCTGTTGAATGCGGGTCTGCGCGAGGAAGCGATGGCGGTGTTGAGCGTGGCGCTGGACCACTTCGGCGGGGATTTCGACCTGCTCTATTCCCGGGCCCTGCTCGCCGAACGGATGAACCGGCTCGACCTCGCCGAAAGCGACTTGCTGCAGATCCTCGCCAGAGAGCCGGATCACGTCGATGCGCTCAACGCGCTCGGCTACACCCTCGCCGATCGCACTGATCGATATCGGGAAGCCTACGGTTACATCCAGCGCGCTCTCGAGCTGCATCCCGACAACAACGCCATCCTCGACAGTATGGGCTGGGTGCTGTACCGCCTCGGGAACTTTGAGGAGTCCATCCGCTATCTGCGGCGTTCGCTTGCTATCAAGCAGGATCACGAGGTCGCCGCGCACCTCGGCGAAGTGCTGTGGATGTCCGGAGAGCGCGAGGAGGCGGTATCGGTATGGCGGAGGGCGCTCGAGGCCTTTCCGGATGACGAGATGCTGCGCGCCACGATGCAGCGCTTCGTTCGGTGAGGGGATTGCGCGCCGCCCTTCCGCTTTTCGTGCTGCTGCTGTGTTCCTGTACCGTGGCGCCACCGCGGCCGGCTCCCGAGGCTGATCCCGCGGCGCTTCGCGCCGAGCGCGAAGCGCGTGTGCAGGCGATCCGGGACTGGTCGTTCAACGGTCGCGTCGCCGTGCGCGGTGCGGATGTCGATCCGCGCTCGGTGCGCATGCACTGGGAGGCCCGCGGAGAGCGCCATCAGCTGGACTTCATGAATCCTCTCGGTCAGCGTGTGGCGGAGCTGGAGTTCGATGCGTACGGCGCCACGCTGCGGCTGCCGAAAGAGGAGGCGCGCAGCGCAGGATCCGCGGAAGTCCTGCTGGACGAGGCGCTGGGCTGGACCCCGCCGGTGCGGAGCCTGGTCTACTGGGTTCGCGGGCTTCCGCGTCCGGAGCGCATCCGGGCGCAGGATCTGTACGATGAGCGCGGTCGGCTGACCTTGCTGGAACAGGACGGCTGGCTGGTCGAGTTCGATCGCTGGGAGGATGCGGCGGGGGTGGAACTGCCGCGGCGTCTGACGCTCAGCCATCCCCGCCTGCGTGTTCGCCTGCTGGTCGATGGCTGGAGCTCTGGCGCATGAGTGGCGGTGATTCGCTCGCCTGGCCGGCCCCGGCCAAGCTCAATCTGTTCCTGCACATCGTCGGTCGGCGGGAGGACGGCTATCACCTGCTGCAAACCGTTTTCCAGTTCATCGACCTGTGTGACACGCTGCATGTCGGATTGCGCGGGGATGGCCGGATCCGCCGTGCCGGCGGTCTGCCCGGCCTCGATCCGGAGGCTGACCTGGCAGTCAGGGCCGCCCGTCTGCTGCAAGAGTACACCGGTACCCGCCTGGGCGCCGATCTCGACATCGACAAGCGGATACCCGCCGGTGGAGGCCTGGGTGGCGGCAGCTCCGATGCCGCCACTGCATTGTGGGCGCTGAACTGTCTCTGGAATCTGCATCTCGATGTCGATGCTCTGGCAGAGCTGGGGTTGCGGCTGGGCGCGGATGTGCCGGTTTTCGTGCGCGGCCATGCGGCCTGGGCGGAGGGGGTGGGAGAGCGGTTGTCGCCGCTCGAGCCCGCGATGCCCTGGTATCTGGTGGTGGTGCCGCCAGTGCACGTTTCCACGACGGAAATCTTCGCGGATCCCGCATTGACACGAAATTGCCAACCACTCAAAATAGGCGGCTTTCTTTCGGGCGATCATGCGGTTAATGTTTGCGAACCGGTGGTGAGGCGGCGGTGCCCCGAAGTCGCCGAGGCGCTCGAGTGGCTGGGTGCCCATGCGCCAGCGCGCATGAGCGGTACCGGCAGCAGCATTTTTGCGGCATTTCCGACGCGAGAGGCCGCGGCGGCGGTTCATGCATATCTACCCGCGAAGTGGGCAGGTTTCGTCTGTCGGGGAATGAACCGGTCTCCTTTGCTGGCGAGGGTCGCGGTAAACTGTGCGGGCCGTATGCATTCCGGGTGATGCGCGGAGAGTTCGTTTTGGGGTGTCGCCAAGTGGTAAGGCACGGGATTTTGATTCCCGCATTCCCAGGTTCGAATCCTGGCACCCCAGCCAGTTCGAAGACGGCATTCAGGTGATTGGTCGCGGCGTCTCAGGCGCCTGGGGGGATAATTGAAGTACGCCAAATTTCGTGAGCCGGACAGCCGCATGGTCGTCTTCAGCGGCACCGCTCATCCCCAGCTTGCCCGCAGCATCGTATCGCGCCTGAACCTTCCGCTCGGCAAGGCGAACGTCGGGCGCTTCAGTGATGGCGAAGTGCAGGTCGAGATCGCGGAGAATGTTCGCGGCAAGGATGTATTCATCGTCCAGCCGACCGGCAATCCAACCGACAATCACCTGATGGAACTGCTGCTCATGGTGGATGCGGTGCGCCGCGCGTCGGCCGCCCGGATCACGGCGGTGATTCCCTACTTCGGTTACTCGCGCCAGGACCGGCGCCCACGCTCGGCGCGTGTGCCGATCAGCGCGCGTGTCGTTGCCGACATGATCACCGGCGTCGGGGCCGATCGCGTGCTCACCGTCGATCTGCATTCCGATCAGATTCAGGGCTTCTTCGACATTCCGGTGGACAACGTCTATGCCTCGCCGGTGCTGCTGACCGACATCTGGCGCAGCAAGTATCCGCGCGTGATCGTCGTCTCGCCTGACGTGGGCGGCGTGGTTCGCGCGCGCGCCATGGCCAAGCAGCTCGGCGGCGCCGACCTGGCGATCGTGGACAAGCGCCGGCCGGGACCGAACATCGCCAAGGTCATGAATATCATCGGCGACGTGAAGGGGCGCAGCTGCGTCCTGCTCGATGACATGGTCGATACCGCTGGGACGCTGTGCGAGGCGGCGCGGGTGCTGAAGGAAGAGGGCGCCGCGAGCGTGGTTGCCTACTGCACGCATCCGGTTCTGTCGGGACCGGCGGTGGAGCGGTTGACGGCGTCGGTCCTCGATGAGCTGGTGGTGACCGACACGATTCCGCTGCGGCCGGAGACGCAGGCCTGCCCCAAGATCCGTCAGCTGAGCGTGGCCGACATGCTGGCCGAAACGATGCGGCGCATCAACGCCGAGGAATCCGTCAGCTCGATTTACATGGACTGACCCGCCTCAAGGGTCGTGGCAACGGCGGTGCCTGGTCGCGGGCATCGTCGTTTTTCGTCTGGAACGAGGAGAAAACGTTATGGCCATCAATTTCGAACTGCGGGCAGAATCCCGCCAGGACGCAGGGAAAGGAGCGAGCCGCCGCCTGCGCCGGGCAGGCAAGGTGCCCGCGATCCTTTATGGCGGCACCGAGGCGCCGGTGATGCTGGCGCTCGAGCACAATCCGGTGATGCACAGCCTGGAGAACGAAGCCTTCTATTCGCACGTTCTCACCGTTGATATCGACGGCAAGAAGGTGAGCGCGGTGCTGAAGGACCTGCAGCGTCATCCGTACAAGCGAGTGATCCTGCATCTCGATCTGCAGCGCATCAGTGCGACCGAGAAGCTGCGCATGAGCGTCCCTCTGCATTTCGTGGGCGCGGATGTTGCGCCGGGCGTCAAGCAGGCGGGCGGTCTGGTCGAGCATCTGCTGACCGAAGTCGCGATTTCCTGCTTGCCGAAGGACCTGCCGGAATACCTGGAAGTGGATGTCAGCGGGCTGAACGTCAACGAGACGCTGCACCTCTCCAACATCCGCCTGCCTGCCGGCGTCGAGCTGGTCGACCTGCAGCATGGACCCGAGCACGACCTGCCGGTGGTATCGATCCATCTGCCGCGAGCTGCCGTGGAGGCTGCGAGCGGCGAGGGTGAAGAGGCGGCGGGCGAAGGCAGCGCCCCCTGATCCGGCGGCGGTAAGGGCAGTTGACCGCAACGCCCGCGCTGCTTGTCGGCCTCGGCAATCCCGGGGCGAAGTACGAGCGGACCCGGCACAACGCCGGATTCTGGTTGCTCGACAGCCTGGCCCGGCAGCTCGGAGCGGAGTTCCGCTCCGAGCGCCGTTTCTCCGGTGATCTGGCATCCGTGCGCCTGGAAGGGCGCACGGTATTCCTGCTCAAACCGACAACCTTCATGAACCGCAGCGGTCAGGCGGTGCGCGCCCTTGCGCACTTCCACAAGCTGACACCGCAGCAGGTATTGATCGTCCACGACGAAATCGATCTGCCGCCCGGCACTGCCCGTCTCAAGCGGGACGGCGGTCACGGTGGCCACAATGGCCTGCGCGACATCATCGCCAACTTCGGCGGAGACCGGGATTTCTACCGACTGCGCATCGGTGTCGGCCGTCCGGGTCCGGGCGCTGCGGAAGTGGTGGACTACGTTTTGAACGCCCCGAGCGCCGCCGAGCGGGATGCCATCGATGCGGCGATCGAGGCGGCGCTGGATGTGATGCCCCTGTTCGTGAGCGGAGACGCCGAGCGGGCCATGCAGCGTCTGCACACGCATACCGTTGCGGCGCCGCCGGCGGCCGGCGGGAAGAACTGAGGAACGCGCAGTCATGGGATTCAAGTGCGGTATCGTCGGCCTGCCCAATGTCGGCAAGTCGACTTTGTTCAATGCTCTGACGCAGGCCGGAATCGAGGCTGCGAATTATCCTTTCTGCACCATCGAGCCGAACGTCGGCATGGTGCCGGTACCCGATCCGCGTCTCGACCGGCTGGCTGCGATCGTAAAGCCGCAGCGCGTGCTGCCGGCGGTGATGGAGTTCGTCGATATCGCCGGCCTGGTTGCAGGAGCGTCGAAAGGCGAGGGTCTGGGGAACCAGTTCCTGGGGCACATCCGCGAGACCCAGGCCATCGCGCATGTCGTGCGTTGCTTTGAGAATGATGACATCGTGCATGTGGCCGGTCGCATCGATCCCCTGGGCGACATTGAAGTGATCAACACCGAGTTGGCTCTGGCCGACCTCGATGCGGTCGCGCGCCATCTGGATCGCGCCGCCAAGGCGTCGAGAAGCGGAGACAAGGAAGCGCTGGCGCGGCGCGAACTCCTGGAGCGTCTTCAGGCCTGCCTGGACGCGGGCAAGCCGGCGCGCGCCGCCGCGTTGTCGGCGGATGAATGGGCACGCCTCGGCGAACTGCACCTGCTCACCGTCAAGCCCACCATGTATATCGCCAATGTGGCCGAAGACGGTTTCAGCAACAACCCGCATCTTGAGGCTCTGCGCGAACTGGCGCGCAGCGAAGGCGCGGAAGTGGTTCCGGTGTGCGGGGCGATAGAATCGGACATCGCCGAACTGCCCGAGGAGGAACGCGCCGAGTTTCTCGCCGATCTGGGGCTGGAAGAGCCCGGCCTGAACCGCGTCATCCGCACCGGCTACCGGCTGCTGCGCTTGCAGACCTATTTCACTGCCGGCGTGAAAGAAGTGCGGGCCTGGACCATCCGCCAGGGCGCCACCGCGCCGGAAGCAGCCGGCGTCATCCATACCGACTTCCAGAAGGGCTTCATCCGCGCCGAAGTCATCGCCTACGAGGATTTCGTCGCCCACGGGGGCGAGGCTGGCGCCAAGGAAGCGGGCAAGTGGCGGCTGGAAGGCAAGGAATATGTCGTCCAGGACGGCGACGTGATCCATTTCCGGTTCAACGTCTGA
>JAVEZY010000022.1:0-41879 GCA_034002745.1 Gammaproteobacteria bacterium
GCTTCATCGCCTCGATCTGCTCGAGGGTGATCTCGTCGTTGCGATACACCTTCACATTGGCGCCCAGTTCGCCGAAGTACTGCACCAGGTTGTAGGTGAAGCTGTCGTAGTTGTCGATCATCAGCAGACTAGACATGATAAAACCCTGTTTTTAAATGCGTAAAAGAAGAAACACGCCTTTCATTACTCACGCCGTTATACACATTGACGCTGGATTTCGCTGGAATGATCGCAGCAACACCGCTTACGCGCGGGGTCGCCAGCACGGGGGCCGACGGCAGAGGATGCCAGAGGCACGGACATGGCGCCGCACGCCGGCCGGACGATGGGCGCAGCGCTGGGCCGGGGTCTAAGGGAAGTTTCAAGGGCATAGGCAATCTCCTGAGTTTCTGGAGCCGCCGTGCCGGAGAGCAGCCTGCCGATTCTTGCCCACCGTGACGGCGGCAAGGTGCGGTTCGGGACCGCAACGACGTGCCGCTTCCTATTGGAGGAAGCGCCACCACTGAGCAACGTTGATCGAAGCAGTACGGTTCATTGGCAGACCGAAGATCAGCAATCCGGAAGACGCTAGCGGAAATGAGCTTCCCACAGCAGCCTCGTGAAAATTGAATTTTATCACGCCCCCTTTCCCGATAGTCCACAGCCACTCGCGACAACATTGCCAAGACGGGAAGCCCCCTGCCCGGACACCCGAGCGCTTGGCTCGACTTCCGGCGGCTGCCAAACGGGGCTTTGACCCGCGCACTGAAGCGCTGCGGGGCCTACGCCTGCGACCCGACTGCAAAACCGATGCCGTAGCCCGCGATGCGATTGATCACTATCCTACATAGCTAAGCACTTCGCATTGGTTATCACCGAAACCTGGAAGCTCAATGAGGCGGCGATCGCCACCAAAGCCGCGCCGATCAGCGCACCACCTGGGAAGACGAGCGTCTGTTGCCTTTTCAGCCCCCCGGCAGCTATCGCCCGCGCCTCGTAGTCGATCCGCTTGCTCCGTTGAGGTATTTCCGGATTCCTTGATGCAGGCTGTAGCGTTGGAATCGCTCGAAGGGAGAGAGATGCGGGTTGGCCTAGCGCTAGCCCACGCGACGTGACTTCCCACGAGGTCGTAGTCGAAGCCGCCGCCGTAGTTCGTGACATCATCGGCCAGCCGGCGGAGTGCCCCACGAGACCCAGCTCGTAGCGCGCGGCGGACACTTCACGCAGCTCCTTGAGACCACGCGATCTTCGGTGATAGGCGTGTCCAGAGGCGCGCTTATCCCTTCCGGTCAGGGATAAGCGCGGGCAGGGCCCGGGAACTCCTCACCGCGCCGGAGGTGCACACCGAGCTCGGCCGCCTTCTCGATCAACCACACCGAGAACTCGTGCTTCACCTCGACAGCGATCTGCTTCAACCGGATGCCCGCGCTCCCCGGGAGCCGCCGCCCACAATCGAGACGTCGAATTTTATCGAATTGCGTTGCATATCGAGATTCTCACACTGGCCTACGGCGCGCGCAGCGACGCCGTGACGGGTTACTCAGAAATACTCACAAGTCGAGCTCCATCCTGTTGGCAAAACCTTTCAGCGACTCTGGATTGGCCAGCGCCTCCAAATTCTTCACCGGACGGCCATGCACCACATCACGTACGGCGAGTTCGACCACCTTGCCACTCCTGGTGCGTGGCACCTCTTCAACCTGTACGATGCGGGCGGGGACATGGCGCGGGGTAGCGTTGTCGCGGATGCAACACTTGATCCGTTCGATGAAGGAATCGTCAAGCGCCAGCCCCTCGCGCAGGCGCACGAAGAGCACTAGGCGCACATCCGTGGGAGACTCAGGCGGCCATTCCTGCCCGACGACCACCGCTTCCACCACCTCGGTAAGCTTCTCCACCTGCCGATAGATTTCGGCAGTGCCGATGCGCACCCCGCCCGGATTCAAGGTTGCGTCCGAGCGGCCGTGGATGACAAAGCCGCCGTGGGAGGTTCGTTCGCAGTAGTCGCCGTGGCACCACACTCCAGGGAAGCGCTCGAAATAAGCCGCGTGGTACTTAGCACCGTCAAAGTCGTTCCAGAAGCCGATAGGCATGCTCGGGAAGGGTCTGACGCACACCAGCTCGCCTTTGTCGCCTTCCATCGGCCGCCCCTCCTCATTCCACACTTCGACCGCCATTCCCAAACCCGCACATTGGATCTCGCCGCGCCACACCGGGAGCATCGGGTTCCCAAGGACAAAGCAAGAGAGGATATCGGTCCCGCCCGAGATCGAGGCGAGCTGGACGTCGCCCTTGATCGCGGCATAGACAAGATCGAAGCCCTGGTGCGCAAGCGGGCTGCCGGTCGACAGCACCGCTCGCAAGGCCGATAGGGCGTGCGTCTCGGCCGGACGAAGACTGCTCTTCGCGAGGGTCTCGATGTATTTCGCCGAGGTACCGAAGTGTGTGAAGCCTTCGGACTCGGCATAGTCCCAAAGCAGGCGGCCCTCGTCGATGAAGGGATTGCCGTCGTATAGCATCAGGGCCGCACCGGAAGCGAGCGCCGACACGAGCCAGTTCCACATCATCCAGCCGCAAGTAGTGTAGTAGAAGACTCGATCGCCCTCGCGTACATCCGCGTGCAGACGGTGCTCCTTGAGATGCTGCAGCAAGGTGCCGCCGGCCCCGTGCACGATGCACTTTGGCGCCCCAGTGGTGCCGGAGGAGTACATCACGTAGAGCGGATGGTCGAAAGGTAGGCGGACGTAGCCGGGCTCGGTCTCGTTGGCATAGGGCGCGACGAAATCTGCGTAGGCGATAGCACCGGCGATGTCTGCCAAGTCGAGTGCTCGGCCGGCGGCCAGATAGGGCACCACCACCAACCGGCGCAAGCCGGGCAATTGCGGCGCGATCTCGGCCAACTTCGCACGGACGTCAATCGCCTTACCGTTGTACCAATAGCCGTCGCAGGCAATCAGCACCTTCGGCGTGGTCTGCCCGAAGCGGTCGAGCACGCCCTGCACACCGAAGTCCGGCGAGGCGCTAGTGAACACGGCGCCGATGCAAGCCACAGCAAGCATGGTGACGACGGTCGCGGGCATGTTTGGCATGTAGGCCGCCACGCGATCGCCCGGCTCGACCCCAGCGGCGCGCAGTGCGGCGGCGAGTTGCGCGACCTTGACGCGAAGCTCGGCACGGTTGACGCGCTGTTCCAGCTTGTCCTCGCCGCGGAAGACCAAAGCCTCGGAATTGCCATGCCCGCGTAGTAGATTTTCGGCGAAGTTCAGGCGCGCCTCCGGAAACCAGCGTGCACCCGGCATGCGGTCACCGTCAGTCAGCACCGTTTGCCCAATCTCGCCGATCACGCCACCGAAGTCCCAGACCATCCTCCAGAAGGCCTCCGGCATTTCGATGGACCAGCGATGAAGCGCTGCATAATCAGGCAGCGTCAGACCGGTCGCGACGCGAGCTCGGGCCATGAATGCGGCCATACCAGTGGCTTCCGCCTGCTCAGGCCCTGGCCGCCACAACGGCACGTCAAGCGCAACAATGTTCGTCATGTTTATGTCCATTTGAAGGGAGCCACCAATTCAGATCGGCGCGCAGGCGCCGCAACCGAGGGTCAGGCGCCAGGCACGACCACACGAAAAAAGGCCCACCGGTGCTACACCGGTGGGTCAAGGCTACTTCGGCGGGAGGAGAGAGAGGTCGCACCGCCAAAGAATCGGATGGAATGCGGCGGCGTGACATCAATCGGAGCAAACCAAGAAGATTCGGCCGCTCCAAATGAGCCCATCCACCCGGAGGAGATGCATTCCATCCAATGTTCAGAGAACTCTTTTTGCCGCAAGAACCAGAGAGAACAGATCGCCCACCAGACCGTAACTAGCGACCTTAAACATGGGCTCCTCCGAATCCTTGTTGATCGCACGAATTACTTTCGAATCCACACCCGATGACATCGTTCCGCCGCAGCCACCGCAATTGCATTCAGCTCGGCACGTCGCGGAGTTCCACAGGGCGCTGTCCAAGTCGGTAACCAGCTCCTGCTAGCGCTGGAAGGCGCGAATTGGAGGACGTAGTGGCGACTGGAGTTGCCGCTCACGATTCATCCGACTCCGAGGAACGGCAACTCTATGCAACCGAACGCTCAGGCTCTTCGGACACCTTGACCAGCAATTTTCCCGAGTTGGTGCCTTTGAACAACTTTGCAACAGCGGTCGGTGCGTTCTCGAGCCCATCCACCACATCCAACCTGTACTTCATCCTCCCTTGGAGGTACCACAACGTGATGTCGTCGTGCGCCTTTGCCCACCAGCGCTTGTCGGCTGCGTAATCCAGTACGATGAACCCTTGGATCAATGCCCGCTTATTCAAGAGGTTATAGATGTTGCTCGGCACATACGGCTCGTCGTCTCTGCCATACTGGGAAATGGCTCCGGACATGGCGATGCGCGCATACATGTTGATCCGGTCGAGTACCGCTTCGAGCACCTCGCCACCTACGTTGTCGAAAAATGTATCGACCCCTTCCGGACAAGCCTTCGCCAACGACTCGCTGAGCGAACCCTTACGATAGTTGACAGCCTCGTCAGCCCCCAACTCATCCTTCAGCCAGGCACATTTCTCGTCGGATCCGGCGATCGCCACTACGCGACAACCCATGACCTTCCCAATCTGCACGGCGATCGATCCGACGGCCCCGGCCGCGCCCGAGACTACCATCGTCTCACCGTGCTTTGGCTTGAGAATATCCATGATTCCGAAATACGCCGTCAGGCCGATGTGTTCGAACAGACCGAAGCGAGCAGTCAGCGGAAGGCGGGGATCCATCGTGACACTTGCCACGAATCCCTCCCCATTCGAAACCGAGTAATCCTCCCACCCAAACACACCGGTAACAACCGAGCCTACGGGATACTCCGAATGATTGGACTTCTCCACTACACCCATGGTGAAGCCGCGCATGACATCACCCAACTTCACCGACGGCATGTAGCTATCCTTCTCGCGCGCCCACAACCGGTGCGTCGGATCGAGAGACAGGTAGATATTGCGGATGAGGAACTCGTTGTCGCGAATCGTGGGAACCGGGGACTCATTCATCCGGAAGTTGCCTTTGTCCAGATCGCCTTGGGGTCTGGTTGCCAAACACCATTGCCGATTTATGATCATTGCCTTGTCTCCTGCTGTAATTTTCGTTCGCGAACACGTCGCACGCGGGCATCATCAAGCCTCGACTACGAACAACGTATCCGGAGCGGATGATGACCTGAACGAAGCGGCGCTCCCCCACCCTAAAAGGTAGTTTCGAAGCGGATCGACGAACTCGAGAGCGCACAAGCATGTCCCTGCCCCGGCCGCCTGCACCCGAGCCATCCCGCACCGGAATCGCCTACCAATAATCAGCTTCCGAGACGTTGCAACGCTTCGAGCGTGAGGTATCGCTCATAGATGGCAGGATCGTTGACAAGCATCCTGTGCCCGCCAGCGATGGATTTCACCTGCTCGACGCGGGTCATCCGTCCGGTCTGTATGTTGAATGCATGGAATGTTGTCCACGACCAGTACGGCTCTTTACCGTCCGGGACCCTCTGACTACCATCGTCGTAGGCGGAGTAAGCACCATCGAAGAAGCGGAAGGGCTGGCCTCGACGATCGTAGGAAACCATTGCAAGGGGCACTAGCGTCCTTGCGTCGAACCACACGCGCTTCTTCGATACCGGCGCGCGTGGGTAGCCAATGGGTCGCGCCTCGATAACAATCGCCTCTGGCACCAGTTCTACCGCGGTGTCCCAGAACAGCGTTCCGTGTGGACCACCATGGGTCGTGTGCTCCCAGTTCGAATGCCGTGAATTCCATCCTCCGGACAATCCTGCCAGGAATGGACCACGCTGCACGATCTGGTAGTCCCCCCATGTGAGAAATGGATCGCCGGCTGCCCAAGCATCTGATAGGTATAGTTCCGATCCGGGATTCAGCGGCTCGAAGCGCTGATTCGTGGGAAAGCGCCGCACTCGCTTGAAGGTCGGCAGATACCCGAACAGTTCGGGGAACTGCGTCTGGTCGTACGGCCATATGTTGAGGTATGCGGTACCCTTGACGTCCCCGGGCTCGACAAAAAAAACCGATTGATACCGCAGTTTCTCTTCGCGACCGGGGAGATACGGCATGGGTGGAACACTTATACGCCCGATGCTGGCCATCTCGGCCCATCCCGACGCGTACTGGTACTGGACGCGCCCCTCCTCGTCCAGACCGTATTCCTTGGAGGCATAAAGACAACTGTCATGCCTTCCCCAACTGAGGGTATGGGCTGCAAAGACCTCCATCGCACTGCGTGGTTCGGGGAACGGATTCCCGCCGACCCAGGGCCGGCCGTCGGACGTAACCACATTGCCCTTCTGATCGAAGCGCGCCTCACCCCGGTTTCTCAAGGTCGCCTCGATGTACGAGGCGGGATTCAGCCTGCTCAGGTCGGAGGTGGAGGGAGCGAGGACCAGCACCCTGCCCATCTCGGCAATCTGCTTGGCTCGTACGGGATCGAGCAAATCCTGCACAAGATGGACGTTATCCTTGGAGATCTTATCCCCGGGCTTCAGGCGGCCACGGGTATACATGTCGATCGACGCCAGTTCGTCTGGATACGCCCCGCGGGTGCTTCCCGTACGAAGGAAGATGGACCACGCGCCGCCCAGGACGCCCGCCCTTAACACGTTTTTGGCGGTATTCTCAAGGAAAACACGTCGGCTGTAATCTCGACAGAACTTTCTGATATGCATATAGACTATCTCGCAAGGGCAATTCCGGCTTTGATCCAACCCGCCGGAATCGCCCGCATCCCGCGTCCGATATCTCAGAAGTACCAGGTTCCGCGCACGAACACCTCGCGCGCATAGTCGAGGCCCTCGGCAAAATCCCCGCCGTCGTTACTACTCCGGAAGTAGTTGGCGTAAACATCAAGCTGAGCCGACTTGTTCAACTTCCACTTCACCCCGGGTTGCACAAACCACCCCCCCTTCAGGTCAGTAAGGGCAGCCAGATCGAAACGCCACTCCAATGACGGCGTCGGTTGCTGAAGCACGAACGCAACGTTGTTCGAGCCGCGGTCGTCCCCCTTCGGTGCACCGCCCGGCTTGTTGCGAGTCCCCTCCAGGGACCGGCCAAACAGGTCACTTTCCGATTTGTGCATCCACTGAAAGACCATATAAGTCGCCGGAAGCGTCTGGGAGAATTTATGGTACTTCTCGAAAATGAAGGCAAAGGTCGTTTCGTCCTTCTCGATGTAGTCTCGCGAAAGCGTTGGGCTGGTGAACTTCTTGTTCGGCGTGTGCGACAACTCGAAGCGGGCAATGAGTTGATCGAGGAACGAATCCGGCTCGCCGTTGAAGACGGTATTCAGACCGAAACCGAATACGTTCTCCCGCGGATACTCGCGCACGAGCCAGCCGCGCAAGTCGCCACCGCTGAAGAAGCCATCCAGAATGCAGGCCGCCGACGCGGAATCCACCCTGATATTGCCAGCTTGCGTCGCCGTGCCCGCACTTCCCGAAGCTCCGCACACGTTAGCCAAGCCGGTGGCCCCGAGCGGTGCGGTATTGAACTCGTTCAACGCCGTCTCGAGCGCACCGAGACCGTCGAGCCTGGTCAGGCTCGCAGTCCGGAACCACTCCTGAGCGCTGTACACGCCAACACCGGAATTGCCCGCGAACGCAGAATCGCCGACCGCGCCAGCGCCCTGCGCCTTGGCCCAGCGGATAACGCCATCGGGATTGTTCCGCCGCAGGGCAAACAGCTGAACGCCCACGTCGTCGAACTGCCCTTGCATTCTGAGCCCAAAATTGACCTTGTCCTTCACGTCGTCGTAGCCGGACTTTTGGTCCACGACGAACTGGGCAGGGATGATGTTGTAGGGCGAATTCTCGCCCGGAAGCACCGTCGGACGGAACAGCTGGGCGAATCCCTCGAGTTGGACCGAATCCGTCGCACGCCACATCGCCCGCAGTGCGGGAGCTGACACTCTTTTGTCCGAGAATTCCTCCGCGGCAACGTCCAGGGTCGAGTGCCGCCGCAGGTCCAGCCCGTTCGCCATGTCCGCGACCCGGAAGAAGAGCGCTTCGCCCCAGGCAATCTGTTGATTACCCATTCGCAGCCACACGGGACCATTCGAGTAGTCCAGATACGCAATCGGAAGGTCCAGCATCCAATCCTTCCTTGCGACCCCCAGCACGCCCCCCGACCGCGATGCCCCGTAGCTCTGCTCGAAGAAATTCTTGTCGCGATATGCAGACTCCACGCGTCCCAACTGATCCGTGAAAGCCCGAAGCTTGAAGTGCGCAGCCCAGTTCTCGTTGAGCTTCCCGTCGAGATTCAACTCCGCGCGCGTGGCGAACATGTTCAGGTCGGGTTTCTCTTTCTGGGATCCCGGCCGCGTCAGGGTCGAATCGACGCCGAGCACTCTCTTCGCGAATGTGTTTGGTACGGCGACGCCATTGAATGCGTTTCCTCCCCAGTTGTTTTCATTCTGATCACCGGTCATCTTCACCGCGATTTCCTCTCGGATCAGACCGGAGACAGTCCACTCCGCGGCTGCTGCGGCGGTAGACACTGCAGCCATGGCGCAGGTGACGAAATGGCCCAGACGAATAGTTGCCATGCGAATCTCCTTTAGTTTTTTTGGCGCCTCAGAACACCACTCTGAGGATGTCTCCAGAACTGCCCACCACGTATGCCGCGGCACCTTCGGACAAATCGTCCACTCCCCGCACGGCGGAATGAATCCCCCGGGTTGAGGCCTTCGATCGATCCGGCGCGAACGTCGCTCCCCCGTCTCTCGAAAGCAGCACGGTTCTCGCGCCCACCACGACCGCCTTGCGACCATCCGCGCTCAACCAGGCATCGGTCAGGATCGACGAGGTGCCGCTGTTCGACGGCTTCCACGTCTTTCCGGAATCGGTCGAGCGCAGAATCAGTCCTTCCTGCCCGACTGCAATCATGTGGCCGTCCTGCGCTGCGGATAGCCCGAACAGGGAACGTTCGCCGCTGTGCAGGACGCTCCATTTCTGCCCGCCATCATTTGCGCGGAGAATGAGTTCGAACTCGCCAGCGATAAACACCGTGTCGTCTTCACCGACTAGCACGCTGTAGAGATGGGGCTCGGCCTCCCGACCTATGAGCGCACCCCAGTCGACGGAAAGCTGTCGCCAGGTCTTCCCCCAATCGTTCGATGCCAGCACGGCGCCGAATTCGCCCACCGCCATCGCGAAGCCGTGGCGATTGACGTCAAGGCTGAGGAGGCGTGCCTCGGTTAGGGCCGGTACCGTTTCCCAGTTCCTGCAATCATCGGATCTCTCGATTGTCCCTTGCTGCCCCGCCGCAATGCACTTCCCGGACCTCTTGGTGACGGTCAGCATTCCGGTGGGGGGAAACACGCCATCCTGTCGAGTCCACGTCGCCCCTCGATCACCGGTGGTGAGCAGCATCCCGTGGTCCCCCACCGCGACGCCACTCTCACCCTCGAAGCTAAGTGCGAACAGGAAATCGCGCGGACCGCCCTTCGCTGCAACGCTGATCTCCTCAACTCCGGCGGCGCGTGCCGATTCGACTACACCACCCCCAGCAAAGCCGGGTACCGCGCCAACAAGGGCGCAAACAAGCGGAAGAAACGTCCAACGGAGCTTCATGTCAGGCTCCCAACCGACTGATTGCCTGCTCCGTGAGGTACCGCTCATAGAGCCCGTCGGTGTTCCGTACCGACTTGATGCCACCGGCGATTTCCTTGGCCTGGACCATGCGCGACATACGGTTCGACTGGATGTCGTGGCTCATGATCGACGTCCAGGTCCAAGCAGTATGCTTGCCGGTCATCACGCGTACATCGCCTTTCTCGAGCAGGCTGTACGTCGGCTCGAAGCTCTTGAACAACTCACCGCGCCGGTCATACGTGTGATATCCGATGTACATCATGTTGCGCGCGTCCAGCCAGACCCGCTTCTTTCCGACCGGAGCCCGCGGATAGCCAACCGGTTCCGCCTCGATAACCAGACACTCGGGAATCAACTCCATGTCGATCTCGAAGAAGGTCTGCCCTCCCGCCCCTCCATGCGCAGGCATCTCCCAATTGGGGTCTTGAAGTTGATTGTGTGAAACAGCTCCAAGCATCGGCCTGCGTTCGATCAGCTTGTAGTTGCCCCAGGTCAGCATCGGATCGCCCGCTCCCCAGGCATCCGAAAGATAAAACGTGAGGCCGGGAGCCAGCGGCTCGAATCGCTGGTTGGTGGGGAACTTTCGGACCCTTTTGAAGGCGGGGACATATCCCAGCAGTTGGGGAAACTCGCGTTGATCATAGAACCAGGTGCTCAGGTAGGCCGTGCCGCGTACATCTGAGGGAGCGGCAAAGAGGATCGTCTGGTACCGGAGCTTGTCCTTGTGTGTATCGCCGGTATACGGTCCAGTGCCGCCGAGTCGCCCGCTCACATTTTCTTCGAACCAACCGAAATCGTACTGGTAGGCGAGCGAGCCATCCGGCCCGATATCCCAGTCGCGCATCGGGAACACCGCGTTGTCGTGGCGTCCGTAGCTCAATGTGATGTTCGCGAAGGCCTCCTGCGCCGTCCTTGCATCCGGAAACGGATTGCCACCGATCCACCGCTCGCCGTTCGCGGTGACGACGTTTCCGTTGCTGTCCAGGCGCGCCTTCCCGGCATTCCTGAGCGTCGCCTCGAGATAGTCATGTGGAAACAGACGGCTCACATCCGTGGTGGTCCGGACGATCCGAATTCGGCGCCCCATCTCCTTGACCTGCTTGTAGGCGATCGGGGTCAGCAAGTCCTTGACGAGATCGACGTTGGTCGCCGTGATCAAGTCCCCGGTTTTCACCGTCCCCTTGGTATAGGCCTCGATGGAAAGCAACTCGTCAGGGTAAGCCTTGGAAACATCCCCCGCCCTGACAATTTCAGGCCAAAGCGGCAGGAGCACCCCGGCACCGGCCATTGTGCCGCACTTCGCGAGGAAGGAGCGGCGGCTATAGTCAAAGTGATACTTACGGATATGCATGTCTGTCTCCTCTTGTTATCGCAAGTTGCCCTGCGGTTTGCGCGCTACGAATTGGCCATTGCGCGATGTCCGTCAGAATCGAGCCAGCCGTCGGTTGACTCGGATAGAAGGTGATGCTCTGCAGCGACGAATTTCGGTTTGATCACATACACGAGCAATGGAATCAGGACGAGTGCCAGCACCGCGTTGACCCCCATGACGAACACCAGGAGCAGCCCCATCTCCGCGAGGAATTTCAACTCCGACATGAAGTGCCACGGGTAGATGCCGATCGTCAGGAGCAATGCGGTGAAGAGAATGGCCTTGCCGCAAGTCCGCAGGGCCGCCTTTATCGCGTTGCCATAATGTTGCGCATCCTTGAATTCCTCACATGTACGGCTAAGCATATAAATCCCGTAATCGATTCCGACTCCGATTCCGATCGCAAGAATTGGCAACGAATTGACATCAAGCCCGATCCCGGCGATTACCATGTATGCCGTGAGAACCGCATTTGCCAGGTTGACTGGAATCAGGAGAATCACTGCCGCGAGAATTGACCGGTACGCAAGGGCACATCCGATTCCGATTGCCAGGTTGAGTCCTGCCAGAATCCACCACTGGTAGATGTCGACCGTTTCATTCACCGACTGCTGCAATGCGATCGAGCCGGTAGCGAGCCGGATCCGGAACGTCTCATGCTCCGCGCCAATAGTGTCGATGCACGTGCGAGCATCGGCGAGGGCACGGTCCACCGTCGCCTGCTTGTTGTCCGAGTACCAAAGCGATACCGTTGCATTCTTCTGCTCGAAGTCCGCCACATGCAAAAAGGCGGTCGGACTGGTGCCGAGCATCAGCGCAGACGACGCTGCACCGGCAGCCGTGTCCGTTTTATCGAGTGGTAGCCATTTCGGATGGCCGCCGTTGAAGAGACGATTTGCCTCAGACGCGTAGTCGGCAAACGATAGCGTCGCTTTCGGAGGATGCTCCTTGCCCTCGAGGCAGCGTTGCAGCCCTTTCATCGCCTCAAGGGTTTTCGAGTGACGCACAATTCGCCCCTCCTTGCCCTCGAAGACGACCTCCAGGGTCATGCTTCCAGGAAAGTGGCCATTGATCTGTCGCACCGCCGTGTTGAATTGCGAGTCCTCGTAGAGAAGGTTGCTCCCTTCCACTGGATTGCCAACCTGAACCCGAAACATCGCCAGAATGCAACCCGCGGTCACGATGATGAAGAACAGCGCCGTATACTTGGCGCGCGCGCCGGTACTCACATACCCCGCCGCAGAAAGGATGCGATATAGCACCCGGTGAACAAGACCAACCTGCGCTCCCTTACCGTCAGAGGCACCAACAATCTCGCGCAAATTCTTTGGAGCAGGAAGAAGCGACAGGATGACCGGCGTCATGAGCACACTAGTCGGTACCAGCATCATTGCCCAGAAACCGGTGAACAGCGCGAATCGCTCCATTGCAGGTATCGGAGCAAGCCCCACCAGTAGCAGGCCGCAGACGTCCGTGAAGATGCCCAGAACACCCGGTGCGAACATTGTGGCAAGCGACATTTGCGCGGCCCGTCTCTTGTCACCGAGCTCAAGCAAAAGCTCGTAGTACCGCTCGGTCGCCTGAACACAATGACTGAACGACCGCGCCACCAGCAAAAGCGGGACGACCATGAGCAGCGGCTCTACCGGTTGTTGTATCCAGCCAACAAAACCGAAACCCCAAATGGCAGCCATACCACTGACCACCACCGGTGTAACCACCCCGGCAACGTTTCGCATCGTGAGGAAAAGGCAAACAAACATCAGGCCAAGCGTCACCGCGAATATCTTTGTCGTACTTTCACCGAAGTGATACACCCACCCGGTGAGCGTCGGCCAACCGGCGACGTATAGGGCATGTTGGTCATCGGCGTACTTCGCCTCGAGTGCACGCACGGCATCGAAAACCTGCTTGTAGTCGACCAAGCGCTCGATGAAGGTCGCGTTGATGACCGCTGCTGTCTGATCTTCAGACAGCAGAAATGTCCGGGCAAAGGGAGACTCGTTGATCCGCCGCCGAACCTCCTGCAACTCTTCCGGGGTGGCCGGTGGGTGGTCATCCATAATCGGATTCGAATAGATGCCATCGGCGGTCAGAACGGTGTAGCGGGCTTTTTCCGTCGCGAGAGAGACGATCTGATCGTGATCGACGCCAGGCGTGAGGTCGATGTCGCGTGAAATGTTCCAGATTTTCTCCATCGTCTCAGCATTGAAGACGTCCTTTCCATCGGTGCGCTTCACCATGATCGTGACGGTGAGAGGGTTGCCGAAATTCGGATGATCCCTGTACGTCTGAACAAATGGATGCGTGGATGGAAACAGATCGGAGAAGATCGTTCGCGCCTCAACGCGCAAAGCCCCGTACCCGAAAAACGCGGTGATGAGCAGCGCGATTAAGAGGGAAAGCAATGGCCTAGCCAAAGCCAACTGTGCAATTCGATGCCTGATAGTATTCACGTCATTTTCCTCGGTCCGACCGAAACCAAGCGCCTATCTGGTTTCGACGGTTGCGTGTCAAGGGATGTCGACCGTTGTCGAAAACAGTGCAACATGCATCGCGCCCCTGGGCGGCGCCATTCGGCGCCCTCAGACCGCTCCAGCCCAATCGACTGACTTGCGGTAACGCAGTGGACATGTGGCGTTGGTGCAATTCGAACACCGAAGGACGCTCCGGACCCTACCCCAAAGGGTGGTTTTGGCTTCGCTCCGCGCGGTTAGCCTGATCCTTCCGGTCATGACGGTATGCGGCCAGCGCGCTTCGCGCGTGCAGACGCGAAGGGAAACCAAAAAGAAGTATCCACACGCCGGCAGAAGCCCAAATTGGTTGGAATGCGCCGGATATCACGGCTCGAGGCTGGTTGCGAAAATCGACCATGCACCCGCGGGAGGAGCGAAACACGACTCCAAGCAAGAGAAGCAAGCTCGATGTGGCAGCGAAAGACCTGATGGCGGGCGACCACCGCCTGAAGAAGGTCGTTACGGAAGGAAGCGTTGCAGCAAGTGCTCGAAGACAAGATGAGCAAACCGCTGTGCGCGGCGCGACTTCAGCGGAGCGTTCTTGAACGGCCTTGATCGGCCGCTATGCCTAAAGCGCGAGCGCGCGAGGTGAAGGGCGATCACCGAACACCTTTGGGGGCCGTTTTTGGACCGTCCAGCACCCCACCCGCGGGGCATTCGCCCCAATCGCGCGATATGTCGTTTAGCTACTCAGGCGTACGCGGCTAGCGTCGCTCGCTGCGCCGCCCGCCGTCCGTCGCACCCTCCCTCACCTCGATTGACGGAAAAGTGCACTCACCACGAAAGGAGTTCAGCCGATTGCGACTGACAACGCGCAGGCATCGGATGCGCGCTCCTGGGCAATGCGAATATGCCCGCCATCACGCGGCAAGCGTCCTTTGCTGGCGAAGAACCGGAAGGTGCGCCTCCTCATCAAAACTCATAAGGTTCCAAGGCCTCCGGCGTCATTGATCCGGTGTCAAACCCAGATCGATCGCCATGCGAATAGCTTCCAACCGGTTACTGGCGCCAAGTTTGCCGTAAATATTCTTGATGTGATACTTGACCGTATCGCGGCTCACGAACAGCGCTGCTGCGATCTGCTCATTCGACATATAGGCCGTCAGCATCGAAAGGATCTTGGCCTCTTTTTTCGTCAGCCCTTGGGCCAGCGACTTCTGGATACTGCCTGTGTCATGCGCGTTGAACGGTTGCTGGACCAGATAGCTCACGCCAGGCGCCCTTGCTCCCGACACTTCGACGATCCGGCTCAGAAAATCGAGGGCCTGCGCTCCAAGCAGTGACTTCGGTAGATCCGCCTGCAGCCGCAGACATTTGTGCGCGAGTTGAACCAGCTTGGGACCTTCATCAAGAAACGCGCGTAGATACCCGCCCGGCGCAGCCAGCTCGAGCGCAAGGCACATGCTCCGTTGCGCGTGGTTATCATCCACCGTCTGCCATGCCATGGCAGCGAGCAGGTGCAACTTGATCTTGCGGACGACCCTCTTGCCCACGGACGGATTGTTGAGGGCCCTTTGTATCAACTTGAGTGCCTGATCATGGCGGCCGTCGTGAATGAGGAGGCGCGCCAGGCCGATGCTCGCATCCTCGCTTTCCTCGGAAAAGCTTATCCAGGTTTCACTTGCTTGCCTGCCCTGCGATTTTTCAATGCGTTCCGCGATGCTCCTCGCGCGATCAAGGTTTCCCGCGAGAACCTCGCGTCTGACTCGTTCCCAGTTAATGAGATTGATGACCCGCGACCAGCCACAAGAGAATGCACGCCGTTCGGCGACTTCAAGCGCCTGAAGAGCGTCGTCGGGACGCCCCTGCTTGTCGTGAATCCTGGCGATCGCCCGGTAGCAGACAACAAGATAGTCGTGTAGGCCTGCGTCCTCTATCATCTGGCGATACTGCGCAAACTGCTCCAGGGCGCCCTCTGTGTCATCAGCCTCATAAAGCGCCATGATGTACGCACACGCCAGGCACGCCTTCGAAACGGATTCCGTAATGTATATCCGCGAATCGGACATAGCGGAATGAAACGAAACGAGCGCTTCGCGCAGATACCCTTGCGAAAAATTAATGATTCCAGTCTTGGCAAGTGAATAGGCCAAGGTAAACGTTGCATTCGCGTGCTCGCTCAGCACCCGACCCCGCGTCAGCAATTCAAGGGCCACTTCGTAATTACCTTCGCACATCGCCGCATAGGCCTTGGCATTGGCAGCAGCGCTAAGCCCGAATGCACGGAAACGCTCGTCTGGTAATGATTTCGGATCTATCCCCTCCAGATGTGCCAGCGATCCGCGCAGGTCATCCTCCAGAATCGACACCATGCAAAACGCAATGGCCTGATCGACTGCCACGTGAGGAGCTGCGAGCTCGCTCTTGAGCAGGGAAAGAAGGGGTTTGAGCTTGTGATTCCGGCCGAGAAATGCCAATGCCCAAACGACCTTGATCACCAAACCGGGAAACTTGGCGAGCTCCTCGACCGGCACCTGCGTTGCCCAGTGATCTACCGTGGCGAGGAATCCATCGAGTATTAGATCGCCAGCCCACTCATCGAAAACCGAGCCGGCGCTATCGTAGTCACCCGCAATCAGAAAATGATGCAGTGACTCCTCGAACCGCCCGTTGCGCCGGTACCAGTTGGCAGCCCTGACGTGCAGGCCAATCACCTGCTCGGGGAAGGTTGCCGCGAGTTGCTCCTGCAAGAACTTTGAAAACAGGGCGTGATAAGAAAAGCAATCCTCATTCGGGTCGAGGCGACGCACGAAGAGGCCAATCCGCTCCAAATCGTCGAGTACCTCTGCGGAATCGGTGCGATCGAGCAGCTCATTGCATTGCTGAGGCGACATTCGCTCCAGAATCGACGTCTTCACGAGGAAGGTCTGGAGGTGAGCCTCCTGCTGTGTCAGTACATTCTCGACCAGGTAGCCCGACATTTCCCGGAGATGACAGTTCTGGGCGGAGAGTAGCGACGCTCTTATGGGTTGTGAACGCAGCGCCAAGCGGTAAAGCTGGGATGCGGCAGGCCATCCCTCGGTCGCCTCAAAGATACGGTCCAGCTCTGATTCGTTCAATGGCGGCGAACAGTCCAACGAAAAGAACCTCGCAAGCTCAGCGCGGGTAAAGCGAAGCTCGGTCGCCTGAATAACGGGAGCCTGGTCTCCAACCACCATGCGCGGCAAGCCGATTTCGGGTACCGATCTGCTCGCCAGGAACCACCGAATCCGGCCTGGCGCATTCGCCAGCATCGCGCGGAGGAACGTGAGCGTTGCACGTCCAGTGACATCATGCAAATCGTCGAGAAATATCGCAACCGGGCAGCCGATCTGCAGAATCTGCGACAGCACCCAGTCACTGGTCGAGGTAATCACACCCTCTTCGACTTCGAATCCCGGCTTCGAACCGGAATTGGCAGCGTGTTCCCCGATCTCACGAATCAAGGCGCGGAAGTGTTGTAGAAAACGGTTCAGGTCGTTGTCGGAGCCGTTCAAAGAAAGCCATCCGGCAGCCCAACCGCGCCGAATGCAGAGATCCCTGGCCTGCAGCATCAAGCTGGTCTTGCCATGACCGGCAGGCCCCTGAAAAACAACAACGCGAGAACCGTCCAGGAAGATCCGCTCGAGCAGTTCCTTTCGCTCAACCGCATTCACGTGAGCCTGCGGACCGCGCAGGCCAAGGGCGGGCACAACCGCTTCCTGCGGGCGCCCATCGATGCATTGCGTAACCATCTGTCTCCGTCCACTTTGCAGCATTCGGGTAGTGCGGCTCCTGTGGTCTTCCCGCCCGGTAAAGAAGCGCGGACCACTTTTCCCTTAGCGGGGGCCACCATTTCTGGCCGAACTCAGTGTGACGGTCGGCTCTTTCTCATAGCCTAGCCGAGCATCGGGCGCCGCGACAAGTGCCGACAGGCCAGAGGCAGAACGAGAACACCCCCGCGGCCCGACTTCACGGCGCTCCACCCGGCCATCACGTCCACAGGCGAAGGACTGCCGTCTGCACGGCGGCCAGGGGAACCGGCGCAGGCCATCACGCAATCGGCCAAGTCTGTCAAAGCCGAAAAACTACTCCCAAGGGTGGGGACGCAACGTAGTCATTGGGCAACCATGCGCTCCACAACGTTCCGGTTCACGGCGGGTTAAGAGGAAGACAAAATGGCCAAACTGATAAACATCGACAACGGCGGCACCCTTACCGACATTTGCCTCGTCGACGGCGCAAGTGTCCATCGCGTGAAGACGCTTACAACGCCGCATGATCTTTCACGCTGCTTCATCGACGGCTTAACCAAGGCCTCGAAGGCTATCTACGGTGGTGAAGATCTGAGCAGGCTTCTGGCTGATACGGCTCATATTCGCTACTCGACCACCCAGGGAACGAATGCGCTGGTCGAAAGAAAAGGACAGCGTCTCGGGCTGATTCTATCGGGCGGTGTTCGTAGCGAAGATATTCGCGGCGCTGCGGGAGAAGCCGGGCTTTTCGATGCCCTCGTCGGGGAACGCGTTGCGATACTGGATACCGGCCTTCTCGGCGACGAGTTCGAAGCGGCCGCGGTGAGGGCTGTCGGAGCGCTGACATCGGGTGGAGCAAACCGGATTGTCGTCGGGCATGGTGGCGATGACCGCCGGTCTGTAGAGCAGCGGATCAAGGCCGTACTTATCCGGAAATTTCCGCAACATCTCCTTGGTGCGGTGCCGGTTCTTTACTCACACGAAGTGGTGGAGGATGAAAACGACATTCGTCGTATATGGACCGCGCTGTTCAATTCATTCCTTCACCCGGCCATGGAGAGATTTCTCTACAACGCCGAACACAAACTTCGTGATCACAAGGTTCAGAACCCGCTGTTGATCTTTCGTAACGATGGCGACTCCGCGCGCGTTGCCAAGACCATCGCGCTGAAGACCTACAGCTCCGGCCCGCGGGGGGGCATGGAGGGGGCAAAGGCGATCGCCGCCCACTACGATTTCAGTCATCTTCTCACCATGGATATCGGGGGAACGACGACCGATATCGGCGAAGTGAAGGACGGCGTGGTGAGAATGGACTCCCGCGGTCGCGTCGAAGGGGTGGAGATCTCCTTTCCTCTGTGCGATGTCATCAGCGTCGGGGTCGGCGGAAGCTCGATCATTCGGGCCAACGGCAAGGAAGTAGCCGTCGGCCCCGAAAGCGTCGGCAGCGCTCCCGGGCCCGCCTGCTTTGCGCTCGGCGGCAAGGAAGCCACGATCACGGACGCCTTTCTCCTGAGCGGGCTGCTCGATCCTGCCTCCTACTTCGGAGGTGAGATGAAGATCGACGGCGACCGCGCCGCGACCGCTGTCTTCAAGAACGTTGGAGACCCTCTGGGCCTCTCTGTGCAGGACGCCGTTGCGGCGATGGAGAAGGCATGGGTCCGGAAGGTCGCCGGGAGCTTGAAGGACTACGCGGAAATTACGTCCGAGACCACGCTCGCTGCCTTCGGCGGAGCCGGGCCCTTCGTAGTATGCGCGGTCGCCGAGGAAGCGGGCATCTCCCGCGTACTCATCCCAGGCCTCGCGGCGGTTTTCTCCGCATTCGGCGTCGGTTTCTCGGACATCAGCCATCGTTACGAGGCACCGCTTCCGGACGCGAACATGGCGAATCTGGATGTATGCCTCGACAACCTTACAGAGCGCGCGCGCCGAGGGATGTTCGCGGAAGGCTTCGATCTGAGCGAGTGCCTTGTGGAGAAGTGGCTCCAGGTTTCCCATCCCAACGGCGATGAAGTTCACCTGCTGGATGGGGACCTGCGAAGCACGCTCCCGACGAACGCAAAAGTCTCCGTCGCCATTACGGTCTCCAAGCCGATTCCGCGTCCCACGCTGCGCGGCACGTTTGGAAATGCGACAACCCCAGCCGTAAGTCGCGGCACCCGCCGGCTCGTTTCCAGCGCCGGCGAGCTTCAGGCGCCGCTTTATCGCGCCGAGGAGCAACCAAGCGGTGCATCTGCGGAAGGACCTGCGGTGCTGGAAGAAGCCTATTACACCTGCCGCATAGATGAGGGATGGCGCTTCGAGTTCAGCGACTCGGGCGACATTCTTCTGACCCGCGTCTGATTCGACACTTGTACCGAATATCGAGGCCAATCATGAAAGTCCTTGTCACCGAAAATCTCCGCATCGATCTTGAAACGGAACTCTATGAGTGCCGGCATTGCGACACGGCGCTCACCTCCGCGCGCGACAACTACAAGCGCGGACTACTCGTGTACGACCGCGATCCGCGGGAAATCCACAAGCCCCTGCTCGACACCAGCAAGTACGCGCGGACCTATTCGCCCGATCCGGACTGGTGCCGGATCCTGGAGTATTACTGCCCAGTATGCGGAACCATGATGGAGACCGAGTATCTGCCACCGGGCCATCCGCCGCTGCATGACATTGAACTCGACATTGACGCCCTCAAGGAGCAGTGGAAAGACCGCGAAGAAGTTCTCGAAGCGCCCACCGGAAATGCTCCGCCGCGGCGCAAGGCGCACGGGCACTGCGGCCACAATCATTGAACACGGAGTAGAAAAGTCATGAATCGAGTATCCGTGGATATCGGCGGCACCTTTACCGACTGTTTCGTTGCATGGGACAACAAGTACCTGCAGAGCAAGGCACTGACGACCCATCAGAACCTCGCGCTTGGGTTCAATGAGGCACTTGCGAGCGCGTGCACTGAGCTCGGCATCTCGGTAAACGAGCTGCTGTCCGAGGTTGATTCCGTCCGTTATGCGACCACCCTCGGGACCAACGCTCTCATCGAACGCAAGGGGCCGCGGCTGGGCCTCCTCACGACGATGGGTTTCCGTAGCTCCGTGCCTCTGGCGCGTGCACGCGGTTACGGCGCGGGCCTGGATCACAAACAACAGCTCGACGTCCCGAACGCCAAGCGTCCCGACCCTATCGTGCCGATTCCTATGATCAAGGAGGTCCGAGAGCGGGTGGACTTCGTCGGCGATGTCGTGCTCGGCCTCGATGAAGAGGACCTGCGTGTAAAGCTACGGGAGCTGGTCGACAAGGGCGCAGAGGCTCTTGTGGTGGTGCTCGCAAACAGCGTGGTGAATCCCGCCCACGAGTTGCGAATCAGGGAGATCTTCCTCGAGGAGTATCCGGCGCACATGCTCGGTGCGATTCCGATGCTTCTCTCCCACCAGATCGTGGGACGCAAGGGTGAATACGTTCGCGCCATGTCGACCATCCTGGATGGCTTTTTGCATCAAGTGATGTATCACGGACTGGGCACCCTCGAGCTGAATCTGCGCGCATCCGGTTACGACAAGCCGATGCTGGTGAACCACAACTCCGGAGGCATGGCTCAGCTCAACTCGACCGACGCCTTGCAGACGCTGCATTCGGGCCCGGTCTCCGGCATCGCGGCGTGCGAGCATCTCGCCGCAGCCACTGGTCTGGGCAACGTTGTTGCAACCGATATGGGCGGAACCAGCTTCGATATCGGTCTGGTTACGGAAGGTGGGGTGAAGCATTACGACTTCAACCCGGTCATCGAACGCTGGATGGTGAGCGTACCGATGGTACACCTCGTCACCCTCGGAGCGGGTGGGGGGTCGATTTGCAGCTACGACCACGTGTATCAAACCGTCGCGGTCGGCCCGCGCAGCGCTGGATCGGACCCCGGCCCGGCCTGCTACGACCGCGGTGGGCTCGATCCGACCGTAACCGACGCGGATCTCATGCTTGGCTATCTGGACCCGCAGAACTATGCCGGCGGCCACATTAAGCTTAATCCGCGGCGGGCGAAGAATGCGATCGAGGACGCACTGTGTGATGAACTCGACGTCGACGTCATCGAAGCTGCAAAGCTCATCAAGCGTACGGTGGATGGGGCGATGGCCAACGGAATCGCGACCGAACTCCGCACGCGTGGATACGAGCCCGAGCAATTCACGGTGCTGGCCTATGGCGGCAACGGCCCCCTGCATGCCTGCGGAATCGCAAATGCCCTGGGGACGAAGAAGATCCTCGCCCCGCCCTTCTCGTCGGTCTTTTCCGCAGTCGGCGCTGGCAGCACGGCACAGATGCATATCCACGAGATGAACACCTGGACCGTTCTCTTCAACGCCAATAGCAAGTCCTTCTTCAATGATTACGCGCGATTCAACGCCGATGTTGCGGAGTTGGAGCGGCGCGGACAAGAGGACCTCGTGCGCCAGGGATTCGCGGCGGACGATATCTGCTACCGCTTGGAACTGGATATGCGATACGGCAACCAACGCGTACAGACCGCCGTGGTGACCGACTTGCACCGGCTCCAATCCCAGCGCGATGTTCTGAAGCTGATCGACCAGTTCGACAAACGGTACGGTGAGCGCTTCGGTGAAGGAAGTCAGGCCACCGAAGCGGGCGTGCGCATCAATACGATTCGCGTCTGTTCCTTCGTCAATCAACCAGGTATCGCCTTCCAGGACTTGGTTCCCAGCAGCCATAAGCTGCCGCCTCCAAAGCCGGTCGGTCAACGTGCCTGCCATTTCGTCGGACACCCCGAACCCATCCACACACCGATCTACGACGAAGAGGCGCTTGCGCCAGGAACATTCATCGAAGGCCCCGCCGTCGTGGTCACGAGGGCAACCACTTACCTGGTCGAGCCGGGTTGGCAGTATCAGGCAGCAGCGATGGGCGCTGTGTGGTTCATGCGCGCACAGTGACACCGCAGATACCGAGAAAGAGGAGGCATGAGGAAGACCATGAACGACATGACCAATGAATTCAGTGAACAAAAAATTCTCGACAAGTTTCTCGAGGAGAACAAGCTGTTCCACGCGCCCGATCCGGAGATTATGGAGGACCACCGGATCGCGCCCCGAAGCGAATCCGAAGAATCGGTTCTCAGCGGCGGGATGGATCCGCATCTTGTGAACGAAGTGCGGGGGCGCCTGCTCGCGGCGCTCGACGAGAGCAACACGATGATCGAGCAAATGGGCGCCGCACCTGGTGCGAAATGGGGGGATATCGTAACGGCCATCTTCACGGCCTCCGGCGACCTTTCGATGATCTCTCCCAACGGAGTGGTCGGCTTTGCCGGGTGCTGCCATTATCCGATCAAGTTCATCGCCAAGTACTGGATGAACGAACCGACCGTGGGCGTGCGCGACGGCGACGGGTTCATCCATAACGACGCACGTTATGGGGGCATCCACAATACCGATCAGTCCACGATCATGCCGCTGTTCTGGCAAGGCAAGCTCGTAGCCTGGCTTTCCGCCACAATTCACGAGGGCGAGAACGGCGCCTGCGAGCCCGGCGGCATGCCTGCAGCCGCGGAGAGCAAGTTCGATGAAGGCCTCAAAATGTCGCCGTTCAAGGTCATCGAGAATTTCGAGATCAAGCGGGACCTTCAGACCTTCCTGCAGAACTCCGTGCGCGATCCGAAGCTTCAGTACGAAGACATGAAAGTGAAACTTCATTCGGTTCTGCGACTCCGGGAACGGGCATTGCGAGTTCTTGAGGAATTCGGCGAGGCAGCCCTGATCGGAACCCTGCGGAAGAACATGGAGGATGTGGAAGTGGAAGTCCGGCGGCGTATCGCGGAGCTTCCGGACGGGACGACACGCGTCGCCGCCTTTCCTGACTCGACCCTCCGGGAAAACGTGCTGATGAAGTTCAACCTTGCGGTGACCGTCAAGGGCGACCGCATGCTGCTCGACTTCAGGGGGTCTTCGCCCGAGTTCCTCAATCGGTCGATCAACACCAATCAGGCCTCGTTCAAGACGATCATCCTGACGTGCTTCCTGCAGAACATCTGGCCCGATCTACCCCAGACCCTCTCCATCCTGTCGCCAATGGACTTCGTCTTCGACGAGAAATCCGTCCTCAACGGTTCATTCGACACGCCCCAGGCGATGAGCCTGATTCCCCTGTTCAAGGCGATGACTCTGCCTTGCATTCCGATGGCGAAGCTGAATTACATGCTCCCGCATCGGTATACATCGATTGTGGCCCCTCAGTACGACCAACCGGCAACGCTCATCTACGGGGGACTGACCCAGCACTCCGAACAAGTGGGTAATTTCTGCGCCGACATCAACGGTAACGGACAGGGTGGCAGGGCGAACAGCGACGGCGAACATTCAATCTCGCCACCGTTTGCGGCGATGTGTGACATCGGCGAGATGGAGCTCATCGAGGAGGAAGTCCCGATCGTCCGACTTGGCGCCTTCACCTTGGCAAAAGACCGGGTCGGCTTCGGAAAATATCGGGGTGGATTGGGCTACGAGCAGATCGCGACGACTCGACGCACGGGCTTCTGGGGCTTCATGACCGGTTGCACTGGATCCGTCTTCACGCCATCGCAAGCCCTTTTCGGCGGCTACGGCCCTCCGGTCTATCCGCTGTGCAAAATCCGCGGCGTCGACATCTTTGACAAGCTCAAGGAGGCGCCCGAAAACGTCCGGTTCGACATTCTCGACCTGATGAACAATCAGCCCATTGAGGGTGCTAAGTACACGACCCACGAGATGGCGATGACCTTCGAACTGGTTCAGCCGGGCGAGGTTTACATGATCTGCCAAGGGGGCGGAAGCGGCTATGGCGACGTGCTGCTGCGCGAGCCCGATCTGGTCGCGCGAGATCTCGAGGAGGAACTCATCTCCCACGATACGGCGATGGACATCTACAAGGTGATCATCGATCCGGAAACCTTCGTAGTCGACGAGGTGGCCACCAAGGCGCTGCGTGATGCCGAGCGTCGAAACCGTATTACGCGCGGCACGCCCTTCGACGCCTTTGTCGAGAAATGGGTGAAGCCGGAGCCGCCCGCCTACCTGCCCTATTTTGGCTGCTGGGACAACGCGAACACCATCTACGGTATGTCAAACGGGGTCAGGGTCACGATGGAAGCCGGCAAGCTGAACAGCATGTTCATGCCGAATCCCAAGGACGTCCTGATCGGCGAGCTTCGGGGTGAAATCGCCAAGCTTCGCCAAGCACTCGGCGCCTGAAGTCGGTTGCAGCGAATGGACCGTCGCGCGGGCCGGGTGACTCCGGCCTGCGGGGTCGCGGCAAGGTGGATCGTTACCGTATGAATTCTGGAGTTGCCATGAACACTTTTACCGACCGCCTCCAGCAAGGGGCGAAACTGCTCTGGCTGGACTACAGCGATTATGCAGGTCGACTGTTGAGCTCAGGCCATATCCCTTGGCTTCAAACAGACCAGCTGGTTAACTGGCAAAAGCGCTCCGCGGGGCTCTTGCCTACCGACGTCATTTCGTTGCCCGTCGACAGAGTAGTCGCGCAGTGGCTCGAAACGCACGCCGATCTCGTGGCGTCGATGGCCACAAAGCGGCGATCGGGGGCCGCACTTCGGGTGCTACTCGCAGACCGGGCTCTGCGCTCTCATCTGGTGGACCTGGCCAAGGGCCTGCGCGCCTGCTTTCCTGGAAAGTTGCTCGCCCTGGTCATCCCGGCCCCCGAGATGTGGGTTCAACAGGCGCACGCGCAGGCATTCAACGGCGAGAAGATCGAGGTCGATGCAGATCTGATCGATTCCGCCGCGATGTATATCGCAGACTTCCTTCGTGAGTTCGTGGAGGCCGGAATCGAAGTGATCCTGCTCGACGACGACCGTGCGGGTACTGAGCCGCAAGTGATTGACGCGATCGAGATGTACGCCCCTCTGATGAATCTTGCAGATCACTACCGTTGGGCACTCGGGGTTAAGACTGCCGGCGAACCCGTCAAGGCTTCGCTTTGCCCGGACTTCTGGATCACGCCAAAGTTCACCGAAGGCGAGCGCCGCGGCCTCGTGCCCGCGCCGGAGTTCTGGGAAGGGGTGAATGACACATGCGTGAACAATGCCCGCTTCCTGTATCTCGAGATCCCTGCGGATGCGAATCCCGAGCGGGTTCTGGAACGACTCTCGAGCGTCCAATGACAGGCACAACAAGCCACCAGAGAATCGACGGGAGACACCTTGTGGAAGAAGGACAACTGCTTTGGACCCCTGACCAGGAACGCGCCCGGCGGTCGAATATCGCGCGTTTCACGAAATGGCTGAACGAAACTCGGCATCTTGAATTTGCTGACTATGAGGCATTGCGCAGGTGGTCGGTCTCCGATCTGGAAGGCTTCTGGAGTTCCGTCTGGGAATACTTCGACGTTCAATCCTCGGCGCCGTACAAGCGTGTCCTCGATAACAGGAGCATGCCCGGTGCCAAGTGGTTCGAGGGAAGTGCAGTCAACTACGCCGAGCACGTTCTAAGAGCGGAAGTGACCCGGCAGGAGCGCGTCGCGCTGCACCACGGAAGCGAATTCAGGGCATTCGGGGAGATGTCATGGGCCGAACTCGGCGGAGCGGTTCGAATCGTCGCGACGCAACTGCGCGCGATGGGCGTGCGCCCCGGCGACCGGGTAGTTTCGTACATGCCGAATGTCCCCGAGACCGTCATCGCCATGCTGGCCGCGATGGCGATCGGGGCGGTGTGGTCCTCGGCAGCACCCGAATTCGGCGTCAAGACTGTCATCGAGCGGCTGTCTCAGATTGAACCTACGGTGCTCTTTGCGTGTGACGGATACCGGTTCGGCGGAAAGAACTACCCTCGCCAAAGCGAGTTGAAGGAGATCGTGGAAAAACTGCCCTCGCTCAAGCATGTGGTGTGGCGCTCCTTCCTGACCGAGGGTGATCAACCGCCGCCGTGGCTGGACATGGGCATCCCTTGGTCCCGGCTGATGGATCATCCGCCTGTGCCGCGGGAAGTCTTCAAATACGAGCGCGTACCATACGATCATCCGTTGTGGGTGCTGTTCTCGTCAGGCACCACAGGTTTGCCCAAGGCGATCGTGCACAGTCATGTCGGGGTCTTGCTGGAGCATCTGAAAATGATGCATTTCCACGTAGACCTGGGTCCCGAGTCGGTGATGTTCTTCTACACGACCACTGGCTGGGTCATGTTCAACATGCTGGTCGGTGCTCTACTGACCGGTTCGGCCGCCGTCCTCTATGACGGCAGCCCGACCCATCCCGGCGTGGAATTGCTTTGGGACGTGGCCGCACAGACGGGCGTCACGTCCTTCGGCGCCAGCCCGACGTACGTTCAGATGCTGGAGAAGGCCGGCTTCCAGCCGTCGGCCCACTGCGATCTGAGTCGTCTCGAATCAATTTTCGTGTCCGGCGCTCCCGCGACACCCGAGACCTACGCCTGGTTCTACAGATGCGTCAAGCAGGACCTCTGGCTGACGTCCCAGTCAGGCGGTACCGAAGTCGCGGGCGCCTTTGTCGGTTCGGTTCCAGTGCTGCCGGTTTTCGCTGGAGAGATCCAGTGTCGGTGTCTTGGTATGGACGTCCATGCTTGGGACGACACGGGCCATGACGTGTCCGATGAAGTGGGCGAACTGGTTGTCTGCAGCCCGTTTCCGTCGATGCCTTTGCATTTCTGGAAGGATGAAGACGACAGGCGCTATCGTGAATCCTACTTCGACGTATTCCCCGGTGTCTGGAGGCATGGCGATTTCATCAGGATCAACGATCGTGGCGGGTGCTATATCAAGGGGCGCTCCGATTCGACGCTGAATCGCCACGGCGTGAGAATCGGTACTGCGGAGATCTACCGTGCGGTCGAGCAGGTCGATGGGATTGCCGACAGCCTGATCGTATGTTGCGAACTACCCGGGGGCAATTTCTTCATGCCCCTGTTCGTTTCCTTGAAGCCGGGTGTCGTGCTCGACGACCCGCTGCGCTCGGCGATCGTCGAGCGCCTGCGGCTCGACTGCAGTCCACGCCATGTACCCGATCGCATTTATGCAGTCGACGAGGTGCCCTACACGCTTACCGGGAAGAAGATGGAAGTTCCTGTCAGGAAAATTCTGACGGGAGTGCCACTATTGAAAGCTGCAAGCAGGGATGCGATGAAGAATCCCGAGGCGATCGACTATTTCGTGCGCTTTGCACAGGAGTCGAAAGATTATCAGTGGCGTTGTGCGATGGCGTGAAGGAGAAAAGAACGAATGAGTGAAGCTTATATCGTCTCCGCACTGCGAACGGCCGGCGGACGTCGTGGCGGCCAGCTTTCTGGATGGCACCCGGTCGATCTCGGCGCACAGATACTGAACGCACTTGTCGCACGGACCGGATGCGACCCCGCCTTGGTCGAGGACGTCATCATGGGCTGTGTCTTCCAGGGCGGGGAGCAATCCAATAACGTCGCGCGCAATGCGGTGCTTGCCTCGGACCTGCCTGAGGCGGTTCCTGCATGCACCGTCGATCGTCAATGCGGGTCGTCGCAGCAGGCCCTTCATTTTGCCGCGCAAGCGGTGATGTCCGGAACAATGGACGTCGTCATCGCCGCTGGCGTCGAAAGCATGACTCGCGTGCCGATGTTTTCGCCATCGAGTGTCGCGCAAAAGGCCGGAATGGGTTTCTACTTCAGCCCAGGGCTAGGGGCCCGGTATCCGCAGGTACAGGAGTGGAGCCAGTTCGTTGGCGCCGAGTTGGTTGCCAGGAAGTATGGCCTGACGCGTGACGATCTGATCGAATTCGCCTTCAGAAGCCATCGACTTGCAGTTAAAGCGACGAATGCTGGCAAGTTTGCAGAGGAGATCGTTCCCATCGCCCAAATGAGGGCGGACGGAAGCACAACGGGAGAACGTCACACTATAGACGAGGGAATCCGCTTTGATGCGTCGCTCGAAGGCATCGCTGGCGTTAGACCCATCACGGAGGACGGACTGTGTTCTGCCGCCACAAGCAGCCAGTTGTGCGACGGTGCCAGCGGCGTGTTGGTTGTCAGCGAACGTGGATTGAAGACGTTGGGCGTCGAACCATTGGCACGGGTTCATCACATGAGCGTCCTTGGTTGCGACCCAGTAGTCATGCTTGAGGGACCTGTTCCGGCAACCAAAGCCGCATTGACCAAGACGGGGCTGAAGATCGACGAGATCGACCTGTTCGAAATCAACGAGGCGTTTGCACCCGTTCCGCTGGCATGGCTTCAGGCAACGGGGGCAGACCCCGATCGGCTGAACGTTCATGGAGGGGCGATTGCCCTTGGACATCCTCTCGGAGCCTCCGGAACAAAACTGTCCGCGACGCTCATTCATGCACTACGTGACCGAAATGCAAGATACGGGCTCCTGTCCATGTGCGAGGGCGGCGGAATGGCAAACGTTACGATTTTCGAAAGGATGTGATTGCGCCGACCTGAAAGATTAGTCGTTCATGCTGCACTGGACGTTCTTGCGGTGTGCATGCGCCCCACTCTCGATGTAACTGTGACTCACACAACGAAAGGGCTAAGGTCTCCGCAGAGAGCGTGCGAGAACTGATGAAATTGATGCGGTCTGGCGCCGAGGTATTGGCACAGACTTCACGCAGAGCTACCCATCATGGACAGCATCCGGTAGCGGGACCGTCTAGGAAAACCAGGTCGATTCGAGTCAACCAACCGGCAGTCACCCCTCGGGCAGGATTCCGGAGTGCAAACCTTGCGCGCGGGGGTGGGTACGAGCTGAAAAATTCAGCCTCTGACGGCGTAAGGGGCCCAGGATGAACCTGCATCAACTCCGCTGTTTCATCGCCGTTGCCGAAGAACTCCACTTCAGCCGTGCCGCCGAACGTCTTCACATCGAACAATCCCCCCTGTCACGCGTCATTAAGAAGCTCGAATCCGACCTTGGCGTGATCCTGCTCGAACGCACTCCCAGGATCACTCGATTGACATGGGCCGGACAGGTCTTTCTCGAAGATGCCCGCCGGGTGATCGTCGCTTTCGAGCAGGCGAAGGCCAACGCGAAGTCGGCTGCGGCGGGTTATCGCGGTACGCTACGCATCGCGCTGTCCGACGGAATTGCGCGAACCCGCCTGAGCGCACTCCTCGCCCTGTGCAGGGAAGAGGAACCGGAGGTCGAGATCCGATTGTTCGAGACGTCCTTCGCACAGAACGTGAAGGGGCTGCACGACGACCTGTACGATTCCGGCTTCGCGCTGGCGGACGAGGTCGATGATGGCGTCATCGCCGAGCCGGTCTGGCAGGATCCGCTGGTGGTGGCCGTGCCGGCTCGGCATCCTTTGCTGGCACACAAGCACATACCCCTACATGAGGTCGTGACCCATCCTCTGGTGCTTTGTCATCCGGAAGTCTGCGAAGGCTACAGCCGCCAGTTGGAAAGGCTGCTGCGTTCGGTGGATGCGCAGCCTATAGTGGTGGAGCGGGTGACCTCGCACGACTTGATGCTTGCCTTGGTGGCCGCGGGCTACGGGATCGGCTTCTCCAGCGTTGCACATCTGGGAGCGTGCAACTATGTGGACGTCGTTGCCCGTCCACTTGCGGGTAGTTCAAGCGTGCTCACCACCTATCTCCTGCGACCCGGCGCTGAGCCGTCCGAACAGTTGAGCAACTTCATCGGTCGCGCCAACCGGATCGGCACTTGATCGTACTGCATTCGCCCGCAACGCACATCTCGCACCATCAATGGTCTGCAGGGGGCCTCTGGCGATCGGAGGGCATTGTTAGCTGGCACACCCCGATCAAGACGAGCCATAGAACATTCGCCGCCATTCGCGTTACACCGGGCACGTGTCGGCCTCCCACATGCCCCAGAAGCCGAGTCCCCGCTACAGAACTTTCCCTTTCGGTCTCGACCAAGACTCAAAATGCATGCATCGCCATGTCACACGAGCTCATTCAGCCGACGGAAATCGTGCCGCTTTGTGCGGACGCTTCGCTCCGAAGCAGTGACTTTGCTGCATTGCAGGAACGTGACACCTCGATCGCCGACGACTTTTCCTCCCTCCCTCACCCCAAGAGCATCGGAACGCCTCCGATCTGACTCCGGGGACGTCGACACCGCCAGCCTCGGTTCAGACCCAATCGGTCTTTTCCATATTGCATAAAACACCAAGACTCCCCGCGTTCGCCCGCTTCGAACGACGCCGCCTTCGCTCCGCGTACCTCGGCCGAATATGCAGCTGGCGCCGGTATTGGCGACGGCGCAATCGGATGCCGCGGCACTCCACATTCATCATGAACGCTGCGCCCCGTTGGTACCAATCTTTCCGTCGCCGACCACAGGCGGCGAACGAGAGCGGCGCGATGACCTCGACGTCGATGAGGAGTACGGGCGTTCTGGCTGGCACGCCGGAAGACCGGGAGCGGAAATGTGCAAGAGCGACTGTCTTGACAACTGCAGGACATTCTATCGCCCCATCGAGGCCGCCATACGATGGAGCGGATTGGACCGATTCGAGTCGCGCATCCTCGAAGTCGTCGGCGCCCGCAACAGTCCCGACCCCGACGACTTCCCACAGTGGCCGATACTGCGCCTGAACGTCGCGCGCATCTTCGATGCCATGCGCAATCGCGAACTTCCCTACGGTCGAGGTGGGATCACCTGCGACGATCCGTCCCTGCTCGACGATCCGGAGCTGACTGTCCGGCACGTCGATCTCAGGGCCTGGATAAACCGCTTCTATCCCGGTCAGAAGCCGGAATTTCTCTTCGACGACATCGAGCGGCAGTTGCATCCGGCGATCACACTCGAGGCCGTTCAAGCCTTGCTCGCCGACAGGGAAGTGCTCAGGGCCCGCCTGGCTGACCATCAGCGGGAGATCGAAGTCCTGCGCAAGGAGATCAAGCGCCAAGGCCCATCCGAACGCGTTCTGCCCCCGAGGAGCGAGACCACCTACCTGAACATCGTCGGCGGGCTGCTCACGCTGTTGCTAGGAAAATCACCAAGCGGCACGCCCTACTCGTCATTCGAGACCATGGAAGCGGTGATCAGCGCGTTGATCGCCCACCACGAAGGGCGACCGGGCATCAGCGAACGGACGCTCTGGGCGAAGTTCGCGGCCGCCAAGCGGCAGGTCGGCGCCGCGTAGGCTCGACTGCAACTGCAGTCGCACGCACTGCAGTTGCAGTGCATTTGTCCAGCATGCCCTATTGAATACGAAGCACTTCCGTAACAGCGCCACCGAGCGTCAAGGAGTGCCCACCATGTCTTCGCAGACCACCGCCCCGGCCACGCCGACCGAACACCGCATCCTGCGCCGCGCCGAGGTCGAAGCCAAGACCGGCTTCAAGCGCGCACACATCTACAGCCTGATGAAGGAAGGCAAGTTCCCCAAGGCGCTGCGCCTGGGCGTGCGCGCGGTGGGCTGGGACTCGGTGGAGATCGAACAGTGGATCGCCGATCGCCTCAAAGAACGCGCCTGACGCTTCTTCTCGGTTCATGCCATTCGACGAGGAGAAGCCCATGCAGGTGGTGTCCATCATTTCGACCAAGGGCGGCGTGGGCAAGACCACGACGGCGGCCAACCTGGGCGGCTTCATCGCCGATGCCGGGCTGCGCGTGCTGCTGCTGGACCTGGACGTGCAGCCCACGCTGTCGAGCTACTTCACGCTGGACGTGCGCGCGCCCGGCGGCATCTACGAGATGCTGGCCTTCAACGAGCGGCGCATCGAGCAACTGGTGTCGCGCACCGCGATCGCGGGCCTGGACCTGGTGCTCTCCAACGACGACCGCGGCGAACTGAACACGCTGCTGCTGCACGCACCGGATGGGCGCCTGCGACTGCGCCATTTGCTTCCCGTCTTCCGCGCGCACTATGACTTGTTGCTGATCGACACCCAGGGCGCGCGCAGCGTGCTGCTGGAGATGGCGGTGCTGGCGTCCGACCTGGCGCTGTCGCCGGTGACGCCGGAAATCCTCGCGGCGCGCGAGCTGCGGCGCGGCACGCTGCAACTGATCGAGGACATCGCGCCGTATCGGCACCTGGGCATCGAGCCGCCGCCGCTGCGCCTGCTCATCAACCGTGTGCATCCGGTGTCGTCGAACGCGCGGCTGGTCCAGCAGGCGCTGCGACAGGTGTTCCAGGAACAGGCCGGCGTGCAGGTGCTGGGCACCGACGTGCCGGCCATCGAAGCCTATCCGCGCGCTGCGACACGAGAATTGCCGGTGCACCGGGTGGAGTACCGGCAGCCGGCTGGGCGCACGGCGCCCGCGGCGCTGGAGACCATGCGCACGCTGGCCGGCGAGCTGTTCCCCGCGTGGCGGGAGCGCTTCGCGCTGGTCACCGGCCGGGCCGATGCGGGAGGGGCCGGCCATGGCGAGCGCGCATGAACTGGCGCGCGGCCGCGAACGGCTGCGCGCGCTGATCGAGTTCGCGCTGGGCGAAGGCTGGCGCGTGGTGCGCACGTCCGGCGGGCACCTGAAATTCACGAAGCAAGGCTGCGCGTCGATCTACACCAGCTCGACGGCGAGCGACCACCGTGCCGACCGCAATGCCCGCGCGCAACTTCGCCGCGCCGACCGGCAGGCGCAGGAGAACGGCCGTGGCTGAGCTGACGCCGCAGGACATGGCTGCCAAGCTGCTGGCCACCGGCTTCGAGCGCAGCGGCCCTTCGGCCGCGACCTTGAGCGACCCCATCGCCGACACGCCGATGGTGGTGACGCTGGACCAGTTGCGGCCCTACGACCACGACCCGCGCGTGACGCGCAACCCGGCCTATGCGGAGATCAAGGCGTCCATCCGCGAACGCGGGCTGGACGCGCCCCCCGCGATCACGCGCAGGCCGGGCGAGGCGCACTACATCATTCGCAACGGCGGCAATACGCGGCTGGCGATCCTGCGCGAGTTGTGGAGCGAGACCAGGGAGGAACGGTTCTTCCGCGTCGCCTGCCTGTTCCGGCCGTGGCCGCAGCGCGGCGAGATCGTGGCGCTGACCGGCCATCTGGCCGAGAACGAGCTGCGCGGCGGGCTGACCTTCATCGAGCGCGCCCTGGGCATCGAGAAGGCCCGCGAGCTCTACGAGCAGGAGACCGGCGGCCAACCGCTGTCGCAGTCCGAACTGGCCCGGCGCCTGACGGCCGACGGCTACCCGGTACAGCAGTCGCACATCAGCCGCATGCAGGATGCGGTGTGCTACCTGCTGCCGGCGATACCGACGGTACTGTACGGCGGGCTGGGCCGCCACCAGGTGGAGCGACTGGCGGTGCTGCGCAGGTCGTGCGAGCGCACCTGGGAGCGACGTGCGCTGGGCCGCGAACTGTCCGAGGACTTCGCCACGCTGTTCCAGGACGTGCTGTCGCAGTTCGACGTCCAGCCGGACGGCTTCGTGCTCCAGCGGGTGCAGGACGAACTGGTGGGCCGGATGGCCGAGCTGCTGGGGGCGGACTACGACACGCTGAGTCTCGAGATCGACGACAGCGAAAGCCGCCATCGGGCGCTGACCCGTGAGCCGTCGCCGGTGAGCCCGGAAGTGTCCAGCGCTCCCGCGGTGCCGCCGCCCGCGTCCCCACGACTACCGGCGGTGCCGGCAGACCCTGCCAGCCCACCGCCTGGACCTGCGGCCGGGCCGCCCTCGGTGCGGCCAAGCATCACGTCAACGGCCGCCGATGGCGCAAAGGCACCAGGCGAACGCGACGAGCAACGCGACGAGCAACGCGATGAACGGTGCGATGAACAGCGCGAGGGGCGCCTGCAGGGCCACATTGTCTCCCTGGCGCCGACCACCGAGCGGCTGCAGTCGATTCAGCGTCTGGTCGCCGACCAGATGGGCGACCGGCTGCCGGACTTCGAGGCCGACGCGCTGCGCGCCATCCCCGTACAGGCCGGGGGGCTCTATCCCATCTCGGATGTCTGGTACATCGAGCCCGGCCTGGACGTGCCCGACCGGTTGCGCGCGCACATCGCGCAGTTCGCCCACGAGATCGCCGAAGAGGCGGCGGTGGCCGGGCACATCGAGCCGAGCCATGGCGGCATCGGGTTCGTCTGCGTCTCCCCGCGCACGCTGCCGGCCTTGCCGCCGTTCGGGCGCGCGGTGCTGACCTTGCTGCACGTGCTGAGCGCGGTACCCGCATCGTTGGCCGGACAGGATCGTGCCGCGCTGGCCGACGACCTGGCGCCGTTGCTGCACGGGCATGGCGACGCATCCGGCACGCGCTTGAGCGATGCCGGGCTCGTCAAGCTGTTCCGGCTGCTGCGCCTGGCGCGCCGCCTGCTGGAGCTGGAAACCGGCGCGACGTCCGGCGACACCGGCCGCGGTTCCTGATCGGGGAGATCGCCATGTCCGCACCGCACCCGCTCAACCAGGCCGTCATCGCCCAGGCGCTGCACGACCTGCGCAACGGCCAACTGCGCCGCTGCAAGGCGATGGGCTTCGGCGACGAGGAACTGGATGCGCTCAAGCACCCGGCGCTGGTCAGCGTGCTGGTGAACGCCACGGTGTCGTGGTGTTCGGTGTCGGTGAACCGCGAGGTGCTGAAGCGGCTGCTGAACCAGGTGCGGGACGTGGAAGAGGAAATCGCCACGGTGGACCGCATGCTGCGCCTGGGTGCGAGCACGGAGATGGTCAGCCGCTTCTATGGCCTCACGCATCAGGAGGTCGCCCTGCGGCGCGACATCCTCGGGCTGCCCAAGCGCAAGGGGCGGCACCCGGTGCTGGACGAGGCGCAGGAAGCCGCCCTGTGGAGGCACTGGAAGGCCGGCGTTGCTGAGCGCCACATCCCGCTGGACGACGAACTGGCCATGCTGGACCTGGCCATGGACCTCGCCGAGACCCTATCGCTGCCGATGTCGGTGGTCTGGGCGGCGATACGGAACTGGATCGACCAGGGGTTGGTGTAGGCGATGGCGACGGGCGGCGCACCACGGCGCGATGGTCCCCTGGCGCTGTCGGCGCTGTTCGACGATGCGCTGCAGAACCTGGCGAAGGCGCAAGGCACGGCGCCAGCCGGCGACGGTTTCCTGTACAGCGGCAATCGCCATGAAAGCGTGCCGCGAGCGCTGTTCCTCGACCGGCGCCTGACGCCGCTGGAGCGCAACGCCTGGCAGGTCTTCCGCCTGCAGCTCAACGACGACGGTGTGACGGCCTTTCCGACCTATGACCAGCTTCGGCCTTACCTGGCCTCAATGCCGTGCGGGGCGCAGGCCTCGCACGAGACCGTCGCGCGCGCCTTGACGCTGCTGCGCCTGACGCGCTGGCTCAGCCTGGTGCGCCGCCGCCGCGATCCCAAGACTGGCCGCATCCTGGGCAACCTCTATGTCCTGCACGACGAACCGCTGACGCCCTTCGAAGCGATGCAGCTCGACCCCGACTATCTGGGTCTGGTGAGCCAGGCGCTCACCCATGCCGCCAAGGCGGTGCAGATCGTCGGCATGCACACGCTGAAGGAGATCGCCGAAGATCCGCTGCTCAGCGGCCGCACACTGCCGACGCGCTTGCAGGTGCTGGCCCAGCACGTGGCCCGGCATGGCTGGGCGACGCCAAGTTATCCACAGATGGGTGTCGACCACGAATCCGAAGAAGGCAAAGATGGCCTGCTTCGGAATGCAGAACGCCCGTCTTCGGAATCCGAAGTGGGGCCGAAACCCGCGCCGGATGGCTCTCTTCGGAATCCGAAGGAGGACCGTACAGTACGTAAGGATCGTATTGATGAAGTACGTACAGTACCGCGCGCGAAGACGCTGCAGAACCTGCGACTGCCCGAGCGATTCCTGCGCTTGAAGGAAGAGCAGCAGGCTGGTGCGATGATCGCTTTGCAGCAGATGGAGGAGACCCAGCGGCAGGCGGTGCTCGACGAGTGGGCAGCGCGCTGCCGCGGCAGCACGGTGCGCAATCCGGCCGGCTATCTGTTCGGCATCATCCAGAAGGCGATCCGTGGGGAGTTCAAGGCCTGGGCGGTCGAAGACGGACCGCCATCGCCTCAACCCGCAGCGCCGGCGCCATCGCCCCCCGCTTCCCGTGCCGCTGACCCCGAGGTTGCGCGTACCTACTTGGCGCGGTTGCGGTCGATCCTGCATGATCCCTGAGCGGCCGGGCTATCCCCGGGGGATAGCTGGGACGGGCAGCCTTCCGGCGCGCGCCGACGTTCATGCCGCCCCGTGACCAGCAACATGCTCCCTGCGGATGGCCGAAGCACCACGTTGGCGCACAGGCTTGGAGCACTGGCTTGGAGCTTGTGCGTGTATTCGTTCTTGTTTATATTGAATACACTAGGCAGCCAGAGGACCGAGCCATGGCCCGAACGACCACCACGACGATGACGGTTCGCCTCAGCGGCCCCCTCAGCGATTTCGTCGCCGCCAACGTAGGCGAACACGGCGCCTACGAGAACGTCAGCGAATATGTGCGGGACTTGATCCGCCGCGACAAGGAGCGCACGGAGAAGGAGGCGTTCGAGCGACTCAGGGCGGAGCTGGCCCACGCCTTTGCCGCGCCGGAATCGGCGTACAAGCCGCTGACGGCAGCCGATGTGATCGCGCGCAACCGGACCTGACGGCGTGTCCGGGGTCCAGATCCGCGTCCAGGAGGCGGCGTCCTGGCGGCTCGACGAGATCTATCGCTACACCCGGGATCGCTGGGGCACGCAGCAGGCCGACCGCTACATCACCGGCCTGTTCGAGGCCATCGACGGCATCGCGACCCACCACACGCCATCGCGGCCCATTCCGGCCGAGTTCGGCATCGATGGCTACTTCTTCCGCTACGAGCGGCACTTCGTCTATTGGCGGTGGCTCTCGAACGGCGACATCGGCGTCGTGACGATCCTGCACGAGCGGATGCACCAGATCGATCGTTTCCGGGAAGATTTCGGCTTGTGAGCCGGGCAGCCATCCCCGGGGGATAGCTGGGACAGGCGGCCTTCCAGCGCGAACAAACCCGGCAAGCGCCGAGTGCAGCTTGTTCACTGACGGCCTTCCGGCCGATGCCGATGCTGGCGACTCGTTCATTTACAGCGAGTCGTCTCCATGGCCAACGAACCCCTGCAACTGAATCTCGGATCGCTGCGCAGCGCGATGTCGCTGACGCTGCACACCCACCATGCTTCACGCATCTGGCACGGCCGCGCGCCGGTCGACGGGCGCCCCGGCATCGTCGGTCTCAACGGCTACATCAGCGTGATGAACAAGATGAAGCGCGGCGCCGAGCAGGACGATCCCTACTCGGACTGGTGGATGCTGCGCATCGAGGACAAGCTGGCTGATACGAAGGTCCGCCTGCAGGCCCTGCGTGAGCAAGTCGAGCAGGTGCTCGCGGACGTCCCTCCTGCGCTCAGCCTCGGCGAGAACCTGAACGTGCAGCCGGTGAAACTGCCGCTGTTCGTCAATGCCCAGCTCGGCTTTGCCGCCGTTTTTCTGCTGGCCGACTACGACGACCTGGCGCGCAAGCTGATCCTGGCGCACCACACGGCGCTGATCGACCGCAGCACACTGGAGCGCTGGCTCAACGACGGCGCGCATGCGCTGCGCAGCCTGTTCTCCCTGGCCCAGCAGTACCGCTATTCCGGCACGACCCGCGACGACTTCGCGGCGAAGAACGCTGTGGCGCGGGCGGCGCTGGAGAAGTTCGGCGAGCTGCCGCAGGACGTGCTCGAAGGCACGCGCCGTTCGCGCTTTGCGCCGCCCATCACACGACGGGGAAGCCGCCCCGAGGCACGGGCCGCGGACGCCTCGGAGTCAAGCTTCTCCGATGGCGCAGCCGACACCGCGGCGCAAGATGATGGGGGAACCCAAGCATGACCGCGGCGGCGTCTTCCGGCCGTCCGGCGCGCTTCAGTCCGCTGGGACAGGCGGACTTCCAGAGGTTGGAACACGCAGGCTACCTAAAGGGCCTTTTACAGCCTTTTAAAGGTAAAGGGAGTCTGGAGACCTGGGCCAGCCAGTGCATGGTGCTGCGCGACGAGCTGATCGGCCTGGCGCAGCGGCAGGTGTTGCCACAGGCGCGGGCCTACCCATTCAACCTGCTCGATGTGCAACTGGCCCAGCAGACGACTGGCGCAGGGACGACCTTTCTGCGCTGGCGCAACCTCGACCGTTCGGCCATGGGCGTCGCCTTGTGGGCGTCGCTCCTCGATCGCTCCGCGACACCGGCTTCGCTGATCGACGACCTGTATGTGATCGAACTGCAGCGCATCGCGCTGAACATGCAGATCAGCCTGACCCACAGCATCGCCCGCCTCGCACTGGAATGCGCCAGCAGGATGGCGCAAGCCGAGGCGACCTATCTGCGGCGTGTCCACGGGCACGTCGCGTCCATTCCCACTACCCCCAAGGAGTCACCATGAGCACCCACTTCGTCGGCGAGGGCAACATCGGCTCTGCGCCGGAGTACCGCGAATTCCCCAACGGCAACGACGAGCCGCGCAGGCTGCTGCGCCTGAACGTCTATTTCGACAACCCCATCCCGAAGAAGGATGGCGAGTACGAGGACCGCGGCGGCTTCTGGGCGCCCGTGGAGCTGTGGCATCGCGATGCCGAGCGCTGGCAGTCGCTGTACCAGAAGGGCATGCGCGTACTGGTCGAAGGCCGGACCGTGCGCGACGAATGGGAGGACGCGGACGAGAACGAGCGGGTGACCTTCAAGATCGAGGCTCGCCGCGTCGGCATCCTGCCGTATCGCGTCGAGGCGGTGACGCTCGGCACCAAGCCAACCGGGGGCCCGTGACCATGCACCGCGGGCGGCTGTAGCAACCGTCATACGCCCGCGATGCACCAGCGAGCTATCCCCAGGGGATAGCTCCAAGGTCGTCCACAGCGTTCCAGCCGCCCTCCCGAAACGACGCTCTTGCTGTGCCGGCTCCTGCGGTCTATGCGCACCGCTGCGGCAACGGACCGCCTGCCGATCACAAAGCGGTGTCTGCATCAATCGGCTTCCTTGCTGCCGGCATCTCCTGGCCCCGCCAAGCTGACGCTCATCCGATGAACCGCACATTTCCAAGGAGGCTTCATGCGCGTGTTCCTGTGCGAGAAGCCGTCCCAGGGCAAGGACATCGCCCGTGTGCTGGGTGCCGGTCAACGCGGCAACGGCTGCTACAGCGGCGCGGGTGTCGTCGTGACCTGGTGCATCGGTCATCTGGTGGAGGCGGTTCCGCCCGAAGGCTACGGCGAGCAATACAAGCGCTGGGCCATCGAGCAACTGCCCATTCTTCCTGAGCGTTGGCGTGTCGAGCCCAAGGCGGCGACCGCAGCGCAATTCAAGGTCGTGCAGCAGCTCGTCGCCAAGGCGGGCGAGCTGGTGATTGCGACCGACGCCGACCGCGAGGGCGAGATGATCGCCCGCGAGATCATCGAGCTATGCGGCTACCGCGGGCCGATTCAGCGCCTGTGGCTGTCGGCGCTCAACGATGCGTCGATCCGCAAGGCGCTGGGTGCGCTCAAGCCGTCCGCCGAGACGCTGCCGCTGTATTTCTCCGCACTCGCCCGATCGCGCGCCGACTGGCTGATCGGGATGAACCTGAGCCGCTTGTTCACACTGCTGGGGCGCCAGGCCGGCTATAGCGGCGTGCTGTCGGTGGGGCGCGTGCAGACGCCGACGCTGAAGTTGGTCGTGGACCGCGATCGCGAGATCGCGCGCTTCGTCTGCGTACCGTTCTGGGCCATCGAGGTTGCGCTATCGCATGCAGGCCAGCCCTTCGTCGCAAGCTGGACGCCGCCGCAAGGCAGCACCGACGATGCGGGCCGCTGCCTGCAACAGCCGGTGGCGCAGCAGGCCGCCGAGCGCCTGCGCACGGCCGGCTCCGCCCAGGTGCTGTCGGTAGAAACCGAGCGCGTTCGCGAAGGGCCGCCGCTGCCGTTCGACCTGGGCACGCTGCAGGAGGTGTGCTCCAAGCAGTTGGGCCTCGACGTGCAGGAGACGCTGGACATTGCCCAGGCGCTGTACGAGACGCACAAGGCGACAACGTATCCGCGCTCGGATTCGGGCTACCTGCCCGAGAGCATGCTGGCTGAGGTACCGACCGTACTCGACAGCCTGGTCAAGACCGACCCCAGCCTGCGGCCGCTGATCGAGCGCCTGGATCGCCAACAGCGCTCGCGTGCATGGAACGACGGCAAGGTGTCGGCTCACCACGGCATCATCCCGACGCTGGAGCCCGCCAACCTGTCGGCCATGAACGAGAAGGAACTGGCCGTCTACCGGCTGATCCGCGCTCATTACCTCGCGCAGTTCCTCCCGCACCATGAGTTCGACCGGACGGTAGCGCAGTTCTCGTGCGGCAGTCAGTCGCTGGCGGCCGTGGGCAAGCAGATCGCCGTCACCGGCTGGCGCGAGGTGCTGGCGACGCCGGGGCCGGACGATGCCGATGGCGAGGATGCGCAGCGCAGCCAGGTGCTGCCCGCCCTGCATGCGGGCCTGTCCTGCCCGGTCGGAAAGGTGGATCTCAAGGCGCTGAAGACGCTGCCGCCCAAACCCTACACGCAGGGCGAGCTGATCAAGGCCATGAAGACCGTCGCCAAGTTCGTGACCGACCCGCGCCTGAAACAGAAGCTGCGAGATACCACCGGCATCGGCACCGAGGCGACACGCGCCAACATCATCAACGGTCTGATCGGTCGCGGCTACCTGGTCAAGAAAGGCCGCGCCGTCCGCGCTTCCGACGCGGCATTCACGCTCATCGACGCGGTGCCCTCGGCCATCGCCGACCCCGGCACCACGGCGGTGTGGGAGCAGGCGCTGGACATGATCGAGGCCGGCCAGATGGCGCTGGACACCTTCATCGAGAAGCAGTCCGTGTGGGTCGGCCAGCTCGTGCAGCAGTACCGCGGCGCGACGCTCTCGCTCAAGCTGCCGCCGGCGCCGGCCTGCCCGCAGTGCGGCGCACCGATGCAGCAGCGCAAGGGCAAGAGCGGCGCGTTCTGGTCCTGCTCGCGCTACCCGGACTGCAAGGGTACGTTGCCGATCGAGTCCCCGACGGGCCGGCGCAGCGCACCGCGCAAGCGGCGCGCTGCCTCCAAGGCGTCCTGATCCTCGCTTCCCCCTGCCGCGCCGGCCCTTCACTGGCGGCGAGGCAAACGTCCCGCACCGCGCGGGACTCCAAAGCGCGCGTCTCCTTCTGCAACGGTGTGCGCGCCCCGTCTGCCCGCCATCGGGCGACGGGGCGAGAAGGTCATTGCTCCCACGAATCGCGCCCGCCGCCATTCCCTTGATCGGTGTGCCTCGCCTCGGTTATAAGGGGCTTCCTGACGCCTTGCCGCCGCGCGAGCCGTGAGGAGGCCCCTTGGGCCGAGGGTATTCCGTGCCGGTGCCCGCCGGCGGAACAACGGGCTCCCTTTGTGTGTGGATGCACGCCAGAGGATTCCGGCCCCAGCCACGAAACGGGCCGGGTGCGATTGCTGACGCAGCGAACGGCTTTGACGACGGCCCGCGCTGACGCAGCCCACAGGTGGTCTTCCTTTCTCTTCAGCCGAAGGCCCGCGTGGCCTTCGGTGCCCTGGTCTTTGCCCTGTCTCGTGACGCCGGCCATTGCCTAAAGCGGGCCGTCCGCGAATCGGTTTTCCCTGCGACGGCAGCCATGCTTCGCGCCCATCCTCACGCCATGCGTTGCTGACAGTCGTCAGCGGCATGCCCTGGCAGTCCCGGTCTTCAAGACTGCAACGCGGTTCGCCGCGTTGACC
>JAVEZY010000023.1:0-6316 GCA_034002745.1 Gammaproteobacteria bacterium
AGATGCGGAAGTCCGTTGAGATCGAAGCCGGTATTGAAGTAGGTCGTGATCCAGGACGCGCTGCACCAGCCGGTCATCACGAACAGATAGGCGTCCGCGGCGGTGAAGCTGTCGCCCATGAGATAGCTGCGCTTGGCCAGCTGCTCATCGATCCACTCGAAGCGAGCGCGGAGCTTTTGCGAGGCGATCTCCGCGTACTTGCCAGCCACCTGCGCATGGAACAGCGGCGAGAATCCCTTGTGCACTTCCGTGGCCAGGAAGTTCAGCCACTGCTGCAGCTGATACCGCTCCAGAGTTCCATTCGACGGCGCGACGCCCTTTTCCGGCTTCTGATCCGCCAGGTACTGCGCGATGGCCGGCCCTTCGAGCAGAACGGTTCCGTTGTCCAGCTCGAGGGCCGGAACGTAACCAAACGGGTTGATCGTTCGGTAATCCGCTCCATCCTCGAGAACACGCTTCTTCAGGTCGACCCTGACCAGCTCGGCGGAGAGCTCAAGCTCCCTGATGATGATGTGAGGAAACAGCGAACACGCGCCCGGAGTGTAGTAAAGCTTCATTGCCTGAGATCCATCCTTAAGTTGAACACATCCATAGCTGGCCGCCCGCAATGGGATGGCCAACTGACTGATTTTTTCCGGGTTTCCGGATTCAATCGGGGCGTAATGATAGCGGACGCCGGGGACAATTCAATCCCCGCCCGAGATTGGAAACATGACCCTTCCCTTTGGAAGGGAACGCTCCTCGCGGCATAACACCAACCGGACTATTCGATCACGCCGGCCAGTAGACCTTGGTGAGTGGCAGAAGGTTTCTGCCTTCCATGTCCATCTGCTCGTAGTATTGAAGGATGCCGGCCACCAGCGAATCGAGATCCATGAGCGTAACCGGGATGCTTGCCCGGTCCGCCTCGTATTGAGCGTCCTTGGTGAAACCTCCGGTGCTCACGTAGAGCCCCTTGTCGTCCTTGTGCCGTCCACCGAGGAAGCTGCGGATCTGCTGGCTGCCAACGGCATGCGAGCGGTGCTTCACCTCCACCATGATGCGGGGGGATTCGAAGCCGAAGCCATCCGGCGAAGCCATGATATCGACGCCGCGGTCAGGTCCCGGCTCCGCGACTCGCGTCTTGTATCCCATGGCCCTGAGCAGCGCGGCGACCAGTTGCTGCATTGAGTCCCAGTCGAGCCGGTTGACCCGGTCCTTGATGATCTCGAAGGCCTCTTCCCTGTAACGCTGGAGAAGACTGGCCTCGTCCTCCTCTTCCTCCGCCTCCAGGGCGGCGGCTGACACTTCCGCCTGTCCGCGCAGCAGCCCCTCGAGCTCCTCGGATGCTGTCGCCGACACACGAAACAGAGTCAGGGTCGAACCAAGCGTGTTCTTGGTGGCCATGGATAGGCGATCACGCTCGACTTCTCCCTCCCAGTCCACCTCTCGAACATGGAAGAAGGGAGGAATCAGCTCGGGATCGTACCTGTAGGGTCCCTTGATGGTCCCCAGCAGGTAGATCCTGCGGCCCGGATCATAGGTGATTACGCGGTCGCCTTCCCGCAGCTCGGCCCGGAAGCGATAGAGCTGGCTGGCGGCGGACACGCGATTGCCGGCGCGGGCGCCAGGGCGGCACTTGACCACCGCGGCATGGAGCTCCGCCTTGTCCGTATACCGGCCGAGATCGCCGACGTCATCGAAACCGATGGCGACGACCCCCTTGTCCAGGAATTCGTTGACCACCCTGCCCTTGGCAGCCCGCACCATCCACATGTCTTGTGTGCTCATCCCAAGATCTCCCCGACCCACTGAGGTCTTTCATCGGCAGCCTCGTGAATCGTCTCCAGCGCACAACCCGCCCCATTCTTCATAATGCTGAACGCCTCCGTGCGCGACTTCGGCTGCTGGCCGCACACTTGTGCGATAATCTCGCGCTTCGTTGATTTCCGATCCGATCGCTCCCATGCCCGTACCCGCAGACGCACGAGATCTACGCAGCCCGTTCGATCCCCCCCTGCCGGCGCCCGGTGCAGCGCAACGCTGGGGCCGTCTCTATGGCAGCGGAGTCGGGCTGGTGGTGGCTGGCGCCGCCCGGCGCCATGAGGGCGCGACGATCGTGCTCACGCCGGACCAGAATTCGGCCGACCGGCTGGAGCAGAGCCTGCGCTTCTATCTGGATGGCGAGCTGCCCACGCTGATCCTGCCGGACCGCGAGACGCTGCCCTACGATGTGTTCTCGCCGCACCAGGACATCGTGTCGGAGCGCCTGGACGCGCTGCGAAGATTGCCGACCCTGCGGCGCGGTGTGGTCATCGTGCCGGTGCCGACGGCGATGGTGCGGCTGCCGCCCAAGGCCTACCTTGACGCCTACAGCCTCCATCTCAAGGCCGGCGAGCGCATGGGCATCGATGACATGCGCCGCCAGCTCGAGCACAGCGGCTACCGCCACGTCTCGCAGGTGATGGAGCACGGCGAGTACTGCGTGCGCGGCAGTCTGTTCGATCTCTTCCCCATGGGCAGCGATCGCCCCTTCCGCATCGACCTGCTCGATGACGAAATCGATACGATCCGGACCTTCGATCCGGAAACCCAGCTGTCGATCGAGCAGGTGGATTCGATCGATCTGATGCCGGCGCGCGAATTTCCGCTCAACGAGGAAGCGATCGATCGCTTCCGCCAGGGGTTCCGCCGCGAATTCGCCGGTGATCCGCAGCGCTCGCCGCTCTATCGCGATGTCAGCGAAGGCATCGCGCCGCCCGGCATCGAATACTATCTGCCCCTGTTCTTCGAGCAGACGATGACGCTGTTCGACTATCTGCCGAAAGACAGTCTGGTGCTGACTCTCGAGGGTGCGGACAGCGCGGCGAAGCAGTTCTGGGCAGAGATCGATGAGCGCTACGAACAGGGTCGTCACGATATCGAACGTCCGCTGCTGGCGCCCTCCGCGGTCTTCGTGGCGCCGGAGGAGATCGAACGCGGCCTCGCATGCTGCCGCCTGGCGCGCCTGCAAGCCTTCGCCACCGGCCAGGTGTCCGATGCCGAGGTCGATTTCGCGCTACAGGCTCCGCCCCGGCTGGCGGCCGCCTCGGCGTCGCGTCAACCCTTCGGCCCCTTCCGCGAGTTCATCGAACGTTTCGATGGCCGCGCCCTGCTGGTCGTCGAAACCCCGGGCCGGCGCGAGACGCTGATCGAGATGCTCCGCGACGCGACCGGCTCGGCGCCGCCCGAGATCGCGGGCTGGAGCGCCTTCGCCGCGGGCCGCGAGCGGCTGGCAATCACCGTCGGCGGGCTCGACGAGGGCATTCTGATCGACGAGCCCGCGCTCGCGGTGATCTCGGAGACACAGATCTTCGGCGAGTACGTGATGCAGCGGCGGCGCCGCGCCAAGCGCCGGGAGCGCGATGCCGACGCCATCATCCGCAACCTGACGGAGCTCGCCGTCGGCGCGCCGGTGGTGCACGAGGAACATGGCGTCGGCCGCTATCTGGGCCTGCAGACCCTCACCGCCGGCGGCATGACCACCGAGTTCCTCAAGCTCGAATACGCGGGCGAAGACAAGCTCTACGTCCCCGTCTCCTCGCTGCACCTGATCAGCCGCTATACCGGCTCGGCGCCCGAGCAGGCACCGCTGCACCGCCTGGGCAGCGGGCAGTGGCAGCGCGCGCGGCGCAAGGCAGCGGAGCGGGCGCGCGATGTCGCGGCCGAGCTGCTCGATGTCTACGCCCGGCGCGAGGCGCGCGAGGGCCGCGCCTTCGCCGGTCCCGACGAGCAGTACGCGGCCTTCGCCGCCGGCTTTCCGTTCGAGGAAACGCCCGACCAGCTCGAGGCGATCAGCGATGTCATCGCCGATCTGTCCACCGCGCGTCCGATGGATCGCCTGGTGTGCGGCGACGTCGGTTTCGGCAAGACCGAGGTGGCGATGCGGGCGGCCTTCCTCACGGTGCAGGCCGGCGCCCAGGTCGCGGTACTGGTGCCGACCACCCTGCTCGCCCAGCAGCACTACCGCAACTTCCGCGACCGCTTCGCCGATTTCCCGGTACGCATCGAGGTGCTGTCGCGCTTCCGCTCTGGACGCGAGCAGGAGAAGCTGATGGAGGAGCTGGCCGACGGCCGCATCGACATCATCATCTCAACCCACAAGCTGCTGCATGGCCAGGTGTCCTTCAAGGATCTCGGCCTGGTGATCATCGACGAGGAACAGCGCTTCGGGGTCCGTCAGAAGGAGCGGCTCAAGGCGCTGCGCGCGGAAGTGGATATCCTGACGCTGACCGCGACGCCGATCCCGCGCACCCTGAACATGGCGCTCGCCGGGTTGCGTGAATTGTCGGTCATCGCCTCGCCGCCTCCGCGCCGCCTGGCGGTGAAGACTTTCGTGCGCGAATGGAACCGCACGCTGCTGCGCGAGGCGTGCCTGCGCGAGATCCATCGCGGCGGTCAGGTCTATTTCCTGCACAACGAGGTGCGCACCATCGAGAAGGTGGCGCGCGAGCTGGAGGAGATCATCCCCGAGGCGCGGATGCGCATCGCCCACGGCCAGATGCCGGAGCGCGAACTCGAGGGCATCATGCTCGATTTCTATCACCAGCGCTTCAACATCCTGGTGTGCACCACGATCATCGAGAGCGGCATCGACATCCCCAATGCCAACACCATCATCATAAACCGCGCCGATCACCTGGGACTGGCACAGCTCTATCAGCTGCGCGGCCGCGTCGGTCGCTCGCACCATCAGGCCTATGCCTACCTCATCGCGCCGCCGCGCAACGCCATGACCGCCGATGCGGCGAAGCGCCTGGAGGCGATCGAGTCGATCGAGACGCTGGGCACCGGCTTCACCCTGGCGACCCACGACCTCGAGATTCGCGGCGCTGGCGAGCTGCTCGGCGAGGATCAGAGCGGACAGATTCAGGAAGTCGGCTTCACCATGTACATGGAGCTGCTGGAGCGCGCGGTCGACGCGCTCAAGGCCGGCAAGGAGCCGCAGCTCGACCGGCCGCTCGCGCTCGACGCGGAGATCGAGCTGGGCGCGCCGGCGCTGATTCCCGAAGACTATCTGCCGGACGTCCACACGCGACTGGTGATGTACAAGCGCATCGCCAGCACCGCGGATGCCGAGGAGTTGCGTGAACTGCAGGTGGAGATGATCGACCGCTTCGGCCTGCTGCCGGAAGCGGCGAAGAACCTGTTCCGCATCGCCGAGCTCAAGCGCATCGCTCTGCCCATGGGAGTGCGGAAGATCGAACTCGGCGCAAGCGAAGGCCGCCTGGTGCTGGGTCCGGAGCCGCGCATCGACAATGCCCGCCTCATCCCCCTCATCCAGGGCAAGGGCGGCTACCGCCTGCAGGGAGCGGACCGGCTGATTTTCCCCTTGCCGAAGGATGCGGACATGGACGGGCGCGTGCGCGGCGTCATCGAACTGCTGGAGCGTCTGCGGCTGGAGGACTGAATGCGGCCGCATCGCCAGCCGTGCATGGCGAATGCCGGATGGCGGAGGAAGATGCGCGGCGACGCGCAGTCCGCATGAGCGCGCCTAGCGGCGACGTCCCGGACGGTCGCGCTCGTCATCCTCGTCATCCGCATCGTCATCACGCTCTTCGTCGTCTTCGTCGTCTTCGTCGTCTCCTGCGCCGTCATCGCCATCGTCCGCCGGCGGCGGCTCGGTCCCCAGCGCGATGGCGATGGCGCTGGACCCGTTGGCCGCCAGCACCGTCAGCCGCTCTCCCTCCATCGTGGCCAGGCCGCGGTAGCCCCCTCCTTCGATGCCCCCGCACGCATCCGGGCTGCTCGCCTGCAGGCTCAGCTCGACGGCATACACATTCACCCCGTCATCGGGCACGGTGAAGCTGCCGTCCCAGAGGCATCCGGCGGAATCCCCCGCGCCCGAGAGCCGGCCATCCGCTCCGACCGGCAGCACCAGCACGTAACCGTTATCGCCGATCACGGTCCATTGGCGGGCGATGAGCGCCAGCTCCGCCCGGTCGCCGGCAGCGGCGGCCGGCGCCAGTTCGAGGGACACGTTCTGGAAGAAGGTGAACTGCAGCGACATGCGACCTTCGCTGACTTCGCCGGTGAAGGGTTCCGGCAACGGCAGCGCGCTGCCGTTGGCCGCATAACCGGAGGCGACGCCACCGAAGCTGCCGTCCTCGTTCAGTTCCCAGTCGCCATCGCGCACCCGCCTGTCGCCACCGAGCAGCATGCGGTTGCCGGCGAACAATCCGAGCATGTCGCCATCGGCGCTGCGCCAGGCGCCGGACGGGGGGACGAGCACCGGCTCTTCGGGTTCCTCGGGCTCTTCGGGTTCCTCGGGCTCTTCGGGTTCCTCGGGCTCTTCGGG
>JAVEZY010000023.1:6416-40316 GCA_034002745.1 Gammaproteobacteria bacterium
CGGGTTCCTCCGGCTCTCCGGGTTCCTCCGGTGGTGGGCCCTGGGGTGGCGGCTCTTCCGCTGGTGGTTCCTGGGGCAGCGGATCGCGCGCATCATCCGCGCGCGTGCCCGCTCTCAGCTCGTCGATGTTGCTGATGCCGTCGTCATCATCGTCCGCATAGGCATAGTCCGCGCTGTCCACCTGCAGCGCGAGCGGCGCGCCGTCGACGACGCTGACGGTGTCGCTAGTCCATTCGGCCAGCACCCAGGGCGCGCCATCGCCGCGCGGCACTTCGGAATCGACGTAGGTGAACACCAGGCGGAAGACATGCTGTCCCACCGGCGCCTCGAACTCGAGCGTCACCGCGCCGCTGGAGACATCGACATCGGGTTCGTGGTGCCGCGGCTCGACCTCGTCATCGAGGTACACCAGCACCTGCACGCCCTCGGGGCGCGGCAGATCGACGATCGCGCGCGGCAATGGAATCGCCCCGGTCTCCGTCGCCACGTCCTGCTCCCCGAGGCAGCCACTGGTGATGAGCGCAACCGCCGTGGCAAGCGCGCAGCGGACCGGGCGGAAAGGCAGCGCCATCAGCACGCCCCTCATGGCACCGGCGCCGTGATCGTCACCGTGCCGACACCGGCGTCCGGCGCGCCCGGCGGAGCAGCATCGCCGCCGCCTCCGCCGCCACCCGCGCCGGCGGCGACCACGGCGACGGCGACCACCCCCAGTCCGATCCATGCCCAGCGCGGCAGTCCGCTGCGCTCGCCGCCAGGGGCCGCGAACGCCGGCCGCGCGGTCTCTGCCGGCGCCTGCTGCGCAGCAGGGGCCAGCGGAATGACGGCGGCAGCAGACGGTGGCGAGGCGACCGCTTCGTCCGCGGCCAGCACCGTGGTGACATAGGGATCGAACAGGCGGCCGAGCAGCGTGTTGCCGGCGGTGTCGGTGGCGCGGATGAAATACTCGATGCGCGGTCCGCTGCCGGCGGGGAGTTCGGCGACGTAGAAATCGGCGCCACGGTCCGGCGCCATGCGCGTCTGCCGGTATTCGAGCTCGCCGGCGTTGCGGTGGAACAGCACCACTTCGTCGACGCCGCTTTCATCCACCACGCGCGCATGAATGCGCAGCGCAGCGTCGGCGCGGAAAGTGTCCTGCGGTACGTGGGTGATGACGGGCGGACTGATGTCAGGCCCGCGCCCGGACTGCGCTTCCGGAACTCCGCCCGCTGCCTGGGCCAGCAGCGGCACGGCCATCAGGCTGGTGATGATCGCCTTCCACGTTCGCCTCGCCATCATGGCTTCGCCCTCCCTGTCTATGGACCGGTGGAAACGAGCGGACAGGCACTAAGATGGGCTGATTGTTAGCACGCAGCAAACAGGCTGACAAGCGGATCCGTCAGCCTCGCCAAAGGGAGCGCACGAAACACTGGGGCCGACGCCCGGCCCGGGATTCACAGGAAAAAAATGCCATGACGATCAGGCGCCGCGGCGTCGATCCGACTAGCAACCCTTCATGTACCCGGGACGTACTAGGAGGTGGCCGCGCTCATCGACCAGGTCGCGCCATTCGAGCAGCTGCGGCTCGGCCGGGCGCAATGGCGGCGGATCTCCCGCCTCGCACCACATATCCGCGTCCTGCTCCGGTCGAACGGACAGGGTTCGCTCCGCAGTGTGGAGGATGTAGAAGCCCTGGCCACCGAATTCGATGATGTCGCCGGCCTGAAGACGCAACTCGGGCAGGCCGCCTGAGGCCTTGGCGTCGACCCAGACCGGGGTGTCCCAGGGATCGGCAGGCAATCGGTACCACCCGTCTCGCTCTTCGAGAAAGGTCTGATGAAAGAACGGAGGTCCATAACCCCAGTCCTGGAGGAACACGTCAGGGGTGAACCACAGCGCCTGCGTTGCCGTGGCGGCACGGTGGTACGAGGCAAGTCCTCGCCCCGGCATCGCCGTGACGATCAGCTCGCCCACCACCTCCGCCGCGGAGTCCGGATGGGTGCGGAGGGTATAGACATCTATCGCTGGAGCCAGGTGCGAGCCGTGGCACGTATCCAGGTCACCTTCCCCGGGACATAGCGCGCCCAACCGGTTCTCGTTCTCCAGCCAGCCCACACGCCCCGCTGGAATCAGGCTGATCCAGCCGCGAAATTCCATCTCCTGCGCGAAGGCGGCATCCGTCCAGCCGAGGTTGGCGCCCAGCATGCAGGCCACCAGAATGGACATTCGCCTCATCATCCCCCGTTCAAGACCCGATGCCAGCCGGCGCAGCCCGCGCGGATCCTTTCACTTCTTCTCCTTCAGACTTTTGTCATTAAACTTCTCGCTGTCAACTTATGCTATCGACTATTCGCGGAAAATCGAGACGGCCGCACCGCGCGGCCGCCCCGCCCGCAAGCGTCGATCAGATATCGAACGCGTAACTGATCCCGAGCACCAGAGTATCGTCGTAGTCGGTATCTTCGCGATCCTTGCCCGCGACGATATAGCTCACCGACATGTCGGCACCGGTACTGCCGATCGGGTGCGACAGGGTCAGGTTGAGGTGGCGGAAGTTGCTGTCCTTGGTAGTGGTAGCCCACCCGCGCTTGTCGTTGCCGGCATCATCGTCATCGTAGGTGTAGTACCCGAGCGAGGCGCCGAAGGTAAAGTCATAGGGCAGCGCCGTGTCGTAGTTCGCGGTCCAATAGATATCGCCCGAGTTTCCCCACAAACCGTCGTTGAGCAGGTACTGCGCCTGCACCGAGAAGGGACCGTAGCCGGCACTGACCAGCAGCTCGGTCAGATCCGAATCATCGACGTTGAGGTAGTAGTACTGAATCAGGCCGACGTTGTAGTTGAAACCCGCCGCCTCACCGGCGAATCCTGCATAGAAGTCGTTTTCGAAACCGTTGGTCGAATAGTCCTCATCCGCATCCTTGTCGTACGTATAGTCCAGGCTGGAGCCCCACCATCCGGCATAGAATCCGCTCTCATGCGCATAGTCGAGACCGCCCTGAAGCGCGGCGCCGGTGTTCTCGTTGCCGATACCGCGCAGGATGTATTTCGACACGACGCCGATGTTCCCGCTCAGTTCCGCCTGTGCCGCCATCGGCAGCGCCATCGCCGGCACTGCGAGAGTCATCACGGCCATCAGACTGCTGAACTTCTTGCTGTGCATTTCTCGTTCTCCCTCACTCGTTGATGTGTACCGCATTTCCCCGGGGCTTATGGTCCTCACCCTGGCTTTTGCAGACTCCGTGCCACATCGCAATTCTTGTTATTTATCCGAACGTTAGGGGACGGTAAGGGTATTTTTTCAACAGCCTTGCCGCGACAAGCTGCACCAGAGCGAAACGCCCCGTGTCGCTGGTGCATCACCATGGCGCAGCCACCGCTTGGCGTGCCGCGCTCATCCGGTGTCGCCCTGATGTCGGCGACGCGGCGATCGCGTTTCAATTGCGAGGAGAACGCTGATACGACGAACGGCTCAGGAGGCTTTATGGCGATTGCCCAGGCGGTGGAGAACTATCTGCGGGTGCAGGAACTCCCGTACGACACCATTGAGCACCCCAAGGCGGTGTCGTCGGCACATGTGGCCGAAGCGGCTCACGTCCCCGGTGACCGGGTCGCAAAATCGGTGCTGCTGCAGGACGCAAACGGCTATATCGTCGCCGTGCTGCCATCAACGCGGAAACTGCACCTCGGCAAACTGCGTCACCAGTTCGACCGGATGCTGGGGCTGGCACCGGAAAGGGAGGTCATGAAGCTGTTCAGCGATTGCGACGCGGGCGCCATACCCGCGGTCGGCCACGCCTACGATCTCACTACGGTGATCGACGATTCTCTGCTCGAACAGCCGGAAATCTACTTCGAGGCTGGCGACCACGAAGCCCTGATACACATGAACGGACGCGACTTCCGGGCGCTGATGGCTGACCTTCCCCACGGACACTTCACCTACCGGTCCTGAGGTGTGCCGGGGCGCGGGAGGCGACGGCAGGTCAGGTCGTCGCTCCGCCCTGCCGGCGCCGGCGCACTTCGAGCCGGCGCTCGATCAGCGAATACACCACCGGCACCACCACCAGCGCGAGCAGGGTGGAGCTGATCATGCCACCGATCACCGCCACCGCAAGCGGCCCAATCGTGTCGGAGCCGGCACCGAGTCCGGTCGCCGCCGGCATGAGCGCCAGGATCAGGGTCATCGAAGTCATCAGGACCGGGCGCATGCGTATCGGACACGCCAGCCGTAGCGCCTCATCGACGCCCTTCCCCGCAGCCCGGTACTGATTGGTCAGGTCGACGAGCAGGATCGAGTTCTTCGCCACCAGACCGATCAGCAGGATCATGCCGATCATCGAGAATATGTTGAGCGTGTGTCCGGTCAGCCACAGAGCGACGAGGCCACCGATCACCGCGAGCGGCTGCGCCATCATGATGATAAATGGCTGCACGAAGGAGTTGAACTGACTCGCGAGCACCATGTAGACCAGCACGGTAGCGAGCACAAACACGAACACGATGTAGCCTGCAGTCTTCTCGAACTCTTCGGCCTCGCCCAGCATGCGGATGGAATAGCCGAGCGGCAGCTCCTCGCCGGCGACGCGGCGCACGATCTCCACCGCCGCGCCCAGCGCGATTTCCGGCGTCGCATAGAAATTCGCCGAATACTGCAGGTTGTAGCGCGAGATCACGGCGGGGGCGATGCTCTCCTCGAAGCGTGCCACCGTATCGAGGCGGATCATGTCACCCGCCTCGTTGCGCAGATAGATCCGCTTGAGGTCCTCGGCCACCGTGAACCGCCCCTCCACGGCCTTGAGGCGCACGTCGTAGCGCTCGCCGTCACCCGGCTGATCGTTGTACTTGGCGATGTCCACCCCTCCCGCCAACACATTGGCGGCGAAGGCGACGTCGCGGCTGCCCAGCCCCAGAGACGCCACCCGCTCGCGATCGACGTCCAGCACGAGCTGCGGCAGGTCGAGCTGGAGATCGAGATCGAGACGGCCGATCTCGGGATGCTCGGCGCCAAGGCGATCCCTGATACGGGTGGCGAGTTCGGCGACCCGCGTCAGGTCCGGACCACGGACGACGAACTGCAGGGGATCGCCGCGCTGCCCGCCGATGATCGGCACGGGCGTGGCGAACGCGCGCGCCCCGGGAACCATGGCGAGCCGGGCATTGATGCGGGGCAGCAGGTCCTGCTGCCGCTCGCTGCGCTGCTCGCGCGGCTGCATGCGCACGAAGGCGAACGCCTGGTTGACCTGACCCTGGTCGCCCAGCCCGATGGCGGTGAAGTAACTGCGCACCGAGGGTTCCCCGGCAAGGATCGCCTCGACCTCGCGCAGGCGGCCGTCGGTGTACTCGATGCCCGCGCCGAGCGGCGCGCGCAGGATGATCACGAACTGTCCCTCATCCTCCTCCGGTGCGAAAGCCTTGCCGATCGCCTGCAGGAACCAGCCCGAGGACAGCACCAGCAACGCGGTGAGCGCCACCGTCAGCCAGCGGTGCGACAGCGCCAGGTCGAGCAGACGGCGGTAGGCGCGATCCAAGGCGCGGAATCCGTTCTCGAAGACCCAATACATGCGCCCGTGCGATTCGGCGACCCGCAGATAGCGTGAACACAGCATCGGCGTGAGGGTGACGGCGACGAAATAGGATATGAGTACGCCGACCGACACCACGACGGCGAAGGATTCGAAGAAGCGGCCGATGATGCCGCCCATGAAGGCCACCGGCGCGAAGATCGCCACCAGGGCCAGTGTCGTCGCCAGAATCGCGAACACGACCTGATTGGTACCGGTGAGCGCGCCCCGTAGCGGATCGGGCTCGACCGTCTCGCGGTGGCGATAGATGTTTTCCAGCACCACGATGGCGTCATCCACCACCACCCCGATCAGCAGGAGCAGCGCGAGCAGCGTCAGCGAGTTGAAGGTGTAACCGAAGAAATACATGACGGCGACGGCGCCCAGCAGGGACACCGGGATGGCGAGCGCGATGATGATGGTGGCGCGCAGATTCTTCAGGAACAGCAGCACCACCAGCCCTGCCAGCAGGGTGCCGAGCACGATCTTGTCGAGCAGCGCGGCGACCATCTCGCGGATGAAGATCGACTGATCGGAAGCGATGGTGGCACGCATTCCCGGCGGCAGCTGGGGAATGATCTCCTCCTGCAGACGCCGGTTCACTTCATCGACGATCGCCACCGTGTTCGCGCCGGCGACCTTGACGATGCCGAGCCCGACCGTGGGCTCGCTGTTGAAGCGCGCCAGCCGGCGGAAGTCCTCGAGGCCATCCTCGATCGTCGCCACGTCGCCGAGCTTGATCGTCGCGCCCTCGCGATGGGCGATGACGAGACCGGCGAAGTCCTGCGCCGCGTGGTACTCCAGATCCAGCTTGATCAGACGCTCGGTAGCGCCGGAAACCAGAAAGCCGCCTGGCAGCTGGAAATGCTCGCGAGCGAAGGCGTCGGCCACGTCCTGCACCGTCAGACCGAGGGACGCGAGGCGCTCGGGATGGAGATTGATGCGAATGGTCCGGTCGCGGCGTCCGCCGAGACGCACCTCGCCGACACCGTCGATGGTCTCGAGCGCCTTCTTCATGACGTTGCGGGCGTACTGATTGAGCTGCTGCTGGGTACGGTCTCCCTGCAGCGAGATCCACATGATCGGCGAGGCGTCGGTCTCGACCTTGGCCACCACTGGCGGATCGGCGTCCTCCGGCAACTGGCGCAGCACCTGGTTGACCTTGGCCTGCACCTCGTTGAAGGCGACGTCGATGTCCTTGTCCAGATTGAACTGGATCGCCACGACCGAGGTGCTCGGCACCGAGTTCGACATCACCGCATCGATTCCCGGCACCGAGTTGACGGCGGACTCGATGATGTTGGTGATCGAGGCATCCACCACATCGGGGTTGGCGCCGGGGAGCGAGGTGGTGACCGAGATCACGGGGAAGTCGATGCGCGGGAAGCGATCCATGCCCAGCCGGTCGAGCGCCACCAGTCCGAACAGCACCAGCACCGCGCTCATCATCCAGGCGAGGACATGGCGCTCGATCGAAAGCCCGGGCAGACTCATTCCGGCGTCTGCTCCGCGCGCACGTTGATCGCCGCGCCGTCGGTCAGGAAGCCGGCGCCATCCACCACCACCGTCTCGTCTCCGCGCAGGCCATCGACGATCTCGACCAGGCCATCCTGCTGGATGCCCGTGCGCACGGCGCGGGCCTCGGCGCTGGCACCGGCAACCACATAGACGACCTTGCCACCAGGGCGCTGCACCACGCTCATTGCCGGCACCAGCAGCGCGCCCTCACGTTTCGCCAGCGTCACACTGCCGTTGACACTGGCGCCGGGACGCCATCCTCCCGGATTGGCGAACTCGGCAATCACGATGATGGCGCGGGCGGCGCCGATCATCGGCCGGATTTCGGCGATCACGCCCTCCACCATGCGGTCGGGCACCGCCGGCGAGGAGAGCTCCACCGGCAGCCCGGGCCGCAGCAGCTCGGCGACATATTCCGGGAACGGCAGCTGCGCACGCAGCACATCGTTGGTGGCGATGCGGAACAGCGGCGTACCTACCGCCGCCCAGTCACCGACGTCGATCAGGCGGGTCTCGAGCCGTCCGGCCAGAGGCGCCACGATGCGCGTGCGCGCGATATCGCGTTCGGCCTGACCGAGCGCGGTCCGCTCGCCTTCCAGCTGGCTGCGCAGGGCGCGAAGCTCGGCCTCCGCATTGTCGACCACGCTCTGCGCCACCAGCTGACGCTCGAGCATGTGGCGGTTGCGTTCGACCTGGCGCTGCTGGTTCTCGATCAGTGCCTCGAGCCGTGCGATCTCGGCCAGCGAGCGATCGTGGGCAAGGCGGAAATCCCCGGCGTCGAGTTCGGCGAGCAGTTGCCCCTCGCTCACCGCCTGCCCCTCGTCGGCATGAATGGCCACCACCCGGGCGGCAACCTCGGCTCCGATCGTCGGCGCCTGCTTCGCATGGACCGTGCCGAGCGTGACTTCCCGCTCATGGACGGTACTGCGTTCCACCGCCTGCGCGGTAACGGGCGTGGCGCGCATGCCCCCGGCGGGGAACGCGGAGGAATCCTCTTCTTCCGCACCACAACCAAAGAGCATGACGACGGCGAGGGTCAGGGTCGCAAGACGTGACGGGCTGGGATGCATCGCTTTCTCTTTCGCGGACTGCTCCGGCAAGGCGCGCTCTGCGCCAAAGCGACTATCGCAGCCGCATCGGCCGTCGGAAGCCGGCCGGGGCTTCGGTGAACGGGTGCACCTATGGTAAATAGCCGCTCGCGGGTTTACAACGGCGGCCATGCTAGCTACCATCCGGGTACACCCTCTTCGCCCGCGCGCTGTGCTATCGCAGCGGGAAACAGTCATAACGTCGCAATGGATTTTCTCCCCGCTCAACCCTGGATCAGCGCCGTCATCGGCATGGCCGCTCTGCTCGCCTTCGCCTGGCTGGTACACCACCTGATGCACCGCTATGTCGCCGCCGCGGCGACGCACCTGTTGGGCCGGGTAGCGCCGCGCTGGCAGGAAGCGGACGACAAGGGTCAGCTGTCCGCGCGCATGCTCGCCCTCGTCCCCTTCATCGTGGTGCATTACGGCGTCGTCGCGGTGCCGGCGCTGCACCCCGCCCTGCTCGGCTTCATCCAGCGGCTCACCCTGGCGCTGATCGCCATTCTGGTCGCGCGCGCGATAGGCACCTTGCTGGACGTCGCGCATGCGCTGTACCTGCGTCATCCCGCGTCGGGCGGCAAGCCGATCAAGGGCTACGTGCAGGTGGCGAAGCTTGTTCTCTACATCATCGCTACGGTGCTCGCGGTGGCGGCACTCGCCAACCAGTCGCCGCTTTTCTTCCTCAGCGGCCTCGGCGCGATGACGGCGGTCATCATGCTCATTTTCAAGGACACCCTGCTGTCCCTGGTTGCGGGCGTCCAGCTCATCAACAACGATCTGGTGCGGGTAGGCGACTGGATCGAGATGCCGCAATTCGACGCCGACGGGGATGTGATCGACATCTCGCTCAACGTGGTACGGGTCCAGAACTGGGATCGGACCATTACCGCGATCCCCGCCCACCGCTTTCTGGAGTATTCCTTCCGCAACTGGCGGGGGATGTTCGAATCCGGCGGCCGGCGCATCTCCCGGACCCTGCAACTGGACATGAGCAGCGTGCGGTTTCTGACCGCGGAAGAGATTGCACGCTACCGGCGCTTCCTGCTGCTGAAGGATTATATCGAGGCGAAGGAACGCGAGCTCGCCGAATGGAACGCCGCCAACTGCCCTCCGGAAGGGGCGGATATACGGGCGAACGTGCGCATGCTGACCAACATCGGCACCTTCCGCGCCTACGTGGCGCAATATGTAAGCCGGCATCCGCACATCCACAAGGACCAACTCATCCTCATCCGGCAGATGGAACCCGGCCCCCAGGGCGTGGGCATTCAGGTCTACGCATTCACCAATGACACCCGCTGGGTGAACTATGAAGCCATCCAGAGCGATATCTTCGATCACATGATGGCTATGGTGCCCGAGTTCGACCTGCGCATCTACCAGGCTCCGGCCGGTCATGACGTCGCGGCCATCGGCGCCAGCCTGCAATCTGCCGGCGTCGCCGCCGAGCTGGTTAACCGCCGGGCGATCTCCGGCTAACCGATCTGTGCCGCCGTCGCTGAGCCGACATCGAGCAATCCGGCGCGGCGCACGAATTCCTCGATTGCTTCCAGCCCTTCTCCCGCCCGGACGTTCGCGAACACGAACGGTCGCTCGCCGCGCATGATCCTGGCGTCGCGCGCCATGATGTCGAGCGACGCACCGACCAGGGGCGCCAGGTCGGTCTTGTTGATCACGAGCAGGTCCGAGCGCGTGATCCCCGGCCCGCCCTTGCGCGGGATCTTGTCACCGGCCGAAACATCGATGACATAGATGGTGATGTCGGCAAGCTCGGGGCTGAAGCTGGCGCTGAGGTTGTCGCCGCCGCTCTCCACCAGCACCAGATCCAACTCGGGAAAGCGCCGGCAGAGGCGCTCCACGGCGACGAGATTCGCCGAGGCATCCTCCCTGATTGCAGTATGCGGGCACCCGCCGGTTTCGACGCCGACAATCCGCTCCGGCGGCAGGGCACCGCTGCGCTGGAGGAACTCGGCATCCTCCCGCGTGTAGATATCGTTGGTCACCACCGCCATCTCGTAGCGGGTGCGCATGCGCTTGCACAGTGCATCGACCAGCGCGGTCTTTCCCGAGCCGACCGGTCCGCCGACCCCGATCCTGAGTGCCTCACGCTTCCCCATCATTTCCCTCCAACTCGCGTTGCCTTCGGCTTCATGACAGAAACAGCCGCGTGTACTGCGTTTCATGCCGGGCGGCGGCGAACGCAAGCCCTGGAGGCGCGCCGAGGATTTCCTCATCCGCCAACGCGAGCCCCCTGCTTACCGCCGCGGGAATGCCGTCGATGATGCGGCCCAGAATACGCTGTCCGGCGGTCTGTCCCAGCGGCAGCAGGCGCAGCGCTGCCGCCACCTGTTGCTGCCCCCAGTTCCACAGCCACCCCTGCGCCGCCGCATCGAGCGGAATGCGCTGCGCGGCTGCGACCATCGCGTACAGACTCAGCCAGGCCGGATCGCCCCACTCCTCGCGCCAGCGGGATTCGACTTTGAGCACCGGCAGCAGCCGCGCCAGCGCATGCCCCGTATCGCGCTCTTCCGCGCGCGCCTCGGCGCCATCGCGCGCAGCAAGCACCCGCGCGTTCCAGTACCTCGCCCGTCCGATGTCACCGCGCGCAAATGCGCCGTGGAGCCGCGCCAGCAGGGGAACATCGGTCTGCGCCTGGGCGAAGTGGAGCAGGCCCTCCACCCACTCGGCGACGCCGGCCTCGTCACTCACCCAGCCACACTCCACAGCCTGCTCCAGCCCCTGGGAATAGGCGAAGGAGCCGATCGGGAGGCCGGAGCTAGTGAGCCGCAGCAGCGAAAGCAGCACCGATGCTGACGGACCATCGTGCGCGAAGGAGACCGTGGCGCCCGCCGCTTCCTCATCCGCCGCCCGGGCGGCATGATCGTGGACGTCCCACGCGCCGCCCTCGGCCTCGAACGGCGCCGCCTCGTGCCGAATCTCGTGTCCCAGCCCGCCGACCATGACATCGAGCACGTGGTCATGACGCCAGCACAGTCGTCCCGGCATCAGCGCCAGGGGAACGTGGCGATTGGCGAGGTGATAGCAGGCGCGAATCAGCGCCTGCCCGTCACCCTCGACCACCGACAAGGCCTCGGCCGCCGCGCGCACGGTGATCAGCGTCCCATCGACGGCGCGCAGCAAGTCGCCGTCGCGCAGGGTCCCCGAACCGCGGGGCAGGCGTATCGCCGCTTCCCGGCCGTCATCGAGGCGCGCCCGCAGCCGTGTACGTTGACGGCGCTCCCAGTCGAGCGTCACCGTGCCCGTGGCGACACCGCCCGCAACCCGGGCCTCGAGCAACAGCGGCAGATCACCCATGTCCATCGCCTCAGAACAGGAAGTAGCGCTGCGCCAGCGGCAGCACGGTCGCCGGCTCGCAGCGCAGCAGCTCACCGTCCGCCCGTACTTCGTACGTCTGCGGATCGACCTCGATGTGTGGCTGCAGATCGTTGAGCACCATGTCGCGCTTTTGCAGTGTGCGCGTGCCGGCGACCGCCACCGCCCGCTTCGCCAGGCCAAGACGCTCCGGAACCCCGGCGGCGAGCGCGGCTGCGGAGACGAAACTGAGGGAGGTTTCGGTACAGGCACGACCGTAGCTGCCGAACATCGGACGATAGTGCACCGGCTGCGGCGTTGGAATGGAAGCATTGGCGTCGCCCATGGGAGCCGCCGCGATCATGCCACCCTTGATGATCATGGCCGGTTTGACACCGAAGAACGCCGGCCGCCACAGCACGATATCGGCGAGCCTGCCAGGCGCGAGCGAGCCGACTTCGTTGGCAATGCCGTGGGCCAGCGCGGGATTGATGGTGTACTTGGCGATATAGCGACGCACGCGCAGGTTGTCGGCGCGGGCGCCGTCACCGGGGAGCGATCCGCGCTGCACCTTCATCTTGTGCGCCGTCTGCCAGGTCCGGCAGATCACCTCGCCGACACGCCCCATGGCCTGGGAATCCGAGGAAATCATGCTGAAAGCGCCGAGATCGTGCAGGATGTCCTCGGCGGCGATCGTCTCGCGGCGGATGCGCGACTCCGCGAAGGCGACATCCTCGGCGATCGCCGGATCGAGATGATGACAGACCATCAGCATGTCGAGATGCTCGTCCACCGTATTGATGGTGTACGGGCGCGTCGGATTGGTCGATGACGGCAGCACGTTCGCCTGGCCGCAGGCGCGGATGATGTCCGGCGCATGCCCGCCGCCCGCGCCTTCGGTATGGTAGGTGTGTATCGTTCTGCCGCGAAACGCCGCCAGCGTATCCTCGACAAACCCGGACTCGTTCAGCGTGTCGGTATGGATCGCCACCTGCACGTCGTGGCGCTCGGCCACACTCAGACAGTTGTCGATCGCCGCCGGCGTCGTCCCCCAGTCTTCATGCAGTTTCAGTCCCATCGCTCCGGCTTCGATCTGCTCGACCAGCGCTCCCGGCAGACTGGCGTTGCCCTTGCCCAGAAAGCCGAGATTCATCGGAAAGCTGTCTGCGGCCTGCAGCATCCGCCCCAGATACCAGGGCCCCGGCGTGCAGGTCGTTGCATTCGTGCCCGCCGCGGGTCCGGTGCCGCCGCCGATCATGGTCGTCACTCCGGACATCAGCGCCTCTTCGATCTGCTGCGGGCAAATGAAATGGATATGTGCATCGATGGCCCCGGCGGTCGCAATCATGCCTTCGCCGGCGATGATTTCGGTGCCCGGTCCGATCACGATATCGACGCCCGGCTGCACGTCCGGATTGCCGGCCTTGCCGAGGGCGAGGATACGCCCCCCACGGATACCGATGTCCGCCTTGACGATGCCCCAGTGGTCGATGATCAGTGCATTGGTGATGACGCAGTCCACCGCCTCATCCGCGCCGCGCTGGCTCTGTCCCATGCCATCGCGGATGACCTTGCCGCCGCCGAACTTGACCTCTTCACCGTGAATGGTGTGATCGCGCTCCACCTCGATCCACAGCGCGGTATCGCCCAGCCGCAGCCGATCGCCGACCGTCGGCCCATACATCTCCGCGTAAGCCCGTCGTCCGATGCGCGCCACTACGCGTCTCCCATGATGCGGCCCTGAAAGCCGTAGATCCGCCTCGCCCCCTCGTAGCGCACCAGCGTAATGCGCCGCTCCTGCCCAGGCTCGAACCGCACTGCCGTGCCCGCGGGGATGTCCAGCCGGAAGCCTCGGGTGAGCTCGCGGTCGAAGCGCAGCGCGGCGTTGGTTTCGTAGAAGTGATAATGGGAACCGACCTGCACCGGTCGGTCGCCGGTGTTGGCGACGGTGACGGTCACCGTTTCCCTGCCCGCATTCAGCTCGATCTCGCCGTCGGCGACGCGCAACTCTCCCGGGATCACATACTGTTCCGGCATGGTCTTCGCTCCTCTTTCATACGATGGGATCGTGCACGGTCACCAGCTTGGTGCCATCCGGGAACGTCGCCTCGACCTGGACCTCGGTGATCATATCGGCCACGCCGTCCATCACCTCTTCGCGCCGCAGCAGCGTTGCGCCATGACTCATCAGCTCGGCAACGGTACGGCCGTCGCGGGCTCCCTCGAGAATGGCCGCCGAAATGAAGGCCACCGCTTCGGGATAGTTGAGGCGGAGCCCCCGTGCGCGGCGCCGTTCTGCGAGCAGCGCGGCGGTGAAGATCAGCAGCTTGTCCTTCTCCCGAGGTGACAGTTCCATGATTTCCTCTTCAGGTGTTCCAGATGCGCGGCAGGCACACGCCGAGACCAAGCAGGCGCGGCCTGAGTACGTTCCTACAGTCGGTGAGCACGCCGCGCACGGCCTCGGCGCCGTCGCCCAGGCAGCGCACGAGCAGTACGCCATCGACCAGCGTCGCCGCGGCGGGCGGTCCGCCGTCGGCACGAGCGAGCACTTCACCCACGAGGGCGAGACATTCCGCGGTGCAGGGAAAGGCGATCAGGGTGGCGCAGACCGACCTTCCGCCCAGCCCCCAGAACGCACGCAGCACATCGCCGTCGCCGTCGACAGCGACTCCTTCGAGCAACACCGGCACGCCCTCCCGGAAGACCTCCAGGCGCTGCACGAACCGACCCGACTCATAGCGCTCGCCCGCGGCCGGGCGTCCGAGGCATACCACGTCCCAGGCGATGCAGCGCCCCTCCGGAGACGCATCGATGCGGGTCAGCGTGCTCGCCAGCGCCCCGTCGAACACGATTGCCTCCTGCGGTAGCCATTCGAGACAACCATCGCCCTCGATGCGCAGATGCTGCGTCTGCCGCGCCGCCGCCCCGCCGCTTCGATAGAACTTGCCGGCGCCGGGCGTTGTCAGCAGGGCGCGCGCTCCGGCTTCGACCCGCACCGTCACCGCCAGCCGGTCGCCGCCGACGATACCGCCGGGCGGATGCAGGAGGTAGACATGGCAGGTTTCTCCCTCGGGATGGAATGGACGCTGCACCCGCAGCGGCCCCTGACTACGGCGTTCGGCAATCACGGTGCGACCCGCAGCCGGGCGCAGCACGATGTCGAGCTCGGCATGCCAGCCACTCTCACCAGCTTCATGAATATCGTTCGCGGCACTCATTGACCCGGTGCATTGCACTTTCGCTGCCAACTTCACCAGGCGACATCCGTGTCACCGCGCGCGGGTTAGCCCTCCTTGAGCATCAAGGAGATACCTGTTGCGCACCGCAAGAGGCGGCAGCAGTCCCGCGTCTCCAGCAGAGCCGGCGATCTCCTCCGCTGCCGGCTTCGCACCGCATTGGACCGCGAGGACCCCGAGCCCGCACGCTAACGGGGCAGCACTGATCACCGCACCCATCGCTGCAGTTACCGTATAATGCGCCGATGTCCGCCACCCTCGATCTTGCCCGTCAACTCATCGCGCTGCGGTCCGTGACTCCGGACGATGCGGGATGCCAGGAACTCATGACCGCGCGCCTCGAGGCCATCGGCTTTCGCACCGAGCGTCTGCCTTTCGGCGAGGTGAGCAACTTCTGGGCGCAGCGCGGCGAGGGTGAGCCCCTGTTCGTCTTCGCCGGCCACACCGACGTCGTGCCGAGCGGCCCGCTCGATGCCTGGGACAGCGACCCGTTCAGTCCGGTGGTGCGTGACGGCCGCCTCTATGGCCGCGGCGCCGCCGACATGAAAGGCAGCCTCGCCGCCATGATCACCGCCTGCGAGCGCTTCATCGCCGCCCACCCCGATCATCGCGGGGCGATCGCTTTCCTCGTCACCAGTGATGAGGAAGGCCCTTCGGTGGACGGTACGCGCCGGGTCGTCGAAGAGCTCGAGCGCCGTGGCGTCCGCATCGATTGCTGCCTGGTCGGGGAACCGACCGCCGAACGCCAGGTCGGGGATGTGATCAAGAACGGACGGCGTGGATCATTGGGCGGCATACTCACCGTTCGCGGCATCCAGGGACACATCGCCTACCCACATCTTGCCGACAATCCCATTCACCGGCTCGCGCCGGCGCTCGCCGAGCTGTGCGCCCTGCGCTTCGATCAGGGCAACGAGTTCTTTCCGCCCACCAGCTTCCAGGTGTCCAACATCAATGCCGGCACCGGCGCCGACAACGTCATCCCCGGCAGCGTGCGGGTCATGTTCAATTTCCGTTACTCCACCGAAACCAATGCGGCGACGCTGCGCGAAACGGTCGAATCGGTGCTGCGCGCCCATGATCTGAACTTCGAACTCGAATGGCGTCATTCGGGCGAACCATTCCTGACCGTGCCCGGAGTGCTGGTCGACGCCATGCGTGGCGCGGTGCTCGAGGTGACCGGACGCGAATCCTCGCTGTCCACTTCGGGCGGCACCTCGGACGGCCGCTTCATCGCGAAAACCGGCGCCCAGGTGGTGGAACTCGGTCCCGTGAACGCCACCATTCACAAGATCAACGAGTGCGTCGACGTCGCCGAACTCGAAGCGCTGTCAGCCATCTACGAGTCCGTACTGCGCCGCCTGCTGGCCGGCTGAATCCGACGCTCCGCATCGTCTGCTGTCCCCCGGACGCATGAGGGCGGCCACTTAGGCGCCACACAATCCGGTCCTGGCACGCTAGCATGACGGAGTGGATACGACAGGATGTCACCACCTCATGCCCTTCGGCGCCGAGTCGACCGGGCATGGAACGCGCTTCACGCTGTGGGCGCCGGCCGCCACCCGGGTAGAACTGTGCCTGCATGACACCCCGCCGCGGGCGATGGAGAACCCCCGCCCCGGCTGGTTCGAGCTGCTCGCCGGCGCCGCTCCGGGCAGCCGCTATCGCTTCCGCATCGATGGCGAACTCGAAGTGCCCGACCCCGCCTCGCGCTTCCAGCCCGCAGGCGTGCACGGCCCCAGCGAAGTGGTGGACCCGCGACGCTATCGCTGGCGCCATCCGCAGTGGCGTGGACGCCCCTGGGAAGAGGCGGTGATCTACGAACTCCATACTGGGGCCTTCACGCCATCGGGCACTTACGCCGGCATCGCCTCGCGGCTCGACTACCTGCGTGAACTCGGCATCACCGCCATCGAACTGATGCCGCTCGGAACCTTCCCCGGACGACGCGGCTGGGGCTATGACGGAGCCCTCCCCTTTGCGCCGGCGGGCTGCTACGGGCAGCCGGATGAACTGAAGACCCTGATCGACGAAGCCCACGGCCGCGGTCTGATGGTGTTCGTGGATGTCGTCTACAACCACTTCGGTCCCGAAGGCAACTACCTGCATGCCTACGCGCCCGCCTTCTTCACTTCCCGCCATCACACGCCCTGGGGAGATGCCATCGACTTCGATGGCAGGGACAGTCACTGGGTGCGCGAGTTTTTCATCCACAACGCGCTCTACTGGCTGGAGGAGTATCGCTGCGACGGCCTGCGCCTCGATGCCGTACATGCCATCTTCGACGACTCCGAGCCCCACATCCTGGTCGAGATCGCGCAGCGCGCGCGCGAGCATTTCCCCGCGCGTCATGTTCACCTGATGCTCGAGAACGACGACAACGCCGTCCGCTTCCTGGAGCGCGACGGTACCGGTCACTACCAGGCGCAGTGGAACGACGATGCGCATCACGCGCTGCACGTCCTCCTCACCGGAGAGGCAGAAGGCTACTATGCCGACTACGCCGATGCGCCGCTGGCCCATCTCGGCCGCTGTCTCGCCGAAGGCTTCGCCTGGCAAGGCGAACACTCGGCATATCGGGACCATGCGCGCGGCGAACCTTCCGCGCATCTGCCGCCAGCGGCCTTCATCCATTTCCTGCAGAACCACGACCAGATCGGCAACCGTGCCCGCGGCGAGCGCATCGGGACGCTGGCCGCGCCGGAACGAGTGCGCGCCGCGCTCGCCGTGCTGCTGCTCGCGCCCTCCCCGCCCCTGCTGTTCATGGGGCAGGAATGGGCTTGCGGCCAGCCCTTTCCGTTCTTCTGCGACTTCGGACCCGCGCTGGCGGCGGCGGTCAGCGAGGGCCGTCGCCGCGAGTTCGCCCGCTTCGCAGCGTTCCGCGATGAGAGCGCCCGCGCCACGTTTCCCGATCCCCAGGACGAAGCGACATTCCGCGCGGCGATTCTCGACTGGAGCGTCCTCGGACGCACGCCGCACCGCGAATGGCTCGCGTTGCACCGCGAGCTGCTGGCGCTGCGCCACGCGCATCTGACGCCGCGCCTGGCCGGCATGCGTCCGCGCAGCGGCGAGTGGCGCACGCCGACGCCCGGCGTGCTCGCCGTTCGCTGGCGTCTCGGCGACGGATCCCGGCTGCGCATGCTGGCGCATCTTGCCGAGGGCAGCGCATCGGTGGCGAGACCGGCGGCGCCGGTGCTGTGGCACACGCCCGGCGCCGACCAGGCCGCGCTGCCGCCCTGGTCGGTGTGCTGGTACCTGTCGCCGCCATGATCACCGCCACCGCCCCGCTGGCGACCTACCGCCTGCAGTTCAACCGCGACTTCACCTTCGCGGATGCGGCGAACATCATCGATTACCTGCATCGCCTCGGCGTCGGGCACATCTATGCCTCGCCCTACCTGAAGGCGCGGCCGGGAAGCGCGCACGGCTACGATATCGTCGACCACGAAGCGCTCAATCCGGAGATCGGCGATCAGGCGCACTACGCGGCGCTCATCGCCGCGCTGCGCAGGCACGGCATGGGCCAGATCCTCGACGTGGTGCCCAATCACATGGCGGTGGGCGGATCCGACAACGCCTGGTGGCAGGACGTGCTCGAGCATGGCGAATCCTCGTGCCATGCCGGCTATTTCGATATCGACTGGCGACCCGCCGACCCGACGCTGCGCAGCCGCGTGCTGCTGCCCTTCCTCGGCGACTACTATGGCAAGGTAATCGAACGTGGCGAGCTCGATCCGCTGTTCGAGGAAACCTCGGGCACACTCTGCATCGTCTACTACGGTCACCGCTTCCCGCTGGATCCGCGCAGCTATCCGGCCGCTCTTTCCGGCGCCCTGGCATTGCTCGACGACAGCGCGGCGAAGGCGCTCGGCGACGTACTCGCCGCCTTCGCCGCGCTGCCCGCGCGCGGCCCCGCTGCCGCCAGCGAGCGCCGGCGGCGCCACAGCGATGCCGAGGCGGCCAAGCGAAGACTGGCAGCGCTGTGCGCCGAATCACCGGCCATACTCGCCGCCCTGCAGCGGACGCTCGCCAGGCTGCGCGGCGAGCCGGGGCGACCATCGAGTTTCGACGCCCTGCACGAACTGCTGGAGGCACAGGCCTGGCGCCTCGCCTTCTGGCAGGTGGCGACGGATCAGATCAACTATCGCCGCTTCTTCGACATCAACGAACTGGCGGGGCTGCGCACGGAATGCCGGGAGGTGTTCGACGATACCCATCGGCTGGTGGCGCGCCTGCTGAGGGAAAACGCGGTCGACGGCCTTCGCATCGATCATCCCGACGGACTCGCCGATCCCCGGGGCTACTTCGAGCGCCTGCAGGAGCTCGCCGGAAGACCGCTCTATGTGGTGGCGGAGAAGATACTCGCCGGCTGGGAACATCTGTCGCCGGAGTGGCCGATTGCCGGCACCACCGGGTATGACTTCGCCGGCACGCTGAACGGCCTGTTCGTCTGGCCCGACTCGGAACGCAGGATGAACCGGCTCTACCGTCGCTTCACCGGCCTCGGCACAAATTTCGACGAGCTGCTCTATGAACGCAAGAAGCACATCATCCGCGGCATCCTGTCGGCGGAGCTGAGCGTGCTCGGCAATCTGCTCTACCGCATCGCGCAGGACGACCGCCACACCCGTGACTTCACCCGCCACGGCCTGCTCGACGCGATCACCGAAACCGTGGCCTGCTTTCCGGTATACCGCACCTACGTCACGCCGCAAGACGTCTCCGCCGAGGACCGCCGCTACGTGGAGTGGGCGATCGCACAGGCCGCCAGACGCAGTCCGAATACCCGCGCCGATCTGTACGCCTGGCTCCACGACACGCTGCTCCTCGAGCCCGCGCCGCGCATGTCGGCGGAGGCCCGGATCGAGCGGAACGAGTTCACGCGCCGCTTCCAGCAGTACACCGCGCCGGTGATGGCCAAGGGCATGGAGGACACCAGTCTCTACATTCACAATCGCCTGGCGTCCCTCAACGACGTGGGCTTCGATCCGCGCGTCTGGTCCGTCTCCACCGCCGCCTTCCATCACCAGAACCGCCAGCGTCTCGCCGCGTGGCCCGACGCCATGATCTGCACCGCCACCCACGACAGCAAGCGCGGAGAGGATACGCGCGCGCGCATCGATGTCATTTCCGAGATCCCCGAAGCCTGGCAGCGCCACCTCTCGCGCTGGGCGCGCATCAACCGCGCACGCAAGCTGCTCATCGATGGCAAGCCGGCGCCCTCGCGCAATGACGAATACCTCCTCTACCAGACCCTGTTCGGCACCTGGCCCTTGACGCCGCCCGCGGATCTCGAGGAACTTCGTCTCCGCATCGAGCGCTACCTGATCAAGGCCGCCCGCGAGGCCAAGCTTCATACCTCCTGGATCACTCCCGGAGGCGAGTACGAAGAGGCCCTGCGTCACTTCACGGCCGCGCTGCTGCACGATCCCGAGCGCAATCCCTTTCTCGCCGACTTCATTCCTTTCGTCACCGCGCACATCGCTCACGGCCTGCTCAACGGACTGTCGCAGACGCTGCTGCGCCTCACCGCGCCCGGCGTGCCGGATACCTATCAGGGGTGCGAGCTGTGGTGCTGCAGTCTGGTCGATCCGGACAATCGCCGGCCGGTGGATTATGACTCGAGGCGGCGCCTGCTCGATGGGATCGAAGCCCGGATCGCGCGCGCGGGGCGGGCGGCCTGCGCCCGCGAACTGCTCGGCAGCCTAGAGGACGGGCGCGTCAAGCTCTACATCACCTGGTTCACGCTACAGGCGCGGCAGACCTACCCCGAGCTCTACCGCCGCGGGGATTACGAAGCGCTCGATGCCACCGGTCCGCGCGCCGACCATGTCTGCGCCTTCGCCCGAACCCTTCAGGATCGCAGCGCCGTCACGGTTGCTGCGCGCTGGTTCGCGCGCCTGGCGCTGGAGCACGCCGGGCCGCCCGTAGGCCGGGCGCACTGGGAAGACACCTGGCTGCGCATGCCGGGCGCGGGGCGCTGGCGGGATGCCTATACCGGCCATAGGTGCGAAACGGAAACGCGCGACGGTCAGTCAGTCCTGCCCCTCGCCCGCGTCTTCGATGCCCTGCCGCTGGCCCTGCTCCTCCCGGACTGAAGCGCGCGCCGCGTCGAACGCCCGGTCCAGCCATGCCGTCATCCGCTCGCGGTATTCCTCGCGGGTAAAGGCGGCGATGTGACCGTCGAGCGGAATGCGCCACAACTCGCGCGGTTCGCGCGCCGCGCGATAGAGCGCCGCGCCATGCTCGAAGGGAACGATCGGATCTTTCGCGCCGTGGATGATCAGCACGGGGACCGGAGACAGCGCGGCGATCGCGCGCACCGGGCTGTGGCGATCGGGAATGGTCATCGCCAGCGGCCATTGCAGCGGCCAGGTGAGCCAGAACTGATCGAGCTTCTCGCGCGCGATGCGCCGGAAGCTGGCGAAGCTGCTGTCGAGAACGACGCCGCGCAGCGGCGGCAGCTGCTCCGCCCGCACCAGTGCCTGGACCGCAAGCGCGCCGCCCAGGCTCTGTCCCAGCACCACCACGCCCTGCGTGCGCGCCCGCTCTTCCCCGGCCAGCCAGGCAAGCGCCGCCTGCACATCGCGCATAGCGCCTTCGATCGACACCGATCCCTGCGAGCGGCCATAGCCGCGATAATCGGGCATCAGCACGGCATAGCCGCGTGCCGGCAGCCAGTACACCGCCGGCAGCTGCGTCGCCACGTTGCCGCCGTTGCCGTGGAGATAAAGCACCGTACCCCGCGTCTCGCCCTCGGCAGGCAGGTACCAGGCATGCAGCGCGACGCCATCGGCGGCACGCAGCCACACGTCCTCCCACACGAGATCGGCGGCCTCGGGGGTGAAGGGAAGGATGCGCTGCGGATAGAAGAAGACGCGGCCGCAGCCGGCGAGGACCGTCGCCATGACCAGCAGCGCGAGCGTGCGTGCGACGCTGCGCGTCAGAAGTAGACGTGCCATGCGAACTGGGCGAAAGCCTTGCCGGAGCCTGCGTCATGACGCTCGCCGAGGGACAGGCGCAATGCGTGGTTCATGCCGAGCGCAAGGCTCTGCTCCAGGGCGACTTCCCGCTCGTGATGGCGCATGCCGGCGCGGAATTCCTGGGCCCGCGCGTACAAATGCACCTTCCACTGCGGATGCGGCCGCAGGTGCAGCCCGGCCTTCGGCCCGAGGCCGATGGCGTGACCGTGCTCCAGCCGCCCGGAGACATCCAGCGTGCCCTCGATCATGACGTAGCCGAGCAGGCGTTCCCAGCGTCCGGCAGCGAGTCCCGCGCCGGCTTCGCTGCGCCACACCATCGGTCGGCGACCGTCGGCGAGACGCTTGCGCACGAATCCGGTCCCGAGCCGCCACGACACCGGGCGGAAGAAGGCGTCGCGCGGGGCGATCGACAGCACATCGATGACGTGCACATGTTCCAGCCGGGTACGATCGCTGCGCGTGTCGTGACGGAAGCCGAGATCCAGGAAGTTGATCTGCGCCCCCTCGGCATAGCCGCCGGGCGGATCGAGCAGATCGTTGTAGGCCGGACGCAGCGACAGCTGCAGGTAATCCCGTCCCGCCTCGCGGCCCGCGCCGAGCGCCAGACGCCGTGTGCCGTGCGCCTGTTCGGGACGAATCGCCGGCATGGCGGGATCCGCCAGTGTGACCTCCGGCAGCCGGCTGAGCGCCAGCAGCAGCTCGCGCGATCGGCGCGCCGATTCATCGGTCGCGACGCGCCCGCGCCCGGTGTCGTGCCGCAGCGCCATGTAGGCGCCGTCCAGCACCAGCGCGCGCCGGGCCGGCGGCAGGTCGTCCAGCCAGTCCTCGGCCGCGACTTCGCCCTGCCCGGCGTACGCGCCATCGACGATGCGGCGCACCAGCGCACGCTCGTCGCCGGACAGTTCGTCGAGGCGCTCGCGCAGGCGGGTATTGCCGGCCGGACGGTAGACCACTTCCTTCACCATCCCCGGCTGCCCGGCCATGGCCCGCACCGTATCGACCGGGATCACCCAGCCGCGAAAGCGCGTGCTCAGTTCCAGCCCGGGACGGGCCACCTCGAACAGCGACAGCAGATGGTAGGCGCAGTTCTCGTCGAAGAAGTAATAGTCGAACCAGGTTTCGCCGAGCTCCCAGGCGTGACGCAGCAGGCGCTCGATCTCCCCGGGCGTGAAATCGAGCCGGTATTCCCAGATGTCGCGATTCTCGAGATCGCTGTACTCCTTGACCTTGACGTAATAGGGCGCGATCGAGAATTCACCCGGATAGAAACCCGTCATGCTCTTGAAGATGAACTTGACCTGGCCGTCGCCGCCGGGATTCACGGCGTAGTTGATGGCGTATGCAAGCAGGCGGGTGCGCTCGTTCTGGTCCGCGCCGTCGACGCGCAGCAGCGTGTGACCGAACATCGACGAGGGATTGTTGATGTAGGCGGAGGGGAAGACCAGCGTCAGCTCGGTGGCCTGCAGCGCCTCGCGCCAGGCGGAAAAGCGCGGGCAGGGCTGTTCCGGAAGCCGCGCCGGATCGAAGTCCAGCGCTTCCTTCAGCCACTGGTAGCGGGCGACGAAACGGCACTGCGGGTGCTGGACGTCGGCGGTTTCCTGCAGCGCAGGCGCGAAAAAGGCGCGCAAGGTGGCGTCGAGTTCAGCGCGCGGATCGGTCTTGCCGCGTCGCGCCAGATAGAACGCGGGGTCGTCGGCCTGCCCCGTGACGCCCGGCAGAATCCAGTTGCGACGATAGTGCATGAGCGCGTGCCACTGCCGGCTCTGCGACAGTCCGAGCGCGTGGGCCCGCTCTACGAGCCGGTCGGCGTAGGCATCCGCGTCAGGGGCGGCCAGGACACAGGCCGGCAACCCGAGGCAGAAGAGAAGAAGAATCGATGGAAGGCGGAACACGAATGGGAGCCGAAGAACCGGGGGCTGACAGTGCTTCCCGCCGCGGCGGATCCGCTTTCGGCGCGGCTGCCGGGAAACCTGGTCCGCCCAAAAAAACACCCGGCCCTCTGGCCGGGTGTCTGTCTGCCTGGCCTCTGGAACGTCAGGCCAGCCAGGCGTACTGCGCCAGCGTCTCGTCGGCGGCGAGCACGCGGTTCAGCGCATCGGAGACATCCGCCGAGCTCACCTGCTCAGAAGAGATGATGTCGCCGAAGTGCGTGCGCGTGGCAGCGAAGAACGCCGCGCGATCCGTCTCGGAAACGCCGATCAGGCTTGCCAGCGAATCCAGGGTCTCTCCCTCGCCGACGGCCATCTCGTAGGCCAGCTTGTCGAGATTGGTGTCGATGAACATCGCCACCTTGTTGGGAATGCTCACGGTGCCATCCTGCGAGCAGCCCAGCGTACCGGAGGAAATGCCGAAGGTCTGATTGCCAAAAATGCCGTTGGTCGTGGCGGCGAGCACCTGCGGAGCGACGCCCGACTGTCCCTCGAAGAGAATGCTGCCGGCACCGCATCCGACGTTGTTGGCCTGAGCCGCGGCAAACGGAGCGATGGCCACCAAAGCCGCAAAGACGAACTTCTTCTTCATGGGTTTCCCCCTTCGTTGTTGATCGTCGTTTCGGGAGCAATGCAATCGCCGACTCCATCGGCATTACCCTTGCTTCCTCGCGCAGCGGGCGAATCCGCCCACCGGCTGCGCATCAAGATAGCACGGCTGTCCGGGCGGTGAAACACTGGCTGCGGTCCGCCCGGCAGCGCCAATGTGCGCTACCGCACGAAACGTGCGGTGAAGGGTTCAGACCAGGTCGATGGCTTCGCCCAGGCGTCCGACGTGCACGATTTCCATGCCGGGCACGGCATTCGATGCGATCTTGTTGGCGCGCGGAACGATGGCGCGACGGAAGCCGTGCTGCGCCGCTTCCCGCACCCGCTCCTGTCCGCCCGGCACCGGGCGAATCTCCCCCGCGAGGCCGACTTCCCCGAACACCACGGTATCGATGGGCAGCGGCCGATCGCGCAGGCTCGACAGCGCGGCCAGCACCACCGGGAGATCGACCGCCGTTTCGGTGACGCGCACGCCACCGACGATGTTGGCGAACACGTCCTGGTCGTACATCGCCACGCCACTGTGACGCTGCAGCACCGCGAGCAGCATGGCCAGACGATTCGGCTCGATGCCGACGGCGAGGCGCCGCGGGTTGGCGGCATGACTCTCGGCGACCAGCACCTGCACCTCGACCAGCAGAGGACGGCTTCCTTCGCGCGTGACCATCACCGCGCTGCCCGCCACCGGCTGCTCGTGTCGCGACAGGAAGAGCGCCGAAGGGTTCGCCACCCCTCGCAGCCCGGTATCGGTCATCGCGAACACGCCGACCTCGTTCACCGCGCCGAACCGGTTCTTCACCGCCCTCACCACGCGAAAGCGGCTGCCGGCATCGCCCTCGAAATAGAGCACAGCGTCGACCATGTGTTCCAGCACGCGCGGTCCGGCGAGCATGCCTTCCTTGGTGACGTGGCCGACCAGGAACAGCGCGGTACCGGTCTGTTTGGCGAACTGCACCAGGCGGGCGGCACTCTCCCGCACCTGGCTGACCGCGCCGGGCGCGGCCTGCAGTTCGTCGGTGAAGATGGTCTGGATGGAATCGACCACCAGCACCGCGGGCTTGTCCTTGGCTGCCTGGGCGAGGATGCGCTCCACCGAAGTTTCCGCCAGCACGCGCAAAGGCTGCGGATCGATGCCGAGGCGCTGGGCGCGCAGCGCGATCTGCTGCAGTGATTCCTCGCCGGTGACGTAGAGCGCGCCGGCCCGGGCGGCCAGCGTCGCCATGGTCTGCAGCAGCAGGGTGGACTTGCCGATGCCCGGATCCCCGCCGATCAGCACCGCCGAACCGCGCACCAGGCCACCGCCCAGCACGCGGTCGAGTTCGGCGATGCCGGTCGATACGCGCGGCTGATCCTCGAGTTCGATATCGGAGAGCGCGCGGCTGCCGCCCGTCCCGGCGCCGCCGGCGTAGCCGCCGCGCCGGCCGCCCGGCGGCGGGGCATCCGGCTCCTCGATCATCGTGTTCCAGGCGCCGCAGTCACCACACTGCCCGGCCCACTTCGGACTGAGCGCACCGCAACTGGTGCAGCTATAGCGCGTCTTGCCCCTGGTGCCCGCCATGCGCGCTAGCCGCCGCTCTCGATGAACGGAACCCGCGGCGCGACGCCGCACAGCAGTTCGTAGGGAATGGTCGATGCGGCGCGGGCGACCTCCTCGACCGGCAGATGCGCTCCCCACAGTTCGACATCGTCGCCGACGCCGGCATCGGGGAAGCCGCGCAGGTCCACGCACAGCATGTCCATGCACACCCGTCCGACGATGGCCGCGCGACGGCCGCGCAGCCACACTGGCGTTTGCGGCGCCGCGTGACGCGGATAGCCGTCGCCGTAGCCGACCGCGACGACACCGACCGGCATGTCTTCCGGGCACACCCAGGTCCCGCCGTAGCCGACAGGATCGCCGCGGCGCAGATGATTGATGGCGATGATGCGGGACATGAAGCTCATCGCCGACCGCAGGCCCTCGTCGGCGCCGACGGAATCGGCGAACGGCGAAGCGCCATAGAGCATGAGTCCGGGCCGTACCCAGTCGGCATGGCTTGCGGGCGAGCGGAGAATGCCGGCCGAGTTGGCGATGCTGCGCTCGCCCTGGAGGCCTGCGGTCGCTTCGGCGAAGACACGCAGCTGTTCCGCAGTCACCGGAATGCCGGGTTCGTCGGCGCAGGCGAGATGAGTCATCAGCCGGATGCGGGGGGCGACCGCGGCACATACGCGCAGGCGGCGCCAGGCTTCCTGTGCCTGGACAGCGGCGAAGCCGAGACGGTGCATGCCGGTATCGATCTTGAGCCAGACCGACAGCGGCCGCGGCAGCGAGGCACGTTCCAGCGCCATCAGCTGGCGTTCGTCGTGGATCACGACGGACAGGCGGTGACGCGCGATCTCGGGCAGTTCGGCCGGCTCGAAGAAACCCTCGAGCAGCACGATCGGATGCGCGGCGCCGGCTTCGCGCAGCACCACGCCCTCTTCCACGCTCACCACGCCGAAGCCATCGGCATCGCGCAGGGCGCCGGCGCTGCGCACCAGCCCGTGGCCATAACCATTGGCCTTGATCACCGCCAGCACGCGCGCGCCGGGCGCGGCCGCCCGAACCCGTCTAAGGTTCGCGCGCAGGGCCTCGATGTCGATCAAGGCCCGCGTGGGACGCGTCATGCATACCCCCCCTCGCGGTGGTAGCCATCGGAAATATAGTTCTCGAAGCGCGTGTACTGGCCGAGGAAGGTCAGGCGCACAGTGCCGATCGGACCGTTACGCTGCTTGCCGATGATGATTTCGGCAATGCCCTTCTCCGGGCTGTCGTCGTTGTATACCTCATCGCGATAGATGAAGGCGATGAGATCGGCATCCTGCTCGATGGCGCCCGATTCGCGCAGGTCCGACATGATCGGGCGCTTGTTGGGACGCTGCTCCAGGCTGCGGTTGAGCTGCGACAGGGCGATCACCGGCACCGACAGCTCCTTTGCCAGCGCCTTCAGCGAGCGCGAGATCTCGCTGATCTCATTGGTGCGGTTCTCCTTCATCCCCGGCACCTGCATGAGCTGCAGGTAGTCGAGAATGATCAGCCCCAGCCCCTTGCCGGTGGTGCGCTCGAGCTCACGGTCGACACGGCGCGCGCGGGCGCGCAGTTCGGTCGGCGACAGCGCCGGCGTGTCATCGATGTACATCGGCGCCTCGCTGAGCAGGCTCATCGCCGAGGTCAGGCGCGGCCAGTCGTCGTCGGTGAGCTTGCCGGTGCGCACGCGATGCTGATCGATGCGGCCGAGCGAGGACAGCATGCGCAGTACGAGCTGCTCGGCCTGCATCTCCATGCTGAACACCGCCACCGGCACGCGGCTCTTGATCGCCACATGCTCGGCGATGTTCATCACGAAACTGGTCTTGCCCATCGAGGGCCGCCCGGCGACGATGACAAGGTCGGTCTCCTGCAGTCCCGAAGTCATTTCGTCGAGATCGGAGAATCCGGTCGGCGTACCGGTGAACGCGCCGGCGTTGTGATAGAGCTTGTCGATGCGGTCGGTGACGTCGCCGAGCAGATCCTTGACCGCGCGGAAGCTCTGGCGGTTGCGTCGCCCCTGTTCGGCGATCTTGTAGACCAGGCTTTCGGCGTGATCGATGATCTCGCTGCACTCGCGCCCCTCGGGATTGAACGCGCTGTCGCCGATCTTGCCGGCCACTTCGATGAGCTGGCGCAGCACCGAGCGCTCGCGCACGATGGCGCCATAGGTGCGGATGTTGGCGGCGCTCGGCGTGGAGGACGCCATTTCGGCCAGATAGGAAAAACCGCCCGCCTCGTCCAGCAGCTTCTGGTGGGCGAGCCACTCCGACACGGTGACCACGTCCACCGGCTGGGCGGCATTGGACAGGGCGGCGATGGCGCGGAATATCAGCCGATGCTCGTGACGGTAGAAGTCCTGCTCGATCACCTGGTCGGCGACCGTCTCCCAGGCCGAGTTGTCGAGCATCAGCCCGCCGAGCACGGACTGCTCCGCCTCCTGCGAATACGGAGGCAGCCGCAGCCGCTCGGCCGAGCGTCCGCCCGCTTCCGGGCCGGCCATCACCTTCTGCATCGGGTCCACTTCCTATGATCCCCCGCGGCCGCTCGGGCGGCCGTCATTCTTCGGGAACGATCTCGACGGTGATCTCGACGTTCACTTCGGGATGCAGATGCAACTCCATGGGATAGCTGCCGATCTGGCGCAGCTGACCCTCGGGCATACGCACCTCGCTCCGCTTCACCTCGATGCCGGTGCTGGCCGTGATCGCCTCGGCGACGTCGGCGGTACCGACCGATCCGAACAGCTTGCCCTGCTCGCCGGTACGGCAGGCGATGGTGACGGTCGCCTCGCTCAGACGCTCGGCCCGCGCCTGCGCAGCGCCCAGCGCCTCGGCGATCTGCCTCTCGAACTCGGCCCGCCGCTCTTCGAACGACTTCATGTTGGCGGGAGTCGCCTGCGCGGCCTTGCGGGTCGGAATGAGAAAATTGCGGGCATAGCCCGGCTTGACCGTGACCAGGTCGCCCAGACCACCGAGGTTCTCCACCTTGTCCAGCAAAATCACTTTCATCTGACAGTCCTCGTTGAAAGACTACTATAGCCGCCGCTGCCCGAATGACAAATCAGAACAAGAACGGCGCTCATCCCTTTGTTTTAAATAGATTTCACGATCTCTGCGGAGGCCCGCCGGACTTCGTTCGCGCTCTCAGGTCGAACCAGCCGTCGGCGAACCCCGCCGCCGCCAGGACCACCAGCGCCTGCGGCGGGAAGAACACGAGCAGGCCGTACAGCGCGATCAGCCAGCCCACATGCGCACCACGCAACGTGACCAGGGCGTGGGCAAGCGCCAGTCCCTGCACTGCCAGCATGGTCGCACACAGAAACAGCAGGGTCAGGGTCACCCCGCCGATCCAGCCGCCGAGCAGGCTCGACAGCGCGAGCACCAGCAGCGCAACCACGCTCATCATGCGCCCCAGCCGCAGCGCCCGGAACTCGGCACCGAAACCGCCCGGATTGAAAACCAGGGACTGCAGCCAGCGCCCGAACAGCAGCGCCGCCATGGTTCCGCTCAGCAGCGTCGCCGCCAGCCCGCCGGTCATGGCACTGGCCATCGCACCCAGGAATTCCTCCTGCTCCGCTTCGGACATCGGCAGGCGCTCCAGGAGCGGCTGCAGAAAATCCGGCAGGAACGCCCGCCACCAGGCGGCGGTATCGCCGACCGAAGCATGAAACAGCAGGGCGAAGCCGGCGATGCCGAGACCCGCCGCGGCGAGCGCGGCGGCCTGGGAACGGGTGGAACGCAGCACGGCGGCGCCGAGCAGCAATGGCGCCCAACTCAGCGCCAGCGCCGCGGCGATGCCGCCCGTGCTGGCGGCGCCGCCGAGCACCTGGGCCGCCACCGCCAGCACCGCGGCGGTGCCCACGGCGATGAGCAGCCCTTCGCCCACGCCATTGCGCAGAGTGACCAGCGCCAGGGCGCCGCCGGCGATGATGCCGATCAGCGGAACCAGGAGCATGAGCACTGCCGCGACCGCGGTCACCAGCAGGGCATGCAGCCGGCCGCGCAGAATGAAGTTGGCCAATGCCACCATGAGCGATCTACCGTGCCCCGCCGGCGACGCGCTGGCGGCGCGCCGCGCTCCTGTCAGTGCGAGTCGCTGTAGGGCAGCAGCGCCAGATAGCGGGCCCGCTTGATGGCAATGGCAAGCTGTCGCTGATACTTCGAGCGCGTACCGGTGATGCGGCTGGGCACGATCTTGCCGGTATCCAGGACGTAACCCTTCAGGGTCTGGATATCCTTGTAATCGATCTCCTTGACCCCTTCCACCGTGAACCGGCAATACTTCTTGCGTCGGAAATTACCGCGAGGATTTGCGCTCATCTTTCACTCCTGCCACGACCTTGTCCTTCCCCTTCTTCCCTGCCCTTGGCGAACAGCGAAGGCTCGGTGACCGCCTCGTCACGCCGGATGATCAGATTGCGGATCACGGCGTCGTTGAAGCGGAACGCGCTTTCCAGCTCATCGAGCGTCTTCTGATCGGACTCGATGTTCATGAGCACGTAATGCGCCTTGTGCACCTTGTTGATGGGATAGGCGAGCTGGCGGCGACCCCAGTCCTCGAGACGATGGATGGCACCGCCCGCTCCTTCGATGGTCGAGCGGTAGCGCTCGATCATGGCAGGAACCTGTTCGCTCTGGTCCGGATGAACCAGAAACACGATCTCGTAGTGTCTCATTGTGCTCCTTTCGGTTTGGCAGCCTTCCGCAGCATGCGGTAAGGCAAGGAGTTGCGTTTCGTTTTCTTGCCCCGGCGGACCGCGGCAAAGGCGGGATTCTAATGGATTTGCCGGCGCCGGGCAAACTCCGCGACGCCGCTGGCGGCCCCTCAGGCGCTGCGCGCGAGGCGCTGGCGACGGACCTCGAACAGGCAGATGCCTGCGGCGACCGACACATTGAGGCTTTCGACGCCCGCCTCCCCGGCCATCGGAATGGCGACCAGCCAATCGCAATGCTCGCGCGTCAGGCGACGCAGGCCCCGATCCTCGGCACCGAGCACCAGCGCCAGCGGTCCGTCGAGCTCCAGGCCGTAGAGCGACGCCCCGGCCTCGGCGTCGGCGCCGGCGATCCAGATGCCGCGGTCGCGCAGCCCGCGCAGCGTCCGGGCCAGGTTCGTCACCTGCACGAACGGCACCTTTCCGGCCGCGCCGCTCGCCACCTTGCACACCGTCGCGGTGAGCGAAGCCGCCCGGTCGCGCGGCGCGATCACCGCATGGACGCCGGCCGCGTCGGCGGTGCGCAGACAGGCGCCCAGATTGTGCGGATCCTGGACCCCATCGAGCACCAGCAGCAGGGGCGCGCCCTCGACGCCATCCAGCAGCTGATCCAGTTCGGCCTCGTTCAGCGTGAGCGCTTCGGCGTCGAACTGCGCGATCACGCCCTGGTGGCGCACTCCCTCGGCGAGGCGATCCAGCTCCTCGACCGGCGCCACGCGACAGCGCACGGCCGAGCGCTCAGCCTGTTCACCGAGTTCGACAAGACGGGAGTTGCGGGATCCCTCCTGCAGCCAGATTGCGCGTATGGCCGCCGGACGCCGGCGCAGCAGGCCGGACACTGCATGGATGCCGCACAGCATGGCGCCTTCACGGCGCGGCTTGCCCGCATCGCGTGGGGGCCGGAATCCTCCCTTCATTGCGCTTCCTTGCGCCCCCGCTTGCCGCGGCCACCGCGGCGGGCGCGCTTCTTCTTCGGCTTGTCCGGCTTGTCGGACTTGCCCGCCTTCTCCCCTTCCGCCTTGCGGGGACGGCGCGGCGCCACCTGCGCCGGCACGAAGTCGATGGTGCGCTCATCGAGATCGACCCGCACCACCTTGACGCGGATACGGTCGGCAAGCCGGTACTGCACGCCGCTGCGCTCGCCGTAGAGCAGGCGGCGAATGGGATCGAAGCGGTAATAGTCGTCGCCGAGGCTGGTCACGTGCACCAAGCCCTGCACATAGGTCTCATCGAGCTCGACGAACAGTCCGAAGCTGGTGACGCCGGTGATGATGCCCTCGAACTCCGAACCGACCTCGTCGAGCATGAACTCGCACTTCAGCCAATCGACCGCATCACGTGTCGCTTCGTCGGCGCGCCGCTCGGTCATCGAACAGTGATCGCCGAGCGCCTGCATCGCAGGCTGGCCATAGATGAAGTCCTCGGCCTTGCCGCCCTGGAGCACATGCCGGATCGCGCGGTGCACGATCAGGTCCGGGTAGCGGCGGATCGGCGAGGTGAAATGGGCATAGGCTTCGAGCGCCAGACCGAAATGGCCGGCGTTCTCTGCGCCGTACACGGCCTGCGCGAGACTGCGCAAGAGCACTGTTTCGACCAGACGCCGGTCGGGACGCTCGGCGACCTCCAGCAGCAGACGGGAATAGTCCTCCGGCGCGGGCCGATCGCCGCCGCCGAGCTTGAGACCGAGTCCTGCGAGGAAGCTGCGCAGGTCCTCGAGCCGCTGCGGATCGGGGCCGGGATGGCTCCGGTAGAGCGCCGGCACGCCTTTCTCGAGCAGGAAGCTCGCCGCGGCCACGTTCGCCATGATCATGCACTGCTCGATGAGCCGGTGAGCATCGTTGCGTTCGACCGGCACGATGCGGTCGATCTTGCGCTGCTCGCCAAACACGATGCGCGTCTCGGTGGTATCGAAATCAATGGCGCCGCGCTTCTCGCGCGCCTTGTGCAGCACATCGAACAGCTTGTGCAGATTGCGCAGGTGCGGCACCAGCGCATCGCGCCGGGCAATGGCTTCGGCGTCCCCATCGACCAGAATGCTCGCCACCTCGGTATAGGTCAGGCGCGCGTGCGAACGCATCACGCCCTGGAAGAAACGCTGCGAGCGCAGTTTGCCGGTGGAGCCGATGCGCATCTCGCACACCATGCACAGGCGGTCGACCTCGGGGCGCAGCGAGCACAGATGATTCGACAGCACCTCGGGCAGCATGGGAATGACATGCCCAGGAAAATAGACCGAGTTGCCGCGCTGGCGCGCCTCCTCGTCGAGCGGACTGTCGGGCGCGACATAACTGGAGACATCGGCGATCGCCACCAGCAGGCGCCAGCCGCGGCCATCGCGTTCGCAGTACACCGCGTCATCGAAATCCTTGGCGTCTTCCCCGTCGATGGTCACCAGCGGCAGCGCGCGCAGATCCTCGCGGCCGGCGAAGGAATCGGCCGGCACCTCGGCGGCAAAGCGCTCCGTCTCGCGCTCCACCGCTTCCGGCCAGCGCTCCGGCAGCTCGTGACTGCGGATCGCGATGGCGATCTCCATGCCGGGCGCCATCCGGTCGCCGAGGATCTCGGCCACCCGCCCGACCGGCTGCGAATGCATGCTCGGCTGCTGGGTAATCGCCGCGACCACGATCTGGCCCTCGTTGGCGCCGCCGCTGTGCTCGGCCGGGATCACCACCTCATGGGAAATGCGCTTGTTGCTCGACACCACGAAGCCGACACCGCCCTCAACGTAGTAGCGGCCCACCACCTCTTGGGTGTTGCGCTCCAGCACCTCGACCAGCGCCCCCTCACGCCGGCCGCGACGATCCGCCCCGACCAGGCGGGCGAGCACTCGGTCACCGTGGAACACCGGCCGCATCTGGCGCGCGGTGAAGAAGACATCGTCGCTGCCATCGTCCGGCACCAGGAACCCGAAGCCGTCCGGATGGCCGATCATCCGCCCGGAAACCAGGTTCATCTTGCTCACGATGCCGTAACGCCCGCGCCGGTTGCGCACCAACTGGCCGTCGCGCTCCATCGCATTCAGGCGGCGGCGCAGCGCCTCGACATCGGTCTCATCCTCCAGGCCGAGCTCGGCAGCGAGCTGCTCCAGACTCAGGGGGCTTTCACGTTCTTCCAGGTGGGCCAGGATGAACTCCCGGCTCTTGATGGGACGCTCGTACTTTTGGGCCTCACGGCCTGCGTGGGGATCGGTCTTGGGTGGGCGTGTCATGTTCTCTCGATGTTTTCTTCCGGCACCCCGAGGTTCCCTGGGGATGCCGGCTTTTCGGGTTTGACATTATGACATCGTATGGTTAAAGTTGCGCGGTCTTACGGCGCAGTCGGTTCCACCGCCGTATTTCACCCGCCGAGGTGGTGAAATTGGTAGACACGCTAGCTTCAGGTGCTAGTGGGGGAAACCCCGTGGAGGTTCAAGTCCTCTCCTCGGCACCA
>JAVEZY010000024.1:0-39425 GCA_034002745.1 Gammaproteobacteria bacterium
TAACGTCCTCGCCGGTGCCGACGTTGATGTGGCTCTGCATCGGCTGGGTGTGGGCGGCGTATGCCTCGCGATCCAGGGACATCACGTGCACGCAGGCTTCGGCCATGTCGTCGACGTAGAGGAATTCCCGGCGCGGCGTGCCACTGCCCCAGACCACCACCTTCTCCGCGCCGGCTTCCTTCGCTTCATGGAAGCGCCGGATCAGGGCCGGGATGACGTGGCTGTTCTCGGGGTGATAGTTGTCGCCGGGTCCATACAGGTTGGTCGGCATGACACTGCGGTAGTCGGTGCCGTACTGGCGGTTGTAGCTCTCGCACAGCTTGATGCCGGCGATCTTGGCGATCGCATACGGTTCATTGGTCGGCTCGAGCGGGCCGGTCAGCAGTGCGTCCTCGGCCATGGGCTGCGGCGCCAGCCGGGGATAGATGCAGCTCGACCCCAGGAACAGCAGGCGCTCGACGCCGGCACGCCAGGCTTCGTGGATGACGTTGGCCTCGATCATCAGGTTCTGGTAGATGAACTCGGCGGGATAGGTGTTGTTGGCGTGGATTCCGCCGACCTTGGCCGCCGCCAGGTAGACCTGGGCCGGTTTTTCGCGTTCGAAGAACGCGCGCACCGCGGCCTGGTCGGTGAGATCGAGCTCGGCATGGGCGCGCGTCGCGATGTCGCTTTCGCCGCGGGACCGCAGGGCGCGCACGATGGCGGCGCCGACCATGCCCCGGTGACCGGCGACGTAGATCCGTCCGCTCGCTTTTCCGCTCATTCGTGGTAATCCATCGCCTGGTAGCCGTGCCGCTTGACGAGTTCATCGCGCTCGGCGGTCTTGAGGTCCTCGCGCACCATCTCGGCGACCAGTTCCTCGAAGGTGATGCGAGGCTTCCAGCCGAGCTTCGCATGCGCCCTGCTCGCGTCACCGAGCAGGGATTCGACTTCGGTCGGCCGGAAGTAGCGCGGATCGACCGCAACCAGGCAACGTCCCGAGGCATCGTAGCCGCGCTCCTCCACTCCCTGGCCCTCCCAGCGCAGCTCCATGCCGAGTTCGCGCGCGGCGGCCGCGACGAAATCGCGCACACTGTACTGCACGCCGGTGGCGATGACGAAATCCTCCGGCTCCTGCTGCTGCAGCATCATCCACTGCATCTCCACGTAATCGCGGGCATGTCCCCAGTCGCGCCTGGCATCGAGGTTGCCGAGCCACAGGCAGTCCTGCAGCCCGAGCTTGATGCGGGCGAGCGCGCGCGTGATCTTGCGGGTGACGAAGGTTTCGCCGCGCAGCGGGGATTCGTGGTTGAAGAGGATGCCGTTGCAGGCATACATGCCGTACGCTTCGCGGTAGTTCACGGTGATCCAGTAAGCGTAGAGCTTGGCGACCGCATAGGGGCTGCGCGGGTAGAACGGCGTGGTCTCGTTCTGCGGCACGGCCTGGACCTTGCCATACAGCTCCGAGGTGGAGGCCTGGTAGAAGCGCGCCTTCTTCTCGAGGCCCAGGATGCGGATGGCCTCGAGCAGGCGCAGCGCGCCGAGCGCGTCCGAGTCCGCCGTGTACTCCGGCTCCTCGAAGGACACGGCGACGTGAGACTGCGCCGCGAGGTTGTAGATCTCGTCGGGCTGCACCTGCTGCACGATGCGGATCAGGCAGGTGGAATCGGTGAGATCGCCGTGATGCAGGACGAAGCGGCGATCCTTTTCGTGCGGATCCTGATACAGGTGGTCGATGCGATCGGTATTGAAGAGCGAGCTGCGGCGCTTGATGCCGTGCACCTCGTAGCCCTTGGAGAGCAGAAACTCCGCCAGATAAGCGCCGTCCTGGCCGGTGATTCCCGTTATCAGTGCAACCTTTCTCATGACTTGACCTGCCCTATGCGCGCTTCCGCGCTTTCGTCGGTGATGGATAAGGTGGTTCCGGCGGTCTCCCGGCGCAGCTCGTCGATTTCGCGCCGGATCGCTTCGTACTCTTTCATGCGCTTCTTCAGGAAGCGCAGCGTGACCCGCGCCTTTTCCTCGAACCCCTTGGGGGTCAGGTAGTATGCGTAGCCGCGCTTGTCGGGATTGTTGCGGAAGTTGTCGACCTTGACCCAGCCGCGGCTCATGATCGCCCGCAGGCAATAATTGACCTTGCCGAGGCTGATGCCGAGTTCGTGGGCGAGTTCGCGCTGGCTGCAATGCGGATTGCGCGCGAGCGCCTTGAGGATGCGATAGCGGATTTCATCGGGATTTGTCATGACAACCCTGTCACGGCCGGATCTGCGCGAGCCGGCCACTCCGTTCAAGCGATGAACGTGGACTATAAACGCGGCCACAGGGACGGTCAAGAATCGGCAATCAGAGGAAAGTGCAAAAAGGAAAGTCGAAAATGGCGTCAGCCCCCTTTCCTTCTCATTCCTTGCCTTCCTCATTCCTCTCAGAACGGCCACACCTGCGGCACGATCGCCATCACCAGCACGCCGACCAGCACGGTGATGGGGATGCCGAGGTAGAAGTAGTCGGTGAAGCGGTATCCGCCCGGGCCCATGACCATGAGGTTGGTCTGGTAGCCGATCGGGGTGGCGAAGCTCATCGAAGCGGCCACGGTCACAGTGATGATGAACGGCATGTAATTCACGCCCATCGACTCGGCGAGCGCGAAAACGATGGGAAACATCAGCACGGCAGCGGTATTGTTGGTCACCACGGCGGTGAAGAGCGCAGTCATCACATAGACCATGAGAAGCACGCTCCAGGGATTGCTGCCGACCAGCGCCAGCATGCTGTCCGCGATCGCCTGCGCCGCGCCGGTGGCGTGGAGCGCGTTGCCAATGCCGATCGAGGCCGCAATCACGATCAGGATCTGCCAGTCCACGGAGCGGCGCGCGACCCGGCCCCGGGTGCAGCGGGTGATGAGCATCGCACCGGCCGCAAGCAGCGATGCATTGAGCATGCTCATGATGTCGAAAGCGGCCAGCATCACCATGCCGACCAGGATCAGCAATGCCAGCGGCGCCCGCTCGTGCCTGAGCGGCGCCGATTCCTCGAGTTCGCTCACCAGGTAGAAATCCCGGGACGTACGCTGCTGCACCACGAACGACGGATGTGCCTCGAGCAGCAGGGTGTCTCCGGGGCGCAGCACGATGTCGCCGATCTTGCCCTTCACCTGCTCGCCGCTGCGCGATACGGCGATGACGGCGGCGTTATAGACGGAGCGGAAGCGCCCGGCGCGGATGCTCTTGCCGACCATCGGATGCATGCGTGAGATCACCGCTTCGACGAGGCAGCGCTCGGGCCGCGGCGCGCCCAGCTTGAAGATCTGGTTGGTGGCCGGCAGCAGCCCGTTGATCTTCTGCAGATCGACGACGGACTCGACGGCCCCGGCGAATACCAGCCGGTCATCGGCCAGCAGGACGTCGGTCGGACCCGGTGCGGGAATGACCAGATCGCCGCGGTCGATTTCGATCAGATACAGGCCCGGCAGCTGGCGCAGACCGGCCTGCTCCACCGTCTTGCCGACCAGCGCGCCGTCCGCTGCCACCAGCATCTCGACGGTATAGCGGCGCGCATCGGCGAACTGGGTGGTCGCGGGCACGCGCTCAGGAAGCAGCCGCCGGCCCATCATCATCACGCAGGCCATCACCAGCACGACCAGGGGAATACCGATCCAGGCCAGCTCGAACATGGAGAAGCCCTCTCCCGTCCTTTCCAGCAGCAGGCCGTGAATGACCAGATTGGTACTGGTGCCGATCAGCGTGCAGGTGCCGCCGGCAATGGCGGCATAGCTGAGCGGAATGAGCAGGCGGGAGGGAGATATCTGGAAGCGTCTCCCCCAGTCCTGGATCGCCGGGATCATCATCGCCACCACCGGCGTGTTGTTGAGGAAGGCGCTCATCAGCGATACCGGCGTCATGATGCGCAGCTGGGCATCGGCAAGCCCCCGGGGTCGACCCAACAGGTGCTGCACGATCCATCCCACCGCTCCCGTATCGCGCAGCCCGGCAACCACCACGAACAGCACGCCGACGGTGATCATGCCCTCGTTGGCAAAGCCTGCAAGCCCTTGCGCCGGCGTGACGATGCCAGTGACCAGCAACAGGCTCAGTCCGCCCATCATCACCGTGTCCGGCCCTACCCGGTTGCTGATCAGCGCGGCCAGACACAAGCCGACCACGATGACGGTGAACCAGGCTTCGAAGCTCATGGCATCACCGAATGCGCAAAGGCAGTCGTCGAAGCGGGCGCGGGCCGGAGAGTTGGGAACGACGGCATGATCTTGTCCTTCTTGTGTGCCGCATAAATCCGGAGGGCGCGGTGCCTGCCGCGCCCCGAACCGCTTACTTGAGCAGGATGCCGCGCTCGCGCAGGAGGTCCATCACCTGCTCCACGCTTTCTTCCAGCGACAGCCGGTCGGTTTCGATGACTAGCTCCGGCGTAAGCGGTTCCTCGTAAGGCGAGGAGATCCCGGTGAAGGCCTTGATCTCGCCCGCGCGCGCCTTCTTGTACAGCCCCTTGGGATCGCGTTCTTCGCAGGTTTCGAGCGAAGCCTTGCAGTAGATCTCGATGAAGTCGCCGTGCATCATCAGGCCGCGCACCCGCTCGCGGTCGGAGCGGAACGGCGAGATGAAGGCGGTGAGCGCGATCACCCCAGCCTCGACGAACAGCTTGGACACCTCGCCGATGCGACGGATGTTCTCGACGCGATCCTCATCGGAGAAGCCGAGATCGCCACACAGGCCATGGCGGATGTTGTCGCCGTCGAGGACGAAAGTCCGGCAGCCGACCGCATGAAGGCGATCCTCGACCGCGTGAGCCAGCGTCGACTTGCCCGAGCCCGACAGCCCCGTAAACCACAACACCGCGCTCTTGTGTCCGTTGAGTCGCTCGCGCATGCCGCGATCGATACTGGCCTGGTGCCACACCACGTTGCTGCTCTTCTTGCCGTCGCTCATTGTGTCTCCTTGCTTTGTTCTTGGGGGTCAGACCCCATTTACCTCGACCAACTCGCACAGCAGGTGGCCGATCAGGGCGTGCATTTCCTGGATGCGGGCGGTATTGGATCCCGGCACCACGAGGGCCAGGTCGCACAGCGGGGCGATCGTGCCGCCGTCGCGCCCGAGCAGGCCGATGACGATCCCGCCCTGCGCTCGCGCCTGATCCACCGCGCGCAGCACATTCGCGCTCGATCCCGAGGTCGAGATGCCCACCAGCACATCGCCCTTGCGCACCAGACCTTCGACCTGCCTCCGGAACACATCGGCGAAGCCGTAGTCATTGCCGATGCTGGTCAGCACCGAGGTGTCCGCGGTCAGCGCGACCGAAGCCATGGCGCGACGCTCGCGCTCGAAGCGTCCGATCAGCTCGGCGGCAAAATGCTGCGCATCGGCGGCGCTGCCGCCGTTGCCGCACCAGTACACCGTATTGCCATGGCGCAGACAGTCGACAATGCGGGCCGCTGCCCGTTCTATCTCCGGCGCCATCTTCTCGACGGCCGAGAGCAGGCCGGCATGTTCCGTCAGCGCTTTCGCTATCGCCTGATTCATTCCCCGCCCTCGCACGTTCGCTGCAGCGACGTGGCGGAACCCACGTCGGTTCCTTTAAACACATCGATCAACCGATCGACTACCCGATGCGCCTGCTCCTCCGCCCCGGCCTCACTGCGGTCATTGCGATAAAGGATCCGGCAGCCTACACCGGCGGCGCTCGCCGCCTGCATATCCGAGATACGGTCGCCCACCATCAAGCTGGCGGACAGATCCAGGCCCAGATCCTCGGCGGCACGCAGCAACATTCCCGGCTTCGGTTTGCGATCGAAGGAATCCTTCCGGTACTCGCCGACGCCCGCTGCCGGGTGGTATGGACAGTGGTAAACGGCGGCGATGGTGGCACCTTCACCGGCGAACCGATCCTGCATCCAGGCCGTGAGAGCCTGGAAATCGGCCTCGCTGTAATACCCGCGACCGATGCCGGACTGGTTGGTGACCACCACCAGCTCGTAGCCGCGCCCCCTCGCCTCGCGGCACAGCTCGAAGATACCGTCGACGAACTCGAAATCCTCGATGCGATGGACATAATCCTTCTCGACATTGATCACGCCATCGCGGTCGAGGAAAAGCGCTCTTTTCGGCTGCACGCGCTCAGGTCCTTCCGTACCGGTCCTCGAAGCGCACGATGTCATCCTCGCCCAGATACGAACCGGACTGGATTTCGATGATCTCCAGCGCAATGGTGCCGGGGTTGACCAGGCGATGGCGCACGCCGGCGGGGATGTAGGTCGATTCATTCTCCTGCAGCAGGAAGGTCTCGTCGCCCCGCGTCACTTCGGCGGTGCCGGAGACGACCACCCAGTGCTCGGCGCGATGGTGATGCATCTGCAGCGACAGCGATGCGCCCGGCTTGACGGTGATGCGCTTGACCTGGAAGCGGCTTCCCTGGTCCACGCCCTCGTAGGTTCCCCAGGGACGATGCACGCAGCGATGCAGCTGATGCTCGCTGCGGCCATCGGACTTCAGGCGCGCGACCATCTGCTTGACGTCCTCGGCGCGGTTCCGGTTGACGACCAGCACGGCGTCGGCGGTTTCCACCACGATCACATCATCCAGCCCGATGCCGGCGACCAGACGATGCTCGGCGAGAAAAAGCGAATTGCGGGTATCGTGGACGGTGACATCACCGCGCAGCACGTTGCCATCGCTGTCGCGTGGCAGCGCCTCCCACAGACTGGACCAGGCGCCGAGATCCGACCATCCCGCCGCCAGCGGCACCACATCGGCGCGCATCGATCCCTCGGACTCGGTGGTCAGGGGCTCCATCACCGCATAGTCGATGGAATCGCTCGGACAGGCAGCGAAGGCATCGCGATCGACGCGGAAGAAATCTCCGTCGCGCTTCCCATCCTCCCAGGCGCGCCGCGCCGCCGCGAGCATTGCTGGCTGGTAATGTTCCATGGCGGCGAGCCAGCTTGCCGCCGTCACCATGAATATCCCGCTGTTCCAGAGATACTCGCCGCTCTCGAACCAGGCCGCGGCGGTCGCGCTGTCCGGCTTCTCGACGAAACGGTCCACGCGACACGCGCCGTTTTCGGCGCCGTCCAGCGGCTTGCCCTTGCGGATATAGCCATAACCGGTTTCGGCGCGCGTGGGCACGATGCCGAAGGTGACGATGCCACCCGCCGCGGCAAGCGTGGCGCCGGTGCGCACGGCATTCTGGAACGCCGCGACGTCAGCGATCACGTGATCAGCCGGCATGATGAGCATGACCGCGTCCTCGCCGGAGCTGGCGCGGGTCTGCAGTGCCGCGAGCGTTGCGGCGGGCGCGGTATTGCGACCGACGGGCTCCAGGATCAGGGTCGCCGGCATGGGCAGATGGCGCAGCTGCTCGCCGACCAGGAAACGATGATCCTCGCTGCATACCACGATCGGGGCGGCAACGGGGAGCGATCCCTCCAGGCCCTCGATCCGTTCCACCGTGGCTTGCAGCAGGGTGGCGCCGCCCAGCGGCGCCAGCAACTGCTTGGGATAGTGCTCGCGTGACAAGGGCCACAGGCGCGTGCCCGAGCCGCCCGACAGGATGACCGGCTGCAACATCAGACTTTCTCTCCAATCTGGCGGCGCTCGCGGGTACGCGCGAGAAATTCCGCAATGAAAGCCAGGAACACGCCCGCCGCGAGTCCCAGCACGAGTGACGCCGCCACGATCACGCCCGTGCCGGGACCACCCGGTTCCGTCGCACGAATCGTCGGTGTCATGGCAGCGCTCGGCCGCAGCAGCTGCTGCTTCATTTCCAGTTCGCCGAGCTTTTCCTGAACATCGGCCTGCAAGGCGAGATTGTCGAGCTCCGCGGTCAGAACCGCATCGCGGCGCATAGCGAGGCCGGACTGCAATTCATCGTTGAGCTGCCGCTGGCGTTCACGCATCCGCGACAGCTCGCCATCGACGAACACGAGGGCTGCCGTCGCCTGGGATTCATTGCGCGCAGCCAGACTCTCGCGTCTCTGCTCGGCGGCGACGATCGCCTCGCGCACTTCCTGAAGATCCCGCCGCAAGGCGGACTCCTGCTCGACGAGGCGGGCCATACGCTCGCCGAAAAGCTGGTGCTCGGTCTGCAGGCGCTGCATTCTGGCGCCGGTGCGGGTCGCTTCGTACTGAAGGTTGCGTCGCGCGGCATTGAGCGCTCCCTCCTGATCCATGACCAGCCGCTCTATCACCAGGCGATGCGCTTCGTCATGCCGCGCGCCGGCGCTGGCCGCTCCATTGCTGCGCAGGACGACGATATCGCCGTCCTTGGGTGCTTCGGCGTGGATCGCGGGCACATTCTCGCCCCGCTCCGCCGCCTCATAGCGCACATGCGGGATATGGCTCTCGTTGAGCCTGGCAGCCACCACCGCCGGACTCTCCAGCAATCCCGCGACACCCCGCCCAAGCTGGATCGAGCTGGTATAGACGTAGGACGGGGTCCGCACCACCGCGTACAGGACGCCCAGCAGGGTGATGGCAGCGAAGACCACGGCGATCAGGCGCTTGTGCCGCTCGAGGACGAGGAACAGATCGACCAGGCTCAGCTCATCTTCACCATATTGCGAATACTGCGGAACCCGTGCGTCGAGCGATACGATGCGCTGCTCTTCCGGTATGGCCATTGTTCCTCGATATGACAGGAGTCTGAATTACAGGTATCTGAGAAACAGGCATTATATCGGGCGGCCGCCCCGCCCATAAAGCACAATTGCCGATCCAGAGGGTCAGACCCCGATTATTCGCTGGCTGCGGGAGCCTATCTGGCGAAAACGAACCGGCTTCGCGGGCTCAAGACCATTTCCACCCGCAGTGGGTCGCTCTTTCGGATGCGGCGCCGGGAAACCGGCCTGCCCTAAAAAAAACGGCCCCCGAAGGGGCCGTGGAGGACAACAAACTGCGAAGGAATCTAGTTCGCGGCGCCGGCCTGTGGTGCGTTGTCGACGGTGACGCGGTCACGGTTCCGTTCGATCACCGCCTGGCCCAACCCCTTGACCCGGACCAGATCCTCGATCGACCGGAACGGTCCGTTGGACTCGCGCTCCGCCACGATCGCCTCGGCGCGGGCGGCCCCCACACCGTGCAGCTGCGCGAGCGCCGCAGCATCGGCGCGGTTGATGTCGATCCGGTCTGCCGCCGTCGCCAGCACGGCCACACCGCCCAGCACCAGGGCTGCAAACAGCTTCGGAATACGCTTCATGGGCAACTCCTTTTGCGGATTCGGGAATGTCTCACCGGACAGCGCCGCGCAGCCTGCTGTCGCGACGATATCCTTCCCAAAGCCTAGAGCTCCCGGCGATTCCTGCTCAATCGGCGCCCTGCTCACCGATGGACCGGCGGATGCCCTGCAAGGCCACCAGCGGATCGGCCGCCGCGGTGATCGGCCTTCCAATCACCAGATAATCCGAACCGGCGGCCAGTGCGGCTGCCGGTGTCATCACCCGCTGCTGATCATCGTTGCTGGTGCCGACCGGACGGATCCCCGGAGTGACCAGCACGAAGTCGTCACCGTTTGCCTTCTTGAGCGCGGCGGCCTCCTGCGCCGAACAGACGACGCCGTCCAGGCCGGCGCTCCGCGCCAGCGCCGCGAGCCGCAGGGCCAGCGTTTCCGGCGACTCGGTATGGCCGAGTTCCTTGAGCTCCGTCGCCCCGAGACTGGTCAGCACCGTGACGGCAATCAGCAGGGGCGGATGCTGAAATCCGCCCAGCGCTTCACGCGCGGCTTCCATCATGTGGCGCCCTCCCTGCGCATGGACGTTGAGCATCCATACCCCGAGCGCGCCGGCCGCCCGGCAGGCAGCCGCAACCGTATTCGGGATGTCATGAAACTTCAGGTCGAGGAACACCGCGAAATCCCGGCGCTGCAACTGCTCGACCAGCGATGGTCCCCCGCGCGTAAACAGCTCCTTGCCGACCTTCAGACGGCATGCGGCCGGATCCAGCCGCTCGGCCGTGCGCAACGCCTGCGCCGGGTCGGGATAGTCGAGCGCGACGATGATGCGCCGTCCCTCGGCCGCGCGGTTCATTGGCACCCCAAGTGATACACAAAAGAATTACCTTGCCTCACAGACAGATACCCTGGATTTCGAAAGGAATTATCAAGACACGCCGCCCACGGGCGGGCAAGGATGCATTCTAGCAGATCCGGTCCGGGAGACCAGACGGGCGACTACTGAGTGACTCAGGCCTCGTCGACGGGAAGCGGGCGCAGCCTGGACAGTTCCTCGTCGGCGTGGCGCTGCTCGCGCCGCAATCGATGCAGCTCACGACGCAGGCGGAAGATATGGCCGAGCGCAGCCAGGACACCGCAAACGGCGCCGAACAGCAGGGTGAAGACGAGAACGAGGGACAGCGGCAAAATGCTCGTCCCGAAGTAATAGTTGACCGTCACCGGATCGGCATTGAGCAGGCCGAAGAAAAGACCAAAGACGAGTACCAGCAGCGTGACGATCAGGCCGAAGATGCGCTTCATCGAGAAATCCCGTTCATTCGCCAGGACGCTTGCATGTCAGCAGCGGATACCGGACATCCGGCGGCGGCCGCTGCGGCATGAACGATCAGCCCAGGCCTTGTGCCGATTGCTGCTGCAGGCGCGGCGCTTCCGAAGGCTCGTCGCCCTCGATGCTCTGATTGACGCGTTCGCGCAATTCCTTGCCGGGCTTGAAATGAGGCACATACTTGCCAGCGAGGGGCACGGGTTCGCCCGTCTTGGGATTGCGTCCCATGCGGGGCGGACGATAGTGCAGGGAGAAACTCCCGAAACCGCGGATTTCGATGCGCTCTCCACCGGAGAGGGATTGGGCCATCTGTTCGATCATGGTCTTCACGGCGAACTCGATGTCCTTGTATGAGAGATGCTTCTGCTTCTGAGCGATGATTTCTATTAGTTCTGATTTCGTCATTACCGTTGCCCCCAATACCGGATTCCCTGCCACCCGACCAACCGTAACGATGACCCACCCGAAGGCGCCGCCCGTGTCGCGGCCTGCGACACGGGCGATCCTGTCTCCTACTTGTTTTCCATCTGCTCCTTGATGAGATCGCCCAGCGTGGTCGCCGTGCTGCGCTCGGCGGACGTCTTGCTGTACTCCCTCATGGCCTCGGCCTCGTCGTACTCATCCTTGGCACGTACCGACAGCATTATGGTGTGGTTCTTGCGATTGACGCCGGTGAACCTGGCGTCGATGTCCTCGCCCACCCGCACCACGGTCTGAGCATCCTCGATGCGCTCGCGCGACAGATCGGCGGCACGGATGTAACCCTCGACGCCGTCCTCGAGCGCCACGGTGGCACCCTTGGCATCCACCGCCGTCACCTTACCGGTGACGATGCTGCCCTTGGGATGATCCGCGACATAGGATTCGAAGGGATCGCGCTCCAGCTGCTTGATGCCAAGCGAGATGCGCTCGCGCTCCGGATCGATCGCCAGGATGACGGCTTCCATCTCGTCGCCCTTGCGGAAGTTGCGCACCGCCTCTTCGCCCGTGAGGTTCCAGGACAGGTCGGACAGATGCAGCAGGCCATCGATGCCGCCTTCCAGGCCGACGAAGATGCCGAAGTCGGTGATCGACTTGATCACGCCGCTGATGCGATCGCCCTTGTTGTGGCGGGTCGCGAAGTCTTCCCAGGGATTCTGCTGCGTCTGCTTGATGCCGAGCGAGATGCGGCGACGGTCGATATCGATATCGAGCACCATCACCTCCACCTCGTCACCGAGGTGAACCACCTTGGACGGATGAATGTTCTTGTTCGTCCAGTCCATCTCAGAGACGTGCACCAGACCCTCAACGCCTTCCTCGATCTCGACGAAACAGCCGTAGTCGGCAATGTTGGTGACCTTGCCGAACACGCGCGAGCCGACCGGGTAACGACGGGTCAGGTTCTCCCACGGATCCTCGCCCAGCTGCTTGAGTCCGAGCGAAACGCGATTGCGCTCGCGGTCGAACTTCAGCACCTTGACCTCGATCTCGTCACCGATGTTCACGATGTCGGAAGGCTGCTTGACGCGCTTCCACGCCATGTCGGTGATGTGCAGCAGGCCGTCGATGCCACCGAGATCGATGAATGCACCGTAGTCGGTGAGGTTCTTGACGATGCCCTTGATGATCTGGCCTTCCTGCAGGCTGGCGAGCAGCGCATCGCGCTCGGCACTGCCCTCGCTCTCGACCACAGCGCGCCGCGACACGACGACGTTGTTGCGCTTGCGATCGGTCTTGACGATCTTGAACTCGAGGTCCTTGCCCTCGAGATGGGTGAGGTCGCGCACGGGACGCACATCGACCAGCGAGCCCGGCAGGAACGCACGGATGTCGCCGACGTCGACGGTGAAGCCGCCCTTGACCTTGCCGCTGATGCGGCCGGTAACCTTCTCGCCCGCTTCCATCGCCTTCTCGAGCTCGTCCCACTGCTTGGTGCGACGGGCTTTCTCGCGCGACAGACGGGTCTCGCCGAAGCCGTCCTCAACGGCATCGAGCGCCACTTCCACGATATCTCCGACCGCAATCTCTGCCTTGCCCTGGTCGTTGTAGAACTGTTCGATGGGAATCACGCCCTCGGACTTGAGTCCGGCGTTGACGATCACGACGTCGGAACGGATCGCGACCACGAGTCCCTGAACGATGGCGCCCGGATGCATCTGCTTGCCGGACAGGCTCTCTTCGAAAAGCTGTGCGAAACTTTCACTCATCTGGTTGGCGTTGTTGCCTGTAAATACAGGCAATCCTCTGGTTGTATCCGCGGTTGCGGAAGTTGTCGAATACGCTCCGTACCCTGGGCAGCGGAGCACCTCGGTCGATACATCTGCCTCAACGAACGAAGACCGGTGGTCTTCAAATACCTTCGGCGACCCGCCATGCTCCGATGATTGCCGCCACCACTTCGGGAATGCCCATGCCAGTGGTGTCGATTATCGTGGCGCCTGCCGCCGGTCGCATCGGAGAGACGGGCCGCTCGGCATCACGCCGGTCCCGCGCCCGGATCTCTTCCAAAAGCCGCCCTAGACTAACATCCATTCCCTTGTCCTTCAACTGTTTATGACGCCTGCGTGCACGCTCTTCGGGGCTGGCGTCGAGGAAGATCTTGAGCAGCGCATCGGGAAAGATCGAAGTCCCCATGTCACGGCCATCGGCGACCAGTCCCGGGGGCCGGCGGAAGGCACGCTGTCGCTCGATCAGCGCCCGGCGCACGCGCGGCAGCGCGGCCACCGCCGAGGCGGCGGCACCGGCGGATTCGCCGCGAATTTCGTCGCCGACATCTTCATTTTCGTAGACGATGGGCGCTTTTTCGCCGGAATCGTCGTCGAAGTGAAATTCGGCGGAAAGACCGATCGCCAGTGCCTCGAGCGCCGCTTCGTCATCGAGGGCGATCCCGCGCCGCTGGGCCGCGAGACCGAGCAGGCGGTACAGCGCGCCGCTGTCAAGAAAGTGCCAGCCGAGTTCCCGGGCCACGATCCGGCTCACCGTTCCCTTGCCGGAACCGCCCGGACCATCGATGGTGATTACGGGGGGATTATTGCTTTGGGATAGGGTGTTAGAGATCAAAAGTCACATCTTCCCTGAAGTCATGGCCGACCGCGATTCCGCGATGCCGAGACCGGCGGTCCGGGCGGTGCTCACGAAACCGGGGAATGAGGTATCGACGTTGTCGCAGTCCCGGATCCCGATTTCCTCCCCCGCCCTAAGCGCGGCGACGGCAAAGGACATGGCGATGCGGTGATCACCATGACTCTCGATGGATCCGCCGCCGAACGCCCGGCCGCCCTCGATGATCATCCCATCCGGTGTCGGCTGGGCATCGATCCCGAGAGTCCGCAGCCCGTCGGCCATCACCTGGATCCGGTCGCTCTCCTTCACCCGCAGTTCCTCGGCCCCGCGCAGGACCGTGCGGCCCTCCGCGCAGGCCGCAGCAATGAACAGCGCGGGGAATTCGTCGATGGCGAGCGGCACCAGCTCGACCGGAATCTCGATGCCACGCAGGCCGCCGCCGCGCACGCGCAGGTCCGCGACCGGCTCCCCCCCCAGCATGCGCTGGTCGAGCAGCTCGATATCCGCGCCCATCAGCTTCAGAATGTCAAGCACCCCGGTACGCGTGGGATTGATGCCCACGCTCGGCAGCAGCACGTCCGATCCTTCCGCGATCGCGGCCCCGACCAGGAAGAAGGCGGCCGAGGAGATGTCCGCCGGCACATCGATGCGGGCGCCGCGCAGGCGGGCGCCGCCGCGCACACAGATGTAGCCATCCCGCAGCTCCGTCGGCCAGCCGAGCGTGTCCAGCATGCGCTCGGTGTGATCACGCGTCGGCGCGGGTTCGCGCACACAGGTATCGCCCGCGGCGTAGAGTCCAGCGAGCAGCAGCGCCGACTTCACCTGCGCACTCGCCACCGGCATGTCGTAGCGGATTCCGCGCAGCGCCCCATGGCCGTGAATGGTCAGCGGCGGCGTGCCGCCCGGCGCGGTGTCGATGCGCGCCCCCATCTGCGCCAGCGGTTCGGTCACCCGCCGCATCGGACGGCGACTGAGCGACTCATCGCCGCTCAGCACGCACTCGAACGGCTGGGCCGCGAGCAGGCCGGCGAGCAGGCGCATGGAGGTACCCGAATTGCCGACATCCATCGTTTCCGCAGGAGCCTTCAGGCCGTGCGCGCCGACCCCATGGACGGTCACCCGCCCCGGCCCCGGCCGCTCGATGCGCACACCCATGGCACGGAAGACCGCCAGCGTGGCCAGCGCATCCTCGCCCTCGAGAAAGCCATGGACTTCGGTCACGCCCTCGGCAATCGAACCGAGCATGATTGCCCGGTGCGAGATCGACTTGTCGCCGGGAATGGAAATCGTCCCGGACAGGGTGCCGCCGGGAGAGATGGAAAAAGTTCTACTCATGGGAAGAAGTCTATTGGAGAAGAGGAAAGAGAGAAGATGAAAGAGGAAAGTAAAGTCCGAATATTCAGACACCTACTTCCATCTTTTACCTTTTCTCCTTACTCTCCCGGCTATTTCACGTTCCTGTCCCGTACCGCCTTCGCCCGGCTGAACAGTTCCACCAGTTTATCCCCTTCTCCATCGCGGATCATCCCGTCGAGTTCGTCGAGGCAGGCGCGGAAGGCGCTGATGGACTCGCGCAGATGGCCGGCGTTGGCGAGGCAGATGTCACGCCACATGACCGGGTCGGAGGATGCGATGCGGGTGAAGTCGCGAAAGCCGCCGGCGGCGTAGCGGAATATCTCCTCGCCACCGTCCATGCGGGTCAGCGCCTCGACCAGTGCGTAGGCGAGCACATGTGGCAGATGGCTGGTGGCGGCGAGCAGGCGATCATGGTATTCGACGTCCATCTCGACCACGCGGGCGCCCACCGATTCCCACAGCGCCCGCACCCGCGCCAGTGCGCCCTGCTCGGTTTCCGTGAGCGGCGTGAGCACGACCATGCGCCGATCGAACAGCGACGCGCTCGACGCTTCGACACCGCCGCGCTCGTTGCCGGCGATGGGATGCCCCGGGACGAAGGCGGACAGCGCACCGCCCAGGGTCTCGCGCGCGGCGATGGCCACGCTGCCCTTGGTGCTGCCGACATCGGTGATCACGGCGTCCGGAGCGAGATGCGGCCGAATCGCGCGCAATATGGTCGCGGTCGAACCCACGGGCGCGGCGACGACGATCAGATCGGCCTCGGCCACGGCGACCGGTAGCGCGGTGACGAAGCGGTCGATGACGCCGAGCTCGACCGCGCGCTGAAGGTTCAGATGATTGCGCCCGTAACCGACGATCTCGATCCGATGCCCGGCGCGCCGGATCGCCCGCGCCAGCGAACCACCGATCAGGCCCACCCCGATGATGAGTATCCTGCGAAACGGCGGATCGATGCGCACGGTGTCGGCCGCCGCCAGCGATCGCCGCACCGGTCTCAAAGCGTGCGCCCCAGTACGGTCGCGATCCCCCGCAACTCGCCCATCAGTGTGGCGAGTTCATCCGGACTGAGCGCCTGGTCGGCGTCGGACCAGGCTTCCGTCGGCCGCGGGTGCATCTCCACCAGCAGACCATCGGCGCCCGCCGCGATCGCCGCGCGGGCCAGCGCCGGCACCATCCAGGCCTTGCCGCCGGCATGGCTGGGATCGATGATCACAGGCAGATGCGTCTCGCGCTTGAGCACCGGAATCGCGGTGACATCGAGCATATTGCGGTAGGCATCCTCGAAGCTGCGCACGCCGCGCTCGCAGAAGATGATGTTGTGGTTGCCGCCGGCGGCCACGTATTCCGCGGCCATCAGCCATTCGGAAATGGTCGCCGAGAACCCGCGCTTGAGCACCACCGGCGTGTGCGTGCGTCCGACTTCCTTGAGCAGTTCGAAATTCTGCATGTTGCGCGTGCCGATCTGGATCACATCGACCCCGTACTCGAGGAATGTATCCAGCATGCGCACATCCATCAGCTCGGTGACGACGGGCAGGCCGTGACGCGCAGCGGCGTCGCGCAGCATGGCGAGGCCGTCGACGCCCTTGCCCTGGAACGCATACGGGCTGGTACGCGGCTTGAACGCACCGCCGCGCATCAGGCGGCAGCCCGCGGCTACGGTCGCGGCCGCGGAGGCTTCCATCTGCTCCGGCGTCTCGACCGAGCATGGCCCGGCGATGACCTGAAGCTGAACGCCACCGATCGGAATGCCGCGCACTTCGACCACCGAGGGCCGGTCACGGCCTTCGCGCGAAACGAACTTGTACGGACGCATGACACGAACGATGCGGTCGACCTCCGGCAGCGCTTCGAGCGCCGCCTGCTCCACCGTGCGCTCGTCGCCGAGCGCGCCGATCACGGTCTGGTGTTTGCCGCGCGACGCATGCGGATCCAGACCCATCGACCTCAGCCGCTCTTCCACCGCCGCGATCGCCTCTGCGGAGGCGCCGGCTTTCATGATAACGATCATAGAATCACTTGCGGTTCCAAAACGTGGAAATCAACGGCGCCCGGCACCGCTCCCCCTCATCTTCCCTCGGGATAGGATCCGAGCACCTTCAGCATGGCCGCTTCCTGCTCGAGGGCGGCAAGCGCCTGACTGACTTTCGCATCGCGACAATGGCCCGCGATGTCGATGAAGAATACATAATCCCACATGCCGCGCCGCGAAGGGCGCGATTCGATGCGTGTCATCGAAATGCCGTGTTCGGCGAGCGGCGCCAGCAAGCGGTACAGCGCACCCGGACGATTGGCCGTCGACACCAGCAGGGAGGTCTTGTCCCTTCCGCTCGGCTCGGGGATGGCGCGACCGATCACCAGGAAGCGGGTGGTATTGTCCGGCTCGTCCTCGATGTTGTCGGCGAGGATACCCAGGCCATACACCTCGGCGGCATGCAACCCGGCGATCGCCGCGGCTTCGGTGTCATTCTGCGCGCGGCGCGCGGCCTCGGCATTGCTGCTCACGGCCTCACGCGGTATGCCGGCAAGATGCGCATCGAGCCACTCGCGACACTGAGCCAGGGCCATCTGGTGAGCGAACACCCTGCGCACGCCATCCAGACCGCCGACGCGTCCCATCAGGTTGTGATGGATGCGCAGCTCGACCTCGCTGCAGATCTTCAGGGGCGAACCCATGAACATATCCAGCGTGTGGTCGACCGCGCCCTCGCTGGAATTCTCGATCGGCACCACGCCGAAATCGGCGCTTCCCGCCTCGACCTCGCGAAAGATCTCGTCGATGGCGGCGAGCGGTCGCGTTACCACCGCATGGCCGAAGTGCTTGTACACCGCAGACTCGGTGAAGGTTCCTTCCGGGCCGAGATAGGCGATCGTCATCGGCCGCTGCAGCGCGAGGCAGGCCGACATGATCTCCCGGAAGAGGCGCACCAGGACCTCGTTCGACAAGGGGCCGGTGTTGCGGGAAAGCACCGTCTGCAGCACCTGGGCCTCGCGCTCGGGGCGATAGAAGCTGTCGTCGCCGCGCGCCCGCTTGATCGCCGCCACCTCCAGCGCGCACCGCGCCCGCGCGGTGACCAGGTCCTGGATGCGGGCATCGATCTCGTCGATGCGATCGCGGATTGCCCGCAGTTCGTCGTTATCCGGGTCGCTCGTGTTCATGGTCCCGGGCACACCTCCCCCTCTGCCGATCCCGCCCGCAACGGCCAGTCAGTCGATGGCGCGGACCTTGAGCACGCCCGGAATGCGGGCGATTGCCTGGATCACATTCTCGGTCACCGGCTTGTCGACATCGGTCAGCGTGTAGGCGATGTCGCCGCGCGACTTGTTGAGCATGTCGATGATGTTGCATCCGGCCTCCGCCAGCACGGTGGATATCTGCCCCACCATGTTGGGAACGTTGGCATTGGCGATGGCGATGCGGAAGCCCTCGCCGCGCGGCATCTGCACTTCGGGGAAATTCACGGAATTGGTGATGTTGCCATGCTCGAGATACTCGCGCAGTTGGTCGGCGATCATGACCGCGCAGTTCTCCTCGGCCTCGTTGGTCGAGGCGCCGATGTGCGGCAGGGTGATGACCCGCTGGCGTCCCTTGAGCGCATTGCCCGGGAAATCGCACACGTAGGCATGGATGCGCCCCTCGTCGATCGCAGCGCACACCGCCGCGGCATCGACGATGGGATCACGCGCGAAGTTGAGGATGGTCGCGCCCTTCTTCATGCGCCTGAGGCGGTCCGCGTTGATCATGCTGCGGGTTTCGTCATTGAGCGGCACGTGGAAGGAAACGAAGTCGCAGCGCGCCAGCAGATCGTCCAGGCTGGTCGCCTGCTCGACCCTCGCCGACAGCCGCCAGGCCGCCTGCACAGTGATCTTGGGATCGTAGCCGATGACCCGCATGCCGAGATCGATGGCGGCATTGGCCACCTTGATGCCGATGGCGCCGAGCCCGACCACACCGAGCACGCGGCCGGGCAGTTCGAAGCCGACGAACTGCTTCTTGCCGTTCTCGGCCGCCTTGTGGATGGCCTCGTCCTCACCCTCCAGATTGCGGGCGAAGTCCCAGGCCGGGCAGATGTTGCGGGCGGCGAGGAGCATGCCGGCGATGACCAGTTCCTTCACCGCGTTGGCGTTGGCGCCGGGCGCGTTGAACACCGGAACGCCGAGTTTGCTCATGTCGGCAACGGGAATGTTGTTGACGCCCGCGCCGGCACGACCCACCGCCTGCACGGTCGGCGCGATGGCCATGCCGTGCATGTTGTGCGAGCGCAGCATGATCGCGTCGGGGTGCTGGATCTCGGAGGCGATCTCATAGCGATCGCGCGGGAAGCGATCCAGTCCGGTTACAGAAATGTTATTAAGAGTCAAAATCTTGTACATTGAGTCTCAACCCGAATCTAAGTGGAGGCCAGCGCGGCTCAGCCGTTGCGCCGCTCGAAATCCTTCATGAAGGCGATCAGTGCATCGACGCCTTCCTCCGGCATGGCATTGTAGATGCTGGCGCGCATGCCGCCGACGGAGCGATGCCCCTTCAGCGTCACCAGCCCTGCGGCCGCGGCTTCCTTCAGGAACACGGCATCGAGCGCGTCATCGGCCAGCGTGAACGGGACGTTCATCCACGAGCGGCTCTTGGGCTCGACCGGGTTGGCATAGAAGGGAGACGCATCGATGCAACCGTAAAGCCTGTCGGCCTTGCGACGGTTGATCTCCGCCATCGCCGTCAGTCCGCCCTGGCGCTTGATCCAGTCGAACACCAGTCCGGCGATGTACCAGGAGTAGGTCGGCGGCGTGTTGTACATCGATTCCGCATCGGCCTGCACCTTGTAGTCGTACATCACCGGCGTGCCCGCCAGGGTTTCGCCGATCAGGTCCTCGCGCACGATGACCACCACCAGTCCGGCGGGGCCGATGTTCTTCTGCGCGCCGGCATAGATCAGGCCATAGCGGGACACATCGACCGGCCGGGACAGAATGGTGGAGGACATATCCGCCACCAGCGGCACATCTCCGGTGTCGGGGATGTCGTGGAACTCCACACCGCCGATGGTCTCGTTCGGCGTGTAATGCACATAGGCCGCGCCGGGATCGAGCTTCCAGGCGGCACGCGGCGGAATGGTGGTGAATTTCGTATCGGCGGAGCTGGCCGCGACGTTCACCTCGCAGTAACGCTTGCCTTCCTCGATCGCCTTCTTCGACCAGCTGCCAGTGTTGATGTAGTCCGCCTTGCCGCGGCCACGCAGCAGGTTCATCGGCACCGCGCTGAACTGCGCGCTGGCGCCGCCCTGCAGGAACAGGACCTTGTAATTCTGCGGGATGCTCATCAGCTCGCGCAGGTCGGCCTCGGCCTGGGCCGCGATGCTCATGAACTGCTTGCCGCGATGGCTCATCTCCATCACCGACATCCCGCTGCCCTGCCAGTCGGCCATCTCATCGCGGGCGCGCTCGAGCACTTCACGGGGCAACATCGCCGGACCGGCGCTGAAATTGTAAACGCGTGACATTTTCGGATTACCTAGCTTCGTTGATGATCGTTTGCCCGCTCGGGATCGAACCCGCACCGACGCCTCGGGACTGAAGATGGTACTGGCCGCATCGGACCGCGGCATTCGCGCGCCACCACGGCAGGGAGGCGGCTGTTGCCGGGCGCGATGCCTCTCTGATTACCGGCCTGCTACAGCTTACAAGGGACGGCATGCCAGGAAAATGCGTGTCCGCGCCCTGGCTGCCCGCAGGCCCGCCGCGTTCGTACGATCCGCGCGGATCAGGGCTCATCGTCCCCGGCTTCCGCCGCGTCCTCGTCTTCCCCGCCATCGCCTTCCTCACCCTCGTCGCCGAGACTTTCGAGACGATCGACGCCGACCAGCCGCTCACCCTCGTCGAGACGGATCAGGCGCACGCCCTGCGTGTTGCGGCCGAGCACCGGCACCTCATCGATCCGGGTGCGCACCACCGTGCCGCCGGCGGTGATCAGCATGATTTCGTCGCCATCATGCACCCGCTCGGCAGCGATCACATTGCCGTTGCGTTCGGAAGTCTGGATGGCGATCACGCCCTGTACGCCGCGTCCGTGGACCGGGTATTCATCCATCCGCGTGCGCTTGCCGTAGCCGTTCTCGGTGGCGGTGAGCACATAGCCGCGATCGTCGGCGATGAGCAGAGCGATTGCCTGCTGGCCCTCCGCCAGGCGGATGCCGCGCACGCCGGACGCGGTGCGTCCCATCGGCCGCACCGCGCCTTCATGGAAACGCACGGCCTTGCCGCCGCTCGACACCAGCACCAGCTCACAGGAACCGTCGGTGATCTGGGCGCCGATCAGCCGGTCGTCGTCCGCGAGCCCGAGCGCGATGATGCCGTTCGTGCGCGGCCGCGAGAAATCGACCAGCGGCGTCTTCTTCACGGTGCCCTGCAGGGTCGCCATGAAGACGAACTTGTCCTCTTCATACTCCCGGATCGGCAGCATCGTGGTGATGCGCTCGTCCTCTTCCAGCGGGAGCAGATTGACGATCGGCCGACCGCGGGCGTTGCGGCTCGCCTGCGGCAACTCGTAGACCTTCTTCCAGTACACCTTGCCGCGACTGCTGAAGCACAGCACGGTGTCGTGAGTGTTGGCGATGAACAGCTTGTCGATGAAATCCTCTTCCTTCATCGAGGCCGCCGACTTGCCCCGCCCGCCGCGGCGCTGCGACTGGTACATTTCGAGCGGCTGCGCCTTGACGTAGCCGCCATGCGACAGCGTGACCACCACGTCTTCCGGCGTGATCAGGTCTTCGCGGGTGAGATCGGCCTCGTCCTGGCGGATTTCGGTGCGGCGCGCGTCGCCGAACTGTTCGCGTATCGCGACCAGTTCCTCGCGAATGACCTCCATCAGGCGCGCCGGGCTGGAAAGAATCAGCACCAACTCACCGATGCGCTGCAGGATGTCACGGTATTCGCCGTGGATCTTTTCCTGCTCCAGGCCGGTCAGGCGGTGCAGACGCAGATCGAGGATTGCCTGGGCCTGGGCCTCGGAGAGGCGATAGCCATCCGGCCCCAGCCCGAGCGACTCGTCCAGGCCATCGATGCGCGAAAGATCGGCGCCGGCCGCTCCAAGCAACGCGCCCACGCCGCCGGGCGGCCAGGCGCGCGCAAGGAGACCGGCACGCGCTTCCGCCGGCCCCGGCGCCGCCTTGATCAGCGCGATGATCTCGTCGATGTTGGCGAGCGCAACGGCGAGGCCTTCGAGGATATGGGCCCGCTCGCGCGCCTTGCGCAGGTCGAAGATCGTGCGCCGGGTCACCACCTCGCGGCGATGGCGGATGAATGCATCGAGCGCCTGCTGCAGACCGAGAAGCCGCGGCTGTCCGTCGACCAGGGCGACCATGTTGATGCCGAACACGTTCTGCAGCTGCGTATGCTGATACAGATTGTTCAGCACCACCTCGGGAATCTCGCCGCGACGCAGCTCGATCACCATGCGCATGCCGTCCTTGTCGGACTCATCGCGCAGCTCGGTGATGCCTTCGAGACGCTTCTCCCGCACCAGCTGCGCAATCTTCTCGAGCAGCATGGCCTTGTTGACCTGATACGGCAGCTCGGTGACGATGATCCGCTGGCGACCGTTGTCGTCGGTCTCGAAGTTGGTCCGCGCGCGCAGCTGGATGCGGCCGCGTCCGGTGCGATAGGCATCGTGAATGCCGGCGGTGCCGTTGATGATCGCGCCGGTCGGGAAGTCCGGTCCGGGGACGTGCTCCATCAGCCCTTCGATCCCGATCGCAGGATCGTCGATGAGCGCGACACAGGCATTGATCACTTCCACCAGGTTGTGCGGTGGAATGTTGGTCGCCAGACCGACGGCGATACCGGCGGAGCCGTTGATCAGGAGGTTCGGGATGCGCGCGGGCAGGACGACGGGTTCCTTTTCGGACTCGTCGTAGTTCAGCGCGTAGTCGACCGTTTCCTTCTCGAGATCTGCGAGCGTCTCATGCGCGATGCGCGACATGCGGACTTCGGTGTAACGCATGGCGGCGGGCGAATCACCGTCCACCGAACCGAAGTTGCCCTGCCCGTCGACGAGCATGTAGCGCAGCGAGAACGGCTGAGCCATGCGCACGATGGCGTCGTACACTGCCGAATCGCCGTGCGGATGATACTTACCGATCACGTCACCGACGACGCGCGCCGACTTCTTGTACGGCTTGTTCCAGTCGTTACCGAGACCATGCATCGCATAGAGCACGCGCCGATGCACCGGCTTGAGTCCATCCCGTACATCGGGCAGCGCGCGACCGACGATGACGCTCATCGCGTAGTCCATGTAGGACCGACGCATTTCGTCTTCGATGTTTGTAGAGATGATCTCTTTGGCGGATTCGGTCATGACGAACGGTTCGTACCCGCTGCGGGGAGCGGCGGGAAGCTCACTATCTCGCTAGTTTTTGTTCTTGTGCCACAAGGGGATGGCAAAGGCGGTATGGTACCAGAACAGCGGCCGATTTGACACTGCGGGCGGGCGACGGCGTTCAGGAGGCCATCAGCCGGGCGAGCTTGGCGGCGTCGGGCTTCAGGACCACCCCCTTTTCGGTCACGATGGCATCGACCAGCGCGGCCGGCGTGACATCGAACACCGGATTCCAGGCCTCGGCGCCGTCCGCGGCCACCGTGACTCCGCCCAGCCCCAGCAACTCGACCGCGGAACGCGTCTCGATCGGGATCGCGTCGCCCGAAGGAGTGGCCAGGTCGACCGTCGAGGTGGGCGCCACCACCATGACCCGCACCCCGTGATGCCGCGCGGACAGGGCCGCGGCATAGGTGCCGATCTTGTTGGCGACGTCACCGTTGGCCGCAATGCGATCCGAGCCGACGATGAGCCAGCGCACCCCGCCCTGCTTCATCAGCCAGGCGCCCGCCCCCTCCGCCACCAGCGTGACGGGAATGCCATCTTCCAGCAGCTCCCAGGCCGTGAGGCGTGCGCCCTGCAGCCAGGGACGGGTCTCATCGGCATAGACCTGCCTTATCTTTCCACCGGCCCAGCCGGCGCGGATCACGCCGAGCGCGGTGCCATATCCGCCGGTCGCCAGAGCGCCCGCGTTGCAGTGGGTCAGCACCGCACAGGGATCTTCGATGAGGGCGGCGCCGAGCTCGCCCATGCGCCGGTTGGCGAGGATGTCCTCCTCGTGAATGCGCCGCGCCTCGGCGAGCAGTGCCTCGCAGGGATCGCCCTCGCAGGCGCGGATCGCGCGGCGCATCCGGTCGATGGCCCAGAACAGGTTGACCGCGGTCGGACGCGTCCCCGCGAGGAGTTCCAGATCGGCCTCGACCTCGTCGCGCCAGCGTGCCGGGTTCTCCCGGTACCGCTGCCGCGCCGCGATCACCGCACCGTAGGCGGCGGTGATACCGATCGCCGGCGCCCCGCGCACCGCCATGTCGCGGATGGCAGCCGCCACTTCCGTCACATCGCGACACACGATCTCCTCCCGCCGGGCGGGCAGCAGACGCTGGTCGATCAGCCACAGCGCGTCCTCACGCCAGGCGATGGGACGGACGGAATCGTACGAAACGGCATTCATGGAGATACGGCTCCCGGCTAAATCGTGCATCAAGGATGCACATTCTAGCACCCAGACCCAAGGGGACGCTCCCCTTTGGCTCTCGGCCCTCAGGCCGATAACACCGGCATGAGCCCCTTCCGCCCGATTCTTGCCGCCGTCCTCCTGGCCTCGACTGCTTCAGGCGCCCTGGCGATTGCCCCTGAGCCCTCGCTCCGCGAGCAGCCGGCTGCGCCTGCCGCGATCGAGCCGCCGCCGGCCCTGGAGTTCATCTCGCTGCCACCGTTGCTGTTCGAGTTCGACACCCATGTATTGGACGAAGCGGCCTTGCGGCGCCTGGAGGAGATCGCCCTTTTCCTGCGCCACCAGCCCCGCGTCAGTCGCATCCTGCTGCGCGGCCACGCCGACATCCTGGCCGGCGAGGCATACAACGAGAAACTGGCCTGGCATCGCGCCGAGGCCGTCCGCAGCCAGCTCCTCGAACTGGGCGTCCCGCCCCAGCTGCTGCACACCATCGCCCGGGGCCAAAGCGATCCGGTCGACCACAACGACACCAGCCCCGGACGAGCGCGCAACCGGCGCGTGGAGATGTATGTGATCGTAAAATGACCCACCCGCCGGGGGTCAGACCCTCAGCGCCACCCGACAGCAGCAAGTGCATGATCGCAAGCGGAATGACCCACGCCGTCCCGCATCAAATGGGGTCTGACCCCAAAGCCAAAACCAAGAGAAGGGAAAAGACTGGGATCTGCAAGGACCTGATCCCGAGAAACACCGCCGAAGCCCGTTGAGGGTCAGACCCTCAGCGACGCCCGATAGCAGCAAGTGCATGATCGCAAGCGGAATGACCCACGCCGTCCCGCATCAAATGGGGTCTGACCCCAAAGCCGGATTCCACGCTCATGTCTTCTGCGTCTGCTTTGCCTCTTTCCGCGTTGCCCCGTACACTTCCTCCCCATGACTACGCATGTCGATCTGATCATACGCGCGGGCTGGATCGTGCCGGTGGAACCGGCGGGTGTGGTCTATGAGGACCACTGTCTGGCTGTGTCGCGCGGGCGCATCGTGGATATCCTGCCGGTGGCCGAAGCGCGGGCGCGCTGCCAGGCCAAGGCGGAGGTTCATCTGCCGCATCACGCCCTCGTTCCGGGCCTGATCAATACGCATACGCACGCCGCCATGACCCTGTTTCGCGGCCTGGCCGACGATCTCCCGCTCATGAAATGGCTGCAGGAACACATCTGGCCGGCCGAGTCGACCTGGGTAAGCGAAGATTTCGCGCGGCAAGGGACCGGGCTCGCGGTGGCCGAGATGATCCGCGGCGGGACCACCTGCTTCAATGATATGTACTTCTTCCCGCAGGAATCGGCCCAGGCAGCCAGCCAGGCCGGCATGCGCGCGACCATCGGGCTGATCATGATCGACTTCCCGACCGCCTGGGGTTCCGGGCCGGACGAGTACATGGAGAAGGGTCTCGCGCTGCATGACCGCTATCGCAACGATCCCTTGATCCGCACGGCCTTCGCACCCCACGCGCCCTATACGGTGTCCGACGAGCCCTTGCGCCGGGTCGCCACCTATGCCGAGGAACTCGATATCCCTGTGCATATGCACGTCCACGAGACCGCGATCGAAGTCGAAGACGCCATCAAGCAGCACGGTGCCCGACCGCTCGCACGCCTGGCCGGGCTTGGCCTGGTGTCGCCGCGTCTGCTTGCCGTGCACATGACTCAGCTCGAAGACCACGAGATCGCCCTGCTCGCCGAAGCGGGCGCGCACGTGCTGCATTGCCCCGAATCGAATCTCAAGCTGGCGAGCGGCTTCTGCCCGGTCGCCAGACTGCGCCAGGCCGGCGTCAACGTGACGCTCGGCACCGATGGCGCCGCCAGTAACAACGATCTCGACATGTTCGGCGAGATGCGCACCGCCGCCCTGCTGGCCAAGGCGGTGAGCGGCGATGCGAGCGTAGTTCCCGCTGCCGACGCCCTGCGCATGGCCACCATCAACGGCGCCCGCGCCCTCGGACTGGAACACGAGATCGGTACGCTCGAACCCGGCAAGGCGGCCGACATCGTGGCGGTCGATCTCGGCGGACTGGAAAGCCGCCCGGTTTACGACGTCGTGTCGCATCTAGTCTATGTCTGCGGCCGTCACAACGTGAGCGACGTCTGGATCGCGGGACGACAGGTCCTGAAGGATCGGCGGCTGACCACGCTCGACGAACAGCAACTCTTCGCCCAGGCTGAAGCCTGGCGCGAGCGCATCGCCGCCAGCGATGCCGCGATCGCTGGCGACGGCGATGGTGACAGCGACGGAGCCCGCACCCAATGAGCATCGCCAACGTGGATCACGCCGAAGTCGCCAAGTTCGATGCGATGGCGGCGCGCTGGTGGGATCCCGAAGGGGCCTTCAAGCCGCTGCATCGCATCAATCCGCTGCGTCTCGACTATGTCGAATCCCGCACCAGGCTGCGCGATGCGAATCTCGTCGACGTCGGCTGCGGTGGCGGCATCCTGGCCGAAGGCATGGCCGCGCGCGGCGCGCGGGTGATCGGCATCGATCTGGCCGAAGCCGCGCTGTCGGTGGCACGCATGCACATGATCGAGACCGGCCTGCGAGTCGACTATCGCTGCATCGCGGCCGAGGATCATGCCCGTGCGGCGCCGGGCGCTGCGGACGCGGTCACCTGCATGGAACTGCTCGAGCACGTGCCCGATCCGGCCGCGCTGATCGCCGCCTGCGCCCGCATGGTTCGTCCGGGCGGGGATCTTTTCTTCTCGACGCTGAACCGGACGCCGAAGTCCTGGCTGTTCGCCATCGTCGGCGCCGAGTATGTGATGCGCATGCTGCCCAAGGGCACCCACGACTACGCGCGCTTCATTCGTCCGTCCGAACTCGCGCTGTGGCTGCGGCAGGCGGACCTCGAGCTGCGCGACATCCGCGGGATCGCCTTCAATCCGCTGCGCGACCGCTTCTCGCTCTCCGATGACGTCGGGGTCAACTATCTCGTTCACGCAGTCAGGCCCGCATGATGGCCAATGACATTCCCGCCGGCGCCAGACAAGCCGTCGCGCCGCGGACACCATCGCTTCCGCTTTCCCGCTGCCTGCTGCTCGATCTGGACGGCACTCTGGTCGATACCGCGCCGGACATGATCGGCGCCTTGAACACGCTGCGCCGCGAAAACGCGCTCGCCGAGCTGGATCCCGCTATCGTGCGTCCGCATGTATCCCATGGCGCGCGCATGCTCATCCGCCTCGGCTTCGGCCTGCTCGAGGACGATCCCCGCTTCGAGCCCCTGCGAACGCGCTTCCTCGACATCTACGCCGGACGTGTCGCCGAGGAGAGCCGCCTATTCCCCGGCATGGGCGAGATGCTGGACGAAGTCGAGAAACGCGGCCTGTGCTGGGGCGTGGTGACCAACAAGCCGGCGCGCCTCACCCAGCCCCTGCTCGCCGCGATCGGGCTGGATACCCGAACCGCCTGCATCGTCTCCGGCGACACCACGGCACGCGCCAAGCCTCATCCCGAACCCCTGCTTCACGCCGCGCGCATGCTCACCACGCCGCCCGCATCCTGTCTCTACGTCGGCGATGCGGAGCGCGATATCGAGGCCGGACGCCGGGCGGGCATGCGCACGCTGGTGGCGGGTTTCGGCTATCTCGCGGCGAGCGACCGCCCCCAGGACTGGATGGCGGATGCGCTCGTCGAGCACCCGGCACAGATCCTCGACTGGCTCGACCCGGCTCCCCCCGCCCGGCCATGAACATCGACTCCATCGTCACCCTCATCATCGTCGGGCTGCTTGCCGCCCTGGTCGGCGCCTTCGGCGCCCATCTGCTTGCCCAGCGCCGCATCGCTGCGCTCAGCCTGAAGAACGCCGAGCTCGCGACAACCGTCGACATGGAACGGCGCAACGCGCTCGAGCGCCAGGAAGCCCTTGAACAGGCGCGGGTGCAGTTGCGCGACACTTTCAGCGCGCTCTCCAGCGAAGCGCTCAAGCACAACAGCGCCGAGTTCCTGCGCCTCGCCCAGGAGAACCTGAAGCAGTTCCACATCGAAGCCAGGCACGAGCTCGCGCGCAAGGAACAGGCGGTGGAGCTGCTGGTTTCGCCGATCAAGGAAATGCTCGAGAAAACCCGGGTCCAGATCCACGAGATCGAGCGCGAACGCAAGGAGGCCTACGGCTCCATCAGCCGGCACCTGGAGATGCTGGCGCAGACGCAGCAGATGCTGCACGGCGAGACCCGCAACCTGGTGCAGGCACTGCGGCGCCCCGAGGTGCGCGGGCAATGGGGAGAGATAACCCTGAAACGCCTGGTGGAACTCGCCGGCATGGTGGCTCACTGCGATTTCTACGAGCAGGAGCACACGCGCACGGAGGACGGCGCGGTGCGGCCCGACATGATCATCCGCATGCCGGGCGAGCGAGAGATCGTGATCGACGTCAAAACCCCTCTGGATGCCTACCTGAGCGCGATCGAGGCGCCGGACGACGCGACCCGGCGCGAATTCATGGAGCGTCACGCCCGCAAGGTGCGCGACCGCGTGCTCGAACTGGCGAGCAAGAACTACTGGAGCCAGTTCCGCAAAAGTCCGGACTTCGTCGTGCTCTTCATTCCCGGCGAACACTTTCTCAGCGCGGCGCTCGACATCGATCCCACGCTGCTCGAGGATGCGCTTCGCCGCAAGGTCATCCTCGCCACCCCGAGCAGCCTGATCGCCCTGTTGCGCGCCGTCGCCTACGGCTGGAACCAGCAGGCCCTCACCGAGAACGCGGAGCGCATCCGCGACCTGGGCGAGGACCTGTACAAGCGATTGTGCACCTTCAGCGGCCATCTGGTGCGCGTCGGCAAGCATCTGGGCGACAGCCTCGAACACTATAACCGCGCCGTGGGCTCCTTCGAGCGACAGGTGCTCCCCGGCGCGCGCAAATTCCCCGAAATGGGGATCAAGGCCGCGCGGGAACTCGACCCCCCTGAGCAGATCGACAAGGCGGTTCGACGCATCGTGGATGAACATGTCGAGTGATGCCAGCCGACGGATCAGGTCGGCAAGCCTGAGCCGCGGCACGCCGCAGCGCCCATGAACACGCCCGGCAATCCCGACGATACACGCCTGCGCGCGGCCTACGCGCACTGCCTCCGCCTGGCGGCAGGGCACTACGAGAACTTTCCGGTGGCATCCCACGCCCTCCCCGGCCCCTTGCGCGGGCCGGTGGCGGCGATCTACGCCTTCGCCCGCACCGCGGATGACTACGCCGACGAAGGCGATCACAGCCAGGATGAGCGGCTCGCGCTACTCGGCGCCTGGCGCGAACGTGTCGATGCGCTGGCCCGGAGTGAATCGAGTGGCGACCCGGTGTTCATCGCACTTGCCGATGTGCGCGCGCGCCATGTTCTGCCGATCGCACCCCTCTACGATCTGCTGGATGCCTTCACCCAGGACGTCACCCGACGCCGCTACTCCGACGGCGCGGACCTGCTGGATTACTGCCGCCGTTCGGCGAATCCGGTGGGCAGACTGTTGCTTCATCTGTTCGGCCACACCACTGATGCGGACCTGACGCAATCCGACCACATCTGCACTGCCCTGCAGCTGATCAATTTCCTGCAGGATCTCGCACAGGACTTCGATGAGAACGATCGCATCTATGTCCCGCTCGACGAAATGGCAAGCTGCGGTGTCAGCGAAGCCCATTTCGCGCATCGAATCACCGACGACGCCATGCTGAGCCTGATCGCGCTGCAGGTGACGCGGGCACGCGGCCTGCTCGATCGCGGCGCACCGCTTGCCTGGCGCATGCGCGGCCGCATCGGACTGGAGTTGCGCATGATCGTGGTCGCCGCAGGGCGGATCCTCGATCGCATCGCCCGTGAACGCGAAGACGTGTTTCGCCGGCCACGCCTGCAGCGCAGCGACTGGCTCGCCATCCTCTGGCAAGCCAGTCGCCCGCGCACCTCCCCCGAATCTCCATACTGACGCATCGACATCCAGCCGGCGCGGGAACGCGCTGGCCGGATGATCCGGGACCTGGTCCGGTCGCTTTCACCCAAAATAGCCACACACGGCGAACCAGCCGATTGCCGGCAGGACATTCCGGCGCGCCGCACTTTCAACCGGCAGCGTTTCCCATTACCCTGTGTCCCCATGACGCCCGAGCAATACTGTCAGGACAAGGCGGCCCGCAGCGGATCGAGCTTCTATTACAGCTTTCTGTTTCTGCCGCCGCCGCAGCGCCTGGCGATCACCGCCCTCTATGCTTTCTGCCGTGAAGTCGACGATGTCGTGGATTCGCAGATGGAGCCCGATGTCGCGCGCATCAAGCTGAACTGGTGGCGCGAGGAGATCGATCGCCTCTTCGCAGGGACACCACAGCATCCGGTCACGCGCGCGCTTGTCGAGCCGATCTCCCGCTTCAACCTGCCCCGAGAGCACTTTCTCGAAATCATCGACGGCATGGAGATGGACCTGGATAACGACAGCTATCCGAGCTTTCCCGAACTCAGTCTCTACTGTCACCGGGTGGCGAGCATCGTCGGCATCATGTCCGCCGAGATCTTCGGCAGCACCGATCGCCATACCAGCCGCTACGCGCATCAGCTCGGCATGGCCTTCCAGCTGACCAACATCCTCCGTGACGTCGGCGAGGATGCCCGGCGCGGACGCCTGTACATCCCTCTTGATGAACTGCAGCGCTTCGGAGTCGGCGTGAGCGAGATCATGGGCGACCGCAGCAACGAACGCATCGTAGCCCTGCTTCGTCACCAGGCCGAGCGCGCGCGCGAGCATTACCGCCGCGCATTCGAACTGCTTCCCGAGGCGGATCGCTACGCCCAGCGCGCCGGCCTGGCGATGGCGGCGATCTATCTGGCGACCCTGGATGAAATCGAGCGCGATGGTTTCCGCGTGCTCGAGCGCCGCGTCAGCCTGACGCCCATTCGCAAGCTGTGGCTGGCGTGGAAAACGGTGCGCCAGGAGAAGGCGCGTCACCGACGGCTGCAGAAGGCCGCGCGCGCGACGTGAATGTCGTCGTCGGAGGCGGCTGGGCGGGGCTCGCCGCCGCCGTCGAACTCGCGCGCCACAGGCTTCCCGTAACCCTGGTTGAGGCAGCGCCCGAACTCGGCGGCCGCGCCCGGCGCGTGCGCCAGGGAGAGCGGCGCGGTGACAACGGTCAGCATCTGGTCATCGGCGCCTATCGTGAACTGCTTCGGCTGCTCGACGTGCTCGGAGTCGCCGAGAAAAGCGTGTTCGACCGGCGATCGCTCGAATTGTGGATGCGGGCGCCGGCGGGCGAAGAACTCCGCCTGCGCCTGCCGCGCCTCCCGGCGCCGCTGCATCTGCTGGCCGGGCTGATGACCGCGCGCGGTCTGTCGATATCCGAGAAAGTGCAGGCGCTTCGATTGTGTCTGGCGCTGCGCTCGTTTGCACCGGATGTTCCCGATTGCAGCGTCGCCGACCTTCTTCGCCGGCACGGTCAATCCCCCAAGCTCGTTTCCCGGCTTTGGGAGCCACTGTGCCTCGCCACCCTGAACGCGCGGGTGCATGAAGCCTCGGCCGCGATTTTTCGCCGCGTGCTCATCGATGCCTTCACGCACCGCCAGGCGGATTCCGACCTGCTGATCGCGTGCGCGGACCTCGGCGCACAGCTTCCCGATCCGGCGCAAAGGTTCATCGTCGAACACGGCGGCAGGATCCTCACATCCACGCGCGCGATTCGATTGCTCGACAGGAACGCGCGCCTGGCCGCCGTGGAACTCGCGGACGGCACGGTTCTCGACGCCGATCACGCCGTGCTGGCGCTGCCGCCTCCCGCCTGCGAGCGGCTGCTCCGGCCGCACCCCGCGATGAGCGAAGTCGCGGAACGACTCGCCGCCATCGGCAGCGCCCCGATCTGCACGGTGTATCTGCGCTATCCGCCTTCAGTGTCGCTGCCCCTCCCGCTCATGGGAATGCTGGAATGCACGGGACAGTGGATATGCGATCTCGCCACCACCGGCAGACCCGGATGGATGGGCGTGGTCATCAGCGGCAGCGCGCATGGCGACATGACGCGCGAACAGCTCATCGAGCAGATTGGCCGGGAGCTGGCCACGCTCCATCCCACATGGCCGGCACCCCTTGAAGGCTATGTTCTGCGTGAAAGGCGGGCGACCTTCTTCGCCACCATGGGAGTCGATGCCCTGCGTCCCGGCAGCGCGACACCCTGGCCCAATCTGCATCTGGCCGGGGACGCAACAGCCACCGGTTACCCGGCCACATTGGAAGGCGCGGTATGCAGCGGGGTGGCAGCCGCCCGCCGCGTCCTCGATGCCGCATCGTCTTCCGGTTCTCCGCCCCCGGCCTGATCCACCATCCGATCGGGCGCGTGCTCCGGCTCGCGCCGATGCCCAGCGGAATGCGGCATGGCATCCAGCGCTTGCTCCGGAGCGAGCGCCATGACTTCCTCCATCGTCGTCAGCCCCTGCCGCAACAGCTCGCGGCCATGATCGGCCAGGGTGGTCATGCCGGAGCGGACGGCGCGGGCGGCAATGGCCTGCGCGCCCGCGCCGGTCCCGATCGATCGCGCCAGCCCAGGATCCACTTCCAGCACCTCGCTCACCAGCCGGCGTCCGGCATAGCCGCTGCCGCCGCAGACCGCACAGCGCCGGGACCCGCCCGGCCGGCAACTGCCACAGCGCAGGCGAAGCAGGCGCTGCGCCATCACGCCGCGCAACACCTCCGCCACGATGTACGGCGCGACGCCCATATCGATGAGCCGCGTCACCGCCCCGGGCGCGTCATTGGTATGCAGTGAACTCAGCACGAGGTGCCCGGTGAGCGCGGCCCGGCAGGCAATGGCCGCGGTTTCGCCATCGCGGATCTCTCCGATCATGATCACATCGGGATCGTGGCGCAGGAAACGCCGCAGCACTTCCGGGAAGGTATAGCCGATGCGCTCGGCGACCTGGACCTGCTCGATGCCATCCATTCGGTATTCGACCGGGTCCTCGACCGTGAGCAGATGCAGCCCGCGTCCGCGCAGCTCGTTGAGTACCGCATAGAGCGTGGTCGACTTGCCTGCGCCAGTCGGCCCGCACACCAGGAACAGGCCATGCGGAGCGCGCACGATACGCCGGATGCGCGCTTCATCGGCACGGCGCAGCCCGAGTTCGCGCAGCGGCCTGAGCGCCGCCGAACGATCGAGGATCCGGATCACCACGCTCTCGCCGTCCACGGTCGGGATCACCGAGATGCGCAGATCCACCGCGCGCTCGTCGCAGCGGAACCGCGCGCCGCCCTCCTGGGCCAGGCGGCGCTCGGCGATGTCCATGCGGCCGACGACCTTCACCCGGCTGACCAGCGCCGGAAGCAGCGTCCGCCGCAGCGCACGCAGCTCTCGCATGCGACCATCGATCCGGCAGTGGATGGCGACGCGCGCGGGTTCGGGGCGGATATTGATGTCGGAGGCGCCCATCAGCACGGCCTCGCGCACGATCGACTCGAACAGACGCACGATGGGCCGCGCCATTGCCTGCGCGGCTGGATCCTCTGCCTCCCGCGATGCATCACTGCGGCCCTGCGCCGCCTCCGCCTCTTCGGCGCGACTGTAGTAGCGTGAATGCGCCAAGGCGATATCGCCGGGCGACGCCAGAGCGGGCATGATCTCCTTGCCGGTATGGAAGCGCAGCTGATCGAGCACAGCCGTATCGAAAGGATTGGGCATCGCCACCACCAGCGTCCCGCCCTGGCAGGCGAGCGGCATCACCCGATGGCGGACGGCGAACTCCGGTGCGATCGGGCGCAAGGCTTCCACCGCAATTTCCATCGCCCCCAGCCTGACCCGCGCAATGCCTGCCTGCGCGGCAAGCCCCTCATCGAGCTGCCGGGGCTCGATCGCCGCCTGCTCGATGAGAATGCGGCCGAGCCGACGGGAACGATCACGGCGCTGCACCTGCAGCGCCTGCTCGAGCCGGACGTCATCGATAAAGCCCGCATTCAGCAGAATCTGTCCCAGCCGCATCACGGCCTGCGGACGGACGCTGCGCTCCTGCAGCCAGCGACACAGCGCCTCACTGCTGTCGAATTCCACCCGGGCTTCCATGCGCACATGGTGCACGCAGCCCGAGCCCGCGACCATCGGCGGACATCGCCGGACGGGCTGTCAGATCGGCCTGAAAAGGGGAAAGCGGAAAGAGGATAAGCGGAGGAAGGCGAAGGTGCCTGCGGCGCCCATTCACCCGATCCCTTTCATCTTTCCCCTTGCCTCCTTCCTCTTTCTCTGCATTGCATCAGCGGCCGCCTAGTGACAGAATGCCCCTATCCGGTTGCCGGGGCACCCGCTGGGTGTGCCGACTGCAGGTCCGGCAAGCTCGTAAGTTCCCGTCAAGAGGACAGAGTGCGGACGCATGCCCAGAGGGCAGGACATAAAGGAAGCAGGCGCCTTCTCCGCGGAAGCGGGCGACCTTGCCCTGATGTACCGGACCATCGATTCCGGTAGCTGCATTCCCGGCGGCACCAGCACCGCCCTTCAGCTCGCCAGCGTTCTTCAGACGTCCCTCGATGTCGATAGACTCATCGAGATCTTCTCCCGGCATATTCAGCATCTGGTCCCCCATGGGAGCATGAGCTTCGAGAACCGGGCACTGCAGTTGTCGGTGTCCAAGGGAACCCCGGAGAAGTACTCCCGCTCGTACCAGCTGGTGGTCACGGCGCAGACGCTGGGCATCCTCACGGTGACGCGAAGGACACGCTTGACGGCTGCCGAGGGCGAACTGCTCGAACATCTGAGCTGCTGCCTCGTCTACCCGCTGCGCAACGCCATCATGTACCGCTCGGCGGTGATGGCCGCCCTGCGCGATCCGCTCACCGGCATCAACAATCGCACCGCCATGAACAGCGCGCTCATTCGCGAGACCGAGCTTGCGCGCCGCTACGGCGCTCCGCTGTCGCTGATCGCGCTCGACGTGGACCATTTCAAGGCCATCAACGACCGCCATGGTCATCTGGCCGGAGACCATGTGCTGAAATGCGTCGCCGAGGCGATCAGTGAATGCACGCGCAGCAGCGACATGTTCTTCCGCTCCGGCGGCGAGGAATTCCTGATCGTCGCCAGCAACACGGCGCGCGATGGCGCGATGATGCTCGGCGAGCGCATCCGGCGCCGCATCGAGAGCCTCGAGTGCCAGTACGGCGAGGAACCGGTTCCGGTCACCATCAGCCTGGGGATCGCCTGCTATCGTCCGGGCGACAACAGCGAGAGCCTGTTCGAAAAGGCCGATACCGCGCTCTACGCCGCCAAGTCGGCGGGACGGAACTGCGTCAAGTTTCAGGACTGAACCAATCCGCGCGGCTGAATCCCGGCGGCGGGCGGCCGATATCGGGGACAGACCTCAGCCGGAGACCTGTCGCATGGCCGTTCATCGTCATTTGCCCGCCACCATGGCATGCCTGATAATAGCCCTCTTCGGACACCCCGCCCTCGCCACCCCCGCGGATCCCGCGACGAACGCCTCTGTGCCCGGGCGCGGCTTGTCCATGACCGAAGTGGAACGCGGCTTCGGTCAGCCGAGCCAGGTTCGCGGCCCGGTCGGCACACCGCCAATCACCCGCTGGATATACGAAGGATTCACGGTCTATTTCGACCACAGCCATGTCATACATTCCGTCCACCACGAAATCGCGGGAGGCAAGCCGCCGCCTGCCCGCTGAATGGGCGCCGCAAAGCGGCGTGATGTTCACCTGGCCCCGTTCCGACTGCGCCTGGGGCCCCCATCAGCTCGATGCCGTCGAACGGGCGCTTGCCGCCGCAGCGGCGGCGATCAGCCGGCATGAGGCCGTACTGGTCAGCTGTGAGAACGAAGCGCACTGTCTGCATGTCCGCACGCTGATCGAAGCGGCCGGCGGCCGGGGCGGGAACCTGCGCTGCCGGTCCGTTCCCTCCAACGATGTCTGGGTGCGCGATCACGGCCCCATCACCGTGCTCGAAGACGGCGCGCCGCTGCTGCTCGATTTCACCTTCAACGGCTGGGGCGGAAAATATCCCGCCGCGCTCGACAATCGGCTGACGCGCGAACTGCATGCCGGCGGCGCCTTCGGCCAGACTCCGCTCGACAGCGTCGATCTGGTGCTCGAGGGCGGCAGCATCGAAAGCGACGGCGAAGGTACGCTGCTCACCACCACCCGTTGCCTGCTCGATCCCGGGCGCAATCCGGGGCTTTCGCGCGCGCAGGTCGAGAACCGGTTGCGCGATACCCTCGGCGTCGATCGCATCCTGTGGCTGGAGCACGGCTGGCTGGCGGGCGACGATACCGACGGCCACATCGACATGCTCGCCCGCTTCTGCTCGCCGGACACCATTGCCTATACGGCCTGTGACGATCCCGCGGACGAACACCACGAGGAGCTCACCGCGATGGCAGCGGAACTGGTCGCCTTGCGCGACCGTGAGGGTCGACCGTACCGTCTGCTCCCCTTGCCGCTCCCCGCCGCGCGCCATGACGATGAAGGCGAACGCCTCCCCGCGAGCTATGCCAATTTCCTGATCGTCAATGGGGCCGTTCTGGTGCCGGTCTACGACGATCCGGTCGCCGACGCCGCCGCCCTGGAAACATTGCGCACGGCCTTCCCCGACCGTGTCATCGAAGCCGTTCCCGCGCTGCCGCTGATCCGTCAATACGGCAGTCTGCATTGTGCTACCATGCAGCTACCCCTCGGCGCCATGGCCTGAAAGCGGCGTCGCCTGGCCGACGAACGGACGTCCCCGATGAACGAACGCATACTCAGGATCGGCCTGGTGCAGCAGTCATGCACCGCCGACCGCGAACGCAATCTCGAACTCAGCGCCGCCGGCATCCGCGAAGCGGCGGCCCAGGGCGCCCGGCTGGTACTGCTGCAGGAACTGCACGCCGGCCCCTATTTCTGCCAGACCGAGAACACGGCCGTTTTCGACCTCGCGGAATCCATTCCCGGCCCGGGCACCGAGCGCCTGGGCGAACTCGCGGCCGAAACCGGCACGGTCATCGTCGGCTCGTTGTTCGAACGGCGCGCGCCCGGCCTCTATCACAACACCGCCGTCGTGCTGGAGAAGGATGGTTCGCTTGCCGGCGTCTACCGCAAGATGCACATTCCGGACGATCCCGGCTTCTACGAAAAATTCTATTTCACCCCGGGCGATCTCGGCTTCGAGCCGATCGACACCTCGGTGGGCCGCCTCGGCGTGCTGGTCTGCTGGGATCAGTGGTATCCCGAAGCCGCGCGCCTCATGGCGCTCGGCGGCGCCGAACTCCTGCTCTATCCCACGGCCATCGGCTGGGACATGCGCGACGAGGAAGACGAGCGGATGCGGCAGCGTGACGCCTGGATCACCGTTCAGCGCGGCCACGCGGTGGCGAACGGACTGCCCGTCCTGGTCTGCAACCGTGTCGGCGACGAGCCTGACCCCGAAGGCCACAGCGCGGGCATCCGCTTCTGGGGCACCAGCTTCGTTGCCGGACCGCAGGGCGAAATCCTCGCCCAGACCGGCACCAGGCAGCCGCAGGTGCTGGTCACCGACGTCGACCTCGCCCGCAGCGAGACCGTGCGCCGCATCTGGCCCTTCCTGCGCGATCGCCGTATCGATGCCTACAATGATCTGTTGCGACGCTACTGCGACTGAGGACACGAACATGCCAACGGAAGAACAACGATGATACTGATACTCTCCCCCAACACCGACCGGGACAATGCCGAGTTCCGTCAGTTGATGGACTTCCTCTCCCATCTGCCCAATGTGCAGGTGCGGATTCACCAGGAGGCGGGAGCGCAGCAGACGCTCACCGAAGTCTACCTGGTGGGCGATACGCTGGCGCTCGAGGAAGCCGACATGGTGATCCTGCCCTGCGTGGAACAGGTGGTGCGCGTTTCGGAAGAATACCGGGTGCTCGGCCGGCACAAGAATGACAACCGCCCGACCTCATTCGAGTACAACGGCCTGACCTTCGGCCAGGATACGCTGCATGTCTTCGCCGGACTGTGCGCGGTCGACACCCCCGAGCACGTCGAGATGATGATGAAGGCGCTGCGCGACAACGGCCAGGTCTGCACCCGCATGGGCGCCTACAAGCCGCGCACCAACCCCTACTCGTTCCAGGGACACGGCAAGGACTGCCTGCCCTACGTCTTCGAGCTGGCGGGAAAGTACGGCATCAAGTGCATCGCCATGGAAATCACCCATGAAGATCACATCGACGAGATCCGCGCGGCACTCGATCTGACCGGCAATCCCACCGGCATCATGCTGCAGATCGGCACGCGCAACACGCAGAACTTCGAACTGCTGAAGAGCGCTGGCCGCCAGCACGAATTCCCGGTACTGCTCAAGCGCGGCTTCGGCATCACGCTTGAGGAGTCGCTGAACGCCGCCGAATACCTCGCCAGCGAAGGCAACCGCAAGGTGGTCTTCGGGCTGCGCGGCATGAAGACCAACATGGGCGATCCGCACCGCAACTTCGTCGACTTCTCGCACGTACCCGTCATCAAGCGCCTGACGCGCATGCCGGTCTGCATAGATCCGTCCCATTCCGTCGGCTCGCGTTCGCTCGCACCGGACGGCCTCCTCGACATCATGCATGTCACCGCCCAGGGCGTCGTCGCCGGCGCCAACATGATTCTGATCGATTTCCATCCGGCGCCCGCCAAGGCGCTGGTCGATGGCCCGCAAGCCCTGCTCTGCGAGGAGTTGCCGGCATTCCTCGAGGATGTGCGCATCGCGCGGGAAGCCTATCTGCAACGCTCCAGGCTGGCGGAGTCCGGCGGCATCTCCGCGGCCTGAGCGCAGGTTCCGGGGCTGGCAACAGCCGCCCCGGTTCATTCCGGCAGGGTGTAACGGCTGCGGGTCAGTTCGGTGATCATGCGGCGCGACTGCCACGGATCGACGTCCGGGCGCCGCTCGATCCGTTCCACTTCGTCGGCGAGAAAATCGTCGCGCACCGAATACCGCAGCCAGCGGGAATAGTCGCCGCGGCGCAGATGATACATCCAGGTTTCCTCGTCGATTCCTCCCGCCATCT
>JAVEZY010000025.1:0-38742 GCA_034002745.1 Gammaproteobacteria bacterium
ACCGGCGCCGCGCGCAGCCTGCAGATCGTGGCGGATGACGCCGATGGCGACCATGGTGACGCCGCTGGCCTGTCGCTGCTGGCGTTCAATGATAGCGCCACCCACATGCTGCAGACCCAGGCCGCGGCCGACGTCGAAGGTTTGGAGATCGATGGCATCGCCGTCACCAGCGCGAGCAATACGCTGACCGGCCTGATCGAAGGCGTGCAGATCCGTCTGCGCGAGCCGGGTACGACGACGCTGGACATCACCCGCAACGATGATGCCTTCGTCGACGCCATCAAGGAATTCGTCGATCGCTACAACGCCCTGGTCAACACCATCGGCAATCTCTCCAGCTACGACGCCGACACCGGCACCGCCGGCCAGCTGAACGGCGACAGCCTGCTGCGCACGGTGCAGGGTCAGGTGCGTGACGTCATGTCTCGGCTGATCGGCAGCAACGACGCCGCCTTCCGCCACCTGTCCCAGATCGGACTCTCGCACGGCGCCGTGGACAGCACGCTCAACGGCACACTGGTCCTGGACGAGAGCAGGCTTCGCGCGGCGATCGCCGAAGACCATGCCGGGGTGGCGGCGCTGTTCTCGGCCGCGAGCGGGGAACAGGACGCGCCGGCCGGCTACGCGGTGGAACTCAACCGCGTCATTTCCGGCATGCTCGGCGGCAGCGGCCTGTTCGCCTCGGTCACCGAGAGCATCAACGATCGCATCGGCGACATCGGCCGTCAGCGCGAGCAGCTGGAGCTGCGCATGGCGGCGTTCGAGGAGCGCACGCGGGCGAAGTTCAACGCGATGGATATCCTCGTCGCCCAGCTGCGGTCGACCGGAAACTTCCTCACCCAGCAGCTCGACGCCCTGCCGCCCATCGGCAGGCGCGATTGAGGCGGCTGGAGACCAACAATCTCAGGAGAGACGGAGACATCGATGAATCGCATGGGCAATGTGCTGAAGGGCTACCGCGCGGCGGGATTGCAGGAAGTGGTCGAAAGCGCCAGTCCGCACGCCCTGATCCGGATGATGATGGAGGGTGCCCTCGATCGCATCGCCTCGGCCAAGGGGTGCATGGAGCGCGGCGCGATCGCGGAGAAGGGCGCGCAGATCGGGCTGGTGATCTCGATCATCGATGGCCTGCGCGTCAGCCTCGACCGCAAGGCAGGCGGCGAGCTGGCCACCAACCTCGATAGCCTCTACGACTACATGATGCATCGGCTGTTCGAGGCCAATGTGCGCAACGAGCCCGCCTACCTCGATGAAGTCGCTGGACTGTTGCGTCAGGTGAAGGATGCCTGGAATGCGATTCCCGAGGAATTCCATGGCGCGCGTCCTGCCGCCACGGCGGCCGCGCAATGACGGTCGATGCCGCGCAGGCGGTGCTGGAGTGCAGTGAGCGCATGCTGGCCGCCGCCAATGCCGGCCGCTGGGATGACCTCACCCGGCTGGAACGGGAGCGCCGGGCGCTGCTGGAGTATCTGTTCGCGCCCGGGGCCGTCGTCGATGCCGGCGCACTCGCACGGCTGGGGCGGATCAACGACGAGATCGTCACGCTCGGGGAGTCTCACCGCGATGAACTGCGCCGCACGCTGGAGGACGGCCGGTCCCGGCGCCGCGCGGCCGAAGCCTACCGGGCAGGCGCGGGCTGAGGCGCGCCGCCGTTGTCCATCCCGACGCCATCCGGTATGGTCCACTCATGAACGGGAATGACGCCACCAGCTTCGGTACCGGTCTCTGCTACGAGGACGTGTTGCCGCTGCGCTGGCGGCGGAGCGACGATGCGCATTCGCTGGCGCGCAGCCTCGCGATCAATCTCGGCAATGAACAGTTGCTGCGCCACCTGGCGGCGGTGGATGAGTTCCGCGGCGAAGGCGGCGAGGACGATTCGCAGACCGCTCATGATCTGCATCGGCTGGAAAGCAAGCTCGACCTGCTGATCGACCTCATCGGGGAACTGCTCACGCGTCAAGCCGATCTGCCCGTGGCCGCGCCGGTACGGCTCTGCGCCGAGACCCTGGTCTGGACCTGTGCCCCCGGCGCTGCTCCGGCCACGGGTGATTTCATCGAGGCCGATGTATTCCTCAGTCCACGTTATCCCCGTCCGCTGGTGATATTTGGCGTCATCGAGTCGGTGCAGGCCGAAGACGACGGCCGGGCACGGGTATCGCTGCGTTACCGTGAACTGAGCGCAGGCGTGCGCAGCGCGCTCGAGAAAACCATCTTCCGCCAGCACCGTCGCATGGTCGCCCAGGCGCGCCAGGGAAGCCGGCGTTAGCTTCTCCCTCCTCTTTCATCCTGCCGCAGTCGCTCGGTGCCGGGTTTTTGACATGGCGCCGACGAATGGATTAGGCTGTGCGTGCAAGGAAATCTCGGTCCAGCACAAATAGAAGAATGCGCCGTCGCGACGGCAAGTGATACTGGAGGGGAAAGCGGATGGAATCCGTTCTGATCGTGGATCCGGATCGTCAGCGGTCGCAATGCCTGACGGCCGTTCTGAATCTCATCGACTATGAAGCAGTGGAGAGCGATGGAGCCGGCCAGTGGAGCGCTCCGGAGCGCAGCCCCGAACAATTCAGCGCGGTCATCGTCGCCGACACTGGGGAGGGGATCGACGGCCTGATCAGCGGGCTGCGAGCGTGGGGACCGCGCATGCCGCTCATCCTGCTGCAGGACGGCAGGAACCATTCACGCCTTTCCGCCGAAGCACAGGCACAGCTGCTCGGCACGCTGCATACGCCCGTCAAGTACAAGGAACTCACCAGCCTGCTGCAGCAGGCCGATATCTTCCGCAAGGCCCGCAGCGGGGATGCCGCCGCCAGCAGCAACTCAACGGAACTCTTTCGCAGCCTGGTCGGCAACAGCCGCGAGATCCGTCGCGTCCGCAAGCTGATCGAACAGGTCGCCGACTCGGACGCCACGGTGCTGATCCTCGGCGAATCCGGCACCGGCAAGGAAGTCGTCGCGCGCAACATCCATTACCACTCCACCCGGCGCAGCAAGCCCTTCGTGCCGATCAACTGCGGCGCCATTCCCGGCGATCTGCTCGAGAGCGAACTGTTCGGGCATGAGAAGGGCGCCTTCACCGGCGCCATCAGCGCGCGCCAGGGCCGCTTCGAAATGGCCGAAGGCGGCACCCTGTTCCTCGACGAAATCGGGGACATGAGCATGCACATGCAGGTGAAGCTGCTGCGCGTGCTGCAGGAACGGACCTTCGAGCGCGTCGGCAGCAACAAGACGCTGACCGCGGACGTGCGCATCGTCGCCGCCACCCATCGCAATCTGGAGAAGGCGATCGAGGAGGGCAAGTTCCGCGAGGATCTCTATTATCGCCTCAATGTGTTTCCGATCGAGATGCCGCCGCTGCGCGAACGCGGCGAAGACGTCCCGCTGCTGATCCGCGAACTGATCACGCGTCTGGAGCATGAGAAGCGGGGTTCGGTGCGCCTGACGCAGGGGGCGATCCTCGCGCTGATGCATTATCACTGGCCGGGCAACGTGCGCGAACTCGCCAATGCCATCGAGCGTCTGGTGATCATGCATCCCTACGGCGTGGTCGACGTCCATGATTTGCCGCCGAAGTATCAGCCCGAGCCCGGCGAGGCCAGCGGACGCATCACCGCCGCCTCCCTGGTGCATGAGCCGGCGCCGATCATGGTGGACGGCGTCGAGGCGCCGCGGCTGCCGCGCGATGGCATCGATCTCAAGCAGCATCTCACCGAACTCGAGTGCAATCTGATCAAGCAGGCGCTAGATGATGCCGAAGGCATCGTCGCTCATGCCGCCAACCGGCTCGGGCTGCGGCGCACGACGCTGGTCGAGAAGCTGCGCAAGTACGGTCTGCAACGCGCCGATCACGTGACGTAAGGTTGACGCCTGCGTTGCGTGATCATCCCTAACTATCTGAAGTAACTCCAAAAATACATTCAGGCATGCTAGTTGCTAAGTGATCGGCACGACGGTTCCGCGGGAGCCGTCGGATCACGGAGGTGGCTGCATGAATTCCGAACGCCCGATAGCGGCGAGCGATTGCGACGACGGACGCGCGAGCCTGCTCGACGTGCTGCCCGCCGGCGTCGTGGTGGTAGACGCGCGCGGGCGGGTGACTGACTGCAATCCGGCGGCCGAAGCGCTGCTCGGCGCGCCGCTCGTCGGCGCCGCCTGGCGCGGAATCGTCGGACGCGCGCTTGCGGCGCCGAGCGGCGCGGACCTGCATGAGGAGACCGACGGCGTTCGGCTCGCCAACGGTCGCATCGTGAACGTCGTCACCTCGCCACTCGGCAGTCGCCGCGGGCAGGTGGTGCTGCTCACCGATGTGACGGCCGCCGGTGCGGCGCGTTCCGCAATCGCGCGCCAGCGCCGTCTCGCCGCGATCGGACAGACCGTCGCCGGCCTGTCCCATCAGCTGCGCACACCGCTCGCCTCGGCGCTGCTCTACGTTTCCCAGCTCGAACACCCCGAACTGTCCGCGGCAAAGCGCGAGCGCTCGACCGCGAAGCTGCGCGGCTGCCTCGACCATCTCGACCGCCTGGTCCGCGAACTGCTCAACTGGGCTGGCGGCGGCGCCATGCGTGCCGGCGACGTCGCCATCTCCGAACTGCTTGCCACCTTCCGCGCCCACGTCGGCGATACGCTGGGCGGCCGCTGCCGTCTGGATATCGTCGACGATGCCGGCAGCGCACGGGTCCGCGGCAATCGTGACGCTCTCCTCACCGCGCTCCAGGCGTTGATGGAGAATGCGGTGCAGGCCTGCGCCAGCGTGCCGCGGGCCGGCCACCTTCGGCTGCTCGCGCGGCGCGCCGACACCGACGCGTTCGAGATCACACTGAGCGATGACGGACCCGGTATGTCCGAGGATTTGCGCGGGCGTGTTACCCAGCCATTCTTCACCACTCGAACGAACGGGACCGGCCTCGGCCTTGCGGTCGCCGAAGCCGTGGCCAAGGCGCACGGCGGCGTGCTGTGGATCGAATCACAACAGGGCCTGGGAACCACGGTGGGACTGCGGCTGCCGCTGGCGCAGCCGGTTACCCGGTCAGCCATGGCGGCCGGGGCCGCCGCATCATTGGAGAGAGCGGGATGAATGGAAAGCTGGTGCTTGTCGTCGAGGATGATCCGGATCTGCGCGAAGCGCTCGCCGATACGCTGACGCTTGCCGGATACACGGTTGCGGTGGCGACCGACGGCGGGGAGGCGATGGAAGTGATCGCGACGCGGCGCAGCGCGCTCGGCCTGGTGATCAGCGACGTGCAGATGGAGCCGGTCGACGGCCTGGCCCTGCTCGCGCATACGCGCAGTCACTTTCCGGAGATTCCGGTGCTGTTGATGACCGCCTACGGCACCGTGCCGCGGGCGGTGGAAGCGATGCAGTCGGGCGCGGCCGACTATCTGGTCAAGCCTTTCGACGGGCAGGCGCTCCTCGCCGCGGTGCAGCGTCACATCGAAATCGACGACGGCGAGGATGCGGAGATGATCTGCAGCGATCAGCGCAGCCGGTACCTGGCGGCGCTGGCGCGGCGGGTCGCCGGCACCGAGGCGACGGTGATGATCACCGGCGAGAGCGGCGCCGGCAAGGAAGTGCTGGCGCGCTTCGTCCATCGGCATTCCACGCGCGCTGGCGGACCCTTCGTCGCCATCAACTGCGCGGCCATTCCCGAAAGCATGCTCGAAGCCACGCTGTTCGGCTACGAGAAGGGCGCTTTCACCGGCGCGCTGGCGGCGACGCCGGGCAAGTTCGAGCAGGCCCAGCACGGCACGCTGCTGCTCGACGAGATCACCGAGATGGATGTCGGCCTGCAGGCCAAGCTGCTGCGCGTGCTGCAGGAGCGCGAGGTGGAGCGTCTCGGCGGGCGCCGCACCATCGCCCTGGATGTGCGCGTGCTGGCCACCTCCAACCGCTCGCTGGCCGAGGCGGTGGCGGCGGGCCGCTTCCGCGAAGACCTCTATTACCGGCTCAACGTGTTCCCGCTGCACATGCCGGCGTTGCGTGAACGCAGCGCCGACATCCTGCCGCTGGCACGGCGAATGCTTGCGCGAATCGCGCGCCTTCAGGGCCGGCGGGTACCGGCCCTGGATCGCAGCGCGGAGACTGCGTTGCTCGCCCATCCCTGGCCGGGCAATGTGCGCGAGCTCGACAACGTCATGCAGCGCGCCCTCATCCTGCAGGACGGCGCGCTCATCACCGCCGCCGATCTGCGCTTCGAGAGCGGTGCGGATATCGTGGTCCCGGCGGCGATGATGCAGGGCGGCGCGCTCGATGCCGAACTGCGCGAGCGCGAGCGCTCGGTGCTGCTGGAGACCCTGCGTGAGGTGTCCGGCAGCCGCAAGGCGGCAGCCGAGCGGCTCGGCATCAGCGAGCGCACCCTGCGCTACAAGCTGGCGCGGATCCGCAGGGACGGAATCGGAATTCCGGTGTGAGAACGGGCCGAAGCGTGCATGGAACAGGTGAGGTGAAGAGATGAGCGAAATCGGATCGGCACAGATGTTGTCCCAGCTGCGGGCGATGGCCGCTGCCGCGGGCACCGGTCAGGCGCCCTTGCCCGAGGGCGTAGATCAGGGACGCTTCTCCGAGCTGTTGATGAAGGCGGTCGATCATGTCAACGAATCGCAGCAGACGGTCAGCCGGATGCGTGAGGATTTCCAGCTGGGCGGTCCGGTCGATCTGTCCGAGGTCATGATCGCGTCGCAGAAATCCAGCCTCGAATTCCAGATGCTGCTGCAGGTGCGCAACAAGTTCATCAATGCGTACCAGGAAGTCATGAACATGCAGATCTGATTCCGGCCTTGGGGGCGGGTCCGATGGCACGACTAAAGTAATACGGGAAACGAAGATATGGCGATGGTAAAGGCTGAAAGCATGGCTCTCCCGGCAAGGGGATTCTTCGCGCTGCCGCTGGTGCGACAGCTCGGTCTGATGGCGGGTCTCGCCGCGAGTGTCGCGCTCGGGATGGCCATGGTGCTGTGGGCGCAGCAGCCGGATCACCGCATGCTGTATGCGAATCTCAACTCCCAGGATTCTGCGGCTATCGTCGAATCGCTGCGCAAGGCCGGTATCGATCACTCGCTGGCCGACGGCACCGCTACCGTGCTGGTGCCGGCCGATCGCGTGCATGAGGCGCGGCTGCATCTGGCGGGCGAGGGGCTGCCGCGCGGCGTCGGTTCCGGCTTCGAACTGCTGGACAACCAGAAGGGCTTCGGCGTCAGCCAGTTCATGGAGAATGCCCGCTACCAGCGCGCGCTCGAGGGCGAGCTGGCGATGACCATCGGCTCGATCAACGCAGTCCGCGGGGCGCGTCTCCATCTGGCCATACCCCGGCAGACCGCATTCGCGCGCAACCAGAAGCGCCCTTCGGCCTCGGTGATGCTGGATCTGTATCCCGGGCGCACGCTGAGCGAGGTGCAGGCCGCCGCCATCAGCCATCTGGTCGCCGCGAGCATTCCCAACCTGGATGTGGATCGCGTCACCATCATTGATCAGCACGGGCGTCTGCTCACGCCGGAAACCGGAGATCAGGACTTGCGCCTGAGCGCCACGCAGTTCGAGTACCGCCGGCGGGTGGAGGAGTCCTACATCAAGCGCATCGAGGACATCCTGACGCCGATCATGGGGCCGGGCGCGGTAAAGGCGCAGGTGAATGCCGAGCTCGATTTCACCGTCACCGAGCAGACCCAGGAAACGTTCTCGCCCGAAGAGCGCGTGCGCAGCGAGCAGCTGGTGGAAGAGAACGTCAGTGGCGGACGTCTGCCGATGGGCGTGCCTGGCAGCCTGTCAAACCAGCCGCCGGGCGAGGGGGAGCAGGCGGATGACACCGCTGGTGCCGGCAGCAGTTCGCGGCGCAACGTGCGCAACTACGAGCTCGACAAGACCATCAGCCACAGCCGCATGAGCGGCGGCGTAGTGCGCCGGCTGTCGGCAGCGGTGGTGATCGATCATCGCACCGTGGTCGGCGATGACGGTACCCCGGTGCGCGCATCCCTCGGCGAGGAGGAGATGGAGCGGATCACGGCGCTGGTCCGTGAGGCGGTCGGCTTCGATGCCGAGCGCGGCGACAGCGTGAACGTGGTCAATGCGCCCTTCAGTCTGCCCACCGAGACCGGCATCGAGACGCCCGAACCCTCGCTCACCGAACGTTTCGATTTCGTCGGCATGGCGAAGCAGGCCGCAGCCCTGGTGGTGGTGCTGTTCCTGGTGCTCGGCGTGCTCAGGCCGGTGCTGCGTGATCTCGCCGCGCGCGGCGGACGCATTCCTTCGCCGCAGGCCCTGCCGGCGGGTGCGGGACAACTCGCGGACGATCAGCTCACGCTCGGTGGTCCGGCGGCAACCGCGGCGCTGCCGAAGGCGGCGCCGAGCTTCGAAGAGAAGCTGGATGCAATACGCGGTCTCGTCGCCAGCGATCCCAAGCGGGTCGCGCAGGTGGTGCGCAACTGGGTGGCTGCGGAGTAGCGAGCGGAGATCGCCTTCATGGACAGAAAGAAACAGGTATCCACCACCAGCGTCAGCAGCGTCGAGCGCGCAGCCATTCTGCTCCTCAGTCTGGGCGAGCAGAATGCCGCAGAAGTGCTCAAGCTCATCGGCCCCAAGGAAGTGCACCGGGTGAGCAGCGCGATGGCGGGGCTGAAGCAGGTGTCATCCGAACAGGCCGACGCGGTGCTGAACGACTTCGTCGATGCGGTGGGCAAGGAGACTTCCTACGCGGTGGGTTCACGCGAGTATCTGCGCAACGTACTGGTCAAGGCGCTCGGCGAGGAGCGCGCCGGAAGCATTCTGGAGCGGGTGCTTTCGGTCGAGGATTCGGCGGGACTGGAGCAGCTCAAGTGGATGGACTCGCGCGCCATCGTCGATGTGGTCAAGCTGGAGCATCCGCAGATCATCGCCGTAGTGCTGTCGTATCTCGATTGCGAGCAGGCGGCCGAAGTGCTGGCACAGCTCCCGGATAAGCTGCGTGCCGACGTGCTGCTGCGCGTGGCGGTGCTCGACCGACTGCAGCCCTCGGCGCTGCAGGAACTCAATCGCGTCATCGAAGAGCAGTTCCTCGGCAGCTCGGCGGCCAAGTCTTCGGGCCTTGGCGGCGTCAAGGTGGCGGCGGACATCCTCAATCTGGTCGAGCCCGCCGTCGAGGGCGTGATCATGGATCAGGTGGCCGAGTACAACAACGAGCTGGCGGCCCGCATCCAGGATCTGATGTTCGTGTTCGACGATCTGTCCGGCATCGGTGATCGCGACATCCAGACGCTGCTGCGCGAGGTCTCCAGCGATACGCTGGTGCTCGCCCTCAAGGGCGCGGACGAGAGGGTCAAGGAAAAGATGTTCCGCAACATGTCCAAGCGTGCCGCCGAAATGCTGCGCGACGATCTGGAGGCGAAGGGGCCGGTCAGGTTGAGCGAGGTCGAGTCGTCGCAGAAGGAAATTCTCGCCGTGGCGCGCCGCCTCAACGAATCGGGAGATATATCGCTTGGAGCCAAGGGCGGAGAGGAATATGTCTAGGTCGGAGGAGGCCGCGTTCGCGCGCTGCGTGCCGTGGCAGGCGCCGGTCATGGGGCAGACGCATTCCCCGTCGCAAGCGCCGGAAGCGCGAGCGCCGGCTTTGCCCACCGCGGAGCAGATCGAGCGCATTCAGCGCGAGGCCTGGGAAGAAGCGTATGCGCGCGGTCGCCAGGAAGGAATGGAGAAGGGCATGGCCGAGGCCCGGCAGCAGGCAAAGCGTCTGGCCGAAGCACTCGATGTGCTGGCCCATCCCCTGCGTGAGCTTGATGAGCGCGTGGTGGAGGAAGTGGTTGCGATGACGCTGGCGATCGCCCGGCATCTCGTCCGGCGCGAACTGCGCACCGATCCCGGACAGATCGTGGGTGTGGTGCAGCAGGCGGCGGCCGCTCTGCCGGTAGCAGCGCAGCGCTTGCGGGTCACGCTTCATCCGGACGATGCCGCCATCGTACGCGAGGTGCTGGGCGACGAGCAGGGCCCCGCCGCCTGGGAGATCATCGAGGATCCAGCCCTGACCCGCGGCGGTTGCCGGATCGAGACTGAACATTCGCGCATCGATGCCAGCGTCGAGCGGCGGCTTGCCGTGATCGCGGCCGAACTGCTGGGAGGAGAGAGAGCCCGTGACAGCGAGCGCGCGGACTGAGCGCAGCGCCGTTTGGCGTGAGCGTCTGGCAGCGGAGCGTGCGCGACTCGATGCGCCGCGACCCCTCATCGTCGAGGGCAAGGTGACGCGCATGGTCGGCCTGACCCTGGAGGCGGTGGGTTGCCAGGCCGCGATCGGCGATCGCTGCCTGGTGGAGACACCGAGCGGCGGTGCGCTCGACGCAGAGGTGGTCGGTTTCGCCGGCGAACGCACCTTCCTCATGCCGAGCGGAGACATGCGCGGGCTGACGCCGAATGCGCGCGTGGTGCCGACCGGCAGCGTGTACGCTGCTGCTGTCGGCCCCGGGCTGCTGGGGCGCGTCATCGACGGTACCGGACGTCCGCTCGATGGCCGCGGGCCGGTGCGCACCGATGCCTCGTGGCCGCTGCTGGGGCGCCCGATCAATCCGCTCGACCGGCGTGTGATCAGCGAGCCTCTGGATGTCGGCGTCCGCGCCATCAACGGGTTGCTCACCATCGGCCGTGGCCAGCGCATGGGTCTGTTCGCCGGCAGCGGCGTGGGCAAGAGCGTGCTGCTCGGCATGATGACGCGCTACACCGATGCCGACGTGATCGTCGTCGGGCTGGTGGGCGAGCGCGGCCGCGAAGTCAAGGAATTCACCGATCGCATCCTCGGCTCCGAGGGCCTGTCGCGCTCGGTGGTGGTGGCGACACCGGCGGATACGCCGCCCATGCTGCGCCTGCACGGCGCCATGCTGGCGACCAGCATCGCAGAATATTTCCGTGATCGCGGCATGAAGGTGCTGCTGCTGATGGATTCTCTGACCCGTTTTGCGCAGGCGCAGCGCGAGGTGGCGCTCGCCATCGGCGAGCCGCCGGCGACGCGCGGCTATCCGCCTTCGGTCTTCGCCAAGCTGCCACAGCTGGTCGAACGCGCCGGCAACGGCGCCGGCAGCGGCTCGATCACCGGCATCTATACCGTGCTCGCCGAGGGTGATGATCAGCAGGATCCGATCGCCGACTGCGCGCGCGCTATCCTCGACGGCCACATCGTGCTGTCGCGCGATATTGCCGAGACGGGCCAGTATCCCGCCATCGACATCGAGGCTTCCATCAGCCGCGTGATGAGCGAAGTGGTGAGCGAGGAGCATCGGCGCTCGGCGCTGCGCTTCAAGCAGATCTATTCGACCTATCGCAAGAACCGCGATCTGATCAGCGTCGGCGCCTACGCGCGCGGCAGTGATCCGCGCATCGACGAGGCGATCGAGTACTGGCCACGCCTGCTGCGCTTCCTGCAGCAGGACCGCCACGAGCAGGTGGATCTGACCGCCGGTCTCAAGCAGCTTGCAGATGTCCTGGCCGACGGCGGACCGGCGAAACGTAAGCCCAACTGAACCCTGGCCGCGCAGGGCGGATAGCCGCCGGCTTTCCGTTCCATGGGCGAGCTCGCGATACGAGGATGTGATCGGAGATGGTGAAATCGGAACGCATGCAGACCGTCGCGGGGCTGGCCCGGGATCGCGAGGATCAGGCGGCGGCGGCGCTCGCGCAGCTGCGGCAGCAGGAGGAAGAACAGTCGCGACGCCTGGAGGAGCTGTGCAGCTTTCGCCGGGAATATCAGGATCGCATGGAGCAGCTCGGCCGGCAGGGGATCGGCATTCAGTTGCTGAATCAGTACCGCGGTTTCAGTGCCCGCCTGTCGGATGCCATCGATCAGCAGCAGCGCCTGGTGGAGGAAGTGCGCAGGCGCCTCGAACAGCAGCGGCGATCCTGGGGCGAGGCGAGCGCCAAGCGCCGCGCTCTCGATGAAACGGTGACGCGCTTGCGCGGCGAGGAGCGGGCGGAGTATCTGCGCCGCGAACAGCGCGAGTTCGACGATCGCGCGCAGCGGACGCAATCGAATCTGGAATGAATTCGTCGCTGGCACGATAGTTGCCGTTGTCTGCCAGCCCATTAACCCATGAGCCCATTGGCGGCAGTCGTGACAAGCAACATCTGAAGAGAGGATCGCCTGTGTCCGGTTTCCCATCGTCGAATCTGCATTTTCCGGGCTTTCCCTCGGGCCTGCTGGCGCAGACCGAGGCTCCCTTCGGCGGTTCGCTGGAGGAGGCTGTCGCGCGGTTGCGGGATGGCAGCCTGCCTTCGGATGAGGTCGAAGCGCTGCGCGACATGTTCGCATCGCTGCTGGCTACGGCCGATCCGGGTGCTGGTAGTCGCGCTGCGAATAGTCCGGCCCTGTCTGCGGTCACTTTCGGGTCCGACATCGAACCGGTTCCGGGCGGAATGTCGGCAGAGGTTCCGGGCGGGATGTCGGCAGAGGTTCCCGGAGCGCTCCCGGCCGATGTGCTCGCTGCGCTGGGCTTGCCGGTAGCCGGACAGAGTTTGCCGGATGCCTTGCCGGCGTCAGCGGATGCGGTGTCGCAGGCGACGGCGCAGACGATGCCCCAGCTGTTATCCCAGCCGGTGCCGGGCACGACTGTCGCTCCGATGGATGGGTCTGAAACAGCCCCCGATGCGCTCCTGGCCGCAACCGTCGACCCCGTTGCCAATGATGCGGATGTTTCCGCCGGCAGCGGATCGCCTGCCGCTGCCGATGGACGGGCGGCGACGGCGGAGCGGTCCATGCTGCCGGCCGCGGCATGGCTCGACGGGGAGTCGGCCGCAGCTGCTGACGTTCATCTCTCCGCAAGGACGACGACCGACAGCGCCGCCACCGGGATGGAGCCGGGGGCGGTGCGGGAAGCGCAAGCCGCGGGGGAGGTCGCTGCGCTTCCCGGCTCGACGACACGCGGCGTTGCAGATGGCGCGATCGATGTCGCCGCCGCACCGGTTGCCGGCGCTTCGCAGGGTACGGGCACCGCGCCTGCGGTTGCGGCGTCCGAAGCGCCGCCCGCATCTGCTGCGGTGCAGCGACTGGCGGCGCTGCTCGCCGGGATGGAAGATGCGCAAGCGGCGGGTGAGGATGCAGCCGCGGATGATGCGTGGCTGCGCGAAGCGATGCCGCGAATCGATACCGCGCTGCAGGCGGTGCGGGGTGGGGGAGAGACGATGGCGCTGCGCGCGGGGCAGGAAGCATCCGCTTCCCCGTCCGCCGGCCTCGAGGCGTTGGCGGCGCGCCTGCTCGCGGCCGGTGATGACGCGGGCAAGCGCCAGGCCGCGTTGCAGGAGTTCAGGCAGCAACTCGCCGTCGGCAACGAAGTCGCGCCTGCGGCGCCAACCGCGCCGAACCCCTCGGCCATGCCTGCCGCCGGCGCCGAGCGGGCACCGCCCAGCCTGCCCCTCAGTCTTCCGCTCCAGCACGAACGCTGGGGAGAGGAAGTTGGGGAGCGCGTGCGCTGGATGATCGGCCAGCAGATGCAAACGGCCGAACTGAAAATCACGCCGGCGCACCTCGGCACCATCGAGGTCCGCATCAGCATGCGCAAGGATCAAATGCAGATCAGCTTCGCTTCGCCGCATGCTGCCGTGCGCGAGGTGCTCGAAGACGCCGCGCCGCGCCTGCGTGAAATGATGAGCGCCGCCGGCTACGCCGGCGTGGATGTAGACGTCTCGCATCACCAGCCCTCGCGCCACAACGAAGGCGGATCGCGCCAGTGGGCGGGCGCGGCCGCCTGGGGTGACGATGAGAGCGAAGTCCAGCAGAGTACCGGCACCATCACCCCGCGCGCCAGCGGCGCTCTCGATTGCTACGCCTGAAGGCAGGGTCAGACCCCGTGTCCTTGGCGAGAAGCGCCGGGACGGTTTGGGGTCAGACCCCGTAGTTTCGCCCGTTCTGACAGCCGCTTGCGGCGCTTGGGGTCAGACCCCTTGTCGTTGGCGAGAAGCGCCGGGACGGTTTGGGGTCTGACCCCGAAGTTTCGTCCGTTCTGACAGCCGTTTGCAGCGGTTGGGGTCTGACCCTGCGGTCTTTGGCGCTGGGGTGTTGGAGGTCTGGCCTCGCGGTGGCTGTTTGGCGGCCATGATCGGGGATGTGCGTCTTTGGCAGTCAAATTCCCGCCGTGGCGCGATGCGACGGTTTCAAGCTGCTGTTTCCCCTTCAGATTTCATCTCTCTATCAGGCTGGCACAGGCATTGCTAAGGACTGCTCACAGCGAGTATTGCCACGCTGATGTCATCAACAATGAGGGGGTATACATGGCGATAGACCAGACCATCGACGAGGAACCGGAGGCCGCGGCCTCCGCAGCACGCAAGCCGGGCATTGGCCGGACTGTGCTTCTCGTGCTGACGGCGTTGCTCCTGGTCGGCATCAGCGTCGGCGCGACGCTGTTCATGGCAGGGATGCTGGGAGGTGGCGCGGCAATATCCGATTCGGCCCCTGCCGCCGACAATGCGGGCGCCCAGGCCAAGCGGTCGCCGATCTACATGGAATTCGGCGAGCCCTTCGTCGTGAATTTCGTCGAAGGCAATCAGATTCGCTACCTGCAGGTCCGGATCGAGGGCATGACGCGTGATCCGTCCATTCCGGCCCATGTCAGCAAGCATCTGCCGCGGATCCGCAACAACCTGGTGTTCATGTTCAGCGGCTTCGACTACGCCTCGCTCGGCACCGTCGCCGGCAAGCAGCGCATCCGCGACGAGGCGCTCGCCGAGGTGCAGAACGTGCTGCGACAGGAGATCGGCGACGCCGGCGTAGAGGCAATCTACTTCACCAGCTTCGTCATGCAATAGGGCATGGGCCATGGCCGTCAACGATCTGCTTACCCAGGATGAAATCGATGCGCTGCTGCACGGCGTATCGAGCGGCGATGTCGAGACCGAGGACGATCGTCCGTTCGTCGAGGGGGAGGTCACAGAATACGATTTCACCGGCCAGGACCGCATCGTGCGGGCGCGCCTGCCGACGCTGGAGATGGTCAACGAGCGCTACGCGCGGCAGCTGCGGTTGAGCTTCTTCAATATGCTCCGTCGCACCACCGAGATTACCGCCGGCCCCGTGCAGATGGTGAAGTTCTCGGAGTACGCCCACAGTCTGTTCGTGCCGGCCAGCCTCAATCTGGTGCGTATCCCTCCCCTCAAGGGGACCGCGCTGATGGTGATCGACCCCAATCTGGTCTTTTCCGTCGTGGACAATTTCTTTGGTGGAGACGGCCGCTTCCATGCCAAGGTGGAGGGGCGCGAGTTCACGCCCACCGAGCAGCGCATCATCAAGCTGATTCTCGATCTGGCATTCCGCGAACTGCGCGAAGCATGGAGCCCGGTGCTGCCGATCGACGTCGATTTCCTCAACATGGAGGTCAACCCGAGCTTCGCCAATATCGTCAGCCCGAGCGAAGTGGTAGTGGTCTGTCCTTTCCATGTCGAGGTCGAGGGCGGTGGCGGCGACATGCATGTCACCATGCCGTATTCGATGATCGAGCCGATCCGTGAGCTGCTGGAAACGCGTGTCCAGGCGGATCGGGATACGCGTGACGAGCGCTGGCTGCAGGCGCTGCGCAGTGAGCTGATGGATGCCGACGTGGAGGTGTCCAGCGTGCTGTCCGAGCTGCAGATGACGGTGAGCGACATCTCGCGCCTCAAGGCCGGTGACATCATCCCCATCGATCCGCCGGAAACGGTGATGGCCATGGTCGAGAACATCCCCTTCATGCGCGGAGTGCTCGGCAATTCCGACGGTCGCCACGCCATCAAAGTCACCGAGATCATCGCGGGCCAGACCGGCCGCCAACTGACAACCGTACGGGGAGTGCAGTGATGAACGATGCAAATATGAGCGGCGCGCAAGAGTCCGACATCGCACGTGCCGACTTCGCCGATCTGGAGGCGGATGCCGCCATCGGAGACATCGGCGCCAACAGCCTCGACATGGTTCTGGACATTCCGGTCACCGTCGCGGTGGAGATCGGACGCACCCGCATTTCGATCAGCGATCTGCTCAAGCTGAACCAGGGTTCCGTCGTCGAGCTCGATCGCCTGGCCGGTGAACCGATGGATATCACCGTCAACGGCACGCTGATCGCGCACGGCGAGGTGGTGGTGGTGAACGAGAAGTTCGGGGTGCGCCTGACCGATGTGGTCAGCGCTCCGGAGCGGGTGCGGAAGCTGAAGTGAAATGAGCGCCGAACCGCTGTCACTCGCCGCCGTTCTGCAGATCGTCACCGCGCTGGCGCTGGTTACCGCGCTCATCGTGGGCGCCGCCTGGGCCATGCGCCGCTTCGGCCGTCTGCCGGGCGGCGGCTATTCCCGTCTGCGCATGATCGGGGGAATCCATCTCGGCCAGCGCGAGCGCATCATCGTGCTGCAGGCGGGCGACGAGCGCCTGGTGATCGGCGTGACGCCGGGCTGCATCCGCACGCTGCATGTGATGCCGCACAGCGAGGACGAGGCCGAGGAGCCGGCGACCCCGGGGGCCGGCGGCTTCCTCGGGCGGCTGAACCGAGAACTGGCGGGAAGGGCGGGCCGATGATCAAGCGAATCCTGGCGCTCCTCATCGCCTGCGCGCCCTGCGGCGTTGCGTGGGCGGACGCGGGGTTGGCCGCCGTTTCCGTGACCACCGCCGACGATGGCAGCCAGACCTATTCCCTGAGTCTGCAGATCCTGGCCCTGATGACCATGATGTCGATGATGCCGGCCGGGCTCATGATGATGACCTCGTTCACGCGCATCATCATCGTGCTCGCGATCCTGCGTCAGGCGCTGGGTACGGTGCAGACGCCGAGCACGCAGATCCTGATCGGCCTCGCGCTGTTCCTTACCGTGTTCATCATGATGCCGGTGTTCAACGAAGCGTACCGCACCGGGGTCACGCCCTACCTGAATGAGGAGATTGGCATGCAGGATGCGCTCGAGCAGGGCGCCAAGCCGTTCCGCGAGTTCATGCTGCATCAGACCCGGGATAGCGACATCGGCCTGTTCGCCGAGATTTCGGGCGCCGGAGAGATGGAGTCGCGCGAGGAGGTGCCGTTCTCGCTCCTGATGCCGGCATTCGTCACCAGCGAGCTCAAGACCGCGTTCCAGATCGGCTTCCTGATCTTCATTCCCTTCCTGATCATCGATCTGGTCGTCGCCAGCGTGCTGATGTCGATGGGTATGATGATGCTGTCCCCGCTTATCGTGTCGCTGCCGTTCAAGATCATGCTGTTCGTGATGGTGGACGGCTGGTCGCTCATTCTCGGCACGCTCGCTTCGAGCTTTCTCTGGTAGGGGGCGCCATGACTCCGGAAACCGTGATTGCCATCGGTCAGAACGCGCTCTACGTGACATCGGTGATCATCGCCCTGCTGCTGTTGCCCGCGCTCGGTGTCGGCCTGCTGGTGAGCATGTTCCAGGCGGCGACCCAGATCAACGAACAGACGCTGAGCTTCATTCCCAAGCTGTTCGTCGTCATTGCCGTGCTCTTCATCGGCGGTCACTGGATCCTGGCCACGCTGATCGACTACATGACGCGGCTGCTGAACGACATTCCGTCCCTCATCGGTTGAGGATCCCTCGTGGTCATCCCGATGGACGAACTGATGGCGCGGATGACGGACTTCCTGTGGCCGTTCTTCCGCATCGCCGCCCTGCTCATGGTGGTGCCTATTATCGGCGCGCGCTCGGTGCCGGGCATCGGGCGTGTCGGCGTGGCGGCGCTGATCACGCTGGTCGCCTATCCGATGCTGCCGCCGGCGCCGACGGTCGATCCATTCAGCGCGCCGGGCCTGGCCATTCTTGCCGGCCAGGTCCTCATCGGTCTGGCCATGGGTTTCATGGTGCGACTGGTGTTCGCGGCGGTGGAAATGGGGGGCAACATCGTCGGCCAGACCATGGGTCTCGGCTTTGCGCAGATGATGGATCCTTCGAGCGGGGTCACGGTTCCGGTGGTGAGCCAGTTCTACAATCTGATGGCCACCCTGATCTTCCTCGCCCTCGACGGCCACCTGATCGTCATCGATATCCTCATCGACAGCTTCCACGTCATGCCTGTCGTCACCGAGGCGGGCCTCAGCGGTGGACTGTGGATGCTGGTGTCCTGGGGGGTGTGGATCTTCAAGGGCGCGATGCTGATCGCGCTTCCGGCGGTATCGGCCATGCTGCTGGTCAACATCGCCTTCGGCGTGATGATGCGCGCCGCCCCCCAGCTCAATATCTTCGCCGTCGGCTTCCCGGTGACCCTGATGCTCGGCTTCGTGTTCATTCTGGTATCGCTGACGCTGTTCCTGCCGCAGTTCAGCGGTATCACCGACGATGCATTTCAGGTCATGCAGCGCATCGCCGCGAACCAGGACGAGTAGGCGATGGCCGAAAAGCCGGCACAGGAAAGAACAGAACGCGCTACACCCAGGCGACTGCAACAGGCCCGGGAGAAGGGGCAGCTGGCGCGTTCGCGCGAGCTGTCGACGATGATCGTCCTGCTCGCCGCGGCCGGCGGCCTGTTCCTGGCGGGTGGCAGCATCATCGGGGGATTGCTGGAGGTCATGACCGCCTCCTTCCAGATGCCGCGCGACGAACTCCTCGACCCGCTGGCCACCGTGTTCAAGCTAGAAAAGGCGATGGCGGATGCGATCGGCGCACTGCTGCCGTTCCTGGTTATCGTAACCCTGGCGGCGATCGCCGGTCCTCTGCTGATGGGGGGATGGAACTTCAGCACCCAGGCGATCGCCTTCAAGTGGGACAAGCTCGACCCCATCAAGGGCCTCGGCCGCGTATTCTCGGCGCGCGGTCTGATCGAGCTGCTCAAGGCGCTGGCGAAGTTTTCCATCGTATTGGCGGTGGCGCTTACGTTCCTGTGGTTCAACGTCGACGCGATTCTCGGGCTCGGCGGCCAGGACGTGAACGATGCGCTGATGAATGCGGGAGAAATCCTGCTGATGGCCTTCCTGCTGCTCAGCGCATCGATGATCGTCATCGCCGCCGTCGATGTGCCCTTTCAGCTCTGGGACCATCAGCGTCAGCTGCGCATGACGCGCCAGGAACTGCGCGACGAATTCAAGGAGACCGATGGTAATCCGGAGATGAAGCGCAAGGTGCGCGAAGTGCGCCAGGAACTGGCGCAGCGACGGATGATGCAGGAACTGCCGCGCGCCGATGTCGTCATCACCAACCCGACGCACTATGCGGTCGCGCTGCGCTACGATCAGGACCGGATGTCGGCGCCGGTGGTGGTCGCCAAGGGACGCGATCTGGTGGCGCTGCAGATCCGCACCGTCGCACTCGAACACGGCATCCCGATCGTGTCCGCGCCGCCGCTGGCGCGCGCGATCTATCACAGCACCGAACTTCAGCAGCGCATCCCGACCGGGCTGTTCGTCGCGGTCGCCCAGATCCTGGCCTATGCCTATCAGCTGCGTCGCAAGCCGCGCCAGCGTCGCGCCGGCAACCGTTCCTTCAATGATCTGCCCATTCCGGAAGAGCTGCGCGTCGATTGACGCTCGCGTTGGTACGTTTCGTGTATTGACGTGTGGCAGGCCGGTGACGGCGACGCAATATTGACGCGGAGTAATGCCTAGATGGTAAATGCCAATGTGATGGACAATCTGCGCGGGATCGGACGCAACGCCATGCTCGGCGTGCCACTCCTGGTCCTCGCGCTGCTCATGATGCTGGTGGTGCCACTGCCGCCGCTCATGCTCGATCTGTTCTTCACCTTCAACATCGCCCTGTCTCTGGTCGTGCTGCTGGCCTGTATCTACGCGATGCGGCCGCTGGCATTCGCCACTTTCCCGACGGTCCTGCTGGTGGCAACGCTGTTTCGCCTGGCGCTCAACATCGCTTCCACGCGCGTGGTGCTGCTCGATGGGCATACCGGCGCCGATGCCGCGGGGAAAGTCATCGAGGCCTTTGGCGCCTTCGTCATCGGCGGCAACTTCGCCGTCGGTCTGGTGGTGTTCGCGATCCTCGTGATCATCAACTTCGTGGTGGTGACCAAGGGCGCGGGACGCATCTCGGAAGTCAGCGCCCGCTTCACTCTGGACGCCATGCCGGGCAAGCAGATGGCGATCGACGCCGACCTCAATGCCGGAGTGATCGATCAGAAGGAAGCGCGGCAGCGACGCGAGGATGTGGTGGCCGAGGCGGATTTCTACGGATCCATGGATGGTGCCAGCAAATTCGTGCGCGGTGACGCCGTCGCTGGTCTGCTGGTGCTGTTCGTTACCATCGTCGGCGGGCTGGCGGTGGGAATCATGCAGCACGGCCTCTCGTTCGGCGATGCGTTTCAAACCTACACGCTGCTGACCGTCGGCGATGGCCTGGTGGCGCAGATCCCGGCCCTGCTGCTGTCCACGGGCGCCGCGATCATGGTCACTCGCGTTTCGAGCGAGCAGAACATGGGCACGCAGGTCATTGGTCAGCTGTTCGAAAGTCCGCGCGCGCTCGGTGTGAGCGGCGGCGTACTGCTGACGCTGGGGCTGATCCCTGGCATGCCCAATCTGGTATTCCTGTCGCTGGGCGGCGTCGCCGCCGCAGGCAGCTGGCTGATCCATCGGCGGGCGCAGAATCCGCCCGCGTCGGAGCCGTCCACGGCGATCGCGACCGAGACGGCGGCGAGCGCCGAGCAGCGTGAACTCGGCTGGGACGATGTCGTGCCGGTCGATCCGGTCGGTCTCGAAGTCGGCTACCGCCTGATTCCGCTCGTCGACCGCAACCAGGGCGGGCAGCTCATGTCGCGCATCAAGGGTGTGCGGCGCAAGCTGACGCAGGATGCCGGCTTTCTCGTGCCGCCGGTGCATATCCGCGACAATCTGGAACTCTCGCCCGGCGCCTATCGCATCACGCTGCTCGGAGTCACGGTGGCGGAAGCCGAGATCCAGCCCGATCGCGAGCTGGCCATCAACCCGGGCCAGGTGTTCGGCAGTCTCAGCGGCATTCCGACGCGCGATCCCGCTTTCGGCATGGAGGCAGTGTGGATCGAGCCGCATCAGCGTGAGCAGGCGCAGACCCTCGGTTATACCGTGGTCGATGCCGGCACGGTGATCGCCACTCATCTCAGTCATGTCCTGCAGTCGCACGTCCACGAGCTGCTGGGCCGCGAGGAAGTGCAGCAACTGCTCGACACGCTGGGGCGGAGCTCGCCGCGACTCGTCGATGGCCTGGTGCCGGAATCCGTCTCGCTCGGCACGCTGCAGAAGGTGCTGCGCGCGCTGCTCGAGGAGAAGATTCCGCTGCGCGACATGCGAACCATCGCCGAATGCATCGCCGCCCATCCTTCGCTCAGTCAAAATCCCGGCGAGCTCGCCGCCCTGGTGCGCGTCGCGCTCGGTCGAATGATTGTTCAGAACATCAACGGCTTGAGCACCGAACTTCCGGTCATCACGCTGGATCAGACGTTGGAACAGTTGTTGCTAGAGACCCTGCGGACCCAAGGCGCGGGCGGGGCTGCCCTGGAGCCCGGACTGGCTGGCAGGCTGCATCAGTCGCTGCAGCAAGCGGCGCAGCGCCAGGAGGTCGCGGGACAGCCGGCGGTCCTGCTGGTAGCGGCACAGCTCAGGCCCATGCTGTCGCGGTTCGTGCGGCACTCGATTTCCGCCATGCACGTGCTCTCGTACGACGAGATACCCGACAACCGGCAGATCAGGATCGTGGCCGCCGTCGGCCGTCCGGAGTAAGGACGGCGAGCAGCGCCACCTCGGAGATTCGCGGAAATGAAGATCAAGAGATTCTTTGCACCCGACATACGCCAGGCGATGCGCATGGTGCGCGAGGAGCAGGGCCCCGACGCGGTGATCCTGTCCAACAAGCGCGTCGATGGCGGCGTGGAAATCGTGGCCGCGATCGACTACGACGAGCGCGCGCTGTCGCCGGCCAGCCTGGCGCAGGCGCCCTCGGTGAGCGCAACGCCTCGCGTCTCGCCGCAGCCGGCGCCGGCGGCAGCTCTGCCGCCGGTCGCGGAAGCGCGCGAGCGGATGTTGAGCGGCGAGCCGACGCTGCTGGAGATGAAGAACGAACTGCATACGCTGCGGCGGATGCTCGAGGGACAGCTGTCGGGATTCGCCTGGGGCGCGTTCGTGCGCGGCGACCCGCGCCGCGTGGAGCTCATCGAGCGGCTGCTGCGCTTCGGTATGTCCGCGGCGCAGAGCCGGGCCATCGTCGAAGCCGTCATGTCCGTGCAGGGCGACGTGGACGCGGCCTGGCATCGCGCGCTCGATCGCATCACCGGCGGCTTGCCGCTCTACGGACGCGATCTCATGACTGACGGCGGCATCGTCGCGCTGGTCGGTCCGACGGGCGCCGGCAAGACCACGACCGCCGCCAAGCTCGCGGCCAACTACTCCCTGCGCAACGGCCCGCGCCAGGTGGCGATGATCAGCATGGACAGCTGCCGCATCGGCGGCTGGGAGCAGCTGCGCGCCTACGGCCGTCTGCTGGATATCGCGGTCCGGACCGCGGATTCGCACGAGGAACTGCATCAGGCGCTCGACGAGTTTTCCGATCGAAGTCTGGTGCTGATAGACACCGGCGGCATGAGTCAGTACGACGGCGGGCTGCAGCGGCAGGTCGACATTCTCGACAGGAGCGCGCTCGGCAAGCAGGTGATGCTGCTGCTGCCGGCCACCTGCCGGCAATCGGGGCTCGGCGACGTGATCGAAGCCTTCTCGGCCTTCGGCCCCGACGCGTGCATCGTGACCAAGGTCGATGAGACCACCTGTCTCGGCGGCGTCCTGAGCGCCGCCGTGACCCATCAGTTGCCCATTGCATGGATGAGTGACGGGCAACGCGTTCCCGAGGATCTGCATCCGGCGAATGCGCCGGAGCTGGTCGCGCGGGCGACGCACATCATGAACCGAACCGGACCGCGCATCGACGAGGATCTGGTCTCTCTCAGCTTCGGAAGGGAAATCGCCAATGCTCAACATTGATCAGCACGGCGCGCATGCCGCGGCACTGCGCACATGTCCTCCGCCGTCACCGGTCCGCGTGATCGCCGTCACCAGCGGCAAGGGCGGCGTCGGCAAGACGAACGTTTCGGCCAATCTCGGCACGGCCCTCGCCATGTCGGGACGCCGGGTGCTGCTGATGGATGCCGATCTCGGCCTGGCGAATGTGGACGTCCTGCTCGGTCTGCAGCCGGTCTACAACCTGTTCCATGTCATCAGCGGCGAACGGTCGCTGGAGGACGTGATGGTTCCCGGACCCGCGGGCATGCAGGTGATCCCGGCATCGTCCGGGCTGAAGGGCATGGCGGAACTCAGTCACCTGGAGCACGTCGGCCTGGTGCGTGCCTTCAGCGAACTCCGCTTCCCCCCCGAAGTGCTGGTGGTGGATACGGCCGCCGGTATTTCCGACAGCGTCGTGACCTTCAGCAAGGCGGCGCATGAGGTGCTGGTGGTGGTGTGCGACGAGCCCTCGTCGATCACTGACGCGTACGCGCTGATCAAGCTGCTGAATCGCGAGCATGGACTGTTCCGCTTCCGCATCGTCGCCAATATGGTGCGCACCGCGCAGGAGGGATCGGAGCTGTTCCGCAAGCTGACGCGGGTCACCGATCGCTTCCTGGATGCCAGCCTCGACTACGCGGGAGCCATTCCCCACGACGAATATATGCGCAAGGCGGTGCAGAAGCAGCGCACCGTGGTGGAAGCCTATCCCCGCAGCCGGGCGGCGCTCGCCTTTTCCAAGCTCGCGCAGCGCTCAAGGCAGTGGCCGCCACCGGTGGGGGCCAGGGGTTCGATCGAGTTCTTCGTCGAGAGACTCGTCGCCGGCAATGACAGTGAAATGATCAGAACCGCGGGTAATCCATGAAAAACACGGCCATGTATGCATCGACCGACAACGGTGGCAGGAACCAGGGCGAGCGCGAGCGTCTGGTGACGCAATATGCATCGCTGGTGAAGCGCATTGCCTACCACATCATGAGTCGCCTGCCGCCGAGCGTGCAGGTCGACGATCTCATCCAGGCCGGCATGATCGGCCTGCTCGAGGCGTCGCGCAATTACGACGCGGGGCAGGGTGCAAGCTTCGAGACCTATGCCGGCATACGCATCCGCGGCGCAATGCTCGACGAGATCCGCAAGGGAGACTGGGCGCCGCGCTCGGTTCATCGCAAGGCGCGCCAGGTCGCCGAGGCCGTGCGCGATATCGAGAATGCCACCGGACGGGACGCCCGCGACCATGAGGTAGCGAAGGCGCTCGGCATGAGCCTGGATGAGTATCACAAGACACTGCAGGATGCGAACGGCTGCCGCCTGCTTTCCTTCGAAGAGATGGGGGCGGGCGAGGACTCGATATCGATGCGCCTCGGCCGCAGCGACGGCAGTCCTTTCGAGGGAGTGCAGCGCGACGACTTCAAGCGCAATCTGGCCGAAGCCATCGCCGGACTGCCGGACCGCGAACGCCTGGTGCTGACGCTCTACTACGATGAGGACCTCAATCTGCGCGAGATCGGCGCGGTCATCGGGGTGAGCGAGTCGCGGGTGAGCCAGATCCACAGTCAGGCGCTGCTGCGCCTGCAGGCTCGACTGGGACACTGGCGCAACGACGACTGAAGGGCGTAGGGCGGTTGCGCCCGGCGGGCAGGAAGCAAGGGACGGGGAGTTCCCGAATTGGATATTCTCAGCATAATCGGCGTCATTCTGGCGTTCGTCGCCATTGTCGGCGGCAATATTCTGGAGGGTGGTCATACCGGATCACTGCTTCAGTTCACCGCCTTCGTGATCGTCATGGGCGGAACGATGGGCGCCATTCTGCTGCAGACGCCGTTCGATACCTTCATGCGCGGTTTGCGCATGTTGGTATGGGTGTTCATGCCGCCCAGGATCGCGGCTACCGAGGCGATCGAGAAGATCGTCAACTGGAGCAACATCGCACGCAAGGAAGGGCTGCTCGGCCTCGAGGCGCTCGCGGAGAACGAGCCCGAGCCGTTCGCGCGCAAGGGACTGCAGTTGCTGGTCGACGGCAGCGAACCGGAAGCGATCCGCAACATCATGGATGTCGAGCTCGGCGTCAGGGAATACCAGAACATGCAGGCGGCGCGCATCTACGAGTCGATGGGTGGCTATGCACCCACCATCGGCATCATCGGCGCGGTGATGGGCCTGATACACGTCATGGAGAACCTGGCGGATCCCAGCAAGCTCGGGTCCGGAATCGCGGTGGCGTTTGTCGCCACCATCTACGGTGTCGGTTTCGCCAACCTGTTCTTTCTGCCGATGGCCAACAAGCTCAAGGGCATCGTGCATCACCAGACCCAGTTCGGCGAGATGATCGTCGAGGGTATCGTTTCCATCGCCGAAGGCGAGAACCCGCGCAACATCGAAACCAAGCTGCGCGGCTATATTGGTTGACGATCTCATGGCCAGGCGACGCAGGCATGTGGAGGAGCACGCGAATCACGAGCGCTGGCTGATCTCGTACGCCGATTTCATCACCCTGCTGTTCGCGTTCTTCGTGGTCATGTATTCGATTTCGTCGATCAACGAAGGCAAGTACCGGGTATTGTCGGACTCCCTGATGTGGGCGTTCCGTCAGACGCCGAAGTCGATGGACCCGATTCAGGTGGGGCAGCCGGCGAAGGCCGATATCGCTCCCAACCGCAGCTTCATCCAGCGTCCAAACGTGCTGGACACCCCGGCGCTCGAACTGCTTCCCGAGGACCGGGGGACGCGGCGGGGGATCGATGACGCCAGCCTCATGGGCAGGCTCGCCGACGAACTGCGCCGCCAGCTCTCGGAGCTCATGGAGTCCGGCCTGGTCACGGTCCGCTTCAATCATCTGTGGCTGGAGGTGGAGATAAAGGACAGCGTGCTGTTCCGCAGTGGCAGCGCGATGCTGCAGCCCGATGCGGTGCCGGTGCTGAAAGCGGTCGCTGATGTGCTGCGCGATCATCCCAACTCGGTCCGCGTCGAGGGTTTCACCGACGATCGCCCGATCGATACCTTGCTCTATCCGTCGAACTGGGAATTGTCGACCGCGCGGGCGTCGAGCGTGGTCCGTCTGCTGACGCGAAGCGGCGTGGGGCCGGAGCGCATGTCGGCACAGGGATTCGCGGAGTTCCGCCCGGTCGCGGGAAATGACACGCCGGAAGGCCGGGCGCTCAATCGCCGGGTCCTGCTGGTGGTCCTGGCCGACGAACGTCTGGTAAATGTCATCGACGCCCGCAGCGCCGCGATGACGACGCTCGACAGCGATGAGGGCGACGGCATGGATGGCGGGCAATTCGAGCCCTGGTCGGCGCCGGATACCGGGGATTCGTCGCGGGGCCCGGAGCAGACGGAACCGATGATGGGCGCGTCGATGCCGCCGGCGGTGTGGAGTGAGCCGCCGCTGGTCGCCCCGGTCACGATCCTGCCGCCGGTTTACGTGGTTCCGCCACTGCGTCCGGTGGATCCGGCATCCAGCCTGCGCGACGGGTTCGGCGGAGTGCGCTGACATGGCTGCTGCTGGCATGGAAACTGCTTTGGATCCGGCGGAGCCAGAAGAGGGAGGAGCGAAAATGTCCGGCATCAGGGACATCACGCCGGCCGAACCACTGTGGCCAAAGCGAAGGATCGAGAAGGTGCGTCGGGACGACGAGGGACGTCCGCCGCCGGAGGGAAAGCGCAAGCCTGCGCCGCGCGAGGACGAAGAAGGGCGCACGGGCGAAGATCACATTGACGAGTATGCGTGAGGACGAGTGAATGAGCATGTCGATCATCGTGGCGGGTCTCGCGGCGGCGCTGGCAGTGGTATCGGTGCTGCTTGCGGCGATGTTCGGGCGCGCCCTGTCCCGCCAGCGGCGAAATCTCGGAGACCTGACCCTGGAACTTGAGGCCGTGCGTCGCGAGATGTCGGCGCTGTGCACCGGCGCCCTTGGGGCGGGAGGTCATCTCGAGCGCATCGATCGCCAGATGTTGCGCCTCGTCGAGCGGCAGAACCGCCTGGAGGAGCGCGAAGTGGCCGATCACGATTATGAGCGGGCGGCGAAGCTCATCCGGGCTGGGGCCGGCGTCGAAAGGATAGTTAAGGAATGCGGGTTGCCGCGCGCGGAGGTCGAGCTGCTGCTGCGCATGCACGTCACCGCCGCTCGCGCCCGTGAAGCTCAGGGAGTTTCGGGGATCCGCGCCAGCGGCGTGCCGATGTAGTTTCCCTGGGCGCGATCGACGCCATATTCGCGCAGCAGGTTGAGGGTTTCGCCGTCCTCGACGAACTCGGCCACCACGCATTTGCCGAAGGCGCGTCCGACTTCCACCATCGATCGCACCAGATGCTGATCGATCGGGTCGTCGAGCAGGTTGCTGATGAAGCTGCCATCGATCTTCAGGAAGTCGACGGGAAACTGCTTGAGATAGTTGAATGAGCTGAACCCGGTGCCGAAGTCGTCGAGCGCGAAGCGGAACCCGAGGGCGCGCAACTCGTTCACCACGCTTCGGGTCTGATCGTAGTTGGCGACTGCCGCGGTCTCGGTTATCTCGAATGTAATGCGATCGGCGCCGATTCCATAGCGCTGCAGGTGATCGCGCGCGAGCGTGAGCAGACCCGGATCCTGGAAGGCATGTATGGACAGATTGACATTGAGAGAAATCCGTTCGAGCGCGGAAGGAAGACGATGCAGCGTTTTCAGGGCATGAGCGACGACCCACTGGTCTATCTCGTGGATCAGACCCATCCGCTCCGCGACGGGAATGAAAACGTCCGGATCGATCGTCGTGCCATCGGCCTGACGCATGCGGATCAGCACCTCGTAGGAGACGGTGCGTCCGCTGCCGAGTTCCACGATGGGCTGGAAAACCATATAGAAGCGGTCGTGGGCGAGCGCCTCGCGAATCTGCGGCACCCAGCCCACCGCCTCGCGCAGGATGGTGGTTTCCAGGTCGTTGGCATCGAACAGATGTACCAGATTGCGGCCATGAGACTTGGCTTCGAAGCAGGCCTGCGCGGCGCGTGCCAGCGCCTCGCTGGCGGTGATCTCGTCGCCGGGGCCGATCAGCAACACGCCGATGCTGGCACTCACGGCGTACTCCCGTCCCTCGACCGCGAAGCGGTAATCGTCTATGGCGCGGCGCAAGGCTTCGGCGAAACCCATGGCCGCGTCGCGATCGATGTCCTCGACCAGAACGGCGTACTCGTCCGAGCTGATGCGGGCAAGGGTTTCATGACGATGCAGATGCGTGCGCAGGACGTTTGCGATCGCCATCAGCAGCCGATCGCCGGCGACGTGTCCTTCCAGATCATTGATGATCTTGAACTGGTCGAGATCGATGTAGAGGATCGCGCCACCCTTGCAGTCGTCGCGCATGCGCGCGATCGCCGCCTCGACAACCTGCTCGAAGCGGCGACGGTTGGCGAGGCCGGTGAGGTCGTCATGGGACACCAGATACTGCAGCCGTGCCTCCATCACCATGCGTTCGGCGAGTTCGGCTTCGAGTTCGCTTTCGCGCCGGCGGCGGATGTCCCGTTCACGGCGCAGCAGCAGCGCCGAAACCACTCGCGGTATCAGGTCCTGCGGCGAAACAATCGGCATGAATACCAGGTCGGTGGCGCCGGCATCGAGCCCCTCGGCGAGCGAACCGTCGCGCCAGCCGGTGCGGGGCAGCAGGGCAATGATGGGTGTGTCGCGCCAGGTCTGATGTCCGCGCATAAGGCGGCACAGGCGGTAGCCGCCAAAAGCCGCCGCCGAGGCGTTGAGGAGAACGAGGTCGACGCCGTCGGCGCGTCGGTCGGCATCGTGCAGGCGGGAGATGGCGTCGTCCCAGTCGTGGGCGGCGCTCGCCTGGCCGAATCCGCTCTGCTCGAGCATGGCGACCAGCACGTCTGCGCTCGCCGGCTCGTCGAGGACCAGGATCGGCATGCGGCGGATGTCGTCGAGGCTGGCGCGGCCGGTCGCCGCGTCGGTGGCCGCCATCGCGGCAACCGCGCTTCCTCCGGCGATGTCACCGGATGCCGTCATGCCGCGGCCTCGCGTTCACGTGCCCAGGTGTCTTGTTCTTCATTTCTTGATCCTTGGCGCCGGGAAGCCGGGAGCGTGTTGCCCGATATCGTGAATCCTCCCGGCGTCGGATGGGGGCACTGCCATGTGCTTGCCGTTCAGTATAGCCCATCGCCGTATCGTGCGCCGACGAGGCGGGCGGGCGCGGGAGCGCGGCGGTGACGGTGTCCGCCCACATCTGGTACGTGCGTCGCGGCGAGCTGGTGCGGGGGCCCTATCCGCGGGGATTGGTGATGCGCTACATCATCCTCGGCCGTATCGTGGCGGAGGACGAACTCAGCACCGACGGCCTCACCTGGCTGCCCCTGCTGCAGCTGCCGGAACTCATGCCGCCGGTGATGCGCGGTGATTCCGATGAGCGCCTGGTCGCCGCCCGCCGCTGGGAGAACGAGCGGCGTCCGCGGACCGTGGAAAACGCCGATGGAACGGATGTCGAACGTCGGCAGGGCGCGGACGAAGTGCCGGCGCCGGCGTTGCGTCACGAGGATCTTTCGCTGCAGGTCGCGCGCCGTCGTCGGCTGCAGCGCAGCGCGGCGGCCGTGGCCCTCTTGCTGCTCATGGCCTTTGGCGCCGCGGTGCTGCTTCATCCGCACTCCACGCCGCCCTCGGACAGCGACTGCCTGCTGCCGCCGCAGCCCGGCGCCAACTGGAACCATTGCGCCATGGATGGACGCTTCCTTGCCGGAAGTGATCTGAGCGGGGCGCACATGAACAGCATGTCACTCAATGGGGCCGACATGAGCGCCGCGCGGCTCGCTGGCGCGGATCTGTCCTTCAGCAATCTCAGCCGCGCGGATCTGCGGAAGGCGGATCTGCGCGGAGCGCGGCTTGTCGGCGCGTCCCTGCGCAATGCGGACATGGCCGGAGCGCGCCTGGATCGCGCCGATCTAAGCTACGCCGATCTGCGCGGCGCGATGTTGCTCGGCACTGAACTGGCGCAGGTGCGCCTCGACAGCGCGATCTGGATCGATGGCCGAATGTGCGCGCCAGGTTCGCTCGGCGAGTGCCGGGTCGGAGCGGAAAGCAAAAAGTAAAAACAACAGCCTGTCTCTTCCCCGCCGTTGCGATAGCGCTATTTCCGCAGCTCCGGTTCGGCAACGCGGCGTTGCAGTTCCGTCGCGATCGCGGCTGTGTCCGGTGCGCCGCTCGTATCAATCCACACCGTGGCGCACCTTTCGTCCGACGTCAGCGGCTCCTGGGTGGCGATCTGGCGCGCCAGCACCTCGATGTCGGCCTCGGATGCATCCATCGATGACACGGCGCGTTGCCGTATCCGTTCGCGCAGTGTCTCTTCGGCGGCATTGAAATGCAGGATCACGAATGGCGCGTGGAGTCGGGTCGCCAGGTCGCGGAAGGTTTCGCGCTGGGCGCGGCGCAGGAAGGTGGCGTCAACCAGCACATTGAACCCGGCCATCACCATGATCTCCGCCAGTTCCGCGAGGCGCAGGTAAGTGCGTTCACTGGCCTGGGCGGTATAGATGCCGCTGTCGATCGCCGAATCAGTGCGGGCTTCGGGCGCATAGCCGGCGAGGCGTTTGCGCTCGACGTCGGAGCGAATGCGGATCAGCCGGCAAGGCGCCAGCAGGTCACGACTCAGGGTGGTCTTGCCGGAACCCGACAGGCCATGGGCGATGACCACGGCGCCGAGGCGGCGTCTGGCGTAGGTACCCGCCAGCGCCATGTACTTCAGCACCTCGCGACAGCCTTCGGCCGAGACCTCGTCGCGTTGCCGGGCGCGGATGCTCTCGATCTTGGCCCGGACCATCGCCCGATACATCTGGTAGAAACCAAGCAGCTCCATTCCCTCGTAATCACCGGTACGATGCAGATACTCGTTGAGCAGCCGGTATGTCAGATCGGACCTGCCATGAGCATCCAGATCCATGGCGAGGAAGGCGATCTCGCTCATGACATCGATCCAGCGCAGCGCCGGATCGAACTCCAGGCAGTCGAACGGAACGGCTTTACCCTCGTGCACGGTGACGTTGGCGAGATGCAGGTCGCCGTGACATTCACGCACCCGGCCTGAGGATTTTCGCCGCGCGCAGACGGGCGCGAGGCGCGCCCAGTCGTTCTCCGTGCATTCGGCCAGCCATTCGAGCTGGCGTCGCTCGGAAACGAGGGCCGGTGGCAAGGCGATGGCCGCGAAATTGTCGCGTGCCGGCCCGATGATGCTTTCCGCATCGCCGAAAGCGTCGTCCTCCTGCGCGCGTCCGGCCTGTTCATGGAAGCGCGCCAGGACCTTCGCCAGTCCCTCGATCAGTTCGATTCGGAGCCGGTCGGCGGCGAGCAGCCGATCGAACTGCCCTGCCGGATCGAACTGCCTCATTTTTACCGCGTATTCCAGCACCGGCCCGGATCCGTCGAGCCTGGGCGATCGCGCGGAGCCGCGAATGCATACCAGACCGAGATACAGCTCGGGCGCCAGACGGCGATTGAGCCGCAGTTCCTCCTCGCAGAAATGGCGCCGGCGCTCCAGCGTGGTGAAGTCGAGGAAGCCCAGATCCACCGGCTTCTTGATCTTGTAGGCATGCGTTCCGGTGAGCAGTACCCAGGAAATGTGGGTTTCGATCACGTCGAAGCCACTCACCGGATGGGGATACAGCGAGGGGTCCTGCAGCGCGCGAATCAGCGAGGGTTCGTCCTTTGCCATGAGATCCTCTCTGTCGGTGAAGGGCCATTGTGCTATCCCGACGGCCGTGCGACAACCGCGGAACGCGGCCCGTGTCCTGAGCGGCCGCGGGTGCTAGAATCCATCGACCATCATCGTGCGAACGACATGTCCGTCTATTCTGTCGACAAACTCATCGCCGAAGCCCGCAGGCTTGCGGCAGCCTATCGGCAAACCACCGGCCGGGCGCTCGCCGGCGTCAGCGGCGAGATCTGCCGTCATGACGCGGCGCGTCTGCTGGATCTGGAACTTCAGCCCGCGGATGCCGGCTATGACGCGCTTGGACGATCCGGCGCGCTCGCCGGGCTTCGCATCCTGGTTAAGGGCCGGGCGATCTTCGATCAGCAGAAATCCGGCCAGCGCATCGGGCAGCTGCGCATCGACCAGCCCTGGGATGCCGTGCTGCTGGTGCTGATGGACGAGCAGTTCGAGCCGTTCGAGATCCACGAGGCGCGGCGCGAAGATCTCGCGTCCGAACTCGAACGGGCGGCCGACAGTCCGCGCGCGCGTCGCGGCGCGATGTCCGTGGCGCGCTTTCGCGCCGTCGGCAGCCTGGTGTGGTCACGGGATGACGGCGCCATCGATGGCGGTGTCTGGGACAATCGCGTCGGCGCGCGCGAGGGCGGGCGCTCGGGATGAATCGGGCGGCCGGGCTGCTGGGCCCGCAGGGATCATTGAGCCGGAACCTGCCGGGGTTCAGGCCGCGACGGCAGCAGCAGGAACTGGCCGATGCCATCGCCCGCACGATCGATAGCGGTGGCATGCTGGTCGCCGAGGCCGGTACCGGTACCGGCAAGACTTACGCCTATCTGGCGCCGGCGCTGGTTTCCGGTCGCAAGACCGTGGTTTCCACGGGTACCCGCGCGCTGCAGGACCAGCTTTTCCATCGCGATCTGCCGCTGTTGCGCCGGGCTCTGGATGTTCCCGCCAGGGTCGCCCTGCTCAAGGGAAGGGCGAACTATCTGTGCCCTTATCGCCTCGAACTCGCCGAACGCGCCCCCGAGGGCGGCGATGCCGCGGCGCGCCTGCAGGCGCTGCGCGATTGGGCGGCGCGCACCGTCAGCGGCGAGATCAGCGAGTTCCACGACATTCCTCTGTCGGATCCCTGGTGGCAGACCGTCACGTCGACGACCGACAACTGTCTGGGCGGGGAGTGCCCGGCGTGGAACGAGTGTCATGTGGTGAAGGCGCGGCGCGCGGCCCAGGAGGCCGATCTGCTGGTGGTCAATCATCATCTACTGTTCTCCGACTTTCTGCTGCGACAGGATGGCGGCGGCGAGTTGCTGCCCGAGGCCGACACGTTCGTCGTCGATGAGGCGCACCAGTTGCCGGAACTCGCGACCCGTTTCTTTGGCATCAGCATCAGCGGCCGGCAGCTCGGCGAACTGGCGCGCGACTCGGTGCGCGCACTGCAATCCTGCGGCGGCCGCCTGGCGGCGCTGGAAACGGTGGCTCGGGCGCTCGAAAGGGCAGGGGAGGAATTCCGGCGCACGCTCGGCGGCAACGCGCGCCAGTCGGCATGGACCGGCGAACGGCGCAGCGCCGGCGCGCTTGCCCGGGTCCAGGACGAGTTGACTGCGCTGCGCGATGTTCTGGCCGACAACGCGGGACAGGATCGGGGCCTCGATCAGTGCTTGCGTCGCGCGCGTTCGCTGGTGGCGCGGATGCAGCTTTTTTCCGGTGACGGAGAGACGCAGCAGGGCGCCGGCATCCGCTGGGTCGAATACGGCACGCGCTCCTTTGCGCTCCATGTCTCACCGATGGACTATGCGGCGACGTTCCGCGACTGCATCTCGCGCTCGCCGGCTGCCTGGATCTTTACTTCGGCGACGCTTGCCATCGGCGATGACTTCGGACACTTCACGGCCCGGCTTGGCATCGAGGATGCGAGCACCGCGTGCTGGGACAGTCCCTTCGATTATGCCGCCAATACGCTCTGCTATCTGCCTTCCGGCATGCCCGAGCCGAACTCGCGTGCGCATACTGCCGCGGTGATCGCCGCCTCGCGTCCGGTGATCGCGGCCTGCGGCGGCGGGGCGTTCATGCTTTTCACCAGCCACCAGAACCTGCGCGAGGCGGCTCGCCTGCTCGAGGACGATCCTCCCGGGGTTCCGGTGTTCGTGCAGGGCACGTTGCCGCATGCGGAACTGCTCGCGCGTTTCCGCGAGGCCGGCAACGGCGTGCTGCTGGCAACCGCGAGCTTCTGGGAAGGGGTGGACGTGCGCGGCTCCGCGCTGTCCTGCGTCATCATCGACAAGCTGCCGTTCGCCGCGCCCGACGATCCGGTATCGCAGGCGCGATCGGCGCTGATCAGGGAGCGCGGCGGCAATCCGTTCCGCGACCAGGTGCTGCCCGCGGCGGTGATCATGCTGCGCCAGGGGGCGGGCCGTCTCATCCGCGACGAGAACGATCGCGGCGTGCTGGTGCTGTGCGATCCGCGGCTGCGCAGCCGTTCCTATGGGCGTCTGTTCCTGGGCGCGCTGCCACCGATGCCGTGTACCGACAGGCTCGCGGAAGTGGAGCGCTTCTTTCAGTCCGCGCCGGCGGCAGCCGAGGTGACGGCGTGAAGCTGCTCGCCATCGACACATCGACCATCGCCTGTTCGGTGGCGCTCTGCATCGACGGCGAAGCGATGGAACGTTACGAGCTGGCACCGCAACGCCATGCCGATCTCGTGCTGCCGATGGCCGAGTCCCTGTTGTCCGAGAGCGGACTCGCACTTGCGGAACTCGATGCGATCGCCTTCGCGCGCGGTCCCGGTGCATTCACCGGACTGCGCATCGCCGCCGCCGTGACGCAGGGCATGGCCTATGGCGCCGATCTGCCGGTGATCCCGGTTTCGACGCTCGCCGTGCTGGCGCAAGGTGTGATCTCGGATGGTCTTGCGGATCGCGTGCTCGCGGCGATGGATGCGCGCATGGGCGAGGTCTATTGGGGCGCCTTCGTGGCCGGCGCGGACGGACTGGCGGGTGTGGCCGGAGAGGAATGCGTCTGCCCGCCGGATCGGGTGCCAGCGGTGGAAGGCGGCGGCTGGTTCGCCGCCGGCGATGGCTGGGCTGCCTACCGCGCCGTGCTCGAGACGCGACTCCAGGTCGATCTCGTCGGGTGCGACGAGCAGCGTTATCCACGCGCACGGGATGTGGCCCGTCTCGCGCGCGCGATCCATCAGCGCGGGGGAGCGCGTCCGGCCGCGGAGGCCTTGCCGGTGTACCTGCGCGACCGGGTCGCCAGCAAGCCGGCGCCGCGTCGATGAGCGCTGTGCATCCCTATCATCATCAAGCAGCAGGAGAGCAAACATGAGCGACTGCCTGTTCTGCCGCATGGCGAGCGGCGACATCAAGCCCGATCTGGTCTACGAGGACGAAGAGATCATTGCGTTTCGTGACATCAACCCGCAGGCCCCGGTGCATTGCCTGGTGATTCCGCGCCGCCACATCGCCGCGCTGGATACGCTGGAGCCGGCGGACGCGGCGCTGCTCGGACGGATGTTTCTGGTCGCGAAACGACTGGCGGCGGAGCAGGGGCTTGCCGCCGGATATCGGACCGTCATCAATTGCCGCGAGGACGGCGGCCAGACGGTGTATCACCTGCATCTGCACGTGCTGGGCGGACGCGGCATGACCTGGCCCCCGGGCTGATCCGGTGGCAGGGGAGCGGGCGGCGCGCATGCCGCCCGCCTGTCGCGGAACTAGTGGAATCCCTGGTGCCGGCAGACTTCCTGCAGGGCGGGCACGAGCTGGCTGAAGCCGATGCCGCTGCTGTCGCCGTCGTGGCGTGCTTCGCAGATCGCATCGTCTATCGAAACCAGGCCTTCGATCCGTCCGTCATTGTCGAGCACGAGCAGCCTCCGCACGCCGTTTTCTCCCATCTTTTTCAGCGCCTCTCCGGCGGTGGCGTTGCTCTGACAGGAGATCACCTCCCGGTCGCCGCAGACTTCCTGGGTCTTGATCTGCCAGAGCGGTTTGTGCTGCAGGGCCGAAGCCATCGCGATGTCGCGATCGGTGATGACGCCGAGCGCGCGACCGTCCTCGCTGACGATGGGGATCGCTCCGCATGCGCTGTTCCACATCATGATGGCCGCCGATTCCAGGGTGTCATCGGGTCCGCAGGTCACCACTTCCTTCTCCATGATGCTGTCGATGTTCATTCCCTGAGCCTCCTGCTCCGTTGCTGAGCCTCTGTCTCCGTCGAGCCCGGCGAAGCGCCGTGCATCCCGATCAGGTCGCTCAAACTTAGCCCCTCCGGCGGCTCCCGGCAAGCGTATCGAGCAACCGATCAAGCATCGCCGCGCAGCGTCATCGGTGCTAGTGCGTATGTGACCGAAGCGCGTTTTCGGTTTACATGATGACTTCTTGCGCAGCGGACATGGAGGTAAGCAGCGCATGGAAAACGCGGATGCACTGTTGCTGGCCAGAATCCAGTTCGGACTCAATATCGGTTTCCATATCCTGTTCGTCAGTATCACGCTTGCGCTGGCATGGGTGCTGGTCTATTTCCGCATCATGTACTCGCTTACCAACAAGGCGCGCTGGATCACTTCGTTCAACCTGTGGACTCGGGTATTCGCGCTGACATTCGCGGTCGGTGTCGTCACCGGGATTGTCATGTCCTTTCAGTTCGGTACCAACTGGCCGGGTTACATGAAGTCCGTCGGCAACGTGGCCGGCCCGCTGCTGGCGTACGAGGTGCTGACCGCCTTCTTTCTCGAGGCGGCTTTCCTGGGCGTCATGCTGTTCGGACTGAATCGCGTACCCGGATGGGCGCACCTCGGCGCGACCGTGCTGGTGGCGGTGGGCACCACCCTGTCGGCGTTCTGGATTCTGGCGCTCAACTCGTGGATGCAGACGCCGGTGGGATACGGCTATGACGGCGACGAGATGGTGAGCCTGGGATGGATGGATGTGATCTTCAATCCGTCGTTCCCGTTGCGCCTCCTCCACATGCTGATGGCTTCTGGAGTCACCGCCGGTTTCGTCATCGCAGGCATGTCGGCGCTGCGGCTGCTGAGGGATCGCTATGACAAGGCGGCGTACGTCAGTTGGCGCACCGGGGCCATGATCGCCGCGTGGCTCGCCGCCGGCCAGATCCTGGTCGGCGACCTGCATGGTCTCAACACCCTCGAACATCAGCCGGCGAAGGTCGCAGCCATGGAGGGGCTATGGGAAACACAGACGCGCGCGCCGCTGTTGCTGTTTGCCATACCCAACCAGGAAGAGAGACGCAACGATCACGAGATCGCCATCCCCGGGTTCGGGAGTTGGATTCTGGCGCGTGATGTGGATGCCGAGATCCAGGGGCTCGATGCGTTCGGGGAAGACATCCCGCCGGTTGCCCCCGTGTTCTGGGCCTTTCGCGTGATGGTGGCACTCGGCCTGGTGATGATGGTCGTGGCGGCCTATGGCGTACTGCGTACGCGCCATGGACATCTGCCTTCGCGCTGCGTGCTGTGGGTGTTCGTGGGGATGACATTCTCCGGATGGGCCGCAGTGCTGTCCGGCTGGATGGTGACCGAGATCGGACGCCAGCCCTGGCTGGTGTACGGCATCCTGCGCACTGCGGACGCCGTGGGTCCGGTCGGGCCGGCGCGGCTCGGTGCCAGCCTGACGCTGTATGCAATGATCTACAGCCTGCTGCTGGTGTCCTACATCGTGGTGATGACGCATCTGGCGCGCCGTGGCCGCCGGCTGCGTCCGTTCACCGAGGAAGAAGGGTTGCCGGTGAAATGAACATCGACCTGCCGATCGTTTTTACGGTGCTGATGGGCGTGTCCATCCTTGCCTATGTGGTCCTCGACGGCTATGACCTCGGCGTCGGCATACTGTTGCCGTTCGCCACGAGCAGCGAGCAGAACGTTATGGTGTCGTCGATCGGGCCGTTCTGGGACGCGAATGAGACCTGGCTGGTGCTGGGCGTGGGCCTGCTGCTGGTCGCATTTCCGGTGGCCCATGGCGAGGTGCTGACGGCGCTCTACATGCCGGTGCTGATCATGTTGCTGGGACTGATCCTGCGCGGGGTGGCGTTCGAGATGCGGATCAAGGCGGTGGGCTGGCATCGGGAGCTGTGGAACTGGTTCTTCTGGGTCGGATCGGTGGTCGCGGCCCTGGCCCAGGGCGTGATGCTCGGCCTTTACATCACCGGCTTCTCGCACGGCATCGGCTACTACATCTTCGCCCTGGTGGTCGCGCTCGGCGTAGTAGGCGGCTATGTGCTGCTCGGCGCGACCTGGCTGATCGTGCGCGCCAGCGGGGACTTGCAGAAGAAGGCGCTGCGCTGGACTCGTCTCGGCCTGCTCGGGCTGGCCGTGGCGCTGGTACTGGTCACGCTGGGAACGATGCTGGAGAGCGCGACGATCCGCGAAAAATGGCTGGAGTTTCCGGCATTGCTGGCGATCATGCTGATCCCGATCGCGCTGGTGGTCGCTCTTGGCTGGGTGTGGCATGCGGCGCAGCGTATCAGCGAAGGACTGCCCGAGAGCGAGTGGACGCCGTTCATCGGCACGGTGTCGATCTACGTGATCGCATTCCTGGGGCTGGTCTACAGCATTTATCCCTACATCATCATTGATCGCATGACGATATGGGAGGCGGCGGCGCATCCATCCTCGCTCACCATAGTGCTCATCGGCGCGCTCATCGTGCTGCCCATGATCGTTATCTATTCCGGCTACGCCTACTACGTGTTCCGCGGCAAGGCGCAGGAGAAACTCTACGACTGACCGGCGACGCGGGGGAACTTGAGGATGCGCGCTTCGGGCCGGGCGCTTGCGCCGGGCGGCTGTCCGCAGGGGACGGGGGTGTCGCCCGCGGGATCGCGCAGGTTGCCGATGCAGGAGACGAGGAACAGGCCGGAGACTAGCCGGTGCAGGGCGGCCCTGGCATCGGATTCCGCCGTATCGCTTCCTCCCGACCAGGTCCAGTCGAGGTGCACCCGTCCCGAGTCGGCATCGAGGATGCGCAAGTGCGCGGTGTCCTTCTCCAGCCACGCGTCTATCGTACAATTCATCGCGGACCTCCCTGGCGTCTGTCCGGCGGGTGTGTCATGTAAATGATAATGATTCGCAATTGAATGTCAATGCGGGTCGGCGCGTTGGGGGGAGGGAGAATGCCGTTGACTGAACAGGGGTGGTGCGCCGCCGCGCATGCGGGCCTGGTGCTCGCCTTGCTGCCGTCCGCCGAGGCG
>JAVEZY010000026.1:0-15293 GCA_034002745.1 Gammaproteobacteria bacterium
GACTGGTGCACTGAGTGGGGCGGAAAGCCGGGGACAGACCGTGTCTCCTGGCGCGACCATCAGGCCGACGTGGCTGCCCCCGAGTCGTGCTAGCACTAAAGTATTAGCTCGGCGAGTCGCTAATCAGCAACAGGAGTACAACGAATCAGGACGAGCACGGCACTACCCGCGAATGAGCACTATCTTATACCAAGGCGGGACAGCGCCGGATGTGGAGGACGGCCAGTCCTGGGAGTCCATTGCAGGCTCTCTGACAGAGGATGGCGGCGTCATTCAGGGCACTTTCGCCGGGCTTCGTATCGCATCCAATTTCCAGCCCATCTTCAGTCTGGCGCACCAGCGCGTGGTCGGCTTCGAAGGGCTGATGCGCGCGAGCTCCGAGACCTCTTTTCACGCACCACTCGATGTGCTGGCGCGGGCCAAGGACGATGACGCCGTCATTCGCCTGGACCGCGTGTGCCGGGCTGTTCATCTGCGCAACTTCCTGCGGCATGATACCGGTAACGCGTGGCTGTTTCTCAATGTGAATCCGCGCGTGATCGCTCAGGGCGGCCCGCTGGAAGGCCGGTTCGGCGAGGAACTGGAGCGCGCCGGTGTGCCGCCCCGCCGCGTCGTGATCGAGATACTGGAAACCGCGCTGATGGACGACAGTCCCCTCATCGCCGCGGTGCGGCACTATCGGGACATGGGTTGCCTCATCGCCATCGACGATTTCGGCGCCGGCCACTCCAACTTCGATCGCATTGCACGGCTCTGCCCCGACATCGTCAAGCTCGATCGCTCCATGGTGCTTCAGGCAGCGGGCGACCGCAGGATCCGCGCGCTCGTGCCCGGCATGGTGTCTCTCCTGCACGAGTCGGGTTCGCTGGTGGTGATGGAAGGCATCGAGACCGAGGACGAGGCGCTCATCGCCATGGATGCGGACGCCGATTTCGTGCAGGGGCGGTATTTCGCGCCGCCGGCACCCTGGGCGCGAGTCGGCACGATGCCGCCGTTCGATCGGATGTACGATCGGTTTCGGACCATGACCGCGGATGGAGAAACCGGTCGGTACGAGGATATCGCGCCATACCTGGAAAGCATGGATCGGGCTACGGTCATGCTTGCCGCCGGCCAGCCGCTCGCCGACGCCTGCCGCGACTTTCTCCAATTGCCGCTCGCGGAGCGCTGCTTCCTTCTCGACGGGAATGGCATTCAGGTCGGGAAGAACATCGAAGCTCCGGGCGCCGATGTCATGCGGGATCCGCGGTTCGGTCCATTGGACGATGCGCGCGGCGCAAACTGGTCTCGCCGGCATTATTTCCGTCGCGCTACCGCACGCCCCGGCATCGTGCAGGTGACACGGCCGTATCTTTCGGTCGCCAGCGCCATGCCATGCATGACCGCATCCATCGCTTTCACGACTGGGGATGGCAGTCTCCGCGTGCTCTGTGGCGACATGCGCCACGATGATCGCCTCTGAAGGCGATTGCGCTTCAGATCGCCTTCTCGTCCATCCGCTTCGCCTTCTACCCACCTGATCCGCTTGCCCGCGCTGGTATCGCACCAGCCCGAATCGAAGCCGCCCCGACATTCATGACCCCGGGGGCGGACGCAATGGCCTGGGAGGAGAGACCGCTGTGCATCGAGCCGGACGCGTCGCGCTACCGCTTTCATCCGGAATCCGGCGCAGGGCGCCGGACCGCCGCCGGGTTCATCTCCCGGGACCGATCGGGCGCGGCCCCCGGCCGGGGTGGCCCGGCCATCGCAGGACTAGCGGGTTACCGGCCTCAGCGCGACGGAGGTCGTGGATCCGGGGGATGGCGGCTCCTGAGCGGAGCCCGCTGGCGGGCCGCCCGCCTCGATCAGGCGCAGGGCCAGCGTTTCGGCATGGCTGCCGATTGCCCACGCATCTTCCTCGATCGGCTGATAGCGATAGCGATCGTAGTCCTCCTCGCCGATGATGCCGATCAGGGCATGGGATTCCCAGGCGGTGTTCTTGTAGCGATGATTCTTCCGGTAGTCGACGACGCGGGCGCGCAGCGCTTCCGGCACCTCGGCATCCATGCCCCAGCGGTCCATCCACTGGTACTGTCCCGCATGAGCCAGTTCGTGGGCGGCATTGTTGACCAGCTCACCCAGCATGTATGCGCTTGCCCGGGCGCGGTCCGCGGGAACGGCAAGATCGAGCCCTTCACGATCGATGAAGCGGTCCAGTTTTTCCAGGAAGCGGGCGTAGTGGAAGATATAGGTGCGCGATGAGTGGAAGTAATAGCCGGAGCCGCCATTGCCGTGCAGGCCGGTGTTGAAGTCGACGCGCACCGGCTCGATGCCATAGGCGTTGCTGAACAGATCGACCAGTTCCAGCAGGCGGGTACGGGTGCGTTCGGCATCCGGCAGGATGTCGAGAATCTCGCCATGAATCGTTTGCAGCAGCGATTGCGCCGGCGGGGTGGAGAGAGCCTGTTCAATCTGCTCCGCGCGCATCTGGACCACAGCCGCACCGCTCGAGGTGAAGGCGAGGGCCGGGTTGCTGAGTCGCGCCATCTCCGGCTTGAGGGGCATTGTCGGGCCGAGTGCGCCGGTCGTCAGATCGAGCTCCCGCATGCGACCCTGGATGAAGGTCGTCATCAGGCCCGGGGCGTCATTCACCAGACAGGCTTCGCGATAGACGAAACGCACGCGTTCGCTGTCGGCGGCGAGCACATCCGGCAGGTGGCCGGACTCGGCCAGCACGGTCAGGGCCGCGCGCCGGATCGCATCCTGTCGCTCGGACGGCAGATCGGTGAGGCGCTGGGCATATTCGCGATAGCGCTGCGCTGAGAAGCGCGCCTTGAGCGCTCCGGCCTCGGCGCTGCGCGCCTGCAGGGTGAGGTCGAACGACTCGAACGGTGCCCAGAGTTCCGATTCGGCAATGCTGAAGGCATTGTTGAGCAGGCGCTCGGTGAGCATCTGCCGGGTTTCATGCGGCAGATGCAGGCGCTCGGCTTCCTGCAGCAGCAGTTCCTTGCCCTCGAGCGAAGGCGTGGCTGTCGCACTCACGTGGCGCAGCTCGCCATGCAGATCGCCGCATACCTCGCCGAGCATCTCGGGGTAGACGGATTCGGCCGGAGCGGCATGCAGTCCGGCGGCGGCAAGAGCAAAGGCAAGGCAACCGACTGCCCGCAGGCAGCCATGAACGCGTCCGGATTTCATCGGGCGGATTCTCCTTCGGTACCGGAGGAGGGCGGGGCGGCGTCAGTGGCCGCACCGATGCCTTCCTCGATGGATTGGGTAACGGCCGCCGCGATCGACGGCAGTTCGGATTCCGCCAGTGAATGACCGGCCGCCGCGTTGCGGAAGGCGGCGAGTTCGGTGATGGCGGACCAGGCTTCGCCAGCGGCGATCGCCTGGTGCTGATGCGCCGTGCCCGTCGCCTGCAGCACGATGCGTGCGCGACGATCCGACAGGAGCATTTCCTCGTAATAGGCAAGCACCTCCTCGGGTCGCAGGCGCTCAACTTCGGCCGCGAGGCGCTCGCGGCGATCGAAGCTGTAGTCATTCAGGGAAAGCGCGGCCTGCAGGCGGAGGCTGCGCCGGGAGAGGCTGGTATCGCGCTCGCGCAGCGTGGTCAGCAGCCCCTGGCGGTGGCGCTCGAAGGCTTCCGCATCCATGGTCGCGATGCGCTCGCGATGGGAGCTCATGAACGCATCGATGCGGTCTCTCAGCACCTCGGGACCCTGCGCCGGAGACTGGATCAGGAAGTTCAGTCCGGGCAGGCGCAGGGCGGAGGTGCTGTGCGCCTGCACCACATAGCCGAGCTGTTCGCGGGTGCGCAGGGTGTCGAAGAACGGCGCCTTCACCAGCTGTTCGAGCATCAGCACCCGCGCGGCGGTGGCGAGTTCCGCGTCGGCCGCCTGGTAATAGACGAGGATGGCGGTATCGTCATGGCGGGTGTCGATGGAGCGCAGGTGCTGCCGCCCCGGTTCCAGCCGGCTCACGTCACGAGGTACCGCTGGTCCAGGCCGGGCGCTGGCAAAGAATCTCCCCGCGATCGCGCGTCCGGCGCCGAGCGCATCGGCCGCGGTGATGTTGCCATGGCTGAAGATCTCCAGCCGCAGTTCGGCGAGCAGCTCGGGAACGAACCGGCGCAGGTCGTCCAGCGTGATTCCGGCGGTGGCCGCCAGCAGTTCATCGGACGTCCAGCGCTGGCGGTAGAGCAGGTAATCAAGCTCGGTGGAGAGCTGCTGATAGGGTGCGTTGAGCTTGCTGTTTTCCAGCTGGCGCACCAGCTCCGCGTGCCGCAGTGTGAACGATTCCGCGGTGAACCGCGGCTTCAGCAGGTGATCGACGATAAGGCTGGCGAGCAGCGGCTGCTTCTCGTCGTACCCCGAGATGCTGAACCCGAATCCGCGCGACGTGCGGTAGACGTCATAGCGCAGTCCGGCGAGTTCGGCGGGATAGGCGTGCGGCGTCAATGCCTCCCTGGCCAGCGACAGGTAGAGCGAGGCGAGCACGGCGCTGCGCGCGGAGGAGGCCGCCGCCGCGGCTTCCACGCTCACGAACAGATCGGCGCGCGGCACCCGGAATTCGGTGTCCTGCATCTGCCACACGCGCAGCCCCGCCTCGGCGGCGAGAAGCTGGGGATGTTCGCTGCGTTTCTCCTCGATGTCCTTGAGGGCCGCGCGCTGCGGCAGGAAGACGTTCGGGGCGGGCAGTGCCAGCGCCGGATGGGGTTCGGCGCGCGCCCAGCGCGCCAGTTGCCCGGGCGGGAGCGGACGCAACTCATAAGGGGTGTCGTACCAGCGGCTGCGGCGCGTGGTCTCGAGTCCCGGCGCGACCAGGGTCATGCGCAGATTGTCCGGCCGCAGATGGGAGAGCACCGCGCGAATGGCCTGCGGATCGAAGGGTGCGAGCAGGTAGGGACCGGCCAATGCCAGCTCGGGCGGATAGATCTGCAGGTTGGTCGCCAGCGTAACCGATTCGGAGCGCGGCTGCGCCGGCTCGCGGTAGGCGAAATTCAGTTCGCTCATGCGGACGAGTTCCGCATGGATGTCCGCGCGGATGCCGTTGCCCGCGATCAGGGTGATGTGGCGGAAGACCAGTTCGGCGATCTCTTCGGCCGCTGCCACGCCGGACGGTGTCAACTCCAGCGACACGGAAAAGACGCCTTCGCTGTCCGTCATGCGGCTGCCGCCGGCGCTGAGATTGGTGATCCAGCCGCGTTCGATCAGCAGGGCGTGGAGGCTGCCCGCGCCCTCGTGCCCGAGCAGATGCGCGAGGTAGGTGGTCGGCTTGCTCAGCGTGTAGGACGCTTCCCAGGGGAAGACGAACTCCAGGCGCAGCAGGCGCTGCTCCTTGAACGGGACCACATCCAGGCGCTCCGGTCCCTGCGCCGGCGCCCGCAGCGATGCCTCGATCCGGCGCGCCTTGCGACCGGTATCGGGAATCGCGCTCATCCGCTCCTCGACCATGGCTTTGAGCCGCGGCAGCGGCTCGGCGCCGATCACCACCAGGGTCATCAGGTTCGCGGAGTAGTGCTTGCGATAGAAGTCGATCACCGCATCGCGCGCCGACTCGTCCTCGCGATCGCCCAGCGTCTGCAGATTCCCGGTAGAGAACTTGGAGTACGGATGCGCGGGATTGATGGTTTCCTTGATGGCATCGTTCAGGCGGCGGCCATCATCGCGCAGACGCAGCCGGTATTCCGATTCCACCGCCTGCATCTCGCGCTGCACGTACTCGGCGCCGAACAGGGGCGCGACGAAGAACTGGGCGAAGCGATCGAGGGCGCCATCGAGGTAATCGCTGGAGACGTCGAAGAAGTAGACCGTATGTTCGGGGCCGGTGACGGCATTGGCGTGGCCGCCGTGACGGGTGATGTACTCGCGATAGTCATCCGCCCGGGGATACTTCTCAGTGCCCAGGAACAGCATGTGTTCGAGAAAGTGGGCAAGACCCTGACGCTCGGCCGGATCGTCGTAATGGCCGACATCCACGTTCAGCGCGGTGGCTGCCATATCGGTTTCCGGATCGGATACCAGGAGCACGCGCAGCCCGTTCTCGAGTACGAGAGACTCGTAGGCGCGGCGATCTTCCGGGCTGCGGACCAGGTCTGCTGCTCCGGCGGCCGCGGTGTCGAACAGCAGGGTCAGCGACATCATGGCGATCAGGATCCGGGTTCTCGTGGGTGCGATGTTCATCAGGTGATTCCGCAGGTCCGGGTTCGGGCCTAGGGGCTGTCGTAAGGGTTCTTCCGTAGTACGCCACAGGCTCCCTTCCATGTCAAAAAAACTTGAATATTCAGATTTATAAGCTTTATAGCGTCGCCCCGGGGCGACATTTTCGGGCGGGCGTGCGGGGCAAATTTCCCGCTCAGGGGGATATGGCTGGAGGAGTGCCGTCGTGCGCCCGTCCGCTGTCGTGGGTGGCGCCCGGGCGCACGATCACGGAAAGGAGGATGCGGCGTGGCGGATCGGCGTCCGGATGCGGCCAGGCGACGCTGATATCGGCGCGCAGGCCTCCGGGCGAGGGCGTTACATCGATCCGCCGCCAGTAGGCTGGCGGGGAAGCGGAGGGGCTGGTCGTCAGCGGCCAGCTGGCGCTTGCAGTGGCAGCGGGGGCGTCACCGGCGCGAATGGCGGTGAGCGTGGTCTCCAGGCCCTGCTCGGCCCAGGCGCTGGCAAAGGCGCGTTCGGCCGCGAGACGGCTGTCGCGGGCGATGGCGACATGCAGCGCATGCAGGGAGCCGATCGTGCCGGTGGCGATCAACAGTGCGGCCAGCGCTTCGATCAGGAGGTAGCCGCGAGCACGCTGCGGCGGCAGCCCGGCACCGCCTCGCGCCGCGGCTCGGGTGCGGGTTTCAGAAGTCGTTCCAGCTGCCGGGAATGCGTACATAGCTTCCGCGCTGCGCCAGTGCCTGCAGCGCACCGGGTTCGTAGTCGATCGTCATCGGGCCCTGATGCATCGCATCTCCGGCGACGATCATGGCGCCGTGGATGGTTATCTCGCCCGCACCCCCGGTCAGGCTGCCGTTCACATAGAGGACCCCATGCACTGCAAGCGTGCCGCGCACCTCCAGATCTCCGGCGATGATCAGCAGGCGCGGCGCGAGCGCGCTGCCGTGGCTGGCGGCGCCTTCGATGATCACGCCGCCGTCCGCTTCCAGCCATCCGACATCGGCATGGGTGGCGGACAGCGTCCGCAGCGTGGCGCGCTCGCGCGCAAACCAGTATTCGAAAGCGGCATCGGCTTCGAACGTCGCAAGCGCACTGGTCCAGTCGCAGATGCCAGTCGGTGGGCAGCGCGTCGCTGCCGGCACATCGAGGGCGGCGCCGGGAGCACTGAAGGCGCCGCCGCTCCAGGCGAGGACATCGCCGGCGGCGTTGCGCAGAGAGAGCTCGGAAGGCAGCGAAACGCCGCGGTGCGCGATCAGCGGCGCCGACGGTATGGTTGCCAGCCAGGGCCGCAGCCGCGCCTGCTGCCGCTGTCGACGGACGCCTCCGCTCTCGTCCAGCGCTTTCGCTTCGATCTCCACGATGCCCGGATCGAAGGGAAGCAGCGTCTCGTTGTGAAAGAAGGTTTCGTAGCGCACGCCGTCGCCATGCGCGCCAGCGGGTCCTGCGATGCGGAAGCGGCCATCGGCGTCGAAGACGGGTGGCGCGTTGGCGAGCAGTGGCGCCGCCTGGGCAAGCGCGGTTTCGAGACCGACGCCGGCGGCGGCGAACAGTTCCCTGGCACGCACTTCCTGTGTGGCGAGCCGCAGCGCCCCGGTATGCAACTGCGCCACCCAGAGCGCGAGCATCGCCATGCAGAACAGCAGCAATGCGGCGAGCGGAAGAATGGTCCCGCGCGCCCGGTCGCGCCGCAGCTCAGTCGATCTCATCGTTGCGCACACCGGCGGCGCCGGCGATGGTGGCGATGATGGATGGATTCTGCGTCAGTGCGCCCTCGAGCACATAACGCACGCTGCGCGCGGTAACGCTCGTTCCGTCCGGGAGGCTGCGCGGATGGACATCCGCGGCGAAGACGAGACGGGTGACGGTGACGCTCGCCGGGTCGGTCGTCGCCCACCACACACCGCTGTTGCAGTCGGTGCAGCCTCCCGGGCCGCAACTGTCGCTGCTCTTCATCTGCAATGCGCCGGCACGCAATCGCAGGCCGAAGCGATCGTCGCTTCCCGGTATGCCTTCGCTGGAATCCGCGTCCCGGTCGTAGCTGTAGAGTACACAGTCATCCTCGACGTGGATGTCCGCGAAGCCGTTGACGGCGCCGCCCGTGGCTTCACGGGCGCGGCTCCAGTAACCGGCGCGCCGCAACTCGCCCGTGATGAGCGCCGCCGCGGCGCCGAGCGTCTGGTGCAGTTGCGCCTCCGCCAGCCGCCGGCGCGCCTCGCCCGTGTGCAGGGCGAAAACATGCAGCAACCCGCCGAGTAGAAATATGCCGATGGTACTGGCGATCAGCAGCTCGCTCAGCGTGTGGCCGCGAAGCGTGCGCTCTATCAGCATGGCGGGCGCACGAAGGCGGGAGCGGCGCAACTGCGGATGCGGCCCAGGGTGCTCACCACCAGCTCCGCCCGGCCGGCGCGGTTCCGCAGCTGCGCGGTGCCCGGGGTGCCGGTGCCGCGCGGCGGATGGAAGGCGGCCGCACCTGCGGGAAAGTTCGTCGTCAGTGTCACTCCCGGAAACCGCTGGCTGTCGATCACGGGCGCCGCGCGCTCGCCGAGGCGGCATACATCAGGCTGCCGGCAGTCGCATGGTCCATCGTCGCTCAGGGACAGGCACCAGCGGTCGCCGTCGGATTCCACCGAAACGCTGATGGCAGCGCTCCGGCGCAGCGCTTCGGCGCGGGCCGTGTGAAATGCGTCATGGACCGCGGTGGTCGCCGCGCGCAATCGCTGCCGGTCGACGAGGCCGGTAAATGAGGGAATGCTGGTGGTCATGACGACGGCCAGCAGCGCCAGCACCATCAGCGTTTCCATGAGGGTATATCCATGCCATGCGTTCATGCGCGAATCTCCCTGTCGCGAGTTGATGCGCCACCTCCGGCGTGAAATGATCCGCGCGGAAGGCCATGCAGAGCGATTGAAGCACGCGCGAACGCGCTGCGGAGAGGCCGGAAACGGACGCGTGCCCAGCCATGGAAGGCGGAACGATGAATGGGAAGCATGCGAAGAGCGGAGCCGAGTCATCCGCCGGTTCGAGGTTCGCCGGGGCGCCCGGGCCGCTTGCCGGAATCACTCTGATCGAGCTGCTGACCGCGATGGCCATCCTCGCGGTCCTGGTGACACTGGCCTGGCCGGCGTACACCGACAGCCTGCGCAAGGCTCGCCGCATCGATGCGGTGACCGCCTTGCATGAGGTTCAGCTGCACCAGGAGCGATATCATGCCGCTCACTATCATTACGCCGAGCAGCTGAGCGATCTGGGCTATGCTGACGACGAGATGGATTCGCCCCAGCAATACTATCGCGTGCGTCTGCACACGCCGGAGACAGGGACCGATTATCTGGTCGTCGCTGAACCGCGCCCGGGCAGTGACCAGGTGCGCGATGCCTGCGGACCGTTTGCGATGAGTGCAGCGGGCCCGGTTCCGGGACAGCCGGCCGACCCCGCCTGCTGGCCGCGCTGAATCCGGTATGCTGCTGCGTTCCTGTGATCTAGAGGACTTGAATGGTGCGTGAACTGACCCTGTGGATTCCGGGGCTGGCGGGCCCCGAGCGGGGCGCCGCACTGGCTTTCGAAGGGCTGGAGCTCGGCGCTCTGGCGCAACTGTATGCGCGCGGGACGCGCCGGGAGCAGCCGCGGCAGGAAGCCGAGAGCGCGCTGGCGCAGGCATTCGGGCTGGATGGCGGCGACGATGTGCCGCTGGCGTCTCTGGCCCTGCTCGGCGAGACGGGCGAACGTCATGCCGGCTATTGGCTGCGCGCCGATCCGGTGCACCTCAGCGCCGGCATCGACAGGATGGTGATGGGAGGCCCCTCGGCACTGGCGATCAGCGCGGCGGAAGCCCAGGCGCTGTGCGCCGAAATCGCGGTGGAAATGGCCGAGGAGGGACTGCGGCCGCAGGCATTCTCACCAGCACGCTGGTACATGAGCTGGCCGGCTGCGCCGCGGGTGCGGTTCTCGCCCCTGCCGATGGTCATCGGCGCCGATCTCTATCCACACATGCCCGAGGGTGAGCATGCGCTCGCGTGGCGGCGGCTCATCAATCATGCGCAGATGGTGCTGCACGCGAGTCCGATCAACGCGGCGCGCCGGGAAGCCGGCCGGGTGGAGATCAATGGCCTGTGGTTCTGGGGCGGGGGAGAGTTGCCGGCGCCCGCTTCCAGTGCTTCGCTGGCACGCACCGCTGTGTGGGCGGATGACCCCTATGTCCGCGGTCTGGGGCTGAACGCGGGCTGCCGGGTCAACGGATTGCCGGACGATGCCGCCGCCTGGTTGCACGCTGCCGCGGATGCCAGCCATGTCGTCTATATGGACGTGCTGCGCGAGCCCTTGCGATTGTCCGCGATCGAAAGCTGGCGCGAGTGCGTAGCGGAGCTGCATGAGCGCTGGCTCGCGCCGCTCGCCGCCGCGCTGCGCTCAGGGGAGATCGAGCGCCTGCGCATTTGCCCGGGCGGTGGTAGCGCGTATGATATCAGCCGGCGGGAGATGCGGCGGCGCTGGTGGCGGCGTGTCCTTCCCGTGCACAGATACCATCCCGGCTGAATTTCTGCACATGAATGATATCGTCATCCGGCGGCGAGAAGCGCCGCCCCGCGCCCTGGACTGGCCGCTCGATCTGCATCCCGTACTGCGTCGTGTCTATGCCGCGCGCGCGGTGAGTTCAGCCGCCGAGATCGACTGCGCGCTCGGGGATCTGCATGCGCCCGAGCTGCTTTCCGGCTGCGAGCAGGCGGCGGAACTCCTGCATGCAACCATGGAGCGCGCAGGCCGCATCCTCGTCGTTGGCGATTTCGATGCCGATGGCGCGACCAGTTGCGCGCTTGCGGTGCGGGCGCTGCGCGCCCTCGGTGCGGCCGATGTCGGCTATCTGGTGCCCAACCGCTTCGAGTATGGCTACGGCCTGACGCCCGAGATCGTCGCCCAGGCGGCGCTGCGCAGGCCGGCGCTGATCGTGACCGTGGATAACGGCATTTCCAGCGTCGACGGCGTGCGTGCCGCGAATGCGCTTGGCATCCCGGTGCTGGTGACCGATCATCACCTGCCCGGCAGCGAGCTCCCCGAAGCCGCGGTCATCGTCAATCCGAACCAGCCGGGCGATACCTTCCCCAGCAAGCATCTGGCCGGCGTCGGCGTGATCTTCTATGTCATGCTGGCCCTGCGCCGGCGCCTGCGCGACTCGGGCTGGCTCGCCGGCCGGGGCCTGGACGAGCCGCGGCTTGCGGATCTGCTGGATCTGGTCGCGCTCGGCACGGTGGCTGACGTGGCGGTGCTGGATCGCAACAACCGCATTCTGGTGGCGCAGGGACTGGCGCGGATCCGGCGCGGCCTGTGCTGTCCGGGCATCCGCGCCCTCGCCGAAGTCGCCGGCCGGCGCTGTGAGCGGCTGAGCGCCGCCGATCTCGGTTTCGCCGTCGGTCCGCGGCTGAATGCCGCCGGGCGTCTGGAGGACATGTCGCTGGGCATCGAATGCCTGCTCGCCGACGATGACGGCGCCGCGCACGCCATGGCGCTGCAGCTGGACGGTCTCAATCGGGATCGCCGCCGCATCGAGCGGGAGATGCAGGTGCAGGCGCTCGCTTCGATCGATGAGTCCGAACTGGGTGACTGCGCCGCCGCTTCCACGGTGTCGGTGTGCCTCTATCACGAGGAGTGGCATCAGGGAGTGATCGGCATTCTCGCTTCGCGGATCCGCGAGCGCACCCATCGGCCCACGATCTGCTTTGCGCCGTCTGCCGATGGCGAGATCAAGGGTTCGGCGCGGTCGGTGCCGGGTCTGCACATCCGCGACTGCCTGGAAGCGGTGGCGGTGAGCCACCCTGGCCTGGTGCCGAAGTTCGGTGGTCACGCCATGGCGGCCGGGCTCAGCCTGCGGACGGAGGATTTTCCGCTGTTCGCCGCCGCTTTCGAGGACGAAGTGCGCCGCCATCTGGATCCGGCGGAGCTGCGCGGCGTGATCTACAGCGATGGTGAACTCTCGCCCGACGAGATCTGCCTGGATGTCGCCCGGCTGCTGCAGGACGCCGGGCCATGGGGCCACGGTTTCCCCGAGCCGATGTTCGATGGGGACTTCCATGTCAGCGACTGTCGGCTGGTCGGCGAGCGCCACCTGAAGATGCGGCTCGCACACCCAGGTAGCGGACAGCAGCTGGAAGCCATCGCCTTCAACCGCGAGCAGGACCTGGAGCGCGCCGCCGCCGGTGGTCCCATCCACATCGTCTACCGGCTCGACGTCAACGAATACCGCGGACGCTGCAGCGCGCAGCTGGTGGTGGAGCATATAGGCTAGAGGAAGGGGGCGGATAGGGGAGGAGGCGCCGGTTTCCTCTTTCATCTTTCCTCTTTCCTCTTCCATTGCTGTACAATTTCACGCTTTCCATAATCATTCCAGTGGATTCCGCCGATGCTCGAGATCAACGCCGTTACCAGCCAAATCAAGGATATGCGGGCACGTCTCGTTGACCTGCGGAGGTATCTTTGACGTCGATCGACGCCAGGAACGTCTGATCGAGGTCCGGCGCGAGCTCGAGGATCCCAAGGTCTGGAATGACAGCGCACGCGCGCAGGAGCTCGGCCGGGAACGCGCCCAGCTCGAACGTGTGGTCGACACCTATGTCGTTCTCGAGCAGGGGCTGCGCGACGCTGCGGAACTGATCGAGCTGGTCGCGGAAGAGGATGACCCGGATACGGTGAATGCCGTCGGCGCCGACCTGGAGAAACTGGAGGGCGAGCTGAAGACGCTCGAGTTCCAGCGCATGTTCTCCGGCGAGGCTGACGCCAACAACGCGTTTCTCGATATCCAGGCCGGGTCGGGCGGCACCGAGGCGCAGGACTGGGCCGAGATGCTGCTGCGCATGTACCTGCGCTGGGGCGAGCGGCGCGGATTCAAGACCGAGATCATCGAAGCCTCGGCCGGCGAAGTGGCGGGCATCAAGAGCGCTACCGTCAAGTTCGAAGGTCCGTACGCCTATGGCTGGTTGCGCACCGAAACCGGCGTGCATCGTTTGGTGCGCAAGTCGCCTTTCGATTCTGGAAACCGCCGCCACACCTCGTTCTCATCGGTCTACGCCACGCCGGAGATCGACGACAGCATCGAAATCGAAATCAATCCCGCCGATCTGGAAGTCGACACCTACCGGGCGAGCGGCGCTGGTGGTCAGCACGTCAACCGTACCGAATCGGCGATCCGGATCACGCACGTGCCATCGGGTATCGTCGTCGCCTGCCAGAGTGACCGCTCGCAGCACAAGAACCGCTCGACCGCGATGGCACAGCTGCGCTCCAAGCTCTACGAGATGGAGCTGAACAAGCGCCGCGCCGAACAGCAGGCGCTGGAAGAAACCAAGAGCGACATCGGCTGGGGCAGCCAGATCCGCTCCTACGTACTCGACCAGTCCCGCATCAAGGACCTGCGCACCGGAGTGGAAACCGGCAACCCGCAGGCCGTCCTCGACGGTGACCTCGACCGATTCATCGAGGCGAGCCTGAAGGAAGGATTGTGAAGGGGCAGAGGAAAGTGAAAGGATAGGGAAGAATGTTGGTGGTTTCCCCTGTCGATTCGGACGCGCCGCAGGCGCATGATCACTTTCAACTTATGACTTTTCACTGTCCCGTCGAAGCCACCGAATCGCAGTGAACGAATTGATCGCAGTGAGCAGACATGATTATTGATACATCCGACAACGAACAGATCACCCTCCGGCGCGAGAAGCTGGGTGTCCTGCGCGGACAGGGGATCGCCTATCCCGCGGACTTCCGCCGTGATGCGCTGGCAGCGGGGTTGCATGCGCGCTACGGTGATGTGGACGGCGAAGCCCTGGAGGCCGAACCGCATCGAGTGAAGATCGCCGGGCGCATGATGACCCGTCGCGTCATGGGCAAGGCGGCGTTCGCGCATGTCCAGGACATGTCGGGACAGATCCAGGTCTACGTGCAGCGCGACGCCGTTTCCGAGGCCGGGTACGAAGAGTTCAAGAAGTGGGACATCGGCGACATCCTCGGCGTCGAGGGCGTGGTGTTTCGCACGCGCGCGGGCGAACTGTCGGTGCGGGTGGAAGCGATCCGGCTCCTTGCCAAGGCCCTGCGCCCGCTGCCGGAGAAGTATCACGGCATCGTCGATACCGAGATCCGTTACCGGCAGCGCTATCTCGATCTGATCATGAACGGGGAGGTGCGCGAGACCTTCCGGCGTCGCAGCCGGATCGTGGAATTCGTGCGCCGCTTCCTTGTCGATCGCGACTTCCTCGAAGTCGAGACGCCGATGATGCAGGCGATTCCCGGCGGTGCCGCGGCGAGGCCCTTCGTCACCCACCACAACGCGCTCGACATTCCGCTCTACCTGCGCATCGCGCCCGAGCTTTATCTGAAGCGTCTGGTGGTCGGCGGCTTCGAGCGGGTATTCGAGATCAACCGCAACTTCCGCAACGAGGGCGTGTCCACGCGACACAACCCCGAATTCACCATGCTCGAGTTCTATCAGGCCTATGCCGACTATCACGAGATGATGGATTTCACCGAGGAGATGCTGCGCGGACTGGCGCGGGAATTCTCCGACGACGGCATCATCGAGTATCAGGGGCAGCGCCTGGACTTCGGTCATCCCTTCCGGCGCCTGACCGTGCGCGATGCCATCCTGGAATACAACCCCGGCCTCGATCCGACGGTGCTCGATGATCAGGATCGCCTGGCCGAGGTGCTGCGCGGGCTGCGCATCCAGGTGAAGGAGGGCTGGGGCCTCGGCAAGCTGCAGCTCGAGCTGTTCGAAGCCACGGTGGAAGAGAAGCTCGCCGATCCGACCTTCATCACCGCCTATCCGACCGAGGTGTCACCACTCGCGCGCCGCAATGACCGCGATCCCGAGGTCACCGATCGCTTCGAGCTGTTCATCGCCGGGCGTGAGATCGCCAATGGCTTCACCGAGCTCAACGATCCCGAAGACCAGGCCGAACGTTTCCGCGAGCAGTTGCTGGCGCGCGATGCCGGCGACGACGAAGCCATGCACTTCGATGCGGACTACATCCGCGCGCTCGAACACGGCATGCCGCCGGCGGCGGGAGAGGGCATCGGCATCGACCGCCTGGTCATGCTCTTCACCGACGCCGCCTCCATTCGTGACGTCCTGCTGTTCCCGCTGATGAAGCCGGAGGTCTAGAAAAGGGGAGCGTCCCCTTT
>JAVEZY010000026.1:15393-38728 GCA_034002745.1 Gammaproteobacteria bacterium
CGGCGGCGGGAGAGGGCATCGGCATCGACCGCCTGGTCATGCTCTTCACCGACGCCGCCTCCATTCGTGACGTCCTGCTGTTCCCGCTGATGAAGCCGGAGGTCTAGAAAAGGGGAGCGTCCCCTTTGGCCTTCTTTTTGGAGGATCGATCCGAGGAGGGCAGCCCCATGGAACGTCCCATCACCGGCTTTCATCTCGATGACGAGAACCACTGGGTGGCGGAGCTCGAATGCGGCCACTTCCAGCATGTGCGCCACGATCCGCCCTGGAGCGAGCGGCCATGGGTGGTCACCGCGGAAGGCAGGGTGGGGAAGCTGGGCGCCCTGCTGAACTGCAAGAAATGCGATCTCGGCGCGCCGCCGGATCTGGAAAAGTAGAAAAGGGGACGCTCCCCTGCCTGGATCGATGATCCAGACAGGGGAGCGTCCCCTTTTGCGCTAGGCCGCCAGCAGCAGCCGCACTTCGTGGATCTGCTCCTTGGCGTTCTTCATCGCGTCGATGCTTTCTTCCGGGGTGATCGCCAGGCGGCGGAAGGCGGGGATGGACGACCAGTCGCGACGGGTATGCGGATGGTCGGTGCCGATGTAGCTCAGGAGGTTGGCGACGATCACGACATCGGTGTGGTCGGCTGGCGTGCCGGGGTCGCGGTCGAGGTTTTCGTGTTCGGCGACGGCGGCGGCCAGATCCTTGGGGAATGACCAGCTGCGCAGCATGAGTACGCCGACGCGTGGATGCAGGATTTCGATCAGGCGCTCCAGAGCGCCTTCGTCGCTGGCGATATCCGGCGCCAGTTCGGCGTATTCGATGATCGGCAGTTTGCCGATGTCGTGGATCAGGCCGGCGAGCATCGATTCCTCGGCATTCAGCACGGTATAGTTGCGGGCGATGAACCAGCTCAGCGCCGCGACCATCATGCCGTGTTCCCGATGCCGTGCCAGCATGCGCTTCTTCTGATCGGTGGATACTCGCGCCTGGTAGAGCTGTTCCATTGCCAGGCTGGTGACCAGATTGCGTACATTGCTGTTGCCCAGCCGGGTGACCGCTGCCTGCACATTGTCGATGGTATGGCTGGTGCGATAGAGCGGGCTGTTGACCATTCTAAGCAGCCGGGTCGTGAGCACCGCATCGGCGGAGATGGCGGCGGCGATGCGTGCAGCCGGAGTGCTGGGTGTATCAAGCAGCTTTCGCACCTTGAGGGCGACATCGGGAAGAGAGGGCAATACCACGCGGTTGGCCTGAATGTCGGCTACCAGCTCCTGCCAGAATTTTTCGATCTGCGTCGTACTCATGGGGTTCCGTTCCGCTCTGGATGTCCTCTTATCGGCGGCGCGGAGGCGAATGTGAAGTGAGCGAAAAGATATAGAGATAAAAGAGGAAGAGGCTGGAGTGGCGGGGGGCGCCTCCCCCTCGCCGGGAATCCGTTCTTCCGCTCAGCCTTCGGCGGCGGCGAGGTACGGGAGCTCGCGCAGGGTGAGGGCGCGATCGGCGTCAAGGTGCAAGCCGCCGGCCGCGGCCTGGGTCTGGGAGAGCGAGGCCAGGCACAGGAAGCCGCCATCGGGATCCGGGGCGGCGAGGACGACATGTCCCGCGGCCTGATCGGCGCTCTCCGGTCCGTGGACCGGGGTGCCGGGTGCGGGCGGTTCGCCGGGACCGGCGGCGAGATAGCAGCGGCGCTTCACGGTGCCGCGATAGTGTACGCGGGCGACGATCTCCTGCCCGGTATAGCAGCCCTTGTCGAAGGCGATGCCCCCCAGAAGATCGAGATTCAGCGCCTGGGGAATGAATTCCTCCAGCGTTTCCGGCAGCACCCGCGGCAGGCCCGTAAGCACGTCGAGGAGGTCCCAGGCCGGTGCGCCAGCCGGACGCGCTCCCGCAGTGAGGCGTGGCCACAGTGCGATGAGCGCGGCTGCCGGTGCCAATAGCATGAAGCGGGGTTGCGGGCCCGGAATGCGGACCACGGTATGTTCGCCGTGATGCGAGACACCGCCGGTCCCGGCGGCGAACGGGATGCCGGCCGCTTCGAGGATCGCCGGCGCTTCGGGCCCGGACAGGCCCAGCATCGCAAGCGGCGCTACTTCCAGTGTCACCTGCGCGCGCAGCACATAGCGCGACAGTCGGGTGAGCGTCGAGGCGAGCAGGCTTGCGGGCAGCTGCAGCAGATAGCGGTCATCTCGCCGCAGAATCCAGGGCAGCGCGAGCAGGCGACCCTTGGGCGTGCAGTAGCCGCCGGGAAGGCTGCGCGCTTCATCGACGAGGCGCATGTCGCAGGTGAGCTGCCCCTGCAGAAAGCTCGCGGCATCGGCGCCGGCCGCCGCAATCAGTCCGAACCCGTCGAGCGGGCAGACGATGCTGCCGTCACGCGCGGCACGCAATTCCTCGGCGGGCGCGCCGAAATGTGCCGTTGCGCCATCCGCGCCGCTCGTCGCGCCTGCCGTGTCCAGAAAAGATTGCAGTTCCAGGTTCATTCCCCGCCCGCCCGCGTCATGAGTGTGGCTGTCCCCGCCGTACTTTGCATTCGGGCGTCCAGCCACCGATCATAGCAAACACGGGGCGGACTGTTGGAATGGCCAACTGGAGGGAGGACTGGCTACAATGCAGGAGATGCCGAACCAAGCCCAACGGCCGGTGTATCTGGATCTGTTTCGCATTCGCCAGCCGGTGACTGCGGTGCTTTCCATCGGGCATCGCCTGAGCGGCGTGCTGATGGTGCTGTCCATCCCGCCCGTGATCTGGCTGTTCGATCGTTCCCTGGCGAGCGCGGAGGGTTACCGGCAGGCGGTGGCGCTGCTGCAGAGCCTGCCGGTGCGTCTCGCGCTGCTGCTCCTGATCTGGGGCTTCGCTCATCACTTCTTCGCCGGTATACGCTATCTGCTGATGGACGTGGATGTCGGCGCCGATATCGAGCGCGCCCGCTTCAGCGCGCGGCTGGTGTTCATCGCCGGCCTCATCGTCCTTCTCGTCGCCGCGGTAGCGCTGCTGTGAGCCGCCGCGCCCAGGGCTTGCGTGCATGGCTCTGGCAGCGCGGCAGCGCCATCTATCTGCTGGTTTACGTGCTGGTCGCCGGCGTGCTGCTGCTGTGGCGTCAACCCTCATCGCATGAAGCCTGGCGCGCGTGGATGGCCCAGCCGGCGATGACGCTGGCGACCGCGGTCTTCTTCTGGGCGCTGCTGATTCATGCCTGGGTCGGCGGGCGCGACGTGCTCATTGACTACGCGCGGCCACTGTCCCTCCGTCTCGCCCTGCTCGCCATCCTGGGCCTGATGCTGGGCGCCTCGGGGCTGTGGGCGTTGAAGGCGCTGCTGACCTTGCATCTGGGGAGCTGACATGGCGGCCATGCCGGAACGGCGCAGATTCGACACCCTGGTCATCGGCGCGGGCGGCGGCGGGTTGCGTGCCGCCCTGCAGCTCGCGCAGGCGGAAGCGTCGGTCGCAGTGGTATCGAAGGTCTTTCCCACGCGCTCACATACGGTCGCGGCGCAGGGTGGGCTCACCGCGGCGCTCGGCAATGTGCTGCCGGACAACTGGCACTGGCACATGTACGACACGGTCAAGGGTTCGGACTATCTCGGCGACCAGGATGCCATCGAATACATGTGCCGTGCCGCCTCGCGGCTGGTGATCGAGCTCGAGCATTTCGGCGTACCGTTTTCCCGCCTCGACAACGGCAAGATCTATCAGCGGCGCTTCGGCGGGCAGAGCCAGAACTACGGCGGCGAGCAGGCCGCGCGCACCTGCGCCGCGGCGGATCGCACCGGGCACGCCATCCTGCATGCGCTCTACCAGCAGAACATCCGCGCCAAGACGCATTTCTTCGACGAATATTTCGCCATCGATCTGTTGCGCGACGACGAGGGCTACATCCTCGGTGCGCTGGTGCTGGAGATCGCCACCGGCGAGCCGCTGGTCATCGAGGCCAAGACGACGCTGCTCGCCACCGGCGGCGCCGGACAGCTCTACCGCACCAATACCAACGCCAGCATCAACACCGGCGACGGCATGGCGATGGCGCTGCGCGCCGGCATCCCGCTGCAGGACATGGAGTTCATCCAGTTTCATCCAACCGGGATCGCCGGCAAGGGCATGTTGATCACCGAGGGTGCGCGCGGGGAGGGCGGTTACCTGGTGAACGCCGAGGGCGAGCGCTTCATGGAGCGCTATGCGCCGCACGCGAAGGATCTCGCCAGCCGCGACGTGGTGAGCCGCGCCATCGCCACCGAGGTGCGCGAGGGCCGCGGCTGCGGTCCGGACGGCGGTCATGTCCTGCTCCGGCTCGACCATCTCGGCGACGAAGTGATCCGCAAGCGCCTGCCGGCGATCCGCACCATGGTGGAAACCTTCCTGCACATCGATCCGGCGCGCGATCCGATTCCGGTGTTCCCGACCGCGCATTACATCATGGGCGGCATCCCGAGCAACCGCTTTGGCCAGGTGGTGGTGCCGGAGCGGGAGGGGCCGGAAGAGCCGCTCCCCGGACTGTATGCCGTGGGAGAGTGCGCCTGCGTGTCGGTGCACGGCGCCAATCGGCTCGGCGGAAATTCGCTGCTCGACATCGTCGTCTTCGGGCGCGCGGCGGGGAATGACATCGTGGAATACCTGAAGGAGGCGCGCTATCACCGTGCACTGCCGGACGGAGCCCTGGAGCGGCCGCTGGCGCGGCTGGCGCGCTGGGACCGGCGCGAGGGCGATGAATCGATCGCCGGCCTGCGCGGTGATCTGCAGCGGACGATGGAAACCTACTGCGGCGTGTTCCGCAACGAGGAGGTGCTGCGGCAGGGCGTGGCCGAAGTACTGAAGCTGCGCGAGCGGATGGACCGCGCGCGGCTCGATGATCACAGTCGCGTGTTCAATATCGCGCGCCTGCAGGCGCTCGAGCTGGAGAATCTCATGGACATCGCGCTGGCCGTGGTCACCTCGGCGCTGGCGCGACGGGAAAGCCGGGGCGCGCATTCGCGCATGGACTATCCGGAGCGCGACGATGAACACTGGCTGAAGCATTCGCTCTACCTGCGGGAAGGCATGCAGCTGGACTACAAGCCGGTGCGAATGAAGACGCGGACGGTGGAGCCGTTTCCGCCGCAGCCGCGGGTTTACTGAGCGGGCGAGAGCGCCGTCGGGCGATCGAGTCCAGGAGTCACGGGAGCTGCCGACATGGAAATGCGCTTTTCGGTGTTCCGCTACAATCCGGAGACGGACGAAGCGCCGCGCATGCAGGACTACGAGCTGCGCGAGCTGCGCCCGGACATGATGCTGCTCGATGCGCTCAAGCTGATCCGGGCGCAGGACGAGACACTGGCCTTCCGCAGTTCCTGCGGCGAGGGCGTTTGCGGCTCCGACGGCATGAACGTGAACGGCCGCAACATGCTCGCCTGTATCACGCCGCTCGCGCAGCTGAAAACGCCGGTGACGATACGCCCGCTCTCGGGCCTGCCGGTGGTGCGTGACCTGGTGGTCGATCTCGGCAACTTCTGGCGCCAGTATCGCGAAGTCCAGCCCTGGCTGGTGCGGCACGACCCGTTGCCCGAGGTGGAGCTGCGCCAGAGCCCGGAGGATCGGGAGCGCCTCGACGGGCTGTACGAATGCATTCTCTGCGCCTGCTGTTCCTCGGCCTGTCCTTCGTACTGGTGGAATCCGAACCGCTTCCTCGGCCCCGCCGCACTGCTCCAGGCCAGCCGCTTCATCGAGGACAGCCGCGACCAGGCCACCGCCGAGCGCCTCGACCGCCTGGATGACGCCTACAAGCTGTTCCGCTGCCACACCATCATGAACTGCGCCGACGTCTGTCCGAAGGGCCTGAATCCGTCCCGTGCCATCGGCCAGATCAGACAGAGGATGTTGAAGCAGTTCATCTAGGCAGATAAAAAAGTGGAAGGTTGAATGCAGTCGGGGGTCTGGGGGCGCGCCAGGCGCCGGTGAATGGGCGAGGCTGCCGCCGTCTGGGCGGCATGCAGGGTCTGACCCCTCTCGGGGCACAGGAGATAAAGTTGAACGAAGCCACCAGCACCGCCGGTCTTGCCGCGGTCTCCGGCCGCCTCCACTGGCAATGCCGCCGCGGGATGCGGGAGCTCGATCTGCTGCTGCAGGACTTTCTCGAGCGGCGCTATGCGTCACTGGACGATGACGGGCAGGCGGCCTTTGCGGCCTTGCTGGAATGTCCCGATGCACTGCTGTTCGATTACCTGATGGGTGGGCTCGCGCCCAGCGATCCGGCGCTCGCCGATGTCGTCCGCCGCGTACGCGACACCGCTGCGCCTTGAGCTGCGGTCCTCGCGTCGCCTCGCTGTCGGCATGGCCGCGCTCCATGTCTGCGCGGCGCTGATCCCGTGGACCCTGCCGGTGCATCCGCTGATGGCCTTGCTCGGCTCGGGGCTCGTGCTGCTGTCGGCATCGCGGGCATGGCGGCTGCACCTGGGTGGATCCTCCGCCATCGCTTCGCTGCGCTGGGATGCGGAGGACATCTGGCACTTCCGCCGCCGCGACGGCAAGACCGAACGCGGCCGACTCCTGCCTCAGGGCTACCTGCACCCGCGCCTCGCCGTCCTGCGCTATGCCGTGGAAAGGGAGGGAGAGGACAGCCGGCATCGGCCGCGCCTGTCCCGCCTCGTGGCACGCTGCCAACCTTGCCGGGTCCTGGTTCTGCTCCCGGACTCCAGTGCGGATCAGGAAGGTCTGCGACGCCTGAGGGTGAGGTTGCGGCTGGAAAGTTGAGAGGGAAGGGGGAGGTTAAAGATTATAAGTAACGGGCGGTTGGCGGATCAATCTTCAGCATGTCCTAAGGTGTGTTCAGTCCCGCGCTTTCCTCTTCCGGCTTTTCTCCTTCCTCCCGGTTCAATACCGTCGGCTCCGCGGTTTCTCCTGTCTCCGGGTAATCGAGATTGTGGTGTAGCCCGCGGCTCTCCTTCCGTTGCAGGGCGGAGCGGATAATCAGTTCGGCGACCTGCACCAGGTTGCGCAGTTCGATCAGGTCGCGTGTGATGCGGAAGTTGCCGTAATACTCGTCTATCTCCTGGCGCAGCAGTTCGACGCGGTGCAGGGCCCGCTGGAGGCGCTTGTCGGTGCGCACGATGCCGACGTAGTCCCACATGAAACGCCGCAGTTCGTCCCAGTTGTGGGCGACCACCACTTCCTCGTCGGAATCGGTCACCTGGCTTTCGTCCCAGGGGGCCAGTTCTTCCGGTGCCGGGACGCTGCCCAGTCGTGAGCTGATGTCTTCGGCGGCGGAGGCTGCGAACACCAGGCACTCGAGCAGGGAGTTGCTGGCCATGCGATTGGCGCCATGCAGCCCGGTGTGCGCGATCTCGCCGATGGCGTAGAGGCCGGGGACATCGGTCTGTCCATTCAGATCGGTCATCACCCCGCCACACATGTAGTGCGCCGCGGGCACCACCGGGATCGCTTCGCGCGTCATGTCGAAGCCGAGCTCGAGGCAGCGCTGGTAGATGTTCGGGAAGTGGCCGCGGATGAATTCGGCGGGTTGATGGCTGATGTCGAGGTAGACGCAGTCGATGCCGAGCCGCTTCATTTCGTAGTCGATGGCGCGGGCAACGATGTCGCGCGGCGCCAGTTCGACGCGCGGATCGAAGCGATGCATGAAGCGGCTGCCGTCCGGCAGCAGCAGGCGGCCGCCTTCGCCACGCACGGCCTCAGAGATAAGAAAAGATTTGGCATCAGGGTGATACAGGCATGTCGGGTGAAACTGGATGAACTCCATGTTGGCCACCCGGCAGCCTGCGCGCCAAGCCATGGCGATGCCGTCGCCGCTGGCGATGTCCGGATTGCTGGTGTAGAGGTAGACCTTGCCGGCGCCGCCGGTGGCGAGCACGGTGAAGGCCGCGCCGAATGCGCGGACATGGCCGTCCGGCCGCAGATCGAGCACGTAGGCGCCCAGGCAGCGTCCGCCGGGTTCGCGGATCAGGTTGACGGCGAGATGCTCTTCGAAGATCTCGATGTTGGGATGGGACCGCGCCAGGGCTTCCAGGGTCGTCTCCACCGCCCGGCCGGTGGCGTCGGCCGCGTGGAGCACCCGGCGATGGCTGTGCCCGCCCTCGCGAGTGAGATGGTAGGCCTCGATACCTTCGGGACTGGTTTCGCGAGTGAAGGCAACGCCTTGATCTATCAGCCACTGAATGGCCGGCCGTGCGTTGTTGACGGTGAACTCCACGGCCTTGCGGTCGCACAGGCCGGCGCCGGCGTCGAGCGTGTCCTCGATGTGGGACAGGATCGAGTCTTCCTTGTCGAGGACGACCGAGATCCCGCCTTGGGCGTAGAGGGTGGCGCTCTCGCGCAACTGGGCTTTGGCGATCAGGGCGACGCGTGCCTGCGGCGCCAGGCGCAGGGCCAGGCTGAGGCCGGCCGCACCGCTGCCGATGATCAGGACATCGTGACGGACATAGTGCATCGTGAAAGCATCATAGTAGAATTGTCGGTTATCGGCGGCGCTGGTCGGGACGGTCGCTTATGGTTAAAATCGCCCGGAATCGTTCGTGCAGATGCTATATCATAACGCTCTGATACGAAAAACGTATTCTTCCCCGAACTTCACGATAGCCATACTGTCTATAGCTTGGAGCGAGGCACTGCCTGCGCTCGGAGGGATCAGCCCGAATGGGCGATAACAACAATGTCGACCAGGCGCTGGTTGAGCGTGTGCAGAATGGTGACAGAAAGGCTTTCGATATCCTGGTGCAGAAGTATCAGTTCCGGCTGGGCAAACTGATATCGCGCTATGTGCATGATCCAAGCGAAGTTATGGACGTCTCACAAGAAGCTTTCCTGAAGGCGTACCGGGCGCTGCCCTCCTTTCGCGGGGAGAGTGCCTTCTATACCTGGCTGTATCGGATCGGTGTCAACACCGCCAAGAATCATCTGATTTCGCAGGGGCGCAAGCCGCCGAATGTCGATATAGACGTCGAGGACGCGAGCTACCTCGAGAGCGGCGCGGAACTGAAGGACTATGCGACCCCCGAGCGTCTGATGATCAGGGACGAGATCGAGGCCACCGTGCAGAGCGCCATTGATAATCTGCCGGACGATCTGCGCACGGCGATCACGCTGCGCGAACTCGATGGTCTCAGTTACGAGGAGATCGCGGCAAGGATGGACTGCCCGGTGGGTACCGTGCGCTCGCGCATTTTTCGGGCGCGCGAAGCGATCAACAGCAGGCTCAGGCCGTTACTGGACTGATGCTCCGTGTTTCCATGAACGTATAGGTCGTGGCCATGAACCGCAGAATTCCTGAAAGGATATCGATGCTCGTAGACAACGAGCTGGAGCCATGGGAACTGAAGGAAACCTTGCACGAGCTTACGCAGGATGCTGAATTGCTGGCTCGGTGGCGCAACTATCATCTGATCGGCGAGGCGATGCGTGGTCAGCTCGCCAGTCCCGTCTGTCCCGACTTCAGTGCGCGAATGGCCCAGGCCCTGGAAGCCGAACCCATTCATTTCCCATCCCGCAAGTCCAGTTCCGCCAGTCCCGCCGTTCCTCCTTCCCGTACCCGCACCGCGGTCGGCTTCGCTCTCGCCGCATCGCTGTCGGCGGTCGCCGTGGTCGGCGTGATGGAGATGGGGCGTTCGGGCGCGGCCGTGCCGGGCGCAGCGCAGGTCGCGATGGATGCGCCGGTTCCGGTTCAGGCGCCGGCCGTGGTCTATACCTTCACCGCCAATGTGTCCGCCCTGCCCGAGCGGGTGCCCGCATCCGGTACGCTGGCGTCGGTGGAGAGGGCGCCGGGAGTGCATACCGTGGCCGCCAGCCGGGATCTGCCGCTTGCCAACGATCTCACCGATTACCTCATGAATTATCCGCGTCATGCAGCCAACTACGACAAGGAGGATACGCTGTCGTACCTGAGACTGGTCGGCGTTGGCGAGTAGACCACCGACGGGCGCGCGCTGCCCCGCCCCCGCGGCGCGAAGGGCGACATCCAGACAATGGCAATGATCACCGAAACGGCGCGGGTCGCGGCGCTGGATGCGGACGGCCACGCCTGGCTGGAGACGCAGCGCCGCTCGGCATGCGACAGCTGCGCGGTGCAGCAGGGCTGCGGCTCGGGCGTGCTGTCGAAGATGTTCGGCGAGCGTCGGACGCGGCTGCGCGTATCGAACACCCTGGGAGCGGAGGTTGGTGATCAGGTGCTGGTCGGCATCGACGACCACATGCTGATCCGCGCCTCCATCGCCACCTATCTCATGCCGCTGGTGTGGATGCTGCTCGGGGCGGTAGCCGGGGGCATGGTTGCCGGCATCCTCCAGTGGTCCCATGCCGAAGGCGCCTCGGCGCTCGGGGGACTGGCAGGACTTGCGGTCGGCTTCGTGTGGCTGCGCGGCTATTCGCGCCGCGCCTTTCACCAGCCGCGCCTGATCGGCTTCGCGGACGGGGAGGCGGTCGTGGCCACGGTTCCACCGGACGCCATCGGCGTCATCGGCCGGACCCCGCAGATGCGATCTACAGGGAATATCACCGAAGTGCAGGAGCGAAAATGATCCACAACCTCTACGCGCGCAGCGCCGGTCTCTTCCTTTCCCTCTGCCTGCTCGCGACAGTGCCGCTGCAGTCCGGAGCGGCGGTGCGGGGATTGCCCGACTTCACCGACCTGGTCAAGGAAGCCAGTCCGGCGGTCGTCAATATCAGCACCACGACCAAGGTCGCCCGCGAGCAGCCGGGGCGCCAGCCGCCGCCTGGTCACGGCAGCCCGGCTCCGGGCACGCCCTTCGACGACTTCCTGCGCCGCTTCTTCGGCGACGAGTACGGCAATGCGCCCGAAGAGTTCGATGAGGAGTCGCTGGGTTCCGGCTTCATCGTCTCCAAGGATGGCTACGTGCTCACCAACGCCCACGTGATCGGCAACGCCGACGAGATCGTGGTGCGTCTCAGCGACCGGCGTGAATTCATCGCCGAGCTGGTCGGAAGCGACCGGCGCAGCGACGTCGCACTGCTCAAGATCGACGCCAAGGATCTCCCGGTGGCGAAGATCGGCCGCTCGGCGGACCTCGAGGTCGGTGGCTGGGTGATGGCGATCGGCTCGCCCTTCGGCTTCGAGCATTCGGTGACCGCGGGCATCGTGAGCGCCATCGGTCGCAGCCTGCCGAACGAGAACTACACCCCGTTCATCCAGACCGATGTGGCGATCAACCCCGGCAACTCGGGCGGCCCGCTGCTCAACATGGACGGCGAGGTGGTCGGTATCAATTCGCAGATCTACAGCCGTACGGGCGGCTTCATGGGGCTGTCCTTCGCCATTCCGATCGATCTGGCGATGAACGTCGTCGATCAGCTGCGCAGCACGGGGCATGTCAGCCGCGGCTGGCTGGGCATCCTGATCCAGGACGTCACCCGCGAGCTGGCTGAATCCTTCGGCATGAAGCGTCCGGTCGGCGCCCTGGTGGCCCGGGTGCTGCCCGATAGCCCGGCCGAGAAGGCCGGCATCCAGGTCGGCGACATCATCGTCGAATACGAGGGACGGGCGGTCGAGAGTTCGTCGACGCTGCCGCCCATGGTCGGCCAGACCCGGGTCGGCTCGCAGGCCGGAATGAAGGTGATGCGGGACGGCAAGGAAATCCGACTTGATGTCACCATCAGCGAGCTGCCCGAGGACGAAGCGGTCGCCGGCGGCGGCGCCCCCGAAGTCCCGAGCGGAACCGTCGAGCGGCTCGGCCTGGTCGGCGGCAATCTGAGCGCGGACCAGCGCGAGGAGCTCGAAGGAAAGTCGGGTGTGGTGGTCGAACAGGTCGATTCCGGCCCCGCGGCGCGCGCGGGTGTGCGCAGGGGTGATATCATCCTCCGATTCGATAACGTCGAAGTCCGGGATCTCGCTCACCTGCGCGAGCTGGTGAAGGCGGCGCCGGCCGACAAGTCGGTGCCGATCCTGGTGCAGCGGCGCGGCAGCCCGATCTTCCTGGCGCTCAAGATCACGGAAGAGTGACGGGAGCTGGCGCCCGGGCGCCAGTCCGCGAGGTAACCAGAGGGGAGTGTGCATTCACGCTCCCCTTTAATTTTGCAGAACACCAGAAATCACATTCGATGCAGCACATCCGCAATTTTTCGATCATCGCCCATATCGATCATGGCAAGTCGACGCTATCCGACCGCATCATCCAGCATTGCGGCGGGCTCAGTGACCGCGAGATGTCCGAGCAGATCCTCGATTCGATGGATATCGAGCGCGAGCGCGGCATCACCATCAAGGCCCAGAGCGTCTCGCTGAACTACACCGCCCGCGACGGCAAGACCTACCTGCTGAACTTCATCGATACCCCGGGGCATGTGGATTTCTCCTATGAGGTGTCGCGTTCGCTTGCCGCCTGCGAGGGCGCGCTGCTGGTGGTGGATGCCTCCCAGGGCGTCGAGGCGCAGACGGTGGCGAACTGCTACACCGCCATCGAGCAGGGACTGGAAGTGCTTCCGGTGCTGAACAAGATCGACCTGCCGACCGCCGAACCCGAGCGTGTCAGCCGCGAGATCGAGGACATCATCGGCATCGACGCTGCTCACGCGGTTCCGGTGAGCGCCAAGACCGGACTCGGCGTGCCCGAGCTGCTCGAAGTCCTGGTGCAGCGCATCCCGCCGCCAGCCGGTACCGTGGATGCGCCGCTGCGCGCGCTGATCATCGATTCCTGGTTCGACAACTATCTCGGCGTGGTGTCGCTGGTGCGGGTGGTCGACGGTGAACTCAACGTCGGACGCAAGCTCACCGTCATGTCCACGGGTCGCAGTCATCTGTGCACCAAGGTCGGTATATTCACCCCGAAGTCCAGGGACACCGGCATCCTGCGGACCGGCGAGGTCGGCTTCGTGGTGGCGGGCATCAAGGAGATCGACGGCGCGCCGGTCGGCGACACGCTGACGCTGAACGAGCGTCCGGCGGACAATCCGCTGCCCGGCTTCCAGGCGGTGAAGCCAATGGTGTTCGCCGGCCTGTTCCCGATCAGCGCCGAGGACTACGAGGAACTGCGCGAAGCGCTCGGCAAGCTGCGCCTGAACGATTCCTCGCTGTTCTACGAGCCGGAGACCTCTCTGGCCCTCGGCTTCGGTTTCCGCTGCGGCTTCCTCGGCATGCTGCACATGGAGATCGTGCAGGAGCGTCTCGAGCGCGAATACGACCTGGAACTCATCACCACGGCGCCGACCGTGGTCTATGAAGTGCTGACCACGAGCGGAGAGGTGCTGAAGGTGGACAACCCGGCGAAACTGCCGGAACTGGGTCGCATCGAAGAGATCCGCGAGCCCATCGTCGCCGTCGACATCCTGGTGCCGCAGGATCACCTCGGGGCGGTCATCACCCTGTGCGTCGAGCGGCGTGGCGTCCAGACGAAGATGCAGTACCACGGCAAGCAGGTGCTGCTGACCTACGAGCTGCCGATGAGCGAAATCGTGATGGACTTCCACGATCGCATCAAGTCGGTGAGTCGCGGCTACGCTTCCTTCGATTATACTTTCGTCAGGTACCAGCCGGCTGCGCTGATCCGCCTCGACCTGTTGATCAATGGCGACCGCGTCGATGCGCTGTCGACCATCGTGCACCGCGAGCGGGCGCAGTTCCGCGGCCGCGAGCTTGCGGAAAAAATGCGTGAGCTGATTCCGCGGCAGATGTTCGACGTGGCGATACAGGCGGCGATCGGCGCGCATGTGATCGCCCGCGAAACGGTCAAGGCGCTGCGCAAGAACGTGACCGCCAAGTGCTACGGCGGCGACATCACACGCAAGCGCAAGCTGCTGGAAAAGCAGAAGGCAGGAAAGAAGAGAATGAAACAGATCGGTACCGTGGAAGTCCCGCAGGAAGCGTTTCTCGCCGTGCTGCAGTCGGGGAAGAAGCAATGAGTTTCGATTTTCAGGCCGGCATGGTGCTCGCCCTGGCGATTACCGGGGCGATCTGGGCGTTCGATGCCTTGCGCCTGCGTCCGCAGCGCGAAGCGGCGGCGCAGAAGCTGCAACAGTCGGCCGGGGAGGCCGCGGTGGACCCCGAGCGCATGGCGGCGCTGCGCAAGCAGCCCGTGCTGGTCGAGTATGCGCGCTCGTTCTTTCCGATCATCCTGGTGGTGCTGGTGCTGCGCTCGTTCCTGATCGAGCCGTTCCGCATCCCCTCCGGTTCGATGATGCCGACGCTGCTCGCCGGCGACTTCATCCTGGTCAACAAGTACAGCTACGGCATCCGCCTGCCGGTGATCGACACCAAGATCATTGAAGTGGGCAGTCCCGAGCGGGGCGACATCGCCGTGTTCCGCTATCCCGAGGATCCCTCGGTCGACTACATCAAGCGCATCGTCGGCCTGCCCGGCGATCGCATCCGCTACGAGAACAAGACGCTGTTCATCAACGGGGTCGAAGCGCCGCAGTCCTACCTGGGAGAGTACACCGGCGTGGGCGTCGGCCGCGGCATGAGCGGAGCCTCGCTGCGCAAGGAGCGGATCGACGACAACGAGCACCAGATCCTGGTGCAGCACCGCCGCCCGCTCGGTGAAGGCGAGTTCGTCGTACCGGAAGGACAGTACTTCGCCATGGGCGACAACCGCGACAACAGCAACGATAGCCGTTTCTGGGGTCCGGTTCCGGAGAAGCATCTGGTCGGAAGGGCATTCATGATCTGGATGAGCTGGGATTCGGCGGGCGGCGGCGTCAACTGGAGCAGGATCGGCACCCAACTGCAATGAGCGGAGGGACTGTGATGCGGGGCTTGGCGGAAAGACAGGCGGGGGCGAGCCTGACCGGAATGCTGGTGACGGTTGCGGTGATCGGCTTCATCGCGTACACGGCGGTAAAGCTGGTGCCGATGTACATGGAAAGCTTCAACGTCAAGGCATCGCTGAACTCACTCAGCGAAGAAGTGAAGCAGGGGGCCGGCGCCGGGGAGATCCGCGGCGAACTCATGAAGCGGCTGCAACTCAACAATGTCTCCAGCGTGCGTCCGGAGAACGTGGACATCAAGACCATGGGCCGGACACGCGTGGTATCGGTGAGCTACAACGCCCAGACCCGTTTCTACGGCAATCTCCATCTGCTCCTGACCTTCGACGAAAGCGTGGTGCTGGCAGAGCGTTGAACGACATCCCCCGCAAAGTGGGCGAGCGGATCGGCTACACCTTCCGGCAGCCGGAACTGCTGCAGACGGCACTCACTCATCGCAGCTTCGGCACGCCCAACAACGAGCGCCTGGAGTTCCTCGGCGACGCGGTGCTGAGCGTGGTGATTTCCGAAGCCCTGTTCCTCAAGTTCCCGGAAAGCGACGAGGGCTCGATGAGCCGGCTGCGCGCCTCGCTGGTCAATGGCGAGACGCTGGCCGTCATCGCGCGCCGTCTGTGTCTCGGCGACGTGCTGCGCCTCGGACCGGGCGAACTCAAGAGCGGCGGATTCCGGCGCGATTCGATACTTGCCGGCACCCTCGAGGCGGTGATCGGCGCGGTCTATCTGGAAGGCGGCTTCGAGGCTTCGCGCCACTCCATCCTCTCCGTGTTTCAGGAGGAACTGCAGGCGGTGTCGCTCGCAGGGATGGCCAAGGATCCGAAGACGCAGCTCCAGGAATACCTGCAGGCGCGGCGTCAGCCCCTGCCGGAGTACCGGGTCAAAGGGGTGGAAGGTCGCGACCACGAGCAGCGCTTCCATGTCGAATGCCAGGTCGCGGGTCTGGAAGTGGTGGTGGCGGGCGAGGGCGGCAGCCGGCGCAAGGCCGAACAGGATGCGGCGGCCGCGGCGCTGCGCCTGCTGCAGGATAAGGCAGGGAGCCAATGATGCGCAGCGGATATGTGGCAATCGTGGGGCGGCCGAACGTGGGCAAGTCGACTCTGCTCAACCGTCTCATCGGACAGAAGATCAGCATTACCTCATCGCGTCCGCAGACGACGCGGCATCGCATTCTCGGCATCAGCACGCGTCCGGACGCGCAGATCGTATACATCGATACGCCCGGGCTTCACCTCGGCTCGCGCCGCGCCATGAACCGTGTCATGAATCGCGCCGCTGCCGGCACGCTCGAGGAGGCGGATCTGGCCGTGTTCGTGGTCGAGGTTCCCCAGTGGACCGAGGAGGACGAGCATGTGCTCGGCCTGCTGCGTGAAGCGGGGATTCCGGTGGTGCTGGCGATCAACAAGGTCGACCGCCTCACCGACAAGAGTCGCCTGCTGCCATACATCGCCAGCCTGCGCGACCGCCACGAGTTCGCCGACGTGGTGCCGCTGTCGGCGCTGAAGGGCACGCAGGTGGAAGGCTTCGAGGAAGTGGTCGCGCGGCTGCTGCCCGAAGGCCCGGCGCTTTTCCCTGAGGATCAGGTGACCGATCGCAGCGAGCGCTTCCTGGTCGCGGAGCTGGTGCGCGAGCAGCTCATGCGGCGGCTCGGTCAGGAAGTGCCCTACGGCACGGCGGTCGAGATCGAGAACTACGCCGAGGAGGAAGGCCTGGTTCGCATCGCCGCCCTGATCTGGGTCGAGCGCGATGGCCACAAGGCCATCGTCATCGGCAAGGGTGGAAAGATGCTCAAGGCGATCGGCCAGGATGCCCGTCTCGCCATGGAGCGTCTGCTCGGCACGCGCGTCTATCTGCAGCTGTGGGTCAAGGTCAAGGAAAACTGGTCGGACGACGAGCGCGCGCTGCGCGGGCTCGGCTACGAATAGCCGGGCGCTCCCATGCGCATGACGCTGGAGCCGGCCTATGTACTGCATCGCCGGCCGTGGCGCGACAGCAGCCTGATCCTCGATATCTTCAGCCTGACCCAAGGTCGCTGCTCGCTGGTCGCCCGCGGCGCGCGCCGCCCCAAGGCGCGCCTGCACGGCCTGCTGCAGGCCTTCAATCCGCTGCTGCTGAGCTGGTCACAGCAAAGTGATCTCGGCACGCTGATCGGCGCTGAAGGGCATGGGAGGCTCGGGCTGCAGGGCAGGACCCTGATCAGCGGATTCTACGTCAACGAGCTGCTCATGAAGCTGCTCGCCCGCCACGATGCCCATCCCGAACTCTATCAGGCCTACGAGCGCGTGCTCGCCGAGCTGGCGGCCGCCGGCGCAGCGCCGGGAGGCGCAGCCGAGCAGCGGGCCCTGCGCCTGTTTGAAAAGACCCTGCTCGATGAGACCGGATACGGCCTGGTGCTCGACCGCGATGCCGAGGGTGCGCCGGTCGACTCAGGCGCCGACTACGATTACTATCCCGAGCGCGGACCAGTGCCGGTAATGACCGGCGTGCGCGAGCGCGTGGACTCCACGCGCTGCGCGCGGGTGAGCGGGCGGAGCCTGCTTGCCCTGGCGCAGGGCGAGTTCGACGATGATGCGGCGACTCTGCGCGAAGTGCGCGGATTGATGAGACTTGCCCTTGGTGTTTGCCTGGGCGGGCGGGTTCTGCACAGCCGCACCCTGTTCCGTCCCCCGGCCGGCGCGGGCGGAGGCGCAGGAGGACAGGGGCGACGAGGAGGACAATGATGAACAAAGAAATACTGCTTGGAGTCAACATCGATCACGTCGCGACGCTGCGGCAGTCGCGACGCGCCAGTTATCCCGATCCCGTGCAGGCTGGCATGGAGGCCGAGCAGGCCGGTGCCGACTGCATTACCCTGCACCTGCGCGAGGATCGCCGTCATATCCAGGAACGCGACGTTGAAATGCTGCGCGGACTGCTGCAGACGCGCATGAACCTGGAGATGGCCGTAACCGAGGAAATGGTTGCCTTCGCCGAACGCATCCGTCCGCACAATGTCTGTCTGGTTCCTGAGCGGCGCGAGGAACTGACCACCGAAGGCGGGCTGGACGTGGCCGGGCAGGAGGATCGGATACGCGAGGCCTGCCGGCGCCTGGCCGCGGCGGGCTGCGAAGTGTCGCTGTTCATCGATGCCGAGAGCGCCCAGATCGAAGCGGCAGCGCGGGTCGGCGCGCCGGTGGTGGAGATCCACACCGGGCACTTTGCCGAAGCCTGGGAAACCCCGTACATGGAGGAAAGGCTCGAAGCCGTGCGCCGCGCCGTGGTGCATGGCGTCGGTCTCGGCCTGCAGGTCAACGCCGGTCACGGGCTCAACTATCACAACGTCAAGGTGATCGCCGCCATCCCCGGCGTGCGCGAACTCAACATCGGCCACAGCATCGTCGCCCGCGCCGTATTCACCGGTCTCGCCGAGGCAGTGCGCGAAATGAAGCGCCTGATGACCGAGGCGCGGCATTGACGATCCACGGGATCGGGACCGATATCGTCCGCGTCTCCCGTATGGAAGACAGCATCCGCCGCCACGGCGAGCGGATCGCCGCGCGCATCCTGACCGCGGCCGAACTCGAGGAATACCGGCTCAGCCGCCTGCAGGCGCGCTTCCTCGCCAAGCGCTTCGCCGCCAAGGAAGCGATGGTCAAGGCTTTAGGTACCGGCTTTTCCCGGGGCATAGGGCTGCGCGACGTCGCAGTCAGTCATGAGCCGGGCGGGCGGCCCTTCCTCATCTGCACCGGCACCGCGCAGCGAGCCTGCGAGGCCATCGGCATCACGGCGACACACCTCAGCCTTACCGATGAGGCCGAGTACGCGGTGGCATTCGTAGTGATGGAAAGAGAAAGCACACCTTCGACCGGCTGAGCCCGGTCCTCACCTCAGATCCCGCAGTTTTCCGTCGGTCAGCTGCGCGCGGCACCCGACTTGTGAGCGACGATGCGCAGCCGCCGATAGTCGGCGGTCCAGCTTTGGGTCGACGAGTCGAAGAGGAGCGGGGCGAGCGCCTCGCAGATATCGCCCTTCGCGCGCTCCGCATCCGCTTCCGGCATGCCGGCGAAATAGAAACCACCGAACATGGTCAGCCAGGTGTACATGCCATCGCTTCCTTCGAGCGTGGTCGGCCGCTCGTACAGGTGGGCAAGGCGGACGTCCCAGCCCGCGGCTTCGAGTATCGCCGTGTATTCAGCGACGGAAGGGAAATACCAGGGATTCCTCACGGCGGCATCGATACCGAAGCGCTCGGAGAGTACGCGCTCGGTCTCGCGGACGATGGTGGCGATATTGCCCTTGCCGCCGAGCTCCGCGATGAAACGTCCACCGGGCCGGACCGCGGACCACATGCTGGCGGCAGCGCCGCGCGCATCCTTCACCCAATGCAGGGCCGCGTTCGAAAAGGCCGCGTCCACCTGATCGGCGATGGAGAACGACTCGGCGCGCGCGATCTGGAACTCTACTCCGGTGCGGTCGCCGTACTTGTTGCGCGCGGCGGCGATCATCTCGGGTGAGGCATCGATCCCGATGACGGTGGCGCCGGTCTCGGCGATGCGGGCCGCGAGGTCGCCGCTGCCGCAGCCTACGTCGAGCACCCGTTCGCCCGGCTTCGGTTCCAGCATATCGACCAGGCTTTCACCGAAGCTGGAGACGAAACCCAGCCGGCTGTCGTAGAGCGCGGCGTCCCAACGGGAAGTCATCATTCTGCCAGTAAGTCTGCTTGTTGCCTGGAATCATATCAGACGATAATCCGCCTTCCGGCATGGATGCACCGCATCTGACCCCAAATGCCGACCGATCAAACCTGAGAGACGAAGGAGAACGCAGTGACGACGAGATTCGAGAACGTTACCGTGGAGAAGAAGGCCAACGTGTATTTCGAGGGGAAGGTGACCAGTCGCACGGTGCTGTTCGCGGACGGCAGCAAGAAGACCCTTGGCATCATGCTGCCGGGCGAGTACGAGTTCTCGACGTCCCAGAAGGAAGAAATGGACTTCTCGGCCGGCAAGCTGGAGTACCAGCTCGAGGGCGAAGGCTGGAAGACGATCGACGGCCAGGGCGCTTTCATCGTCCCGGCGAACAGCAAGTTCAAGCTGAAGGTGTATTCGGTCGCCGATTACTGCTGCTCGTATTTCGCCTGATCTTGCGCCGGCAGTTCGATACGCGCTCTCAGGCCACCGAGAGGAGCATCCTGCAGTTGCAGGGTGCCTCCGCAGGCCTCGGCGATGTCACTGGCAATGGCCAGCCCCAGGCCGCTGCCGCCCGCGGTATTGCCGACGCCGCGTTCCAGCGCCTGAAGGCGCTGGGCTTCGGGAATGCCGGGTCCATCGTCGTCCACGCAGAGTACGATGCGGCCATCTGCAGACGATCCTGATACCAGGACTTCGCTCCTCGCCCAGCGGGCGGCATTGTCGAGCAGGTTGCCGATCAGTTCCGCGAGATCGTCGCGATCGATCGCCGCGTACAGTCCGGCATCGATCGCCGTGTTCCAATCCAGTCTTTCTCCCTGTGGCGTCTTCTTCATCACCGCGATGAGCCGCAGCACCAGCGGTTCGAGCTCGGTCGCGGTTCGCGCGCCGGGATGGAGGCGGGAACGGGCGAGGGCGCGATCGACCTGACGCCGCATCGAGTCGGCGAGATCCTCGATCGTGACCGCCGTTCGCTCGTCGCCTCCCGCGCGCAGGCGGCGCGCTTCGGCGCCCAGTACTGTCAGCGGCGTCTTCAGTCCGTGGGCGAGATCGGCGGCGCCGGCACGCGCGCGGGCGACGGTCCGCTCCTGTTCGTCGAGCAACTGGTTGACCTCGCCGGCGAGGGGCATCACCTCCAGCGGCAGTCGTGCATCGAGTCGTTGCTTGCGACCGGAGCGGATGGCGCCGAGTTCCTCGCGTATGGTCGTGAGCGGACGCAGCCCGATGCGCACCTGCAGCCAGGAGGCAAAGGCCAGCACGCCACCGAGCAGCAGCAGGGAGGGGGCGAGATTGGCGGCGAAGGCACGGCTGGCCGATTCGATCTCGGCCGCATCGATCGCCGCCGCGATGCTCACCGGATGGCGATCGCCCTGCGGCGAGGGAAACATCACTGTCCTCGAGCGGATGATGACGGTCGCCGATGCGGGGCCGGAAGCGACATACCGTTGCACGCCGTCCGTGCCGTCTTCAGGGAGAGTCAGCGCATCGTCCCAGAGCGAGCGCGAGCGCAGGCTGGCGCCGCTCCGCATATCGTCCATCTGCCAGTAGAGCCCGCTCAGGGGTTGTTCAAAACGCGGATCGGCCGGCCGGGAGAGTAGAGCAAGCCCCTCGGCAGTCACGGTCACGTTGCCCGCGAGCTGGCGCAGATGGGTATCGAGTTCGGCATCGACGCGGCTTTCCACATGTCGCTCGAACAGGTAGACCAGGCCGGCGCCCGACAGCGCCAGCGCGATGCCGATCGACGCCAGCGACAGCACCAGCAGGCGCAGGCGCAGCGATACCGGTCTCACGAGGACTCCGGCACCAGATAACCGAAGCCGCGCCGCGTCTCGATGAGGTCCACCCCGAGCTTGCGCCGGACCCGGCCGATCAGCACCTCGATGGCGTTCGAGTCGCGCTCGGCATCCTGCCCGTAGAGGTGATCGGCGAGTTCGGTCTGGGAGATCACCCGGCCCGCGTGATGCATGAGATAGGACAGCAGCCGGTATTCCTGGGCGGACAGGCCGATGGGCACGCCGGCCACCGTTACCTTCATCTGCCGCGTATCCAGCACCAGCTCGCCGTTGACCAACACCGGCGAGGCCATGCCGGCCGAACGCCGGATCAGCGCGCGCAGCCGTGCCATCAGTTCCTCCATGCGAAACGGCTTCGGCAGATAGTCGTCCGCGCCCGCGTCCATGCCCTCGACCCGTTCGATCCAGCTGCCACGCGCCGTCAGCACCAGTACCGGCATGCGTCTGTCGTTGCCGCGCCAGCGATTCAGCACCGCCAGCCCGTCCATCTCCGGCAGGCCGAGATCGAGCACCACGGCATCGAAGTCCTCCGTATCGCCGCGAAACCATGCTTCCTTGCCGCTGCTCACGCGCTCCACGGCATATCCCGCGGAGGACAGTGCCGTGGCGACATCTGCAGCGATGCGATCGTCGTCCTCCGCCAGCAGAACGCGCATCAGTCCTCCTCGATCTCGATGATGTCGCCGCTGCCCGCGTTCACCTCGATCTCCAGCAGGCGATTGCGTGCATCGATGACCTTGAGTTCATAGATCCAGATGCCGTGCTCGCGTTCCAGTTCGACCTTCACCACATCGCCGCCCACGCGCTCACGTACCAGAACGAGAATGCGCTCGAGCGGGAGAATTTCGCCGCGTTCGCGGGCACGCTGCGCGCGCTCGTGATCGCCGTCGTCGGCGATGACGGGCAGGGCGCCGGAAACCGCCAGAACCGCGGCCAGAATGAGCGCCATGGATGGATGCCTGAATCGATGTGGTTTCATGACTGCATGATGCCCCAACGAACCTGACAGTACGCTGACAGCCGGCTTCAGCGATCGGTCAGCGCCCATGGGCTAAGCTCACTCCCGTCAATAACGGCAACCCTGGAGATCACGACATGACACGCAAGAGCATACTGCAAATTGCCCTCTGCACCTTCGCCGTCAGCGGCATCACGGGCACCGCGATGGCCGACGGCCCGCGCTGCACCAGCGAGCCCTTCGAGCGCTGGATGAGCGTGGAGGCGGCCGCAGCCCGCGCCACCGAACTCGGCTACCAGGTGCGCAGCATCGAAGCCGACGACGGCTGCTACGATATCGAGGCTCGCGACGCCAAGGGTGTGAAGTACGAAATCCACCTTCATCCCCTGACTGGAGAGATCGTCAAGATCGAGGAGGATCGATGAACGCGGTCATTCCGCACCATGGAGAAGAGGAGAGGCGTGCCGTTGTCGAACGGCGCGTCTGGGATCCCCTGGTCCGCATCTTTCACTGGACGCTTGCCGCCGGATTCACCGTCGCCTGGCTGACGGGCGACGAGGTGCAGCCGGTGCACGAAGCGGTCGGCTACCTGATCGCGGGCCTGATCGCCCTGCGCATCGTCTGGGGATTCGTTGGCAGCCGTCACGCCCGCTTCGCCGACTTTGTGCGCCGGCCAGCGGTAGTCGCCGGGAACCTGCGGGACATCGCCCGCGGTCACCCGCGGCGCTACCTCGGCCACAGTCCCGCCGGCGGAGCGATGGTCCTTACCCTGCTGGCCACGATCCTGGTGAGCGTCATCACCGGCCTGATGATGGCGGTGGGCGGCTATGCGGAAGTGCATCTGGTGGAAGAAGTGCACGAAGCGGCCGCGACGACCGCCCTGGTGCTCGTGATCCTGCACCTGATCGGCGTCATCGTCGCCAGCCTGCAGCACCGGGAGAACATGCCGCGGGCCATGATCACCGGCCGCAAGCGCGCAGAGTGAAGAGAACTCCGCACGGCCGCAGCTGGCCGTGCGGAATGCTATTGATATTTCGGTAATGAACGGCTAGTATGGCTGGCTCAATTGCGGGGTGGAGCAGCCTGGTAGCTCGTCGGGCTCATAACCCGAAGGTCGTTGGTTCAAATCCAGCCCCCGCTACCAATACTTTGTACTTTGTGAAAATTAAGGGGTTGCGGAAACGCAGCCCTTTTTTTTGTCCGCGACACCAACCGCACCAGATTTGAACCAGAAGTTATGGTTGGTC
>JAVEZY010000027.1:0-18883 GCA_034002745.1 Gammaproteobacteria bacterium
CGGCTTTGCAGGCCGCTGCATAACCACTCTGCCACCCAGCCAGTGTTCGATCTGGCGTATCGACGGCTGCCGGCCCGGGAGCGGCGACTCTTCCGGCACGCCGGTGGTCACCGTGGGGCGGTTCCGCCTGCGTTCCGGTCGGTCCCGGAAACGAAAAAGGGGCCGGGGCCCCTTTGGCGTACTGCTCGCCTGCGCGCTTCGCGCGGCGCAATGCATCTTGGAGCGGGAAACGAGACTCGAACTCGCGACCTCAACCTTGGCAAGGTTGCGCTCTACCAACTGAGCTATTCCCGCCTCGCGAAGAGATGCCATTTTATTGATTTGCAGAGTTATGTCAAGCCCCCCCGCCGCTTCCGCGCAGGGTGGGCCAGGCGCGCGCCAGGTAGATGAACATGGACCAGAGTGTCAGGGCGGCCGCGACGTTGAGCAGCACATAGCCGGCGGCCGTGGTCGGGAAGCCAAACAGGGGCTCGCCATAGAGGAGCAGGATGATGGCGATCATCTGGCAGGTGGTCTTGATCTTTCCGGCCATGTTGACCGCCACCGCGGATCCCTGGCCCATTTCGGCCATGCGTTCGCGCAGGGCCGATACCGCGATCTCGCGGCCGATGATCACCGCTGCCGGGATTGCCAGGCCCGGGCTGGGGCTGGCCTCCAGCAGGAGGACCAGCGCGACCGCGACCATCAGCTTGTCAGCGACAGGATCGAGAAAGGCGCCGAAGGCCGAGGTCTGGTTCAGGCGCCGCGCCAGATAGCCATCCAGCCAGTCGGTGACCGCCGCCAGGGTAAAAATGATGACTGTCCACAGTCGCGCCTGATCCAGGGGCAGGTAGAACACCAGCACGAAGACCGGGATCAGGGCGATGCGAAACAGTGTGAGCGAGGTCGGGATAGTCATGGCAATCAGTCGGTTTCCCCGTGAAAGGTATCATAAATGCGCTGCGCGAGTTCACGGCTGATCCCGGGCACACTGGCCAGATCCTCGACCCCCGCCCGCGCCACGCCCTGCAGACCGCCGAACTGACGCAGCAGACTGCGCCGCCGCGCCGGGCCGATGCCCGGTATGTCTTCCAGGGTCGAACGGGTGCGGGCCTTCGCCCGCCGTCCCCGGTGGCCGGTGATGGCGAACCGGTGGGCCTCGTCCCGGATCTGCTGGATCAGCTGCAGCGCCGGCGAATCGGGTGGCAGACGAAAACCTTCCGGGTCCCCGCCGACGAGGAACAGCGTCTCCATTCCTGGCCGCCGCTCCGGTCCCTTGGCCACGCCGAGCACCGCGACGCCACTGACCTGCAGTTCGCGCAGTACCGCCTCCGCCTGCGCCACCTGGCCACGCCCGCCATCGATGAAGAGCACATCGGGCAGGCGCGCCTCTCCCCGCTTCAGCCGCGTATAACGCCGCGTCACCGCCTGCCGCATGGCGGCGTAGTCGTCGCCAGGCGTGATGTCTTCGATATTGAAGCGGCGATAGTCGCTGCGCAGCGGTCCATTCTGGTCGAAGACGACGCAGGAAGCCACTGCGGCCTCGCCACCGGTGTGGCTGATGTCGAAGCATTCCAGGCGTTGCGGCAGCGCCTCCAGGCCCAGCGCTTCCTGCAGCGCCGCGAAGCGCTCACTCATGCGGCTCTGGCTGGCGAGCTGCGCCGTCAGCGCGTGCTGCGCGTTGTCCACCGCCATCTGGAGCCAGCGCGCGCGCTCGCCGCGCACCCGGGCGGTGATCCGCACCCGCTTGCCTCCGGACTCCCCGAGCGCTCCGCGCAGCAGCTCGAGATCCTCGGGCTCGCCGTTGACGATGATCTCGTCGGGCGGCTCGCGGCCGATGTAGTACTGGGAGAGGAAGGCGCCGAGGATATCGCCGACGCCGGCATCGGGCGGATGTTTGGGAAAGAAGGTCTTGTTGCCGAGGTTGTTGCCGCCGCGGACGAAGAACACCACCACGCATCCGACGCCGCCGCGGATCTCGGTCGCGATGATGTCGATGTCGCTTTCGCCCTCGCCGCTCACGTACTGCTGCTCCATCACCCGTCGCAGCCGCGCGATCTGGTCGCGGTAATAGGCCGCCTGCTCGTAGTCGAGCCGCGCCGCCGCGGCATCCATCTTCGCTCCCAGCTCGTCGATGACTTCGCGGTTGCGCCCTTCGAGGAACATCACGGCATGGCGCACGTCGTTGGCATAGGTGTCGGCCTCGATGTAGCCCACGCACGGCGCCGTGCAACGCTTGATCTGGTATTGCAGGCAGGGCCTGCTGCGCGAGCGGAAGAAACTGTCGTCACACTGGCGGATCTTGAACAGCCGCTGCAGCTGGTTGAGGGCGGCGCGGACGGCGCCGGCGCTCGGATAGGGACCGAAATATCGCCCCGGTTCGCGGCGCGCACCGCGATAGAAGCTGAGCCGCGGGAACTCGTCTTCGGTCGACAGTTGAATGTAGGGATAGCTCTTGTCGTCGCGCAGCAGGATGTTGTATCGCGGCCGCAGCGTCTTGATCAGGTTGTTCTCCAGCAGCAGCGCCTCGCCTTCGGTGCGGGTCACGGTGATGGAGACATCGCGGATCTGCGCGACCAGGCGCGCGGTCTTCGCGTTCGACGTACTGCCGGTGAAATAGCTGGATACCCGGTTCCGGAGGTTGCTCGCCTTGCCGACGTACAGCACTTCGCCGTCTTCGCCCAGCATGCGATAGACGCCCGGCCGCGTCGGCAGCGAGCGCAGCAGTTCCTCGGAATCGAAAGCGGATGGTGTGGTGCTCATGCCCGACAATGGGCCGATGCGGCGGCCGGCTTGCCCGGTCGCAAGCCTTGCGGTCGCGTCGGGATTCGCCGGACGCGACCGCCTCAGCGATGATCTTATCTATTCGTCCGCTAGGTCCCGTGACGCGGCATGACCACGGTGGCCTGCGGGCCCTCTTCACCCTCTTCCTCGACGAAGCTCACCACCGCATCAGGCTCCAGATGCTCGAACCCTCCATCACCCTTGACGGCATTGCGGTGGAAGTAGACCTCGCGACCTTCGCCCGTCTCGATGAAGCCATACTCCTCATGCAGATCGACGACATGCCCGGTCGGCGTCTCTTCATGCACCTTTACCTTGCCGCGCTGACGCCTGATGAAGCCCTGCAACTGCCGGCGCGCGGCGTCGAATGAATCGCGGATCGCAACGTACAGATCCTCGTTGGGCTCGCGCCTGACGACGATCTCTCCGCCCGGCACGGTGATGTCGAGGCGGACATTATAGAGCAGACCCTGCTGCTTGTGACGGTGCGGAGTCTCTACGAGCACCCGGCAGGCCATGATCCTGTCGTAGAACGTTTCCAGCTTGGCAGCCTTCTCCCGAATCGTGTCCTCGGCCGCTTCCGACAGCGACACGTTCCTGGTCGTGATCTGCAAGGGCAGTTTCATGGATTCACCTCGAAATGAATGGGCATTGAAATGAACATCGGACAAACTGCGAACAACACGAGTCCGGCCCCGAATCGCAATCCGGGGCTGGGCATGGGAAAACTCTGGCAGCTTCGTCGTGCGACGGCGGAGGCGGTCCGGCGGTCTGGCCGGAACTTTGCGGCTTGAAAGGTTCACGCGGTCAATGGCGATCATCCCTCATTCATCCTATGCTTCCTTGCCCCGCAAATCAAACCGCCGGCGGGCGAGCGGCCTTCAGTGCACCACGCGGTTCACACGCAATACATTGGGCAGCTGACTGATCTTGGTCAACACACGACTGAGTACGTCGATATCCGGTATTTCCAGCGTCAGTCGCATTTCGGCAGTGTGATCACGGGCGTTCGACCTGGTGTTGATCGCGGTCAGATTGATCTTCTCGTTGGCCAGCGTCGCGGTCACATCGCTCAGCAGGCCCTTGCGATCGAAGGCCCGAATCTCGACCTCCACCGGAAAAGTCTGTTCGTGGCGTCCACCCCACTCCACCACGATCACCCGTTCCGGCGAACCGGTCACGTAACGCAGGATATTCGGGCAATCGGCACGATGCACGCTGACACCGCGTCCGACTGTGATATAGCCGCGAATTTCGTCGCCAGGCACCGGCCGGCAGCAGCTGGCGATGTGGGTGAGCAGATTCCCCACCCCCTGAACGCTGAGCCCGCTATCCCCGGCACGGCTGCTCGGACGCTTTGATAGCACCGGAACCGTCTGGTCTCGCGGCTCGAGCTGCACCTGCGCCACTCTCAGGTAGCGGGGCGCCTTGATCTCGCCGTGCGACACGGCGACGAACAACTCATCGGGCGCGGCAAAGCCCAGGTCGGCCGCCAGCTTTTCATAACTGACATTCTGCAGGCCGAGGCGCTTCAGCTCGCGCTCGAGCGCGCTGCGCCCGGATATGATGGTCTTGTCGCGATCCTGCTGCCGGAACCAGTGCTGCGCCTTGGAACGCGCGCGGCTGGTCCGCAGGTATCCGAGATGCGGGTTGAGCCAGTCCCTGCTGGGGCCACCCTCCTTCACCGTGAGAATCTCCACCTGCTGACCGGTCTGGAGTTCATGGGTGAGCGGGACCATGCGCCCGTTGACCTTGGCACCGCGGCAGCGATGGCCGATCTCGGTGTGCACGTGATAGGCGAAATCGATCGGCGTCGCGCCGCGCGGCATGTCGATCACCTTGCCGCGCGGCGTGAACACGTAGATGCGGTCCTCGAACACTTCGGTGCGGAACCGGTCGACGAATTCACCGGCGTCGGCAATCTCCTCGCGCCATTCGAGCAGCTGACGCAGCCAGGCGATCTTGCGCTCCAGCGCGGCATCGCCCTGCCCGCCCTCCTTGTAGCGCCAGTGCGCGGCGACGCCGAGCTCGTTGAGTTCGTGCATCTCGCGGGTGCGGATCTGCACCTCGAAGGTGCGTCCGGCGGGTCCGATCACGGCGGTATGAATCGACTGGTAGCCGTTTTCCTTGGGCGTGGCGATGTAGTCGTCGAACTCGCCGGAGATGTACTGCCACAGGCCATGCACCACGCCGAGCGCCTTGTAGCAGTCACTGACGTCATCGACCAGCACGCGCACGCCGCGCAGATCGTGGATCTGATGATAGTCCAGGTTCTTGCGCTCCATCTTCCGCCAGATGCTGTAGATGTGCTTGGAGCGCCCGCTGATCGTGGCGCGAATGCCGGCGCGCTCCAATTCGCGCTGGAGGATGGCGATGAAACCGTCGACCTGGCTGTCACGATCGACGCGCCGTTCGTCGAGCAGGCGCGCGATGCGGGTATAGAGCTGCGGATCGAGGTAGCGCAGCGAGAGATCCTCGAGCTCCCACTTGAGCTGCCAGATGCCGAGCCGGTTGGCGAGCGGCGCGTAGATATCCATGGTTTCGCGAGCAATCCGGATGCGCTTTTCCGCCGGCAGCGCCTGCAGGGTACGCATATTGTGCGTGCGATCGGCGAGCTTGATCAGCACCACGCGCACGTCCTCGGCCATGGCGAGCAGCATCTTGCGCAGGTTCTCGGCCTGCACGCGTTCCTGCTTGTCCGTTTCCGGAAGGCTCTTGTAGGCGCGGATGAGTTTCATCTTGGTCACGCCATCGACCAGGCGGGCGATGGTGTCACCGAACTGGCGCCGGATCTCATCGGACTGGACGCCGGTATCCTCGGCAACATCATGAAGAACCGCTGCGGCTACGGTCTCATGATCGAGACCGAGATCGGCGACGATGCGGGCGACAGCGAGCACATGCTCGAAATACGGCTCGCCGGACGCACGGTACTGTCCGGCATGGGCTTCCATGGCCAGTTCGCAGGCGCGACGGATGACGTCCGTTTCCGCGGCCGGACGGGTGGAGGCGACCGCATCCAGCCAGCTGCCTACGTTCAGGCTGTCCTTGCTGGTGATACCAAGACGGCTATCCCTGACGCTGACCATATCGGTGCATTCGACGCGACGTATTTCCGACACTCATGATTCAAGTATGGGTATCGAAGTGTCGGACTTCAAGCGCTGCGACGACGCTCGACCATTCCCCGCGTGCCCGAAAGCGCGCCGAGGATCTGGTCCTCGAATTCGATCCGGTCGGCAAGGCGCTCACCCAGCCGGGAGAGGTCCTGTTCGAGGTTGGTGAGGTCGATCGCCTTGCGGCCACGCGAGAAGTCATAACCGTCATTGAACAGCAGGATCGCGTCGGTAGTCGACAGAATTCCGCTATACACCCGCTCAGCCACCTCGGCCACCGCGCGGCGCCGTTCGCGCTTCTCGTCCACATAGCGGTAAAGGCGGAAATGGGCGTCCGCCGTGTAGTCGATCAGCGCCTGGCAGAACTGTTCCAGCAATTCGAAGACACGCGTATTCTCGCTCGAAAAGGGCTGCTGTTCGGCAAGATCGCTGTACAGTGCGAGCACCCGCTCGCGCACCTTGAGGAGCTCGCCGATCATCTGACGCGAACCCGTGCGACGGTCTGCTACGACATGGACCATGTCATTCCCCTCCCCTTCGTTCTGTCCCACCGCGGCGAAGAACCGCGGATCCCCCTGCGCCCCGATCCAAGCAGGCGGATTGAATAAAGCACTATTCATGCCAACGGACCGGAAGCCCGCACATATGTGACGCTTTGGCGCTCTGGTATCATGGACATTCGTAGCGCATCCCATAGAGAGGAAGCGATCGTCATGCCCTTCCGTCACATGCTCATCGCTCTCGATTTCTCCCCGACCTCCGAGCGCGTGCTGCAACGGGCGCTCGCGCTTGCCGGCAGCACGCAGGCGGCGATCACCCTCCTGCACGTGGTGGATTATCTTCCTCCGCTCGGTTTCGCCGACGATTTCACGCCTTCCCCTGCCGTGATGGTCGACGAGCACACGCTGGTCGAAGGGGCGACCCGCACGCTGGACCGCCATGCGGAGCGCTTCGGCCTCGACGAGGGCGTCGCACGCGTGGTCCGGGTCGGCACACCGCGCCAGGAGATCGTAACGCTCGCCGCGGAACGCGGAGTGGACCTCATCGTCATCGGTTCGCACGGCCGGCATGGCCTGCGCAGATTGCTCGGCTCCACGGCGAATGCCGTGCTCAATGACGCGGCCTGCGATGTGCTCGCGATCCGGGCCAATGATTGAGGTCTCCGCGGATAGAGTCGAAGAGCGCGCGGCGATGGTGCGCGACATCGACGAGGAGTGGCGTGCACTGGCCCCTCAGCTTCCCGTGCCGACCCTCCCCGAGCGACTGCGCGAAGTATTCCTTGCGGTGCCTCGACACCGTTTCGTACCTGAAGCCGTGGCCCGGCGCGCCTACGACAATGCTCCGCTGCCGATCGGGGACGGACAGACGATATCGCAACCGTTCATCGTGGCGCTGATGACGGCGCTTCTCGATCCGCAAGCCGACCAGGACATTCTCGAGATCGGCACCGGCTCCGGTTATCAGGCGGCAATCCTGTCGGGCCTGGCGCGGCATGTCTACAGCATCGAATACATCGACGCCCTGGCGCAAAGCGCGGCAGCGCGCCTGGCGGCATTGGGATTCGACAACGTGACCGTGCGCGGTGGCGACGGTCATCAGGGCTGGCCGGAGCATCCGCCCTTCGCGGGCATCATCGTGACTGCGGCGGCAGCACAGGTGCCGCCGGCGCTGCTGGCGCAACTCGCCCCCGGCGGGCGCATGGTGATCCCCGTCGGCCAGCCCGGCAGCATCCAGCAACTGCAGGTGATCGACAAGGACGAGCGAGGAAACGAGCGCCGGAGCGACATCATCGCAGTCGCCTTCGTGCCTCTGGTGCACTGATTCGCCGGAAGGCGTCAGGATCCGGCACAACCCCCGGGAGAGTCGAGATGAGTGAACTGGCCGAGAGTCATTGCGAAGCCTGCCGAGCGGGCGCCCCGCGGCTGTCGGCTGCGGAGATCAAGCGCTATGCCGGCGACGTTCCCGCATGGAAGGTTATCGAGCGTGACGGCGTCCTGCAACTCGAACGGAGCTATACGTTCAGGAACTTCGTCACCGCGCTCGAATTCACCAATCGCGTCGGCGCAATCGCCGAGGAAGAAGGCCATCATCCCGATCTGCTGACGCGCTGGGGCGAGGTGACAGTGACCTGGTGGTCGCACAAGATCCGGGGGCTGCACCGCAACGACTTCGTCATGGCGGCGAAAACCGACGCACTCTACGCCGCGGGCGAGCACGTCAGCCCTTGATGCAGACCATGGGTCTCAGCAGCGCCCCCGCGCGTGCGAGGCCCGCCTTTTCCGCCGCCTCGACCACTCCCGTCACATCCTTGTAGGCGCCCGGCGCCTCCTCCGCGACGCCGCGCAGGCCGGGGCTGCGCACGATTATGTCGCGCTCGGCCAGTTCACGCACCACATCGCGTCCCCTCCATCGCCGCGTCGCCGCATGGCGGCTCATCGATCTGCCCGCGCCATGACAGGCCGAGGAGAACGCGCGCCGCTCGCTGTCCGCGGATCCCGCCAGCACCCAGGACGAGGTACCCATGGAACCTCCTATGAGCACCGGCTGGCCCACCGCTTTGAATTCCGGCGGCAGCTCGGGATGCCCGGGTCCGAAGGCCCGCGTCGCACCCTTGCGATGGATGTAAAGCTCGCGACGCACTCCCTCCACCTCGTGCGTCTCCAGCTTGCAGGTGTTGTGGGAGACGTCGTAAAGCAGCGGCAGGTCGACATCCGGAAAAACTTCCGCGAATGCCTCACGCGCGCGGTGGGTCACCATCTGACGGTTGGCCAGTGCGCAGTTGATGCCCGCGCGCATCGCCGCCAGATAGGTGCGACCAAGAGGCGACCGTAGCGGCGCGCAGGCGAGCTCCCGATCGGGCAGTTTGATCCCCAGGCTGGGGGCGGCAATGGCCATCTCGCGCAGGAACTCGGTGCCGATCTGGTGGCCCAGGCCGCGTGAACCGCAATGTATCGACACCAGCACATCGTCGACCGCGAGGCCATAGGCACGCGCCGCGTCCTGATCGAAGATGCGCTCCACATACTGTACCTCGAGGTAGTGGTTGCCGGATCCCAGCGTCCCCATCTCGTCCTGCTGACGCTTCTTGGCGCGCTCCGATACCACCGTATGATCGGCCCCCGCGACGCAGCCGCGCTCCTCGATGCGGTCGAGATCCTCGAGCCCGCCATAGCCGTGCGCCACCGCCCAGCGGGCGCCGCCCGTCAGCATGGCGTTCATCTCATCCATGCCGAGGTGCACCGGACCCGTGCTGCCGACGCCCGCGGGAACGGCGCGGTACAGGGCATCGGCCAGTTCCTGCGCGCGCAGGGCGACTTCTTCCCGACGCAGTCCGGTATGGAGCGCGCGCACGCCGCAGGAAATATCGAAACCGACGCCGCCGGCCGAGACCACGCCGTGCTCGGGATCGAACGCGGCAACGCCTCCGATGGGAAAGCCGTAGCCCCAGTGGGCGTCAGGCATCACATAGGAGGCGCCGACGATGCCGGGCAGCATGGCGACGTTCATCGCCTGCTCCGACACCTTGTCGTCCATCGCACGCACCAGCGTCTCGTCGGCGTAGATGATCACGGGAACGCGCATGCCGCCGCGCGCCGGAATCTCCCAGACGCACTCCTCACGACGCTGCACCTGACTCATGTCCACGATGTCACCTCGCTCCGCTCGCGCGCCTCACACATCCACCACGCAGCGGGCGTGCCACAGGCCGTCCGCCTCCTGACCCACCTTCAGGGCAGTATAGGTCGCGCCCTTGGGCTCCACCACCGGTCGGTGACGCTCGACATCCACGGTCTCTCCCCAGGCCCGGCCGCGAAGATGATCGCCATCGATCGTGACCTGGTAGCGCGCGAACAGCAGCTGGCGGATCGCCATTTCGTAGATCACGGCATTCAGCCAGTCGACCAGCAGCAGTTCGAGGTCGGGGGCGGCGCAATCGAAAGCGGCGGATTCGAGCTCGGCGACCGTGACCGGATCGGTCACGACAGCGGTGAGCGCGAGAGCGGCCTGCTCGAAGGCCTGGGCGGGCGTGCTTCCGATGCCGTGCATGCCGACATCGGCGTCATGGGGAAAGTGCTCCCAGCGCGTCCCTGCGCCTGAGGCATCGGAGTTCATCCCTCGAGGGTGAACCCGATCTTCATCGTCACCTGATAATGGGCAACCTTACCGTCCTCGATGTGTCCGCGGACGTTGACCACCTCGAACCAGCGCATGTTGCGCAGCGTCTTCGCCGCGCGCTCCAGCGCACAGGCGATGGCTGCTTCCACGCTTTTCGGAGAGGACCCGGTCAGTTCGATGGTCTTGTACACGTGATCGCTCATGGCAACGCCTCCTCGTTTTGATGGACGCTCATGAGCTTAACACCTGGACCGGCACCCGGACCATCGCGTGGAGCACCGTACGCGGCTGCCGGCCCGTCCATGGCCGCGGCTGTCCTCCCTGTACGAAGAAGCGAGCATGCGACGCATCCACGCGATGGTGGATACAGTCTGCGGGCCGCGGATGCGGAAGGGATATTCGAGGAATGCCGAAGGATGCGCCGCATCCGTCCGGCGCGACGCTAGGCGCATCGCCGATACATGAGTCGCCTCAGGCGGACTTCAGCAGGATATCAGCAAGCTGGGCGCCATTGCGCTCGAGTTCGTCCTCGACACGCAGGACGAGTTCCGCGTCGGGCTGCAGGATTTCGATCGCTGCCGCCGGCAGGCGAGCGAGGACGGCTGCCAGGACTCCGTCGCTGCGCGCCGATTCGAGCTCATGCGCGAACATATCGGCCGCATGGACGATCAGGGCCGCGAGCTGCATCTCTCCCGCTTCGAGCGGGCGATGATGCCAGGCGACCGGTTCGCTCAGCGTGGGTGGCAGGCGCCAGGTCGACAGCAGTTCCGCGCCGACCTCCGCATGATCGAAACCAAGCACCTCGCGCTCTACCTCGGCGATCGACCTACCGGTGTCCCGGGCGCGGAAGTCGAGCTCGCGGGCGATTTCGGGTAGCTTGGCCGCGATGATCTGGATGCCGATGTCATGAAGCAGACCGGCGGCAAACAGCGCTTCGGGTTCAGCCGCACGGCAGCGGATAGCGAGCGTGCGCGCGACAATGGCTGCCCGCAGGCTGTGCCGCCAGTAGTCCTTCATGTCCGGCACGGGTAGGCCCGACAGCGAATCCACCGCGGAAGTCACCAGCACCAGATTGCGCAATGCCTGCATGCCGATGACGGTGATGGCGCGGGAAACGGTGTCGATGCGCGAGGGAAAACCGTAGAACGAACTGTTGGCGAGCCGCAGCAGCCGGGCCGTGAGCACGGGATCGCGGCCTATCAGCTGGCCGATCGCCGACGCCGGGCACTCGGGATCTTCGAGAAGGGCGTTCAGTCGCAGCAGGACTTCCGGCGGACTGAGCAGACGCACGGCACCCTTGACCAGGTCACCGGCGCTGATGACGACCCTTTTTTCATCCATGTGTTTCGATGAAACCATCACGCTGAGGCCTCGCAGGAATCCATTCGTGGAATAGTCGCGCTTGCATGTCATCGTCCGCCGAAGGCGAAATCTTTAGTGAAGAGGGAAAAGAAGGACAGAGGAAAGTGAAAAGAGGCAAGCGAAAAGAGGAAAGTCCCGTTGACAGGTCCGGCGCAAGCGCTGTACCCGGACGGTCGCAGCCGATCCGGCATTTTTCCTCTTTCATCTTTCATCTTTCCTTCTCCTGCGCTCTCCCGGCGCGCGATTCCAGCAGGGCGGCGATCTCGGGGCTGCCGCTGCGACGGGCGAGTTCCAGCGGGGTTTCGCTGGCAGTTCCCGGCGGGGAGGGCTCGGCACCGTTGTCAAGCAGCAGACGGGCGAGATCGACCTCGCCCTCCGCCACCGCCGTATGCAAGGCTGTCCAGCCCCGCGTATCCGCAAGATCGATCCGCGCGCCGGCGCGCAGCAACAGCGCCACCGTCTCCCGATGGCCATGCCGCGTGGCCTCCACGATCAGCGGTGTCAGCGTTTCCTGTCCCGCGTACCGCGTCAGCAGGTAGGAAATGCGCGTCGAGAATCCGGTCATATCGGGATCGAGTCCCTGTTCGATGAGCAGCGCCAGGATGTTGCTGCGACCCAGCCGCGCCGCGATCAGTCCGGGCGTATCTCCCTGCCGGTTCGGCACCATGACGCCGGCTCCAGCCCGCAGCAGGCGCATCACCATGGCGGCGTCATCGCGGCGGATGGCGGTGATCAGCGCGGTATCGCCGCGCGCCACCGCATGCATCAGTTCGCGCTGCGTGAGCGGCACGCTCGATACCGCAATCCGCTCCTCGCGCAGGCCATGAGGCACGTCGTTCACCGGCGCGCCGCGCCTGAGCAGCAGGTCGAGAATCTCCGCCCGCCCGTGCCAGGCCGCGCTCGCGAGCGGAGTGACGCCGTTCGCCGGATCGCGGAACCCGACGTCCGCGTCCGCCGCCAGCAGCTCCTGCACCTTGGCGAGATCATCGAGCCGGACCGCCTCCACCAGCTGCCGTCCCGTGGTCTTGCCGGCGTAGGGACTCTCGTCACGCACTCCGAGCGCACGCAATTCCTCCGCCATCTGGCGCTGTCCGCGGCGCTCGGCAAAGGTGAGCGCGGTCTCGCCGTTGGGCCGGTATATGCCGGGTGTCGCGCCGTGGCGGACCAGCTGCCGCATCATGTGCAGGCCCGTCGCGCCGCGGCCATGACGGGCGACGTACATGAGCGGCGTATAACCGCTGCCAATGTCATCCTGGGTGTGCACATCGGGATTGGCGCCGCGCGCCAGCAGGAAATCGACCACCTCGGGCTGATCGGCGCGTATCGCGGCCATGAGCGCCGTTTCGCCGCCCGGGCTTCGGCTCTCGAGTCCGGCGCCCGCGTCGAGCAACAGCCGCGCATTGTCGAGCCGGCCCTTGATCACTGCGTTGACCAGCGCATCGGCGCCGTCGCGATCACGCAGCGCAGGATCGGCGCCGCGCTCGAGCAACTGCCGCAACAGGCTGCTCGAGCCTTCTCCGGCCACCGCCATCAACGCGGTGCGGCCCAGGGCGTCGCGCGCATCGACGTCCACGCCCGCGTCCAGCAGTCGCCGCACGGTATCGGCCTGCCCATAGCGCGCGGCGAGCACCAGCTCGGCGCCAGGAGTCAGCGTGCCGCTCGGGGACGGCGGCGTCCGGTCTGCCTGTTCGGAGGTGCGTGGGGAGTTCGCGGCCGCTGGCGCGATGGCCGGGTCATCGGCCGATGGGTCCGCCTGCCCGGCGATACCGGACTGCGTGGCGCAGCCGGCGGCGAAGCCGAGCAGGAGCATGCCAGCGCTGACGCGCAACAACAGCATGCCAAAGCCTGGTTCCGGCGCCATGTCGCTCCCTCCCCGCCCTGCATCATTATCGTTATGGTGTCCGGTTGCGATAACCGGAGCCGCCGCGCCGGAAGCGCAGCGGCTGGATCAATGATATAGAAGAAAGCGAGCGGGGAACAATGGCAGGAGGCGTATCCTAGTCGTAGCGCCTGAGAACCAGCGTGGCGTTGGTGCCGCCGAACCCGAAGCTGTTGCTCATCACCTGGCGCAAGGTGACATTCTCGCGCAGGCTGGTCACCAGCGGCATGCCCTCCGCCGCAGGATCGCGGTTGTCGACGTTCACCGAGGGAGCGATGTAGTTCCCCTGCATCATCAGCAGGGAATAGATCGCCTCGTTCACGCCTGCCGCGCCGAGCGCATGGCCGGTGAGCGACTTGGTGGATGCGATCGGCGGGATGTTCTCGCCGAAGGTGGCGCGCACCGCATCCAGTTCCTTGATGTCGCCGGCCTGGGTACCGGTGCCGTGGGCGTTGATGTAGTCGATCGGCCCTTCGACCGTGGACAGGGCGAGCTGCATGCAGCGCACCGCGCCCTCGCCGGAGGGCGCCACCATGTCGGCGCCATCGGAGGTCGCGCCATAGCCGACGAGCTCGGCGTAGATCTTCGCCCCGCGCGCGACGGCATGCTCCAGGGATTCCAGCACCACACAGCCCGCGCCGCCGGCGATGACGAAACCATCGCGGTCGGCGTCGTACGGCCGGGATGCCTTCTCCGGCGTATCGTTGTAGCGGGAAGACAATGCGCCCATGCCATCGAACAGCATGCTCATCGTCCAGTCCACTTCCTCGCCGCCGCCGGCAAGCATGACATCCTGCTTGCCGAACTGGATCAGCTCGGCGGCATGCCCGATGCAATGCGCACTGGTGGAACAGGCCGAACTGATCGAGTAGTTGACGCCCTTGATCTTCAGCGCGGTGGCGACATTGGCCGAGGTCGTGCTGCCCATGGTGCGCGTGACCATGTACGGTCCGACGCCGCGAATGCCGCGGCTGCGCAACGCGTCCGCCGCCTGCAGGAAGTTGCGGTTGGAAGCACCGCCGGACCCGAGCACGACTCCCGTGCGCGGATTCGAGACGTCGGTTTCTTCCAGTCCCGCATCCTCGATCGCCTCGCGGGCGGCGAGATAGCAGAAGGCCGCGGCATCGCCCATGAAGCGCATGATGCGCCGGTCGATGTGTTCGGCCGGATTGAGGTCGACCGGACCATGGACGCGCGAACGCAATCCGAGTTCCGCGTACTCTTCGCTGTACTTGATTCCGGAGCGGCCCGCGCGCAGCGACGCGTCGACCTCCCTGGCGTTGTTACCGATGTTGGAAACGATGCCCAACCCCGTTATGACCACGCGGCGCATGACCTAATGATCCCCGACACTGACTCCAGACGTGAACAGACCGACGCGCAGATCCTTTGCGATGTAGATCACCTCTCCATCGGCTTCCAGCGAGGCATCGGCGATGCCCATGACCAGTCTGCGCGTAATCACCCTTTTGAAATCCACCCGATAGGTCACCAGCCGGCGATCCGGAGTGACCTGACCGGAAAAGCGGATGTCACCGGCGCCGAGGGCGCGTCCGCGCCCCTGCCCGCCGTGCCATCCGAGAAAGAATCCTATAAGTTGCCACATCGCGTCCAACCCCAGACAGCCGGGCATTACCGGATCGCCTTCGAAGTGACATAAAAAGAACCACAGGTCGGGATGAATGTCGAGTTCCGCGACTACCGATCCCTTGCCGTATTCGCCGCCCGCCTCCTCGATGGAGACGATGCGGTCGAACATCAGCATGGGCGGCAGCGGCAGCTGCGCGTTACCGGCACCGAACAGGCGCCCGTGTCCACACTCGATGAGTTCTTCCTTGGAATAGCTGCTTTTCTTGGCGAACACTGAAAACCCCTGCAGGGTAAAGGACCGCGGCCGGCGGAAAACCGGCGCGCGCATGATCGACGGCGGCCACCGGGGCGACCGCCGCGACGGAAATCTCAGGCGATATCGCGATCCTTGACGGTCTTGCGGCCATCCCGCTGCGCGTTCTCGATGGCGCGATCGCACAGTTCGCGAACCCTGTCGGACAGCACGTCGAAGACCGCGGCGGATACGTTCATTTCCGACTTCGCCCGGATGTAATTCTTGATCTTCGAGGCCACCACCAGGACTTCGTTGCTATCCCCCATCGTTCGTTCTCCTTGGATTGGGAAGGGAAGGTCGCGGAACGGCGGCGCAAAAATGCCGCCCGCCGAAAATCCGCACACCTTACCACTTTCGGTGCGGACCGACAATTACGCGGTGGACGGGGACAGGATCGGGCGGCGTTAGTGACGCGTCAAAGTCCTTCGCGATGCGATCTGATCGCCTGCAGCATGGCGCCGTGCAGTCTTCGTGAGGTTTCGCTGCCGAGCGCCGCCGGCCTTGCCGGGCGCGCGCACTGGGCATCGACGAAGCCCCGGAACACGGCATACATTTCCTTATGGTTCATGTCCTTATATCCGGAAAGCAAACGTCTCGCCGCAATCAGCACACCGTCGCCGGTAATGCGGTCGTAGGGGTTGAGTTGCGCCGAACGGGAAGCCACCGCGCGCAGCATGGCGTCGAAACCGCAACCGGCGATGGCGGCCGCACGATCGACCAGGCGTGAGTAGCTTCGTTGAAACCTTCGCGCCCTTGATCGCCGGGCCGGATACAGCCGCACGTCGCGTTCGCTGGCGTAGCTCGAACGCATCATGTCGATGAACTCCTCGGGCGCGACTTCTCCTGCGCCGTCGCGCAGCCGTGCCGGCAGTTCGCGCAGCAGATCCCGCATGCAGAACACGGCATCCCAGGTTACGCCATCGGATACGCGATAGGGACCGATCGACGCCTTGCTGCGCTCGAAATGGCGATAGTGGCGGGCGAACTCACGCAGTTCCTCGGCGAAGACTCTGTCGGCCAGCAGCGCCGGCGCCAGGGCGGACGAGAAGCCGACGCGCTCGACGAGGAAGTGCGCCCGCCATCGTTCGAATCCCCGGTCGAAGGACTTCGTCGCGGCTGATGCCCGAAAGGCGCCGATCGGCCTCTTCCTGCCCTCGATCAGAAAATCGGTCAGCTGGGCCATGGTCTGCACGATATAGCGCGCTTTACGCCTTTGCTCGACGATGGTGGTCGACATCCGGTCGACATCGTCGTAGCGGTATTCATGATGGAACAGTCCGAACTGGCGCACCGAACCGTAGTCGATGATCCCGCCGTCGAGCAGGATATTGTCGCCATCCCAGTCCAGCCAGCAGAAGATGTAGTCGCTCTCGAAGCGCGCCGCCGTTTGCGCGAAGGTATCGGCAACGCGGTCGAGCAGATGCAGATAGCGTCGGCGCCGATCGGCGATGCGGGGGAAGCGTCCGGCATCGCACTCCCGCGCGATGTAGTAATCGACGGCCGCCTGCAGGCGCCGATGATCACCCTGCTTGAGCCACAGGAAAAAATGGGCCGGGCGCAGCAGGTTCGGGTAGGCCCGCACCCCCACGCAGCTCCCATCGCCATATTCGATGATGGCGAGCGTGCGCTCGGTGCGGACACCGCCCGCGTGCAGGCTCTCGCTCATCAGCGCCGCGCACAGAGAATCCCAGAGCGAAGCACGCCCGCAGCCATAGGAGACGGAAGGATCGCCGGTACGGAAGAAGCGCTTGTGAATCGCAGTCGCGGGACTGAGGCGCGTCGCCCCGGTGCCGCAGCTCGAAACGTCCCAGGATTCACGGCCGCAGCGCAGCATTCCATTCCAGATACTGCGGCCGTCACCCGAACTCTTACCGCGACGGTCGGGATGCTGGAGCTGAAGGTAGCGCGTTGCCATGAAGCGTCGCGAACCGGTACCCGCCATAGCCTTCGGCTCGTGTTCCACGTCGTACTCGTTGACGATCTGGAGACTGAAGGCTTCCAGGATCTCGGCCTTCAGCTTGCGGTCGAGGACGTCGGGAGCATCCGCAGGGAGCACGCCCATCTCCCGCGCGAGCGCGAAATTGAACAGAAAGACGCGTCCGTTCCTGCGCTTGCGCGCCGGGTATTCGACCCAGCCGTCGGCAACGGCCTGGCGAAACGGATGACTGCCATCCAGCCCCTGCAGCGCGGAACGTCGTCCGCTCAAGCGGTCGCGCCCCCGGTCAGCTTCATGATGCCGGCGATCACGCCGTCCATCGCGCGGTCGAAGAGCCCGACATTCTCCACCACCGAGGCCTCGCCGCTGCGGAACTGGTCCGCCAGTACGTAGAGGGGGCGCTCGGCCACCACCTTGTACTGCCGATTCACGAAGGAGAACGGGGTGCGTTCGTCCCCCTTCCACACCACCCTCACCCGCATCGGCCGACCGCCTTCGTCGCGCAGTTCCACCCAGGTGCCAAGCGCCAGCCCGCGCACCACCGTGGTGTATTCGTCATCTATCCGCGGCCCGTCATCCTGCGGCGTCTCGGTCAGCCCCATTTCGGCGATCATGCGCTCGAAGGCGCCATCGTCGCTCGAGCGCAGCTCGACGATGTCGTCGAAGCCGGAGAGGCTATCCCAGTCGATATCGGACATGTCGTCGAGATCACTCTGCAGTTCCGCCAGCGTACGATCGACGCTGCCGGCGGCATCTCCCTTCGCGCCCTCGTCTCCCGCATCCGCTTGCTTCGGCTCATCCCCCGACGCCCGACGCTCTGCGCGAATGCCTTCCTTGATACTGACGAAGTGATGATGCTCGAGCGCGCGCAGGAATCCGTCGATCTCGTCCTGCCCCATATCGATCGCGCGCATGCCCGCTTCGATCCCCGCGAGCAGCGACGGGAGCATCGCCGTCATGCGCTTTCTGTCCGCCGCCGTGGTCTTCGGCGCCAGACTCCATAGCAGTTCCCCGGCAAGAGCGAGCGCCGGCGCGGCCGCCTCCTCCCCCTGGGTGGCTAGACCTTCCAGATGTTGCCTCCAGGATCCGAGCAGAAACTCGCGCACGTCCTGCGGGATCTGCGCGTGCTGCATGCGCGCGGCCAGTTCCGACAGCACGCGCATCCTGACCTTTTCCGCGCTCTCCGCGCGGCTCGCGTCTTCGAGCAGCTTCTGCTGCGCTTCCTCGAGGCGCTTGCCCTCTTCGGCGAGGAAGACGCGCAACTCATTCAGCAGCGTCTCGAAGATCGAGAGATCGTCCTCGAATTCGTCCAGAATGCGGTGCACAATCGATTCGATCTTCGCGTACAGGCGGTCCCGCGCGACTTCGCTTTCATCATCCCAGCCGCTGCTGCCCGCCTGGGCGAGTTCATTGAGAAGCTGCCTGGCCGGATGGGACTTGCGACGGAAGAAGGCGCGGTCGATCAGCGCGACCTTCAGCACAGGGATCTGCAGGCGGCCGATCAGCGCCTTCATGAGATCAGGCAGCGCGTGATCATCGAGGATGTAGTCGAAGATCATGCTGATGACGTCGATGGTCTCGTCATCCAGACGGCTGATGCCGGCGTCCTGGTTTTCCTGCGGCAGCCCGCCAAAGCGCCCGTGCACGTAGTGCCGCAGACCGCCGCGAATGAGTTCGCCGGTCCGCTCCACCATCGATTCGTCGCGCTGCAGCGAAGACAAGGTATCGATGAGGACCGGCGCTACCGGAATCTCCATCTCGGGGGCCACGATGCCGCCGCCCTCACCCGCTTCCCAGCACCCGCCAAGCAACTGCTGCATGGCGAC
>JAVEZY010000027.1:18983-36262 GCA_034002745.1 Gammaproteobacteria bacterium
ACTGTATTTCCCAGGCCGTCTTCATACCCCGCTCCGGACTCCGACGCATGGCCGCCACCCCTGCGTCCATCGCGGCGCTCTTCGCGCGCGGGCTCTTCCACGACCAGGGAGGGCAGAACGCCCTTTCCGATGAGGAAGTGATTTACCTGCGAATAGAATCCGCCGATCTCCGATGACAGGGCGCGATCGAGCAGACCATAGCAATAGACGCGGCCCTTGACGTCGGTGGCGAGCGCCGTAAGCGCATCGTGGAACGCATGGCAGAACTTGTCCGGTCCGAGCGGCAGGCGGTACTTATTGATGCGCATGCCGGGCAGCATCTGACAGAAGCGGGCATTGAGGCCGGCGAGTTCCGTGCTCCAGCGTTCGTGGATCTTGGCGATGAGGTTGTCGAGCGCGAGCCACTCCTCGAGCTTGGAGTCGTCCACCAGCGAGAGGCCGGCATCCTCGTCGGCAGACACGGAAAAGAAATACTGTCCCGAGGAATCGGCGGTGGGTCGAACGGACGCCGTGTAGAGTGCGACGAAGCGGTCCTTGAACATGCGGCCAAACTGTTCGGCGTCCTTGCGTATCAGCCCGAGCTCACCCACCAGCGGATCCGGCATGTCGCCATCGTCGCCGCGCAGCGCTTCGATCGATTCATCCATCGACTTGACGATCCGCGAATGCAGTTGTGTGACGAAAGTCTCGGCAAGGGACCGACAGGCCTTTACCAGCGGCACGGTCTGTGCGTTCGGAGTCCCTTCACGCGGATGGGAACCGGGCTGTCCGTCATGGCCTGTCATGTGCTTTCTTCCCTCGGGGCTGCGGTGTACTGGTAAACGGCGGCGTCACCTGATCCTTATCGGTCGGGACCCGCATTCCTTGACGGAAGGTTCCGCGACACACGTCCCGAAGATGATGAAAAGAGGGGGAATTCCGGTCGCGCGCCGCCGGCTGGGCCGGCGGCGCGGATGATCAGGAAGTTTCGGACATCCAGCCCTGCAGCGCGGCGATGATCTTCTGCGCCTGGTCGATGCTGGAGATATTGAACTTCGACTTCTGGAAGTACTCGCCATTGCGCTTCTGGTAACGGCGAATGGTGAACTTGTCGGCACCGAAGGCCCCCTTCGCGGCCTCCCAGTCCTGATACCGATAAATGATCGTCACCCAGGCGCCCTTCGACAGCACGACCTTGTCGAGCTGCTTCACCAGATGCTGGTCGCCTTCGTAATAGTCGACGGTGAGCTCGTCGATATCAGCCGCCATTCACATACCCCCCGTCGCTTTCATGATTTCTTCGTTCATCGGTGATGGTCCTTGAACTTGCCTGACAGCACCCACAGATCGAACGAGATGCGCTGCTGCGGCGTGAGCAGCTGGCGCACTTCCATCAGGTGGTGATATTTGGACAGCAGCAACTCCTTCTTGAGAGACACCAGTTCCTCGACGCCGGCCTGCAGTCCCGCATCGTCACCGTCGTCGCTGGCGATCACCGTCGCGATCTCCGCCTCCTGCAGCGCGATGCGCGCTTCGGCCAGCGCGTACTTCTGCTGCATGCGCAGATGGGACATTGCGATCTCGCTCCTCTGCTCCGAGCTCAGGGTCGCCCGCCACGAACCTCCATACTGGCCGCGTTCATCACTGCCCATGCCTTGACCGGGCCGCTCGTGCATCATCATGTGCGGATGTCCGCCGGGCCCCGGCATTCCCTGGGGCGGTTGCGCCAGGGCGGGCGCCCCTCCGGCGACAGCTCCGCACAGCAGCACCGCAAACAAACCCTTCGTCGCGCGTTTCATGTTCTTCTTCTCCTCTATGAATGGATCAGCCCGCACGGTTGCGGCCGGTCTCGCCGCCCATGCACGGCGGCGACATCGGTGCGCCGCCGGTACGCTCGCGCCACTCGTCAGGCGTATAGGCATGCACTGACAGCGCATGGATCCGGGTCATTTCGTCGGCGAGGATCCGGTGCACCCGACGATGCCGCGCCAGCAGCCCCGCGCCGACGAAATCCTCCGACACCAGCACCACCTTGAAATGGGACTCCGAACCGGGTGGCACGTTGTGCCCCGAGCTTTCGTTCATCACTTCCAGGTGATCCAGCTCGCCGAAGCCGGCCACCAGTTTACTCGTGATCGTGTCCTGCATGCTCATTCCGGCTCTCCGCTTCCCGGCCGCGCTTGAAATGGCAGCCGGCGGTCCCTATTGATAGCACATCGGGTCGCACCCCGAAACACGTTGAACCTGGCCGTTTGTACGGCTTACGGAATGGAGAGCATGACGATGAGAGTATATCAGTACGATCCGTGGACCATCATGAACCGGTTCAGCCGCGAATTCGGCAGGCTGGCCGAGGCACAGGACAGCGATGAGGCGACCAGCAATGTCGTCACCAGCGACTGGGCGCCCGCCGTGGACATCCAGGAGAAGGAGGACCGCTACGTTCTGTTCGCCGATGTTCCCGGCGTCGATCCGGCGCAGATCGAGGTGAACATGGAGAATGGCTGCCTGTCCATCCGCGGCGAGCGCTCGCCGAATGGCGAGGATCGCCGTGATTACAAGCGCATCGAGCGTCCGCGCGGCGCCTTTTACCGCCGCTTCAGCATGCCGGACACCGCCGACGCGAGCAGGATCACGGCGCGCTTCGACAAGGGCGTGCTCGAGATCACCATTCCCAAGCACGAGAAGCTCCAGCCCCGGCGCATCGCGATCGAGCAGTGAGTGATCCGCTCGCTGAAGAGCGGAAGCTATCGAGAGCCTGGAGGTGAAATACAAGGACTACTACAACATCCTCGGCGTCGAACGCGGCGCCGCGCCGGATGACATCAAGCGCGCCTATCGCAAGCTGGCGCGCCGGTATCATCCCGACGTCAGCGGCGAAACCGACGCCGAGGAACGCTTCAAGGAAGTCAGCGAAGCCTACGAGGTGTTGCGCGATCCGGAGAAGCGCGCCGCCTACGACAGACTCGGCGCCGGCTGGCATGCCGGCGACGATTTCGCCCCTCCGCCCGACTGGAATACGGGACGCGCCGGCTTCGACGCCGCCGGCTTCAGCGACTTCTTCGAAACCCTGTTCGGCGGCGCGAGAGGCGGTTTCCGGTTCGACGAGGCATTCCAGCGTCCGGCGCCGCGTCATGCCGGGGAACTGCACATCGACCTGGAGGAAGCCTGGCGCGGCGCCACGCGGACCATCACCATCGAGACCCCTGTCGCCGATGCCCGTGGCCAGATCCGGATCCAGCCGCGCACGTTCAACGTACGCATCCCGGCCGGCGTCAGCGAAGGTCAGCGAATCCGCCTCGCCGATAGCGATGCCGGCGACATCCATCTGGAAATTCGTATCCGGCCGCACCCGCTGTTCCGCCTCGAGGGCAAGGACATTCATCTGGACCTTCCCCTCGCCCCTTGGGAAGCCGCGCTTGGCACCCGGGCAACCGTGCCCACGCTTGGCACCGAGGTCGAAGTCCGGGTCCCGGCGGGCATACAGTCGCAAGGCCGCCTGCGCCTGAAGGGTCGCGGCCTGCCGGGGACTCCTCCCGGAGATCAGTATCTGACTGTCCGCATCGTGAATCCTCCCGTGGACGACGCGGTACGGGAACTGTACCGCCGCATGGCGGCCGACATCGTCTTCGACCCGCGCGCCGCCTGGAAGACCCGCCGCCCCTCCTGACAGGGAGTCTCTTGCCGGGCGGATGATAATCCCGGTCGCATGCGGCATAATTCACCTGCACGATGCGCAGGTGAATTCATTGAGGTTCTTTCCGCTACCGTATCGCCCCTCCCGCTGGACGGCGATTGCCTTCATGATGACCGCCACGGTTTTCATTACCGTGATCGGCATCTATGCGCTCTATTCCGCACCTGCCCTGCTGGTAGATGGCAAGGTCCTCACCGTTCGCGAAGGGATTCAGATCACCCAGATCGGCGGCGTTCCGGTTCGCGACACCGATCTGTGGAAGCTTCCAACCTTCAAGAGTGGCACTGAGGAATCTCAGTGGTGGCAGGCGCAGCGGGATCTCCACCAGGAGGTCGAGGACCGCCATGCCGTGGTGATACGGTTTCTCGACAGCGCCGGCATGAGCTGGGAGATCCTGGTGGAGCTCGGGCGCATGCCGCTCAGGGAAATCGCCAAGCGCCTCGGCCTGGTGTATATCGTCGCGGTGATCTACGTCTTCGCGGCCATTTCGGTATTCCGCCATCATCAGCGTCTGACCGGCTTCCTGTGCTCGATCTTTCTCAGTTCGACCGCGCTCTATCTGGTCGGCGTAGCGCCGGTGGTGCATCGTCCGATCGTCATGGACCCTGAACTGATGCGCCTGCTGGCATGCGTCTTCTTCATCGCCAGCACCGGCCAGATCGCCATCGTGCACTTCTCGCTGGTCTTCCCCGAACGCAAGCGGCTGCTGCGCAATCACGGCTGGATCGTTCCGACACTCTATATCTACGCGGCCCTGATCTCGACGCTGTACGTTTCCGGAGTCATCGGCCTGACCAGCAGCCTGCCCTTCCTCATCATCTGGTTGCTGCTGATGATGGGATCTTTCGTGCATTCGATGCTCTATGGCAAGGATGAGTTCATGCGCAAGCAGGTGCGCATCACTTTCATCGCCGTGCTCCTGGTGGCCTCGTTCTTTGTCATGGCGGTGGTGCTGCCCTGGCCGGGAGTGGACAATCTGGTGAACAACTACGCTCTTTTCTCGCTGATGCTCCCCTTCGGTCTCATCCTGTCGCTGGACAACCAGCGCCTCTATCGGGAACGCCTGGCGCTCGAATACAGCGCGCGCATGGAGAAGGAGCGGCTGCATCGCGAGCTGCATGATACGGTGCTCAACGACCTGGCGAGCATTGCCATTGCGGTCGAAGGCGCCGAACGCTGTCCCAACGACTTCGAGAAACTGCGCGCCAAGCTGCAGCAGATCAAGAGCAACACCGACGAGTCCTCGCGTCAACTGCGCAATTTCCTGTGGGTGATCGACGATCGCCAGAACACGTGGGAGGACATCGCCAATTCCCTGCGGCGTCTCGGCTACGATCTGCTCGGGCATATCGATGTCGCTTTCGATCTCGACGCGCGCATCGCCGACGAGCAGGTGCGCGCGCCGAGTCCGGCGCTCAAGCATGCCATCTATCGCGCCTTTCGTGAGGCACTGATCAACGTCGCCAAGCACGCCGACGCAACCGCGGTGCAGTGCAGGCTTCAGGTCGACGAGCGCGGGCTGGAGATCACGGTGAGCGATGACGGGCGCGGCATGGATCCCGAGCGCGTCAGCACCGATCGTCATGGACTCATCAACATGCGCAAGCGCGTGCAGGAACAGGGCGGCGAGCTGCGCATCAGCTCGCGTCCTGGCGCCGGAACGCAGGTATACATGCGTTTCCCAGTCGGCCAGAGCCGCCTTCCCCCAAATGAGGTATTTACGGACGGGCAGCCCTTTTCTAAGTTAGCCGATTGATCGTTCCCGGCCGCCGACACGTCCGCTTCGCGACAGATATCAGGAATGCAATGAAAGACGAACGCCCGATCGAGGTCGTGATAGTCGAGGACAACGAGCGCTACCTCAATGAGCTCGGTCAGCTGCTCGGCAACTCCCCCAGCATTCGTGTCGTCGGCCAGTACAGCCGCGGCAAGGAGGCGGCCGACAATATTCTGCGGCTGAATCCGGACGTCACCCTGATCGACATCGAGCTGCCCGACATTTCCGGGGTGGAAGTCATTCAGCGCGTGTCATCCAGCGGCTGCCCCACCGAGTTTCTGGTTCTCACCGTCTACGACGACGACGCCCACCTCTTTGCAGCGCTGCAGGCTGGTGCGGTCGGCTATATCATCAAGGGATCGACTTCGCTGGCGGAAATCGAGCAGGCGATCTGGGAAGTGGTGGACGGCGGCGCACCGATGTCGCGCGTCATCGCCAAACGGGTCCTCGAGACGTTTCACGCCACCTCCTCCGGCCGCGCCGTCTCGACCAACGGACGCAAGACCAAGTTCGACGAACTCACCAAGCGCGAGCTGCAGATCCTTGAGTTCGTCAAGCGCGGCTACACCACCAAGAAGGTGGCCGAGGAACTTCACATCAGCTACGAGACAGTGCGCACGCACCTCAAGAACATCTACCAGAAGCTGCACGTTCATACGCTGGTGGAGGCAATGCTTATTTACAACCAGGAAGACGCGGGACGAAAGAGATAAGAGAGCGGTATACCCCAATTGTGGAATTTACATCTCTAAGGGGAACCGCTTACTGTTGTCCTAAAACTCCAGACAGCCATAACGAGGCAAGGGGGCTTGCATGCTCATCCTGACGCGGAGAGTGGGAGAGACGTTCATCATCGGCGACGACATCAAGATCACCGTCTGCTCGGTAAGGAACGGCCAGGTACGTATCGGTATCGAGGCGCCAAAGCATGTCTCGATTCACCGCAAGGAAGTCTACGAACGCATCCAGAGGGAAGAGCCTGCGGAGGCGGATCCGGAGTTGCCTATGCTCAACCAGGTGGGATAGATTCCCCCGGTTCAGCCTGCACCGATCACATTGAGCCGCGGCCGCGGCTCGCTTCTTTTCACTTCCTGAGTCGGATCGATCAACCAGCGGAGAAGTGGATACCATTGCTCCCTTTCGGCTGAAGTCTCCCGCTCGTCCATCTCGTATATCCCCAGCCCGGCTTCCGCCGCGATCAGGTAATTCTCCGAATCCGAAAGCGTGGTCACCAGCGGAATCCGTTGGATCTCCAGGAATTTCTCGAAGGCTTCGAAGTGCTGGCTGCGCCTCCGGAAGCGGTTGCCGATGACCCCGAGATGCAGGCCCGAGCGGCGCACCAGGCCGCTGTGCAGCAGATCGGTCAGGAAGGCGCGGGTGGCATGCACATCGATCGCGGAGCCGGTGAGGGGCACCAGCACCACATCCGCGCGCCGCAGCATCTCCTGCAGGGCAATCCCGCCGACGCCGGCTGGTGCATCGATCACCACCCTGCCGACATCCGCGGGCACGGCCATCTGCCAGCTCCGCGTGAGCCCCGTGCGGGTACGGGTGGCATTCACCCCCTGGATGGCCGGGCGGCTCGCCGGACGCGCTTCGAGCCACTGCAGACTGGATCCCTGCGGATCATAGTCGAGAAGCTGGCAGCGGACCCCCGTCGACGCATAGTAGGCTGCAAGATTGGTCGCGATCGTCGACTTTCCGCAGCCTCCTTTTGAATTCAGTATCAGTACCGTCTTCATCATCTACCCGAACTTTTGGTTCGCTTTACGCCCGCGCGCCCTCACGCCCGGCACCCGCCTCTACCATCGACGATTACGAATGCCATGACGATGTCCTGCCAGGAGCGGAAACCTCCATACTCCAGACTATCGGCAGAATGGTCGACCAATCAAGGCATCAGCGTTCATTTGTGAAAAATTTCGCGGAAGAATTCCTGCATCTGCCGCCATGAATCGGCGTCGGCCCCGGCATCATAGGCAAGCGGCAGGTCGAATTCCTTACCGAAGCGGTCAGCCTCAGGGTTGGTGAAGCCGTGAATCACACCCGGGTAGGCCACGAATTCGTAATCCACGCCCGCCGCCTCCATTTCGGCATGGAAATTGTCCACATCGTCCTGAGGCACGAAGGGGTCATCCGCGCCATGGAACACCGCGACCTTCGCCTTCACCTCACCCGGCCGCGCCTCCAGGCTGCTGGCAAGGCTGCCGTGGAAGCTCACCACGCCGTCGATGTCCACGCCCGAGCGGGCCATATCCAGCACCACGCCGCCGCCAAAACAGTAGCCGATCGCCGCAATCCGCTCCGGATCCATGCTCTCCTGCATCCGCAGCAGTTCCAGTGCGGCAGTGAACCGCGCCCGGACCTCGTCCGGCCGCTCCGCCAGGTGACCCGCGAACGCTCCGGCCTGATCCGGATGCTCCGCCTGCTTGCCGCCGCCATACATGTCCACGGCGAGCGCGGTATATCCGAGTTCCGCCAGCTGACGGGCGCGCGAGCGCGCGTAATCATTGAGGCCCCACCATTCATGCACAACCAGGACACCGGGACGTGCTTCGCTGCTGGCCTCGTCCCAAGCCAGGAAGCCGACCAGACGGATACCGTTGGCATCGTATTCGACTTCCTTGCCGACCACCGCACCATGAGCCGCGCCCAGCGCCAGCATCATGCCCATGCCCAGCAACACGCCAGCCGCACGCCGCATGTCCGATCCTCCTTTATTCATCGTTCTTCTGCTGCCTACATTCTAAACACAAAGGAAGCGATCGATCAGGTTGCCCGGCGCAGCGAGGTTGAAAAACCGCGTCGTCAGGAGGAGACAGCGGGGTTGATGCGGGATGCAGGAAGTTCTTTTCTGGATTTTGTCCGGCGGATACTTTTCCGCCGACAACGGTGAAGATGAGGAAAGAAAAACCAAGGAGCGCCCTACACTTTCATCCTTCCTCTTTTCTCTCCTCCCCATCCACCAGCGAAATCCCCGACACATCCGGCACCGCCGCCGCAACTGCGGGTCGCGGATCGACGAGATCGACGCCAGGCTCGGCCAGGGTCAGGGTGGAGAAATCGAATTGCGGCGGGTGAGCCGGCGGTGGCTGGGGAAACGGTGTTCCGGGAGGGAGCAGGATGGCGGAGGAAAGATCAGGCGCGAATCCCTCATTCTCAGCCGATGAAGTCTCCGGGTCGGCGCTGCCGGCTGAAGGCGACACCTCCCGCAGCGCGCAGACCGCGCCGGCCTGGCGCATGGCGTGCTGATAGCGGGTGGCAACGCCCTCTTCCACCGCCTTGCGTATGACGACCGGCGCGCCGGTAAACAGGCGTTCGACCGCGCTGACCTCGATGCGAAACAGTGCGGCGAGACGCTGACGGACCAGCGCCGGATCGGCATCCGGCAGCAGTTCGCCGCCGAATACCACATCGTACAGACGTCCAGACATGGGTTCAGCGCACTGTGCGCCACGCCCCGGGATAGGCCTCGCGCGCGTGATCCGGAACCAGGCGGCCATCCGCCCAAAGGGCATTCATGTGTTCCCGGGTGATCTCGGCGATCACATCCGGCGCAGGCATGTAGCGCCAATGTCCCTGTACGGTGAGTTCGAACAGGGTTCGCATCATGTCGTCGAAGCGGATGGCATACTGCGCCGACAGGCGCTGCACGTCATCCACGGAAAGCGGGGTTCGGCGCTTGCCGTACTCTTCGCGCAGCAAGGCCTCCAGCGCCACATCCCACAATGGAATATCCTCGTCCAACTCGGGTGAAATCCTGATCATGAAAGGGTCCGTGCGGATCTGAAATCGGTATCCGGCTTATCGGCGGTTCACCGTCTTTCTGAACACTTGCGCGCGCCGTTTACCAGCGCCGGAAATCCGGCGCCGGACCTGCCTCACCAGATGAGCTGCACCTGCAACCCCGGCAGCAGGCTCGGATCGGCATCGGGGCGCGCGGGACCGTCAGCGGTGAGCGCCACCGCTGCCCCGCCTTCCATGTAGAACGGCAGCATCGTCAGTTCGCCCTCGATGCCGAGGGCACGATCGAACAGCCGGCTGACGGCGCCGAGCGGATCGGTGGCCAACAGCAAGGCCCGGCTGCCGAAGCCCGGCGTCTCGCCGATCGCCTGACGCTGCAGGATGTTTCCGCGCCACTTCATGAACTGATGGCCGACGAAGTAGCCGAGCGTGGGCGTGAAAATCAGATCCTGTACCGATGGTTCCTCGAAGAATGCCTCGGCGCCGAACTCGTATACCGCCGACAGCAGCGCCGAATACCAGAAGGCGGTGTCATCGTCGAAGCCGCGTTCCCGCGCCCGGACATAATACGCGCCGCCCCAGTACGGATGGAGAATGTAGTTGACCCACCATCGGTCGTGATCGACGACGATCTGCCGGACGTTGTCCCGGTACTTGTTCAGGCTGTACTCTTCCTTCTGCTCGTCGCTCCATCCGGAGAGCCGCTCCGGACCCACATAAAGCGCGCCGATGATGAGCAGTTGTCCGCCGAGAAAATACCAGGTGTCGCGACGCAGACCGGCAGCGTCCGGAGGCGCCGATGCGGCTACCGGCCTGATCCGGCTATGGGGCTGGTTGGGCTGGTCGGCATCGGAGGCGGCGGCCAGCGGCGGGAGATCGAGACGCAGCGGAGCGCGCTGAGGCGCCGCGGATACCGTCATGAAAGCGAGCAGCAAGGCGAGGAAGAGCGGCACCGACAACATCCACGGATGGCGTGAACGGGCCGGCTCGAGGTTCCGGGCAATACGAGCGCTCATTGCCGTCCCTGCCAGGCGAGATACAGACCGAAATCCGGCGTCGGGTCGTTGACCAGATCCTCGACGATCGCGATGTCCAGCTTGCCCCGAGCGAGGGCGATACCGGCACCGACGGTGAGCTGAACGGCATGGTCGGCGAAAGCGCTCAGATCACTGTCGTACCAGGCGCCGTGCGCGTCGACCTGCGCCTTCAGTGCAAGCCGCGCATTGATCGGCCGTTCGAGCCCGAGACCGGCGAGCGGCGCCCAGTCCCGGCGCTCGGCATCGAGCGGGCCGCCACTGCCCGCCGCCACCAGGCCGGCGCGCCACACCAGCCGCGTACGCCACTCCCGCAGCATCGCCGCATCGGCGCCGGTGACGACCATCGACAGGTCGGTCGTGCCGCTGCCACGCAGGCGCTTCTCATCGCCCGTCGGCAGCTTGATCGCAGCCTGCAGACCGACGGTACGTCCGCGCACTTCATCGCGCCACAGGCGCCATCCCGCCGTCAGCGCCACATCGCCGATGCCGCCATTCTCGTCCTGCATGTCGACCACGACGCGATCCCCGCGCACATAGCTGTACTGGAGATGATCCTGGGCGAATGGCCGGCGCCGGTTGTTGCTGAGGCCGAACAGTTCGTGCCATTCCCAGATCGGACCATCCATGATGCCGCCCGCATGCGCCAGCAAGGGCACCGACAGACCGACGTCGAAACCATCGCGAACGCCGTAGCGCAGATTCATCTCGAGTCGCCACAGTTCGCCATCGAGCACCAGCAGCTCTCTTCCCGGCGCTTCCTGACGCACGGCGTCATTGATCACTTCCAGCGTCCAGGCCGATGCCACGACCCCGGCCGGCGCCGTGTCCGCGCCGAGGACCGGCGGCGGATTGTGAAACTGAAGCAGCGGATTGCGATCGGCGACGAGAAATATCGAGGAGGCGTCGGTCGCCTGCGCCGCGCCACAGGCGAAGACCAGCGCGAGCGGCAGCAAGCGACCAGGAAACGCGGCGGTGCCCCGGGTGCGAAAGGTCAGCGCAGCTCTCCGCGGAAGGCAGTGAGGACGCCATCGGCGAGGACGCCCCCGAGCCGGCCGGCGAACCGTTCGAACACCGGCGGGCGGTGGGTATAGTCGACGATCCTCTCCGCGCCGACGATGTCGCGCGCCACCATGCTGCTGCTGGCGAGACCATCGGTCAGTCCGAGGCGCACGCTCTCCTCGCCCGTCCACGTCAACCCGGTAAACAGCGTGCTGTCGTCCTTGAGCCGGTCGCCGCGCCCCTCGCGCACCACGGTGATGAACTGCTGATGGATCTGGCCCAGCATGCCACGCAGATGCTGCGCGTCATCGGCCTTCATGGGCGAGAACGGATCGAGGAAACCCTTGCTCTCCCCCGCGGTCATCAGGCGACGCTCGACGCCGAGCTTCTCCAGCGTGTCGACGAAGCCGAATCCGTCCATGAGCACGCCGATCGAGCCCACGATGCTGGCCTTGTCGGCGTAGATCTCGTCTGCCGCCACGGCGATGTAGTATCCGCCGGACGCGCACACATCGGTGATGACTGCATAGACCTTCTTGTCCTGATGCAGGCCACGCAGGCGGCGCAGTTCATCGTTGACGTAGCCGGCCTGTACCGGACTGCCACCCGGACTGTTGATGCGCAGAATGACGGCCTCGGCATCGCTGTTCTCGAAGGCGCTGCGCAGACCGGTGATGATGGCATCGGCGTTGGCGGCCTGATCGCTCGCGATGACGCCACTGATCTCGACCAACGCGGTGTGCTTGCCCTTCGCCACGCTGCCGACGCCCGCGCCTCCCGCCATCATGAAGAAGATCAGCAGCAGATAGGCAAGGAATGCGAGTTTGAAGAAGATGCCCCAGCGACGGGCCGCGCGCTGTTCGCGCAAGGAAGCGAACACCAGCTTCTCGAGCGTATCGCGCGCCCAGGGCTCATCGGACGCGCGGACAGCGGAGGACGCCTCCTTCGATGGCGCATCTCCGGGTCGCGGCGGACCCAGCCAGGGATCCTTGCGGTCGCTGTCTGTCATCTTGACCTCATCAGAACGTGCAAAGGGGCAAAGTATAAGGCATGCGGGTACCGGATTCCGGAACGGTTCGACATCAGGGCGCGACCGGATTGGCCAGCCAGGACACGATCGCGCCGATCTCGTCGATGCAGTCGATCGCGCCTTCCGCCAGCAGGCGTTCGGCAGGTTGCACACCGTAGCTCACGCCGAGCGCGCGCGTGCCGGCGTTGCGCGCCAGCTGCATGTCGAACACCGTATCTCCGATCATCAGCGTATCCGCTGGCCCTACACCCGCCACATCCATGACTTCCATCAGCATGCGCGGATTCGGCTTGGAGGCGGTCTCGTCGGCACAGCGGGTCACGGCAAAGATACCCTGACACTCGGCGCGCTCCAGAATCTCGTCGAGGCCACGGCGCCCCTTGCCCGTCGCCACCCCAAGCAGGAATCCCTGGCCGTCGAGTTGACGCAGCGTATCGAGCGCGCCCGGAAACAGGTTCGCGGGCTCGTAGTGATCCGACAGGAAGTGATAGCGGTAGCGGTCGACGAACTGGCGCACGCCATCGACATCCCCGTGCGGCAGCAGCGCATGCGCCACTTCCGGCAGGCCGAGGCCGATGACGTTGAGCAGCGCCTGACGCGGCGGGACCGGCCGTCCCATGTCCTGAAGCGACATCGCCAGACAACTGACGATGCGCGCCTCCGAATCCATCAGCGTGCCGTCCCAGTCGAAAACCAGTAGTTTGTAGGGCAGATTAATCATCAAATACAGTGAACAGTGGAAAGCACAGGTTTGAAAGCAACAGCAAAAAGCAACGGCTGACTCCCCACCGTCATGTGCCGCCTCCCTCCTTTCTCCTTCCTCTTTCCTCTCCAGTCGCCGCTGCTTCGGCTAGTGTTAGCACGACTCGTGCCAGGACCGGCGGCAGTTCGGCGGTGGCTTCGATGCGCTCGCCACCCACCCGCAGGGCAAGACGATGGGCGTGAAGGAACATGCGCTTCAGCCCCTGACGCCGCATGGCCTGGTTGAACACCGGATCGCCGTATTTCTCGTCCCCGGCGACCGGGTGCCCGAGCGCCGCCGCATGGACGCGGATCTGGTGCGTGCGCCCGGTACGGATGCTCGCCTCCATCAGCGTGGCGCCGGGAAGGCGCCGGACGGGCGTGAAGCGGGTTTCGGCCTCGCGGCCTTCGTCATCGGCCTGCACCATGCGCTCCCCCGACTGCAGGCGGGCGCGCGTCAGGGCGGCGCGAATGGTGCGCGCCCCGCCCTTCCAGCGGCCGCGCACCAGGGTGAGATAACGCTTCTCGACCTCGTGGCGGCGAAAGGCTTCGGTCAGCGCCGGGAGGAGACGGCGGTCCTTGGCCACCAGCAGGCAGCCGGAAGTGTCGCGATCCAGGCGGTGCACCAGCGTGATGTCACGATCATTCGGACGCAACTCGCGCAGAATCTCGATCAGACCATAACGCAGGCCGCTGCCGCCATGCACCGCCAGCCCGGCCGGCTTGTCGAGGATGAGGATGCCGGAATCCTCATATAGGATGGCCTGCTCCAGCGCCTCGAGCAGCTCGGCCCCCACGCGCACGGGGACCGCCTCCGCGGTGCTCACCGGCGGCACACGGACCACATCGCCCTGCTTCAGGCGATAGGTGGCCTGAATCCGTCCCTTGTTCACACGCACCTGTCCGGTGCGCAGCAGCCGATATATGTGACTGCGCGGCACGCCCTTGAGGTGTGCCGTCAGAAAATTGTCAATGCGCTGTCCCTCGCGCCCCGCGTCCACCTCCAGGTAGGAGACGGCGCGCTCTTTTCCAGCTTCGATCATGGCCGCATCATGCGCGATCGGCCGCTTCCTGGCAAGCCGGATAACTGATTGAAGCGCCATGTAAACATTGATATATTAGCGAGGCGTGCGCCATCTTCCGGGCTGACTCCGGGATTGTTCTTCGAAGAGACGACGGCCACAGGCGGCAGGTGTGCGGACGCGATGCAAGGCGTTCGCCGGCGCTGTTTGTCACCGCGGGTCAGATCACCCCGTCTACGGTTTCATCCGCCCCGATCGACGCCGCCGTTTCGCCCGAATGCATCGGGCAGGTTTACGAGGGCTTCGCGCAGGCGAGGCCGTCGAAACGCACCCGCCCCAGGTGGATTGCGTTGGGGCATGTAAAGAGAAGTTTCTGGCGGTCATGCAATCTCGCGTGACCGTCGATTCCAACCATGGGATCACAAGCACGTCTGCGCATGTAGACGCTGAAACCGACCGCGGATCTGATGAGCATGAGGAACTGGACATGAATGCGAACAGTTTCCCGGAGGGAGACTCGATGTCGCCCCGGCCCACCGTGGTCGAAGCTCAGCATTTTCATCGCGAACAACGCGCTTGTGGTTGTTTGAAAAGGATTGCCACACATGAAAAGAATGCTGATAAACGCAACGCAGCAGGAAGAGCTGCGAATTGCGCTGGTCGATGGCCAGTACCTCTATGATCTCGACATTGAAACTCCTTCGCGTGAACAGAAGAAGTCCAACATTTACAAGGGTCGTATCACCCGCGTAGAACCCAGCCTCGAAGCGGCCTTCATCGATTACGGATCGGATCGCCATGGCTTCCTTCCCCTGAAGGAAGTCGCCCCCAGCCTGTTCAACAATCCGCCCGAGCCGGGCAAGCGCGTGGACATCCGCGATGCGCTCAAGGAAGGCCAGGAGCTGATGGTCCAGGTCGCCAAGGAGGAGCGCGGCAACAAGGGCGCCGCTCTCACCACCTTCATCAGCCTTGCCGGGCGCTATCTGGTCCTCATGCCCAACAATCCGCGGGCCGGGGGAATTTCCCGCCGCATCGAGGGCGAGGAACGCAGCGACCTGCGCGAAGCGATGAGCGAGCTCGAAGTGCCCGAAGGCATGGGCGTCATCGTCCGCACCGCCGGCATCGGCCGCAGCGCCGAGGAAATCCAGTGGGATCTGGACTACCTCGTCTGGCTGTGGCGCTCGATCGAATCGGCGGGCGCCGCCGGCAAGGCACCCGCCCTCATCTACCAGGAAAGCGACATCATCATCCGCGCGATCCGTGACTACCTCCGCCCCAACATCGGAGAAGTACTGATCGACGACGAAGCGGTCTACAACCGCGCGCATGAATTCATGCAGCAGATCATGCCGCAGCATCTGCCGAAGCTGAAGCTGTACCGCGACGAGACGCCGCTGTTCACCCGCTACCAGATCGAAAGCCAGATCGAAGCCGCGTTCCAGCGCGAGATCCGCCTGCCCTCCGGCGGCGTGATCGTCATCGATCATGCCGAGGCGCTGACCGCGATCGACATCAACTCGAGCCGCGCCACCAAGGGCGGAGACATCGAGGAGACGGCGCTGCAGACCAATCTGGAGGCCGCGGACGAGATCGCCCGTCAGCTGCGCCTGCGCGATCTCGGCGGACTGATCGTCATCGACTTCATCGACATGACCCCGGCGCGCAACCAGCGCGAGGTGGAGAACCGCCTCAAGGACGCGCTCAAGGACGACCGTGCCCGCGTGCAGATGGGACGCATCTCCCGCTTCGGACTGCTGGAAATGTCGCGCCAGCGCCTGCGCGCCTCGCTCGGCGAATCCAGCCAGCGGGCCTGCCCGCGCTGCAGCGGCCTCGGCACCATCCGCAACGTGGAATCGCTGGCGCTCTCCATCCTGCGCGTCATCGAGGAAGAATCGATGAAGGACAACACCGGCCGCATTCACGTGCAGCTGCCGGTCGACGTCGCCACCTTCCTGCTGAACGAGAAGCGCGAAAACATCATGCGCATCGAGAAGCGGCAGGGAGTGCGCATCCTGCTGATCGCCAATGCGTCGCTGGACACCCCGCGCTACGAAGTGACGCGGGTCCGCTCCGACGAAGCCACGCAGCTGGGCGACAAGCCGAGCTACGAGCTGGCGCTGGAAGTCGACACCGTGGCCGAACCGCTGCCGATCAGCCAGCCGCGGCCGCCGGGAGAAGCCCCGCTGGTCCGTGTCGCCGACCGCCCCGCTCCGCCGATGGTTGCGCCACGCGAGCCTTCCACCGACGAGAAGCGCAGCGGCGGCTTCCTCCGCCAGTTCCTCGCCACCCTGTTCGGTACGGCAGGTGATACCGGCGCGGAAGCGGCGAACGACGCACAGCGAGATGGAGCCGGCGCGGAACGGCGCGAACCCTCCGAGCGCCGTCGCAATGGCCGTGGCGGACGTTCGCGTCGCGGAGGCCAGGGAGGCGAACAGGGCCAGCAGCAGCGGCGCCAGGCCGAACCCCGCCAGGGGGGCGGCGATTCGCGTCAGTCCGAATCACGCCAGGGGCAGACGCGTGCGGTCGAAGCCAGGTCCGCGGAATCGAAACCGGCCGAGTCGCGGAGCGAACCGGCGCGGAGCCGCAACCGTCAGGACCAGGGCGAGGCTCGTGGACAGCGCGACCAGTCCGCTGCAGGCACCGCCGCTCAACAGACAGGGCGCAGCGCACAGACCGCCTCGGATCAGCCGGCAGCCACCAATGGTGGCGAAGAAGGCGCCCAGGCAACCGGCACCGGACGCACACGCCGCCGTCGCCGTCGCGGCCGCGGTGGTTCGCGTAGCGGTGAGAACGCTGCCGCGGTAAACGCCGAAGGCGCATCCGCGGCAGCGGCGGAAGGATCCGCCGACAAGCCGTCCGAAAGATCGGGAGAAGGTGCCCCGCGTCCGCCGGCAACCCCGGCGAGGCCCGCTTCCACCTCGCCGGTCGCAGACGCCCCGCAGCAGAGTGGCGAACGCTCCAGCAGCGAAGCCCCGGCCGTGGCGCAGACCATCAAGCCGGACCTCCCGCAGAACTCGCTGCATACCGCGGTACAGTCCAGCGCCATCCCTGCTTCGGCTCCGGCTCCGGCAGCACCCACGTCGGCGCCGGTCCGCGAACCGGCCGCCACCACCGCACAGCTCCCGCTTCGGGAACCAGAGGAGCGGCGCACGGGGACCGAGGGCGACGGTCAGTAGTCAGTAACAGCATCGGGGGTCGGGAGCGGAAGCGTTCCCGACCCCTTTTTTTTCTTTCTTCAAGCCCGGCGGGCGAT
>JAVEZY010000028.1:0-33340 GCA_034002745.1 Gammaproteobacteria bacterium
GATCGAGTGGGAGTGATTCGGCGTCCGGCACCCACTGGCGCCTGACTGACATATCCGCCCCACCGACGCGTAGTCACTTTCACGCCCCGCCTCGTGCGGGGCGTACTTGTCTGAGGCAGGGCATCGTTTCGCTCGACGTACCGGCCATGTGCAAGAGCGTTTGTCACATCCCTTAACGCTGACTCCGCTACCGCTTCACGATACGCCGGCACAATGTGGTGACAACCTTCTCGATGCGTTGCAACGCTGGATAGGCGCCGTAACGTGCCTCGAATTCTTCTCGCGCCGGACCGATCCTCTCCTGCAGCGCGTCTGCGGTCTCTCGTACCCTGCGCCCGGGGCGCGGCCAATGCGCGTTCGTAGTGGTCGCGGCAAGCCATCGAAAAGACCTGATCTGATCCAACAGCGGCCTGCGACAGGGAGAAATGCCAGGCATGGAAAATACCTTCTGGACCGCCCTGGCCACCAGCACCGTCGCTGCCCTCGTCATCCCTCGGCATCTGCACGATACGCCGGTTCGCCGACTGGGGGCATCGCAACACGACTTATTTCATGTGGAATACACGTTGGCCGGTGGGGCTTCATCGACGGCCAGTGTCACACCGGAGCGCAGGTCCGTCCTGTACCCGCGGGCGCAGGCACAGGACGGAGCGTTTTGAGTTCGGACTATTTGTTGACCTTCTTCATCTGCTCTCCACAGCAGATTTCCTGATGAGGCATGGATGCCGGACACGGGCAGCCCTTCTCGTAGACGAGTTCCGCCTGGCACTTGTCGCATCTGTAACGATCACCTGCTTCTCTGGACATGACGTGCTCCTTGATCGCGGTGGCAGTTTGGTGCTTCATTGAGAAAACCATACGGTATTTGGAAGAATAGGTGCGCCGGCTGGTCAAGTCCAGCGTTCGTTTGCGACCGCTGCGGCGCGAGAGGTTAATTCCTCCGAGCTTCATGTTGGCGACAGGTTCGCAAGATGCAGAAGCGCTTGGTACTGACCGTCAATGGCATGTTTTGCGCGGGTTGCGAAAGCGCCATCGAGCATGCGCTGGAGCAACTGCGCGGCGTGCACGAGGTCGAGGCCAGCCATGTGGAACGCCGGGTGGAGCTGTGCTACGAGCCTGCGCTGGTGCAGGAAGCCGCCATCATTGCCGCCATCGAGGCGACGGGCTATGAAGTCGCGCCACGGCCGGTGGAGGCGGTGACTGATGGCGGGGCTGTCGCGGCGCGGCCCGCAGCGCCGGAGCGGATGCGGACGCTGGACCGACGCATACGGAACGTGCTGATCTTCCTGGCCCTGCTCGTCATCATTGGCGGGGTTGTGCAATGGGGCCGCAGCCTCATGCCCGGGGTGATGATGCAGATGAACCTGGGGCTCGGTTACGCCACGCTGTTCATGATCGGTCTGCTCACGGGGTTTCACTGCATCGGCATGTGCGGCAGCTTCGTGGTCAGCTATGCGCGACGGACGAAGTCCCTGGGCGAAGCTGCGCTGGCCCACGCCGCCTATGGTGCTGGCAAAACATTGTCCTATGCTGCGATTGGCGCCCTGTTTGGTCTGGTTGGAGCGCTGTTCGCGATTACGCCCACGATGCGCGGCTGGGCGGCCCTGCTCGCGGGGCTGTTCCTGCTGCTGTTTGGTCTGAAGATGTTGCGCCTGATCCCAGGCCTGCGGCTCTTTTCCTTGAAGTTTCCCAAAGCCCTGACGAAGCGCGTGACGGGCACGGCCGCGAAGGTCCGGAGTCCCCTGGTGATCGGACTGCTCAACGGATTGTTGCTCGGCTGCGGTCCGCTCCAGGCCATGTATATCATGGCCGCCGGCACCGGCAGCCCGGTCGAGGGCGCCTTGATGCTGACCTTCTTTGGGCTCGGCACGCTGCCCCCCTTGCTGGGCTTCGGCTTCTTCGCCAGCTACCTGTCGCAGAAGTCGATCCGGCAACTGATCAGCGTCTCCGGGGTGCTGGTTATCTTCATGGGGCTGGTGATGATCAGCCGCGGCTGGGCGATGCTCGGTGTGATGCCCGCACAGGGTTGATGCTCGGCGATGGTGAGATGTGTGCCGAGCGCGTTCTTCCGGCGGCTCCCTGTTTGCCGTCACTTTGCCGGCCAGTTCCCGGTCACCGGAGATCCCGCCGGAGGGGCCGGACGGATGACTTCAGCGGCCCATGCCGCGCCCTGGTCGAAGTCGCGCCTCACAAGCCAGGCCTGATCAGTCCCGATCCCGGGCTGTCGGATGCAGACGGCGCAACGGTGGTGGCCTGCATCCGTCAGTGCTCGGCGATGCCAATGTGATCTGCGAAGCGGCAGCAGCGAACGCTCTGTGAATCACCAGGTTGCGTGGCTGGTTGATTGGCGCGCGGGAGCGGCCTCGTCCCTGCTGATCGAAGGCTGCGGGTTCCTGGTCGCTGACAGGTTCGGGCGCCCGTCCGCCACCAGGCTGTGCCGGCAACGACTGCTTTACGCGGTGGCCGTCAGTCGTGCGTATGCCGATGCGATCTGGTATTCGTGCCGAGCAGCCGGTAACCCGGGCAATGGCCGAGCAGGCCGGTGATCAGGGGCATCACGCCGATCAGTCCAAGCCAGCGCCAGGGAGAGTCGAGCCAGAAGGGCAGGCTCAGCAGCGCGAGGCCTGCGACGATGCGGAGTGCTCGGTCTATGTTGCCTACATTGATATCCATGATGCCTTGCTCCCTTGCTGCCTTGGTTGTCCACTCATGCGCTCGAGCCCTTCGCGGGGCGGTGATCCGCCGCCAGCTTACACCCGGTAAGCTGGCCGCGACAGGGGCCGTGGAGCCGGCTTCTGAAACAGGCTCGGGAGTTGCGGTCGGTCGGGCACGATGGCGGCTGCGGGCGCTTTGACATCGGACGAAGGTCCTCGACGCTTGCGGGCAGCCGGAGTGTCAGGGGCCAGGCTCAATCCCGGAAAAAGTCGAACGTCGCCTCGTCATCGCAATGCGCGACGTTGAAGCGCAGCCAGGGAGAGGGTTCCTGGTGCGGGCGGAACATGTGGCCGGGAGCGAGCATGATGCCTTTGGCGGCAGCGCGGCTGGCGACTTCGGCGGTGTTGGCGAGATCCTCGCGTCGCGCACAGATGAACATGCCGCCGGCCGGCTCGCAGTACAGTTCGAAGCCGAGATCCTCGAGGCGGCTGATGGTGTCCTCGCGTGCCAGCTGCAGTTTCGACCGCAGCTTGTCGAGATGCTTGCGATAGTGGCCTTCGGTCAGGAGCTGGTACATCAAGCGCTCGCTGATCTCGGACGTGGTCAGGCCGGTCAGGAGCTTTACGTCGCACAGCTCGGCGGCAAGCTCGGGGTGGCAGGCGAGATAGCCCACGCGGAGGCTGGCCGAGACAGTCTTGGAAAAGCTGCTGACATAGATGACGCGCTTGAGCTGGTCGAGGGTCGCGAGGCGGGTGGTCGCGTCGGGATGGAAGTCGCCGTAGATGTCGTCCTCGACGAGGATCATGTCGTGCTTCTCGGCGAGTTGCAGCACGCGATAGGCGATCGACTGGCTGATCGTGACGCCGGTAGGGTTGTGCAGGATGGTGTTGGTGAAGAACAGCCTGGGACGATGTTCGATGATCAGCCTTTCCATGGCTTCGACATCGGGTCCGTTCGCGTTCCACGGCACGCCGATGATCTTCGCGCCGAAGGACTTGAGGCCGCCGAAGAGGATGAAATAGCCGGGGTCGTCCACCAGCACGGCATCTCCGGGGCGAATGAAATAGCGTGCGACCAGATCCATGGCGTGGGTGACGCCGGAGGTGAGAATGATCTGGGTGATGTCGACGTCGATGCCGATGTCGCGAAGCCGATGACGCAGCAGTTCGCGCAGTGGCAGGTAGCCGTTGGGCGTGCCGTAGGCGGTGAGAAATTCTCCGCTGTGCAATGACAGCGCCCTGAGGCTCTTCTTGATTCCGGTCTCGACCATCCATGAGGCGGGAAGCCACCAGGCGCCGGGCATCGTCCTGCTGCTGCGATGCTCCAGCGAATTGCGCAGCAGCCAGACCACATCCACCGCACTGTCCGGCTTGCAGGCGCCCTCCAGTGACTCCCGCGGCTGGGGGCGCGGCGACACATAGAAACCCGAGCCCTGGCGCGAATGCAGGTAGCCCATCGCCACCAGCCGGTCATAGGCCTGGACGACGGTGAAGCGGCTGATGCCGTGATCCAGGGCAAAGCCGCGGATCGACGGCATGCGGGAGCCGGGCCGCAGCGCTCGGTCGTCCACCAGTTTCTTTACTCCGCTCACGATCTGATCGATGAGCGGTCGTGCGTCGTTCGAATCGAGAATCACAAGTGGCATGGTCGTTTCACCGGTACAGGCTCGCTGATCAAGCGGCAAAGTGTACCTGTAGTGTACTGGTCATTGTCTCTTAATGTAAGGGCGTCCGAACCGGACCAATGTCTGGAGGGGGTATGAGCAAGATGCGGATGCATCTCAGGGGAGCGGCTGCGGTTCTCGTCGGAACGATCCTGATCGTCATCGGCGACTGGTTGCTGGGGGTGCGGATCGAGGTCTTCCGCGGGATGGACACCTTCACCTTCCTCTGGGCGCTCGACATCTTCCTGGTGCCGTTCGTCGCCGGCTATGTGGTGGCAAAGATGTACGGTGAGAAGGGCGGCAAGTGGCTCGCCTGCCTGCCACCACTCTTCGTGCGCTTCGGCGCGGTGCTCTACCTCTATCTCACCGATCCCGCATGGAACGCGGACCTCTCCTACCATCTGCACCTTCATTACTGGGGGCTCTGCGTCATCCTCGCGGTCGAGGCCGCGAACATCGGCGGTATTCTCGGCGAATTCAAGCTGAGTACCTACATTCGCAACGATGAATTGCGCGCCAGGGAGCGGAACGCGAATGCGCGAAGCGGCGACGTTTCCGGCGCGATGAAGGCCTGTTCAACCGACGCAGGAGAGAAGTCATGAACGAAGTGGTGATGGCATGTGCGATCGGTACCGTGATCGGTATCGTCCTGTTCTTCGTCCTCGCCCTGACCGGGTACATCGACAAGTGGACGGCGCGGCTCATCCGCCTGTCGGAGCGGCGGCGTTGAGTTGTGGCCGCTGCGCTGTCGGAGGAATAAACTACGGAAATTGATGAGGTGCTCGATGAAAGAATTCGCCTGTCCGCACTGCAAGCAGCCCGCCTTCTCCAAATGGGACAAGTATCTTGCTGCCAAGTGGAAAATCCTGGACTGCCCGCACTGCGAGCGACGCATCACTTCCCAGCCGATCTGGCTGGCCTGTTTCTACCTGCTCTATCTCGCCAACGTCATCGACCTCGGCTTCCTCGTCTATCTGACGGGAAATATGCATTACATCACGGCGATGGTCGTGATCTGGATCATTCTCGACATCGTCAGTCTCTATCTGCCGCTGGTCGCGCTGCGCAACGGCGGAGCAGAGCAGAAGAAGGATGGCGTAGGCGATGATTCGCGCGCCGTCGGCATTACGCATTCGGCCAATATGAGCGCGGCCAGTTGACAGGAGAAAAAGGGGACGCTCCCCTCGTTAGGGGAGCGTCCCCTTTTTTTTAGAGAATGCGGGCGAATCTGGCGACTCCTTCGCTCGTCGCCTCCGGCTCGGGCGGGGCGTCCGCCAGTGGCAACTCATCGGGGATGCCGCTGCCGCCGAAGATCGCTTCCATGTTGCGTACGCACAGCACCACTCCATCGTTGGCCAGGGCGTACCAGACCTGTTTCGATTCCCGCCGGGTGCGGACGAGTTCGGCGCGGCGCAGTTCCGCCAGTTGCTGGCTCAGTGCCGGCTGGCCGATGCCGGTCGCTTCGGCGATCTCTCCGACATTGCGCTCGCTCCGCAACAGACACGACAGGATCATGAGTCGTTGCGGCTGGGCGAATACCTTCAGCTTGTCGGCGGCTGCCATCGCCGCGTCACGACTCTCGTATAGCGCGCTCACGATTCGTCCTCCTCGAAGCGACAGAACCAGTCCTTGCTGTCCGTCGGCTCTTCGAGCGGCAGGCTGAGGAGCTGGTCGCCCGGCCGCCATCCCTCCGGCGTCAGTACCGGGGCGGTGGACACTTTCTGCAGCGCGATGAGTAGCCGCAGCAGCTCGTCCACCGATCGTCCGACGTTGTGTGGATAGCAGCTGGTAGCGCGAATGATGCCGGCGGGATCGATAAAGAAGGTGGTGCGCATGGTCGCGCTGCTCGCCGATCGATCGTCGATCATGCCGTAGGCGTGGCCAATGGCCATGCTGGGGTCCTCGATGATCGGAAAGTTCACATCTACGCCGAACAGGTTCTTCAGCGCCTGGATCCACGCCAGATGCGCGTAGAGGCTGTCCACCGACAGGCCGAGCAAGGCGCAGTCGCGATCCTCGAATTCCTGCTGACGCCGCGCCAGTTCGGTGAATTCGGTGCTGCATACCGGGGTGAAATCGGCGGGGTGGGAGAAGAAGATCACCCACTTTCCGCGCAGGGCGGACAGCTGTATTTCCCCGCGCGTCGATCGCGCCCGAAAGTCCGGCGCGACGTCTCCGATCCGCAGCACGCGTTGTTCTCGATCTGTGTTCGGTTCCATGCCTTTCTTCCTCTCGATCGCCGTTTGTATTGCGACGGGCTCAGGTGTGGGATATATTATTACACAATTACCGTAATCGACAATATGAGGATAAGAGTCATGACCGATTCCGTGCTTTCCAGGGCCAGCGCCCAGGTCATCTCAGCCCGCAAGGGTATTCCCGTCATCACGCCCTTCTTCGATGAGGCGACCTTCACCGTGACCTATGTGGTTCACGACCCGGAAACCAGGCGCGCCGCCATTGTCGATAGCGTGCTCGACTATGATCCGAACTCCGGCCGCACTTCCTTCGCATCCGCCGAAGCGGTGCTCGCCCATGTCCGTGAGCAGGGTCTCGAAGTGGAGTGGCATCTGGAAACCCATGCCCATGCCGATCATCTCTCGGCCGCGCCCTGGCTGCAGCAGAAGCTCGGTGGCAAGATCGCCATCGGTGAGCACATCGTCACCGTGCAGGAGACGTTCGGTAAACTGTTCAATGCCGGCACCGAGTTCCAGCGTGATGGTTCGGACTTCGATCGCCTGTGGAAGGACGGGGACACCTTCAGGATCGGCGGCATCGAGGTAACCGTGATGCATGTGCCCGGCCACACGCCGGCATGCGTGGCCTATGTCATCGGTGACGCCGTGTTCGTGGGCGACACCATGTTCATGCCGGACTACGGCACGGCGCGGGCGGACTTCCCCGGCGGCGATGCGCGCACGCTGTTCCGTTCGCTGCGCCGTATCCTTTCGCTGCCGCCGGAAACCCGGCTGTTCATGTGCCATGATTATCTGCCGCCCGAGCGGACGGAGTATGTCTGGGAAACGACGGTGGCCGAGCAGCGCAAGTCGAACATTCATGCCCATGATGGCGTGAGCGAGGACGAGTTCGTCGCCATGCGCGAGAGCCGTGATGCGACGCTCGAGATGCCGCGGCTGATCTTGCCTTCGGTGCAGACCAACATGCGCGCCGGTCATCTGCCGCCGCCCGAGGACAATGGCATGGTCTATCTCAAGATCCCGTTGAACGCGCTGTGACGGTCCTGTTTCCGCAGGCACAGCCGCTGGCCGGCTTCACCGGTGGCCTCATGATCGGGGTTGCGGCCGCGATCATGCTGCTCGGCGTCGGCCGCATCGCCGGAGTGAGCGGCATGGTGGCCCGCGCGGCGGGACTGGCGGGCAGTGGGCCGGGGAGGGGCATCGCCATGGCTTTCATCGTCGGCCTGCCGCTCGGCGCATTCCTGACCGGACTCGTCACCGGCGGCGTGGAAGCGCATTATCCGGCTTCGGCCTGGACGCTGATCATTGCCGGCCTGCTGGTTGGCTACGGCGTGCGCCTGGGCTCGGGTTGCACCAGCGGACATGGGGTGTGCGGCATTTCCCGTCTGTCACGCCGCTCGATGCTGGCGACCGCGCTGTTCATGGGGAGCGGTTTCGCGACCGTGGCGCTGATGCGCCTGGGAGGATTGCCGTGAAGCGTATTCTCGTCGCTCTGGTCAGCGGTGTCATTTTCGGCGCGGGGCTTGCCTGGTCAGGGATGGCCGATCCGCATCGTGTACGTTCGTTCCTGGATCTGTTCGGCGATTGGGATCCGACCCTTGGCTTCGTGATGATCGGCGCGATCATTCCGATGGCGTTCGCCTGGAGGGTTCGTCAGCGCATGGAAAGGCCGCTCGCCGATGGGTCGTTCGACCTTCCGGGCGCCACCCGCATCGATGCCAGACTTGCCGCCGGAGCGGTGATTTTCGGCATCGGCTGGGGTATCGGGGGGCTCTGTCCCGGACCTGGCATCGCGGGGCTCGCCATCGTGCCGGCCGACGCCGCCCTGTTCACGAGCACCATGCTCGCAGGCATGGCATTGCACCGATATACCAGCGGTCCCCGCTGGGCAAAGGAGAAAAAGTGATGACACAGAATACATCCACGGCGGACAGCCGCAATGACGCTGGCGCCATCCGCGATATCGTCATCGTCGGTGGCGGCAGCGCGGGGATCGCCACCGCCGCCAGCATCCTGAAGCGCAATCGCGATGTCAGTGTGGCCATCATCGAGCCGAGCGAGGTGCATTACTACCAGCCGGGATGGACCATGGTCGGAGGCGGCGTGTTCGACCCCGAGACGACCCGGCGACCCGAAGCCCAAGTCATTCCGCCGGGCGCGGAGTGGATCAAGGCGGCCGCCAGCGGTTTCGTACCCGAGGAGAACCGCGTGCTTCTCGCCGATGGATCCAGCATCCGCTACCGCGTGCTCGTCGCCTGCCCCGGCATCAAGCTCAATTGGGGCGCGATTCCGGGTCTGGAGGAGACGCTGGGCCGCAACGGCGTGACCTCGAACTATCGTTACGACCTCGCGCCCTATACCGATCGTCTGGTGCGCGAGATGCGCCGCGGGCGGGCGCTGTTCACCCAGCCGCCGATGCCGATCAAGTGTGCCGGCGCGCCGCAGAAGGCGATGTACCTGTCGTGCTCGCGCTGGGAAAAGGCTGGCGTGCTGAAGGACATCGATGTGCAGTTCCACAATGCGGGAGCGGTGCTGTTCGGCGTCCCCGCGTATGTTCCGGCGCTGATGGAATATGTCCAGCGCTATGGCGCGAAGCTGAACTTCGAATCGAAGCTGGTGGCGATCGACGGCGCGGCCAGGCTCGCCGTTTTCGAACGCAAGAGCGGCGATACGGTGCAGCGCTTCGAGGAGAAGTTCGACATGATCCATGTCGTTCCGCCGCAAGTCGCGCCGGACTTCGTGCGCTCGAGCCCCCTGGCTGCGGCATCGGGATTCATCGAGGTCGATGAGGCCACGCTGCGCCACCCCCGCTATCCGAATGTGTTCGCGTTGGGTGATGCCTGCGCCGCCTCCAACGCCAAGACGGCGGCAGCGGCGCGCAAGCAGGCGCCGGTCGTCGCCGTGAACGTGCTGGCCGCGCTCGAGGGACGCGAACCCGTCGCTCACTATGACGGCTACGGCAGTTGTCCGCTCACCGTGGAGCATGGACGGATCGTGCTCGCCGAATTCGGTTATGGCGGCAAGCTGATGCCGAGCTTCCCGCGCTGGCTGCTCGACGGGACGCGTCCCTCGCGTCTGTCCTGGCTGCTCAAGTCGAAGATCCTGCCGCCTCTCTACTGGCATGGCATGCTCAAGGGGCGCGAGTGGATGGTCAGGCCGCGCGCCGCGCGCCCGGAGTAGCGCGATGCCGTTGCGGCGTCTGCCGGTGCTCGAATGGGGGCGCGGATACGGACGCACGGTGCTGATCAATGACCTGATCGCTGCCGCCATCGTCACCGTCATGCTCATTCCGCAGAGTCTCGCCTATGCGATGCTGGCGGGGCTGCCCCCGGAGGTTGGTCTTTACGCATCGATTCTGCCGATCATTGCCTACGCGCTGTTCGGTACCAGCCGGACGCTCGCGGTGGGGCCAGTCGCGGTGATCTCACTGATGACGCTGACGGCTGCCGGCAGCGTTGCGGCGCCCGGGAGTGCCGAATTCATCGCCGCGGCGCTGGTACTGGCGCTGCTGTCGGGATTGATGCTGCTGGCGATGGGTGTGCTGAGACTGGGTTTCCTCGCGAACCTGCTGTCGCATCCGGTCATCTCCGCTTTCATCACCGCGTCGGCGCTGATCATCGCCACGGGACAGATCGCTTCGATCCTCGGGGTTCAGGCGCGTGGAGATGCCATGCCTGAGTTGCTCGCTACGCTGATGGCGGGGATGTCGGGCATTCATCTGCCCACGCTTGCGATCGGCGCGGCGGTGCTCGCCTTTCTGCTGTGGGCGAGAACGGGGCTCAAGCCACTGCTCGTGAAAGCGGGATTGAAGCCGCGTCCCGCGGATCTCATCGCGCGCGCCGGACCGATCGTGGCAGTGGTGGCTTCCACTCTGGTGGTCGCGGTTTTCGATCTGGAGGCGATGGGCGTAAAGACGGTGGGCGCCATTCCGCAGAGCCTGCCGCCGTTCACCGTGCCGATGTTCGATGCCGAACTCTGGCGGCAACTCGCCGTGCCGGCGCTGCTGCTGTCGATCATCGGCTTCGTGGAAAGCGTATCGGTGGCGCAGACGCTCGCCGCGCGCAAGCGCCAGCGGATCGATCCGGACCGGGAGTTGATCGGCCTGGGCGCGGCCAACGTCACCGCGGCCTTCTCGGGCGGTTATCCGGTGACGGGCGGCTTTTCGCGTTCGGTGGTCAATTTCAATGCGGGAGCGGAGACGCCGGCGGCCGGCGCCTTCGCCGCCGTCGGCATCGCCATTGCGGCGCTGTTCCTCACTCCGTTCCTCGCCTCGTTGCCGATCGCCACGCTGGCGGCGACCATCATCGTCGCCGTGCTCAGCCTGGTGGATCTGCGGACGCCGCGCGAGATCTGGCGCTATTCGCCGAAGGACTTCATCGCCATGGCGGCGACGCTCGTCGTCACGCTGGCGGTCGGCATCGAGCCTGGCATCATGACCGGCATCGGCGTCTCGCTGGCTCTCTACCTGTGGCGCGCCGCGCGTCCGCATGCCGCGATCGTCGGCCGCGTTGCCGATACCGAGCACTTCCGTAACGTCAAGCGGCACCGGGTTTATACCGATCCCCGCATCCTGACCATCCGCATCGATGAGAGCCTGACCTGGCTCAACGCGCGCTGGCTGGAAGAGTTCGTGTCCGGACAGGTTGCCGATCAGCCGAGCGTGCGGCATGTGATCCTGATGTGCTCGGCGGTCAATGCCATCGACGCCTCGGCGCTGGACAGCCTGGAAACGATCAATCACCGGCTCGCCGAAGGCGGCGTGACGCTGCACCTTTCCGAGGTCAAGGGACCGGTGATGGATGCGCTGACGCGCTCGAGCTTCCTGGATGAATTGAGCGGAGATATTTTTCTCTCGCAGAATGCGGCCTTCGAAGCCGTCCTCGATGTCGCCGAGCGCGGGCGTGAACAAGCGGGAGACGACGCCATCGATCCCCGCCTGGCGGGCGGGCTCGGCTGATCGGGGAGCGCTGGCGGAGAGGGCACGCGAATGGACGCAGATCCGTTCGAGGCCGATCGCGTTCCCCCCAGCTTTTCCCGTTTGCGCCTGGCCGCGCCGGTCCCTGCTGGCGTTTCCGGTTTTCGCCTCCCGCTTGTCCTTGCGCTCGAGCCTCGTTGCCGGAATACTTGGGCTTTTCCGGATGCAGGAGGATCGCCGATGACGTCTCGCCGACGCTTTCTGCATGGGGCGCTCAGTCTCTCCGCCCTCGCGGCACTGGGCGCAGCGGTGACGCCCGCACTTGCCCAGGGGCCGATGTCATCCGCCGGCAACGAAGTGCTGCGGACGCGCCGCATTCCTTCGAGCCGAGAGGTGCTGCCCGTGATTGGCGCCGGCACCTCGGGCAGCTATGAAACCGAGATCGGCTCGGAGAAGTACGCGCTGCTCAAGGATGCGGTGAAGCTATTCTTCACCGCCGGCGCCAGGCTGATCGATACATCACCCAACTACAATGGCGCCGACGCGGTCCTGGGGCAGTTGCTGTTCGAGGGCGGCTGGCGCGAGCGATGTTTCCTCGCCACCAAGATCGCCGCGGACAATCGCGAAGATGCGGAGCGGCAATGGGCGCACTCGCAGCGCGTGCTGCGCACCGATCACGTCGAGTTGCTGCAGGTGCACAATCTGCGCGCCTGGCGCACCCAGCTTCCCTATGCCCGGGAACTGAAGGAGCAGGGGCGGACCCGCTACGTCGGCATCACGCACTTCCGTCCCGACGGACTCGAGGAAATGGAGCGCATCATGCGCAGCGAGCCGCTCGATTTCATCCAGATCAATTATTCGGTCAACGCGCCGCAGGCCGCCGAGCGCGTACTGCCGCTTGCCCGCGAACGCGGCATCGGCGTGATCATCAACCGGGCGTTCGACGATGGCCGGCTGTTCGCAGTGGTCCGCGACCGGCCGCTGCCGGCCTGGGCAGAGAAGGAAGCGGGCATCACTTCCTGGGCGCAGATGTTCCTCAAGTTCGCGATCAGCCATCCGGCGGTCACCTGCGTCATTCCCGCGACCAGCAGGCCGGATCGTCAGGTCGACAACCTGCGCGCCGGGCGCGGGCGTCTGCTGAGCGAAGCGAGGCAGCGTGAACTGATATCGATGTTCGCCTAGGAGCGCCTCTTGTCGCTCCTCTCCCGTCCGGGTGCCCGGCTTGCACGGCTGCTGAATGCCGAGCCCGGCGAGCTGCCGGCGGTGCTTGCCGGCATGCTGATGTTCTTCCTGCTCTTCACCGGCTATTTCATGCTGCGCCCGGTGCGCGAGACGATGGGCATTGCCGGCGGCGTGCACAATCTGCAATGGCTTTTCACCGGCACTTTCCTCGCCACCCTCGCGGCCATGCCCCTGTTCGGGTGGCTGGCTTCCCGGGTGTCCCGGCGACGCATCCTGCCCTGGCTCTATGCTTTCTTCGTCCTCAATCTGCTCGCCTTCGCCGGGCTGATGGCGGCTGATCCGGATGGCGTATGGGCAGGGCGCGCCTTCTACATCTGGCTGTCGGTGTTCAATCTGATGGCCATTTCGCTGGCCTGGAGCGTGCTCGCCGATATTTTCTCCAGCGCCGAGGCCAAGCGCCTGTTCGCGCCGGTGGCGGCCGGGGCCAGCTTCGGCGGCCTGACCGGTCCGCTGGCGGGCGCGGCATTGGTCGGAGTCATCGGCCATGCGGGGCTGCTCACGCTTGCCGCGGCAATGCTGGCGGGAAGCGCCTGCGCCGCGGCATGGCTGCATCGGTGGCGGGACCGGCATCCACCGGCCGGGACGGCCGCGGATGAGGATGAGCGGCGCAGCAAGCCGCTCGGCGGCAATCCCTTCGCGGGCGCGATGGAGACGCTGCGTTCGCGTTACCTGCTGGGCATCGCCGTGTTCGTGGTATTGCTGGCCACGGTGAGCACCTTTCTCTACTTCGAGCAGGCGCGGCTGGTCGCCGAGACCTTCCCGGATCGCACGCGCCAGACCCAGGTGTTCGGGATCATCGATGCGGTGGTGCAGACCCTGGCCATTCTCACCCAGCTCTTTCTCACCGGACGCATCGCGCAGCGCCTGGGCGTGGGTGTGCTTCTGGTCGCGGTACCGCTGGTGGTTGCCGCGGGGTTCCTGTGGCTTGCACTGGCGCCGGTGTTCGCCGTGCTGGCGGTGGTCATGGTGGCGCGGCGGGCGGGCGAGTATGCACTGGTCCGGCCCGGCCGGGAGATGCTCTACATCGTCGTGCCCGCTGAAGAAAAGTACAAGGCCAAGAACTTCATCGACACGGTGGTCTATCGCGGCGGAGACGCGGTGAGCGGCTGGATCAAGCGCGCGCTCGATGTGATTGGAGAGCATCCCGCGCTGGCCATGTTCATCGGCGCCATCGTGGCGCTGGGCTGGGCAGGCACCGGCGCAACGCTCGCAGCCGCACGCCAGCGGCGTGAATCCGGACAGCGGTCCGCTGCATCGCGCTCCTGCTAGTGCCAGGCGGCCATTGGCGCGGAAAATCAGGCGCCTGAAGAACCGCGTTCGCGGCTCCGGATTCTCCATGGGCCTCTCCTCGGAATATTGGCCACTCGATCCTTTCCATTACGTATTGCGCTTGGCAACGAGAGGAGGATGATAAACGGGTTACCCGGTGTGGTCCCGGATCACCGGTTCGCAACAGGATTCCGCTTGCGGCCGGTGATCAGGGGGGGAATACATGGTCTTTCTTACCGGTCCGCACGCATGTGGAGATGCTCATGCCGATACCCGCAATGAAGGGATGGGGCGTCGCTTTCGCTGCTCTTCCGCTTACCGCCTGGATCACGGCCGCGGTTTCTCAGGAGGTGCCGCTCTACGGGGATCTGGGTGATCATCATTACGAGATAACGAGCGCGAAGCCGCTGGCGCAGCGCTATTTCGATCAGGGACTGCGCCTCTATTACGCCTTCAATCACCTCGAATCCATTCGCGCCTTCACCGAGGCGGCTCGCATCGATCCATCGTGCGCGATGTGCTACTGGGGCATCGCTCTTGCCCATGGTCCCAATATCAATGCGCCGATGGCGGACAGTGCCGTGGCTCCCGCCTGGGAGGCGACACGAAAGGCAATCGATCTGGCCGACACGACGAACGAGCGTGAACGTATGCTCATCCGCGCGCTCGAGCAGCGCTACGATGACAACCCGCCGGCGGATCGCGGCGCCCTCGATCAGGCATGGGCCGATGCATTGATCGCTGCCGCAAGTCGTTTTTCCGAGGACAATGAGATCGCCACCCTCGCCGCCGAGGCGCTGATGGGTCTCAGCCCTTGGGATTACTGGACGCGGGACGGCGCGCCGGGCGAGCACACGCAGCAGATCCTGATGCTGCTGGAAGGCGTGATGAAGCGGCATCCGGACCATCCGGGCGCCAACCATTTCTACATCCACGCGGTGGAGGCGGTCGATCCCGGGCGGGCGGTGGCGGCGGCGGAGCGCCTCGCGGGCCTGATGCCCGGCGCTGGACACATGGTGCACATGCCCGGTCACATCTATGTCCGCGTCGGTCGCTACGAGGATGCGATCGAGGCCAATCGGCATGCGATTCACGCGGACGAAACCTATATCCGCGATCAGGGCCCGTCAGCAGGCATCTACACCCTTGGCTACTATCCGCACAATTATGACTTCCTCGCCTTCGCCGCCAGCATGATCGCTCGCGAAGATCTGGCGCTGGAAGCGTCCGAGGAACTGGCATCGATCACTCCCCGCGACCTTCTGACCGAACCGGGCATGACCTTCATGCAGCATCATTACACCCGCCATCTGCAGATGAAGGTCCGTTTCGGGAAATGGGATGCCGTCCTCGCCGAGCCGGTGCCGTCCGCCGAGGCTCCGCACGCACGCGCCATATGGCACTACGCGCGCGGCCGGGCGCTGGCTGCCAGGGGAAGCACCGAGGCCGCGGCAGGTGAACTCGCCAGGCTGCGTCAGTACGCCGATGACCCGGACCTCGCGCCTTTGCCGCTCGAGTTCAACAGCGCTGGCGCCGTGCTCGCCATTGCGGTGAAGGTGCTCGAAGGCTATATCGCAGCTGCCGAAGGAGATCTGTCGGCCGCCATCGAGCGCCTGCGCAGCGCTGCGCGCGCTGAAGACCAGCTGACCTATGGCGAGCCGCCCGATTGGTCGGTTCCGGTGCGGGAGGAGCTGGGCTGGATCCTGCTGAGGGCGGGACGAACGACGGAAGCGGAACGCGTATTCCGCGAGGACCTCGAGCGCTTTCCCCGCAATGCCTGGTCGATGCGCGGGCTGGCGGCGCTGGAAGCCGCCGCTGGCGCCGATGGTGCCGCGATCGCACAAGATCGCGCAGAACAAGCCATGCCCGCCTCGCGATCCGCGGAAGGACGATGAGGCATGGCGGAGAGGAGAGGGGGTAAGAGGGGAGCGTCCCCTTTTACCCCCTCCTAGCCTCCCTTTGCCTTCGCCAGCAGCTTCGCCAAGGCCGCTGATGCGATCCGGGCGGTGAGGGGGTCGGCGCGGCTGGTGAGGACGACGGGTACGCGGGCGCCCAGTACCAGGCCCGCGGCGGTGGCGCCGGCAAGGTGAATGAGCTGTTTGGCCAGCATGTTTCCCGCTTCGAGGTCGGGGACGAGCAGGATGTCGGCCTGTCCCGCGACCGGGGACACGATGCCCTTGGTGCGGGCGGCATCCGGGCTGATGGCATTGTCGAAGGCGAGGGGGCCATCCACTTTTGCGCCCTGGATCTGGCCGCGGGCGGCCATCACGGTGAGAGCGGCGGCATCGAGCGTGGCGGGCATGTGGGGATTGACCATTTCGACGGCGGCAAGCACCGCCACCTTGGGGTCCGACACGCCGAGGGTGCGCAGCATGTCGACGGCGTTCTGACAGATGTCCCGCTTGTGTTCGAGTGTAGGCTGGATGTTGACCGCGGCGTCGGTGATGATCAGCGGCTTCGGATAGGCCGGCACGTCCATGGCGTAGACGTGGCTGATGCGTCGTTCGGTTCGCAGCCCCGATCCGGATGCGATCACCGCCCGCAGCAGTTCGTTGGTCTGCAGGCTGCCCTTGACCAGTACCGAGACTTCGCCGGCCGAAGCCAGCGCGACTGCCCGCGCGGCGGCGGCATGACTGTGTTCGGTGCTCTCGAGGACCATGCCTTCGAGCGATACCTGCGCGATTTCCGCGGCGGCGCGGATGCGCGCTTCCGGTCCGATCAGCACCGGTTCCAGCAGTCCCTCGTCCCGCACCTCGACCGCCGCCAGGATGGCTTCGGGCGAACAGGGATGCACGATCGCTGCCCTGACCGGCGGTAGCTCGTGGGCGCGCGCGATGAAGCTCTGGTAACGTTCGTGACGGCGCAGCGATACATCGGGAAGCCGCGCGGCGGGCCATTCGATGGTGTGTTCCGGGGCGACCACGCGCGCCGTGCCCGACAGCACGAGCTCGCCGGCCTGGTTGCGGCATTCGGTGTCCAGAGTTACGAGGCAGCCCCGCGCTTCCTTGTGGCGCACGGTCACGGAGGCGGTCACGGTGTCTCCCGGCGCCACCGGCTTCACGAACTTCAGGTCCTGTTCCAGATAAACCGTGCCGGGACCGGGCAGTTTGGTGCCGATCACCGCCGAAACCAGCGCACCCATCCACATGGCATGGGCGACGATGTGGCCGAAGCGGCCGGTGGCGGCAAAGGTGGCGTCCAGATGCGCGGGATTGAGGTCGCCGGATACGGCGGCGAACAGATCGATGTCATCGCGGGCGACGATGCGCACCAGCGATGCGCTGTCGCCGGGCTGCAGTTCCTCGAACGTCCGGTTGCGAAGCAGGGGTTCGGTCATCGTGGACGAGGCGCCTGAGCACCGGGGAAAGCGAGCGGCCGCATTGTGATCATGATCGAACCATATTCCGATCGCTGGTAACAATCAACCGGGAGGGCGGCGCATGGAGGTTCGACGTGCGCAAGAAGCCGCTGGCGGGAGTCGGGTGCGTTAGCTCGAACGGCTCGCTTGCCCTGGCGCAGGCAGTCGAACCCGGCGGGATCACAGCAGCCCTTCGATGGGAAGCCAGGAGGCGCACCAGATCAGGCTGCGGCGCAGCAGGCTGGTACGCGGCTCGGTGTCATGTCGCACGACGTGGTCGCCATCGCGCTCCAGCCAGTACAGGCGTCCCTCCGCTGACAGGCAGACCTGATAGGCGCTGTGCGGAATCTCGTCCTCGAACGCGCGCTGGACCTGGTCCGCCAGCGCCGGATCGTGGATCACGAAGCCGATCTCGGTGTTGATGTTGACCGATCGGGGATCGAAGTTGAACGAACCGATGAACACTCGCTCGCGATCGACCGAGAAGGTCTTGGCGTGCAGGGTGGATGCGCTCTTGCGCAGCATCGCCTTCGAGCCGCGATGCGCGGCGGCACGTTTGTCGGAGACCGGTCCGCGGGCCTGACGTCGCGTCTCGTAAAGGGTGATGCCGGCGCGCAGCAGCGCCCTGCGGCGGCGTACATAGCCTGCATGCACAATGCCGACGTCGGTGGCTTCGAGGGCGTTGGTCAGGATCGTGATCCTGACTCCGCGGCGCGCCATGTCGGTGAACAGCCGGACGCCGGCCTTGGTGGGCACGAAGTAGCCGCTGACCAGAGACAGCTCGCGCATCGGCTGTTCCAGGATCTGCTGCAGTTTCGCCGCCAGCAGACTGCGGCGCGAGGCCCGCCCAAGCGCCTTCGCGGGATCGTCGCTCACCATGCGCACCGATGCCCAGGACAGTGCCAGATCGTTTTCGAGCAGGCGCGTCACGAAATCCGACTGCCTTACCGCATCGACATAGATGCGTGCCCGGGGATCGCGCTCGATGAGCGACGCTCGGGCGGCGATGCTGTCCAGATCGTCCCGGTGCGCGGGGTCGAGGATGCGGTCCGCCGGATACGCGGACGCGCTCGCCCAGTAGCGATCGAAATCGTCGGATACCTCCCGCACCACGGGTCCGACCGCGAACACGTCGAGATCGGCGAACAGCGCGCCGTCATGGGCGCCGAAATATTCGTCGCCGATATTGCGTCCGCCGATGATGGTCGCCTGGTTATCGGCGGTGAAGGACTTGTTGTGCATTCGCCGGTTGAGGCGTCGCGGATCGCTGAGGTAGCCGAGCAGGCGATGACGTCGCTGCAGGACCGGATTGAACAGCCGGACTTCGATGTTGGGATGGCTGTCGAGGGCGGCGAGCGTCGCGTCCAATCCCCAGGTGTTGTTGTCGTCGAGCAGGAGGCGCACCCTGACGCCGCGATCGGCGGCGGCATGGATCGCTTCGAACAGCAGGTTGCCGGTCAGGTCCGCGTTCCAGATGTAGTACTGGATGTCGAGGCTGCGATCGGCGGCTCGCGCCAGCAGGATGCGCGCAGCGAAAGCGTCGTGCGCGTCCAGCAGCGGGTATACACCGGACTTCCCCGGATGAGCGGCGGCCAGTGGAGCGATCGCCCGTCCCAGCCTGGTGGCGGAGGTATCCTCGAACGCCGAACTGACCGAACGCCCCTCGAGCGACGGCAAACGCCAGCGCATCAGCGCGGCGCTCCGTGCCCGGCGGCGGGACTGTCACCCCGCCGCCGGAGAGCTGGATCTAGCCGGTGTGTCTGTTTATCCAGGCGGTGAATGAATCCATCCATTTCTGCACGAATTCCCGGCTTTCGGCGCCGATGTTGCCGTCCGCGCCGATCAGGTCTTCCCGCATGCGCAGGAAGGCCTCTGGCTGGCCCATGGTGGGCATGTTGAGATAAGCGAGAATGGTGCGCAGATGCTGCTGTGCGCACGCCGTGCCGATGGTGCCGGGAGTCACGCCGATGATGCCCGCGGGTTTGCCGTTCCATACACTCTGGCCGTAGGGCCGCGAGCCGTGATCGAGTACGTTCTTCAGCACTCCGGGGATCGATCGATTGTACTCCGGGGTGACGAAGATCACGCCGGCGGCAGAGCGGATTTCGTCTCTCAGCCGCTTCACTTGCGATGCCGGATTGTCGTCATCGTCCTGGTTGTAAAGCGGAAGGTCTCCAATCTCGACATGGCGGAACGAAAATTCGGGCGGACCGAGCTTGATGAGCGCTGACGCAAAGCGGCGGTTGAATGATTCGCGGCGCAGGCTGCCAACGATGACGGCGATATCTTCCTTGCTCATGGGGTCCTCCTATCGGCAAATGATGATGGACTTGCGCTTGGTGCTGGGCCGCGCGGGGCGCAGCCGGGAAATCCTTCGAGACACGATCATCGGGTTCCGGTTTCCGCGCCATTGCCGACCTGTACCGACAGCATGGAGATCGAACCGCCGTCGAACCCCTCGACCGGGAAGCTGACCTGCTCGCCGTCGCGGTGCTGGGCGAGTACATAGAGCAGTGGCAGATAGTGGTCCGGCGTCGGTGCCGCAAGCAGGGCATCGGGTCCCAGCGCCTCGTATTCGATCAGCGGCGCGAAGTCATGGGCGCTCATCATCTTGCGCGCCACCGCCTCGAAACGCAGTGCCCAGTCATATGGCGCGACCGGATGGCGCCCCCAGGAGTAGGCGTGCAGGTTGTGCACCAGATTGCCGCTGCCGACGATCAGTACGCCTTCATCACGCAGCGGCGCCAGGCGGCGGGCGAGGGCGTGGTGCCAGGCGGGCGGTTTGCTCGAATCGATGCTGAGCTGAACGATCGGCACGTCGGCCGCCGGGTACACGTGACGCAACACCGCCCAGGTGCCGTGGTCCAGCCCCCAGTCCTGGTCCATCGCCACGGACAGCGGATCGAGCAGGGCCGCGACCCGTGCCGCAAGCTCCGGCGAACCGGGCGCGGGGTACTGCATGTGGTACAGCGCTTCGGGAAAGCCGCCGAAGTCATGGATGGTCGGCGGCTGGCGATGGACGGTGACGGCGACGCCAGGAAAGTACCAGTGCGCCGAAACGCACAGTATGGCGCGCGGCTTGGTCATCGTCGCGCCGAGCGTGTTCCATGCGCGCGTCCAGGAATTATCCTGCAGCGCGTTCATCGGATTGCCGTGCCCGAAGAACACAGCGGGCATGCGCGGCTGGGTCATGTTACACCTGTCATCGGAGGCGGCACGCGCCGTCAGAGGCATTCTACCGGAAGGTCATGCGCCGTGCTCTCCGCCGAGCGGCTTCGTCGAGTGCGCTGCCAGCGTTTCGTCTGTGGAATAATGTGCTCATGATCGAGATCGCCGATTCCGCCATGGATTTGAGCCATATGCAGCATGCACTCGAACTCGCTCGCCGGGGCGCGGCGCAGGGCGAAGTGCCGGTGGGCGCCGTGCTGGTTCATGGCGGCCGGGTCGTGGGGGAAGGTTACAACCGTCCCGTGTGCTCCCATGACCCTACTGGTCATGCCGAAATGATCGCGCTGCGGGCGGGAGCCGAGACGCTCGGCAATTATCGCCTGGGCGGGGCAACGCTCTACGTTACCCTGGAGCCGTGCATCATGTGCGCCGGAGCGATCGTGCACGCCCGTGTGTCGCGACTGGTCTATGGCGCGCCCGATCCCAAGGGCGGGGCGGCGGGCAGCGTTTTCGATCTGTTTTCCTCCCATCGGATCAACCATCGCGTGAAGGTCGAGGGCGGTCTCCTCGCCGCCGAATGTGGTGCGGTGCTGCGCGAGTTCTTTCGCGCGCGACGCTGAATAGCCGCAATTTTTCTGCGTCATCCGCCAGCGATCCGGCAAGCGGCCGGATATTGTCAATGCGCCCCCGGGCCCGGTCGGAAATACTGCCGTGGTCATGGCTGCTCCCTGCGGGCGGCCGCCATTTGGCAGTGGCCGTCAACCGGCAAGGAGGCAGGATGAAGCGGCGGATCGGGGGGGTACTGGTTCTGCTGGCGGTGGTGGGTCCGGCCGCGGCGGTCGAGGGTATCGATGTCGCCATCCATGCGGTCGATGCCAGCGGTGTCGGCAAGGAACTCGGCACGGTGCATATCGCGGAGTCAGCGCATGGTCTGGTGTTCACGCCAGAACTGCGCGGTCTGCCTGCTGGACTCCACGGTTTTCATGTACACCAGAACCCCGACTGCGCACCGGCCGAGAAGGACGGGAAGATGAGCGCTGCCGAGGCCGCGGGCGGCCACTTCGACCCCGACAAGAGGGGGCGACACGGCGCGCCCTGGGGGGACGGGCACGCGGGGGATCTGCCCGCGTTGTATGTGGACAAGGATGGTAATGCGCTCCATTCAGTGCTGGCGCCGCGGCTCGAACTCGACGACGTGCGTAACAGGGCTCTAATGATTCATGAGGGCGGTGACAACTACGCCGATGAGCCAACGCCTCTTGGGGGCGGCGGCAAGCGGATCGCCTGCGGTGTCGTGCGCTGATACAGGAGAAATGTCATGGCGGTGAACAGGAAAGTCATCGATCAGGTGAACGACGCATTCTCGCGGGGGGATGTCGCGGCGTTTCTCGATTGCTGTACCGAGGATGTGCAATGGGTCATGGCCGGAGATGACACGATCCAGGGCAGGGAGGCGGTGCGCCAGTGGCTGGAATCGATGGAGGGAGAACCCCCGCGCTTCCTCATCGAGGACAGCATCGAAGCCGGTGACCGTGTCGTGGTGTGGGGCCAGATGACGATGGATGAGGACGACGAGCAGGGCTATGCCTTCTGCGACATCTATCGCCTCCGTGACGGCAAGGTGGCCGAGCTGCGTTCCTTCGTCGTCTATGCCGGCGAGGACGAGGACGAAGAGGAGTACGAAGAAGAATTCGAAGAGGACGACTGAAGCGTCGACTCTTCCGCAGCCGACCGCGAAAAGCTATGCTGATTGCCTGCCGTCTCGCGGGTGGCAGGGTTTCTTGCGGCGAAGGAGAGTTTCGAATGAAGAAGAGCCTGGTGGCATTTTCCGGTTTGGTGCTGTTCTCGATGCAGCTCGTGGCGGCCGAGCCGCTGCCGCTTCGGCCTGGTTTGTGGGAGCACAGTTTCACCATGAAGAGCGAGAGCGGTCGCGTCGAAGCGGCGATGACCGAAATGCAGCGTCAGCTCGCCGGTCTGCCACCGGCACAGCGCAAGATGATGGAAGACATGCTCGCGGGCCAGGGGCTTTCCATGCGCCCCGGCGGCGGTACCGTCCAGGTATGTCTCACCAAGGAAGACATCGATCGGGGAGCGCTGCCGCAGGAAGAGGGGTGCACTCATGAGGTTCTGGAACAGACCCGTGAGCGCATGCGCCTGCGTTTCGTGTGCGAGGGCGCGACCGGTGAGGGCGAGGTGGTCTTCCATGGCCCGGATGCCTACATCGGCGTCACCACCCTGCGCGCGGATATCGACGGCGAGACCGAGACCATGGTCGTGAACCAGACCGGGAAACGGATCGGAGACGACTGCGCGAAGTAACAGTGAAAAGTGGAAAGTGAATTGGCGGCTTCGCGCTGAATAAAGGGGAGCGTCCCCTTTGCTGTATAATCGGGTGCAGCGCTGCTTTCATCTTTCAATTTTTTACTTTCATCTGCCCCCTGCCCTTGAAGATTCGCGTCAAGGTAAAGCCCAATGCGCGTACCGAGAGCTTCCAGGAGCTGCCTGACGGTACCTGGCAGGCGGCGGTAAAGGCGCCACCCGTCGACGGCAAGGCGAACGAAGCGCTGACGCGCCTGATCGCGGCTCACTTCCGCGTGCCGCGCAGCCGGGTGCTCATCCGCAGCGGGGCCGGCGGGCGCCTGAAGCTGGTGGAGATCGACGATTAAAACGGGGACGTTCCCCTGTTCGATCGATAATCGAACAGGGGGACGTCCCCTTTTCTGTATAATTCCCCCCCATTTCAATGGCCGCCCGGGGGCTCCCTGTGGACGGCGTCGCCGCTCCTGGTGTATCGTGCCGGTCCTGTTCGCGCCGGTTTTCCGGCGGCGGCAATCAAATATTCCCAGAGCGGCAAGATCGAGGAGGTAAGGCAGGATGGACGAGCGGCGACCGTATCATGGCTATCGTGCGCATCCCTGGCATGGGCTGGAGACAGGAAAGAATCCCCCGCGGCAGGTGAACGCGTTCATCGAGATCACGCCTTTCGACCTGGTGAAGTACGAGCTCGACAAGGACACGGGTTTCATGGCCGTGGACCGTCCCCAGGTCACCTCGTCGCTGCCCCCGACGCTGTACGGCTTCGTTCCGCGCACCTATTGCGCGGCCGAAGTCGCCAAGCTGATGGACGGCGCCGAATACGGCGATCGCGATCCGCTGGATATCTGTGTGCTCAGCGAGCGGCCGATTTCGCGCGGCGACATCCTGCTGCACGTCAACGTGGTCGGCGGCCTGCCGATGCTCGATGGCGGCGAGGCGGACGACAAGATCATCGCGGTGCTGAGCAAGGATGCGCTGTGGGGTGACGTCGACAGCATCGAGGATATTCCGCGGCCGCTGATCGATCGCCTGCGCCATTATTTCCTCAGCTACAAGTCGGTCATCGGCACGAACCCCGACGTGCATGTCGGCGAACCGTACGGTCGCGCCCATGCAGAGAAGGTGATCCGGGCGGCAATGCAGGATTATCAGAACGTCTACGGCGGGAAGGTCGAGGAGTGTCCGCCCTGCAGTGACGAGTAAGTGAAAACCCGGAGCCGGTTCCGGCTCCGGGTTTCGGCATTGCCCGGAATGTGCTAGAAAGGGCTTTTGTCACCCGACACTTCCCATCCTTTCCAAATATCACCTGCCCGACGAGGACCCACCATGAACATCAGCGACAACTGCGTAGTCTCCATTCATTACACCCTGACTGATGATGATGGACGGGAACTCGATTCCTCCGCGGGTCAGAGCGCGTTCTCTTATCTTCATGGCGCGCGCAACATCATTCCCGGCCTGGAACAGGCCCTCACCGGCAAGGCGCCCGGAGACGAGATGCGGGTGACCGTGCAGCCCAAGGATGCCTACGGTGAAATCAACCCCGAGCTGGTGCAGCAGGTGCCGCGCGAAGCGTTCGCCGGCATCGACGATCTGCAGCCCGGCATGCAGTTCCGTACCGGCGACGACGAGCAGTCGCTCAACGTCACCGTGACGGAAGTGAACGAGGATTCGGTGACCATCGATGCCAATCATCCGCTCGCCGGTCTGGTGCTGCATTTCGACGTGCGCATCGAAGCCGTTCGCGAGGCAGGGGAGGAAGAGCTCGCGCACGGTCACGTCCATTCCTGAGCGTCGCCTGCCGGCCGGATCGGCCGGGACATGAACGATGCTCGCGGCGCGCGGCGCGGATGCGGTACTGCTCGTTCACTTCCTCTTCATCGCCTTCGTGGTGGCGGGTGGTTTTCTGGTGCTGCACTGGCCGCGCATGGCAGTCTTGCATCTGCCGGCCGCAGCCTGGGGCGTGCTGGTCGAATGGATGGGCTGGCCCTGTCCACTGACGCCGCTCGAGCAGATGCTGCGGCGCGCCGCCGGCCAGGAAGGCTTCCAGGGCGGTTTCATCGAGCACTATCTCTGGCCGCTGATCTATCCGGAAGGACTGACCCGTGAACTGCAGCTGGTCTTCGGTCTGCTGGTGTTGCTGATCAATGTCACGATATATGGCGCCATCCTGGCGCGTCGCCGCCGTCCTCGCTGAGCCCCAACCGGAAGCGATGCAATGCTGAGCTATCGTCATGGCTTTCACGCCGGCAACTTCGCCGACGTGCTCAAGCATCTGGTCATCGACCGGATTCTCGCCCACCTGGTCGCCAAGCCGAAGCCGTTCTTCTGTCTGGACACGCACGCCGGCGCCGGTGTCTACGAACTCAGCTCGCCGCACGCGCGCAAGAATCGGGAGTACGAGGGCGGCATCGGACTGCTGTGGGACAGAACCGATCTGCCCGAGCCGGTCGCGGCCTATGTGGCGGCGGTGCGGCGACTGAACGCCAGCGGCGAGCTGCGGCGCTATCCGGGCTCGCCGTTCTTCGAACGGCTCTGGTTGCGCCATGGCGATCGCCTGGTGCTGCATGAACTCCATCCGGCCGATGTGGCGGCACTGCTCGCCTTCGCCGGGGACGATCACCGCATCCAGGTCGCGCGCGAGGATGGCTTCGCTGCCTGTGTGCGCAAGCTGCCGCCACCCGAACGGCGCGGGCTCATCGTCATGGATCCGTCCTACGAGATCAAGACCGATTACCGTCACGCGCCTCAGACACTCCTGCGCGCCTGGCGCAAGTTTCCGACTGGCATTTTCGCCCTCTGGTATCCAGTGATCGAGCGTCGGCGCGTGAATTCGATGGAATCGGTACTGCGCGCCAGCGGCATTCCGCGCATCCATCTGTTCGAGCTCGGGGTGAAGCGCGACGCTGCCGGCGGCATGACCGGCAGCGGCATGGTGGTGATCAATCCGCCCTGGACGCTGGAATCGTCGATGGCGCAATCCTTGCCTTGGCTGGCGGATGTACTGGGAAACGGGGGAGAGGGGTATCATCGGCAGTATCGCCTGAGCGGCGAGGTTTAGCTGCGGAACGTTCCGTGCGGCCGCTTGTCCCAAAGGAAAGGCGCAACAAGGGCGTCAGGTCGATTCCGGTAGCGCCCGGGAAATCGGGCCCAGTCCCGAGGGGAGGGGCGGCGTGACTTCAGTCTTCAGATATCTTATCCGTTCTACTGTCCCGATAATCCTCGTTATTCTGGTATTTCTCCCCGCGCGCGCGGCGCTCTCCCAGGACGCCGAACCGGCATTCTCCGATGCCGAGATCGACCAGATGCTGGCGCCGATCGCCCTGTACCCCGATGTGCTGCTGTCGCAGATCCTGATGGCGGCGACCTATCCGCTGGAAGTGGTGCAGGCGGCGCGCTGGCGCCAGGCGAATCCCGGGCTCGAGGGCGAAGCCGCGCTGGCCGCAGTCGAAACGGAAAACTGGGATCCCAGCGTCAAGGCGCTGGTCGCTTTTCCCCGTGTGCTCGAACGCATGGATGAGGATCTGGAGTGGACCCAGCGGCTGGGCGAGGCCTTCCTGTTCCAGGAGGAGGCCGTCATGGTCCGGGTGCAGGAACTGCGTCGACGCGCCTGGGATGCAGGCGCGCTGGAATCACCGGCGCAGGCGCGCGTGGTGCGCAGCGAAAACATCATCATCATCGAGCCTGCCAGCGAGAATCTGATCTACGTCCCGTACTATGATACGCGGCGCATCTATGGCGGCTGGTGGTGGCCCTCGCATCCCCCGCGCTACTGGGGATCGCCGCGGGGGGTGCAGCTCGGCGTTGGTTTCGTCTGGGGAAGCGGAGTGCGGGTACCCTCGGGATGGTTCTTCAGCACCGTGCACTGGCCGCGGCAGCAGGTGATCATCGTCCCCCGGTACCGGCCGTACCAGCCGCATTACGGTTCGCCTCACGAATACTACGACGGTTTCCGCGACGCGCGGGCATGGAGACACGACATGCAGCATCGCCGCGGACTGGTATATCGTCACGGCCACTGGCGGCCTCCGGCGCAGCCACCCCGCATCGGCACCCCGCGCGAGCCGGGCGTGCCGCAGCGTCCCTCGATCCTGCGTGGCGGCTCCGAGCGCTATACCGGCCCGCAGGCGCATCAATACCGGCATTCGGATCCCATCCACGACAGCTCCGATCGCCAGGTGCCGATCAATCCGCAGGCCGGTGAGCGCTTCCGGCGACCGCCTTCACAGCAAGAGCCTGCGCGAGGATTCCAGCGCCCCGATTCCCGTCCTCCGGCATCGCAGCAGCGCCGCGACAGCAGCAGTCGCCGCGCCGATCCCCCGCGTGGTCAATCATCGCCTGGCGGTTCCTCACGAGGCGGTGATGGGGCGCCCCGTCAACGCGACAGCATTCTGCGGTGAGCGGGGCGGGCTGGTGGAGACAGGGCCTGGCGGTCCTGTTGCTGGCAGTCTCGGTCTCGGGCCATGCGGCCGGGCCGGCGGCCCGTGCCCCGGTACAGGGTTGCGACGTCGAGCGCGTCTATCCGCATGACCGCAACGCTTTCACCCAGGGCCTGATCTGGCTCGATGGCGTACTCTACGAGAGTACCGGCCTCAACGGCGCCTCCTCGGTACGCAAGGTGCAGTTGGAGACCGGCCGGGTGCTGGCGCGCCATGATCTGGACAATCGCTATTTCGGCGAGGGTCTGACGGCCTGGGGCTCCCAGCTGATCCAGCTCACCTACCGTTCCGGGCTGGGCTTTGTCTACGATCGCGCCACACTGCGCCAGCGGCAGACCTTCCGTTACGCGGGTGAAGGCTGGGGGCTCACCCATGACGGACAGCGCCTGATCATGAGCGATGGCACCGCAGTGCTGCGTTTCCTCGATCCCCTGACCTTCCGGCAGGTCTACGAGTTGCCCGTCCATGACGGCGGGCAGCCGGTCAGGAACCTCAATGAGCTGGAGTTCGTGCGGGGAGAGATCTGGGCCAATGTGTGGCGCACCGACCGCATTGCCCGCATCGATCCGCAGACCGGTCGGGTAATCGCGTGGATCGATCTGACCGGCTTGCTGTCAGCGGCGGATCGGGCCGGGACGGTCGTCGATGAACTGAACGGCATCGCCTGGGATGCGCAGCGCGACCGCATCTTCGTGACCGGCAAGCGCTGGCCGAAGCTGTTCCAGATCCGGGTGAAGGAATCCCGCTGAGCGTCAGCCGCGGGGTTCGGAGAGGCGGTTCAGCCAGTAGCGGGTGTGCTTCTGGTACTCGCGGTGCTTGCTGGCTGTTTCCAGCGCGGTGCGGGCGAGATCGTTCTCGCCGACATTGTAGGCACTGATGCCGAGCAGCAGGTGCAGCTGCGCCGTGTCCTCCTTGACGCCCTTGGACAGGGCGGCCTGGAAATGCCGGACCGCATCTTCCCAGCGCTCATCCTCGTAGTGGAGCTTGGCGAGCAGCAGATCCGAATCGCCTTCCTTTGACAGCTCCGCGGCGCGCCCGATCGCCTCCATCGCCTTGCTGCGCTCGCGCGCCAGCAGCCACAGTCTGCCATTGAGCGAAATCCGTTCCTCGTTCGCCTCCAGCGAGCCATCGTCGAGCCATTCGGCGAGCAGGCGTGCCGCCTTTTCGGGAATGCCCACATTGGCATGCATGCCGACCAGACGTTCGAGCTCGTCGCCTTCGATCAGATCCAGCCGGTAGGCGAGCATCAGCGTGGCGAGAGATTCGCTCTCGCGGTTCTGTTCGTACAGCGCATAGCTCAGGAACTGCCAGTAATTGAAGTTGTCCGGATAGCGGGCGACGACGTTGCGCAACAGGGCTTCGGCCTTCTGCCATTGCTGCTGCGCGCGATAGATCGCGAGCAGGATCTGGTACCAGCTCTCCTGAGGCTCCTTCGCCTGCGCGATCGCCTGCTGGGCATGGCGCTCGGCGGTGGCGTAGTCCTTGAGCTCGTAATAGACGTAGGCGGCGACGGCGAGGAAATCCGGTTCCGCCTGGTGTCCCGCGGAAAGAATCCGCTCGATGAGGGTGCGCGCCCGGTCAAAGTCACGCGTCTCCATGTACGTCTGCGCCAGAGCGATGCTGATGCCACCGGCGACTTCCGCCGGCAGGGAACCAAAGGAGAGCGCTTCCTCGAAGGCTGCCGCCGCCTCGCGATACTGGCCGCCATTGGCGTGCGCATAGCCGAGGAGTTGGGCCAGCACGGCTTTCTCGTAGTCGTTGAGATTGCCACGCTTGCGCAGCGGTTCCAGCTTGCGGATGGCCTCCGCATGCTTGTCCGCCTGCATCAGTTCGTTGATCTCCTGCGCCTGGCGGTGCAGGTCGGCGGACATGCCCTGCTGTGCGGCGGCGATCAGGGGAGCCGACAGCGCGAGCGCAAGGATGCAGGCCAGGCAGTGATGCACTATGGGTTTCATGCTTGGCGCTCGACTCAGTTCAGCTCGAATTCGATCCGCTGGCGGGCGATGACTTCGATCGCCTGTCCGCCCTGGCGCTTGGGTTCGAAACGCCAGTGGGAGATGCTGTTGAGCGCGGCGCGGTCGAAAACGCCCGGTGGTTCGGCGTTGATCACGTTGGCATTGCGCACCCGGCCGTCGGTATCGACGGTGAACTCAACGTCCACATAGCCCTGGATGCGCCTCATCCGGGCATGCGCCGGATACTCGGGCGGGATGCGCACCAGCGCAACCAGGTCGCCGGCGTTGATCCATTGCGGCGCGCCCATCTCGCCCAGGTACGGGCCGCCCAGATCGGGGGCGGGAGACAGCTTCATCGGGGGCACGGGTGCGAGCGGCGCCAGTTCGGTCGGCGTCTGCACGGCAAGCTTCTCCACCTTGGGCGGCTCGGGCGTTTCGGGCTTGGGCGGAGGCGGCTTGCGCGCACGCTGGGTGTCGATCCGTTCCTCCTGGTGGCGGACATAATCGATCACCGGCAATTCCAGCGCGCTGAGATTCTCCATGTTGTCCGTCGAGATCATCATCTGCATCATGAAGAACAGCAGCACGTTGACCACCACCGCGATCAGCAGCGCGGGGGCGTAGCGTGGCAGCGACCCTTTGAGGGCGTCGTTCATCAGGAACCCTGGTCCCGCGTGGCCACGGCAACGTTCGCGGCGCCGGCGAGGCGGGCCTGATCGACGACCTGCACTACCAGCCCGGTGCGCGATTCCTCATCCGCCAGCACGACCACCGAGCCTTCCGGATGCTCGGCGCGCAGGCGGGCGACGTGACTGCGCACCACGCGCGGATCAACCTTCTGGCGATCGATCCATACCTCGCCGTCACGGGTGACGGAAATCATGATGTTGGCACGCTCCTGCGGGACCGCGCTCTTGGCGTTCGGCCGGTTGACGTCGACGCCCGACTCCTTCACGAACGATGCTGTCACGATGAAGAAGATCAGGATGATGAAGATCATGTCGATCAACGGCGTCATGTTGATCTCGGGCGACTCGACGCGTTGATGCGAATGGGCCTGCCTACTCATTGTCGTCCACCTCGTCTGATTCTTCGGTGCTGGACAGGTCCGCCTCGAGCCGGTGCTGGGCGGCAACGATGCGTCCTTCCAGGCTGGAACTGAAGTAGATTCCCGACAGCGCGGTCACCAGTCCGGCGAGCGTCGTCAGCAGCGCCTCGGAGATGCCGGCGGCCAGACCGCGTGGATTGCCGCTGCCGAACAGCGTGAGCGCGTCGAAGGTCTTGATCATGCCGGTCACCGTACCGAACAGTCCGAGCAGCGGCAGGACCGCGGTCATGGTGAGAATGGTCGGCAGCGAGCGCCGCATCTGTGCCTGAAATTCCATCAGCATGCCCTGGCGCATCCATTCGCGCGCGGCCGGTGTGTCAGCGGTGATATTGCGCCACTGGTTCACGAACTGCGCATGACGCTTCCCAGCGCCGAAGAGCACGAACCAGTAGCGCTCGACGATCAGCATCCACATCACCGAGGACACGAGCAGGATGATCCAGACGACGTATCCGCCGCGCTCGAAGAACTCCAGCCATTGCTCGACCGGCGTCATCGGTGATCAGTGATCCTTGCCGCTTGCCGCCATCAGGCGGGTGCTGTGATGCTCGAGCACCTCGACCAGCCGGTTGGCGCGGCCGGTGAGGAGGCTGTGCGCCAGCAGGGCCGGAATGGCCACGATCAGTCCCAGTTCGGTGGTCACCAGGGCTTCGGAAATACCGCCCGACATGATGCGCGGGTCGCCGGAACCGAACAGGGTGATCGACTGGAAGGTCTCGATCATGCCGGTGACGGTGCCGAGCAGGCCGAGCAGCGGCGCTACCGCCGCGAAGATGCCCAGCGTGCGCAGACCCTTGTGCATGACGACCGCTTCCTCGCCGACCTTCTCGTGCAGGCGCGCCGACAGCGACTTGGACGACAGTTCGGCTGCCTGCTGGGCCGCGATGTGCAGTCGCCCGAGCGGATTGTCCGGCCGCGGTTCTTCCGCTTCGGCATGAGCCGCCATCTGGCGCCGCAGGCGGGCGAGGGCGGCGAGGCGATAGACCACGATGATCAGCGCGATGATGCCGATCAGAATGATTATGTAGCCGATCACGCCGCCGGCCTCGATGTGTTCAGCGAGTCCGGGCGAGTGCACGATCAGCGACAGGATGGCGCCGCGCGAGGGGTCGACCGGGAATACATGGTGACCCTGCTGCGCGCTCTCGAGTTCGGCGACCAGGCTGGTGAAGCGCGCCGGCGGCTGGCGGCTGAGTTCCACCAGCTTGACCGTCTCGGGCAGGTAGCGCAGGAAGCGTCCGTCGGCGACGGCATTGAACACGCCGACGCGGGTCACGGTCTTCTCGATTTCCTCGCCCTCGACCGTGATCACCGGCGCGCGGAAGCGCACCACCTTGCCGTTCTGCGCCGTCGCTTCCAGCATGGTGACCCACAGCGCTTCCAGATCCTCGATGGTGAGCGCGTGAGGCCGGTTCGACACCTCATTCAGGCGCTCCGGCCAGTCCGTGAACTGCACGCTGAGCATGGTGTTCTTGATGCTGGCCTGGGCCTCGAGCGCCGACTGGCGGGCGATGCTGAAGACGTTGGTCAGCTCTCCGGAGCGCGCGTCGAGATCCTCCTCGAGCGCGGCGAGGCGGACCTCGTTGCGTTCGAACTGCGCCCGCAGTTCGTCGGCCCGCTTCTCCTCCTGCTGTTCCTGGGTCCGCGCTTCGCGCAGCAGCGTCTGCTGTTCGTTGCGGGCGCGCAGGAAGCGCTGCTCGCGCTCCTGGTTGATCAGGCGTTCGGTGCCGCGTGACTGCCGCACCTCGTTCAGCAGCTGGTCGAGATCGATCCCGGGAGCGGCCTGCGGCGCCGGCGGCGCCTCGGCGGCGAATGCGGTGCCGGTGGCGAGCAGGAGGCCGCCGGCCATCGCCGGCAGCAGACGGTGGAGCCAGTTCTTCATTGCACTTCCTCCGGCGCGGCGACTGGGAGCCGGATGAGATCCGGCGGCAGTTCCTTGCGTGCGAGACGCAGGCCCTGACGGATCATCTGCGCGTTGTTCTGGGGCAGCACCTGCCAGCTCTTGCTGTCATTGCTCCACACCCCGGCCTCCTGGCCGTCCAGCGTCAGATAATAGAGTTCGGTCCGACCGATGCGCAGGAGTTCGACGGTGCGCGAATCGCTGCTGTGCGGCAGCGCGGCGCGATAGGCCTCGATGGTATTGCCGTACTCGAGTTCGATCTGGTAGGCCTCCAGGATGCGCCGGTACTTCTCGGCGAGGGAGGTGCCCGCCTGCTGCATCATCGCCTCGAGCTCGCTGATGCGCGCGCTGCGCTCCTCGAGCAGGAACGGCGTATCGGCCTGCACCAGCTGTCCCAGTACGTCCAGCATCTGCCGCATCAGCGGCAGGATCTGGCGCTTGGTGATCTCGATGCTGTTGATCTGCTGCTCGAGCGCGCTCGTCTCTGCCTGCTGGGTGGCGATCATGCGCTCCATCTGGGCGTTGTAGTTGCGGAGCTGATCGATGCTGCGCAGCGTTTCGCGGTACTGGTCCAGCGCAACGCGCGTTTGATCGTCGAGCTGATCGATGCGCTGCTGCGTGTCGGCCGCCTCCCGCTGCGCGCCGCTCTGTTCGCCGATCGCCTGTTCCACGGAGGACTGGGCATGGGTATTCAGTACGATACCGAGGCCGAGAACAGGGCCGAGCAGGGCGCCAGCCATTGCGGTGCGAAGTCGGCGCGAAGGCCGTAGGGTTGGACTGCTCACCTGGGCTGTTTCCTCTATGCGTTGCTTTGCGTGATGTTTCCGCAGCGAGAGCGGCGGCTGTCTGACATGACGAATGAGAGATATGAAGATTGGCGCAGGGACATATCGTTCGACTTGAGAATGATTCCTACTTGTAAAAAGTATGTCAAGTGATTATCGGCGTCCCGGCCGGTTTTCCCCTGTTTCAGCGCGATGATTCAGGTCGTAAGAATATATCTGGTTTTGTACTAAGGTGCCAGAGGTCCGGCGTCAAAAGCGGTGCGGCTCGGGGCTTCGAGCGCAGGGAGGCGAGCGCTTTCGTGCGGGTGCTGCGGCCGTTGTTGTCGGGGATCGTGTAGAAGATGGTGGCGTCGACTATGTCATGGCCGT
>JAVEZY010000028.1:33440-35761 GCA_034002745.1 Gammaproteobacteria bacterium
CATCAAGTATCTCCGAATGCCCGCCCTGATATCCGTAGACTCTCGGCAGCTTGAAGGTGAGCAACGTCAAGCTTGATCTGCCGCGATGCAAATCACAATGCGTCAGCCGGCCAGTCAGCGTCCTATCGGCTATGTATCTCGCTGGCGACGCTCAAGTGGTACCACATTATAGAGGTCCGGTACCCGGTTCAATGGAAATCACGCTTAGCCTTGGATCTATAGCATCTGACCGGGTTTCTTTCGACTGGAAAGAAAAAGCCCTGCCTCTTACGAGGCAGGGCTTTTCAGTACCTTCAGTGAAGGAGTCTTTACAGCGACATCCTGAAGCCAACCATGGCATTGGCCGGCGGGCGCGGGCTGTAGCTCGTCGGCACATTTCCTTGGCTGGGGTGCGGACCACCAGACACGTTCTCCGAGTAGACCTCGTCGAAGATGTTGTTAACGTCCAAATACACCTGTGCATTGCGCCCGTTATCAGCGCGGAAGGTGTAGAAGAGCGAAGCATTGACCACATCATAGCCATCGTATTCGATGGTGTTGGTTGCGTTGGTGTACCAACTGCCCAGCGAGCGCAGGCGGATTTGTCCGCCGAAGCCGACCGGAGGAGCGTAGCGAACGCCAATGTTGGCGATGTACTCGGGTAGACGCTGCACCTCCATACCGATCAAGCTTGCATTCGCATTCTCCTTGACTTCGCTGTCATTGAGGGAGAATACGGTGAACACCTCGAGGTTTTCGACGGCTGCTGGGAAGTATCGAATCTCACCTTCGAGGCCGGTGCGGCGTGTCTTTCCCGCGTTGATCCAGGGACTGTTGGCATCGGCGGGATTCTCGCGCATGATCTCGTCCGAACTTGTGATCATGAAGGCGGCAAGATCGAGATACCATTGCGGTGTCGGTGCGCCATTGATGCCGATTTCATACTGCCAGATCTCAATGGTGTCGACATCAGCTGTGGGATCATACTTTTGTGCGCCCGGCAGACCGAATCCATTGGCTATGCTTGCACGCAGCTCCCAGGTATCCGTCAGCGCTGAACGTACTCCAAGCTTCGGGCTGAAGTGATCGTAGGAGTTCATGTCGGTTCGTGCATCGTTGGCGGCGTGATTCACACGATCACCATCGAAGTTGTCATATCTGAAGCCAAGCGTCGGCCGGAAGCGAGGATGCACATTCATATCCATCTGTCCGTACACCGACGTGGTCTTGATATTGTAGGTGTTGTCTTCTCGCAGGTTGTACCGATCTCTGCGCACCGTGTCCCAACGCTGCACTTCGGCTTCTTCATCGTAGTATTCGATACCGACGACCCAGCTGCTGTCGGAGCCAAAGAGGTTGCTCACGCCATTCAGGCTGGTGCCGAAGGCCATGGCGTCGCGACCGTGCACGTGCTCGGTCTGCGGTGCGATATCCGTGATGTTGACCGCCGCATTGGGATCCATGAAATCGGACGGTAGCGCATTCAGGTCAGGGTACGTATCCAGGACCCGCAAACTGGTCTGGTAACGGGTGAAGTCGCTGCGGGTGCGATACGCGAATGCCAGCAACTTAAGGTCATCGCTGAGATTGTGGAAAAAGTCCAGACGTTGCGAATTGAGCTGCTTGGAACCCGTATCATCCTGCAGCTGAGTGAACGGATTCTCGTCCCGGCGGCGGGACTTGTCGCTGAACTGGTCGTGCTGGATGTAGTTCGGTCCCTGCCACTCGCCGCCATGTCCGCGCAGCGAGAGCGCGATTTCGCTGTTGCCGAACTGGTAGGCTCCGCGCAGGGCCGCGTTCATCTTGGTATAGCGGGAGTGCCGGCGCCAGCCCTCACTCTCGTATCCTTGCAGCGCACCATTGATCTGCAGACCGTCGATATTGGTGCCGAATGCGGCCTGGGCGTCATAGGTATCGAAAGAACCCATGGACAGATCGATGTCGCCATATTCGCCGGTTTTGCGCGTGTTGAATGCTACCACGCCACCTCGGGCAAAATTGCCATAGAGGGGGGAGACTGGACCCTTGAATACTTGAACGTGGTCGATCTCCAGCGGGATGATGATGTTGGTATCTCCATAGCCGTCGGCATGCGATTCGCCCTCGTTCAGGCTGATGCCGTCGAGCGCCATGCCGGCCTCGCTACCATGGCCGCCGCCCGTAAAGCCGCGGATGGTGAATACGTCAGCGATGCCGCCATGCTGGTAGGCGACCGCATCGAAGCCCGGAACCTCCTCAAGAATGTTGAGGGGCGACTCCCACCGCTCTGCGCTGATGCGCTCCTGATCGATCGTGTTGATGGTGAACGAGCGGTCGGCCTCCCGCATGCCTTCGCCCTTGAC
>JAVEZY010000029.1:0-35677 GCA_034002745.1 Gammaproteobacteria bacterium
ACGGGCGCCTTCCAACGCCCCTGACCCCATCAAGCAAACAGCCGCTATCCGCTCACCAGATCAAGGTCATGCTGTGCCGTGCCGGCGGTGGACGCCGGATTTGTGCGGGAATCGACCGCCGTTAACACCCCGACAGACTGATCTCTGACCGCTCGCGAATCTGCCGGCAAGCTTATCCACAGGATCTGTGGACAGCGGCTTGGTTAAGCCTGCGGGTCCTTTGTTGCGCAAGGGATTTCCTTGCTGCTCAAAATTTGAGCAGCAAGCGCGGGCCGGCCGGGCTCGGTCCGCACACACCTAGTCATGGGGCAGTTGATGGAGCTGGCGCCCCCGCGCAGAAGGATGCTCATGCCATCCATCACCCAGGCGGCCTTCCGTCACGCGGAGCCAGGGCCCCAGCGACGCCTTTAGACAGTGCTGGCAGAAGATCCCCTCGACGTGAGACTCGTCGCCAAAGATCGACCAGAAACCCGCGCGGAAAGAAACGACCAGCGCTTCGTCACGCTCCGAGTCGCCATCGGGCATTAATCGACCACACCGGGAGCAGGCCAGGGGATCGGGATTACGCGGTTCGGTTGCAGGGGATAGGCGGTGGTTCATGTCGACTCTCCAGATGAACGGACGCCGGCCCAATTCAGGCAGGCTCAAGGAAAGGACAACCACCGAGGCACGGGGTGTATGCGCATGCAGCATACAACATGCAGCATGCGGTATGCGGTATGCGCATACAACATGCTGCATGCGCATACACCCCTAGGTCTCGCGCGCCTCCCCGGCGTCGAGACGCAACTTGACCGAGTTCGGCCGACGCGTCACGTAGGCCAGGAACGTCCGCGGGCGAATCTGCGGCCCACCTTCCGGGCGCAGCCGTCGCCATTCGCCGTGCGCAAAACCCACCAACTTGCCGATCTGGCGGCGCATCAGCCGGAATCCGGGCGCACGATAGAGCTCATCCATGAGCGCCTCGATTTCGGCATCGAACTCGCCCCGCGCGTCCCGCCGAATCTGCCGGTGCTCGGGTGGGGCGGCGGAGATCTCGTGGATGCGCTCGCGCAACGCTTCCACCCGCTTTCGGTTCATGCGCCAGGACCAGCCAACCCCATCATGGACCAGCTCATATCGATCGATAAAGCTGCAGCGCTCGGTGTCGAACCGCAGGAGCTTTTCGCGGGCATGTACCCGCCCCTTGCCGTCAGTGACAGCCATCAGCCAGCGGACCATGCGCGGGGACTGGTCAGGCGGCCCGGCGACGGCATACAAGAGCGTCACGGCTTCACCGCTCGCGCGGCGCTTGCTGCGAGTCGATTTCGGCAGGTTGCAGTCATAGAGCTCGGTCAGCTTGATCTCGAGCGACGGCCACTTTTCAAGCGAAAGCTCGCCGGTGACGTAGAACGGATAGTCTAGGCGGGCAGTGTCCTGCACGCGCTGCATGTAGGTCAGGCTGTCGGGTAAGATCGACATAGTTAGGAACCTAACAAAGATACCTCATTGCAATGGTGTAGATTCTAAGTCAAATTTAGGTGGTCCAAAAGGGACCACACAATATGAGGTTCCTACGTAACAGTTGCAAGCAGGCTCCTGGCTTGAGATGATCACGGGGACGTCACGCAAATCAGGGGCTAGCCACCCCGCACACGCCCGGATGGGTCTGCTGCGGGGGACGCCAACCCCCGCACACGCAGACCGTCACACCGATCCTGGCGCCACCAGGATCGACACCGGCAGGAAAGCCGGCCTCGAGCGTCGTGAGACGAGTTCGAGGGCATTGCCTGAAGCCGCGTGCCTCTAATAGGGCTGGCGCGGCATGCGAGCGGCGCGGGGGGGTGAGACTCCCCCCCTCGATCGCTTCCGCATCAAATTGGTTGTTGATGTTGGGCGACGTCGAAACGGGCGCGTGGGTAACCACGCCAACCCTGTACATGTCGAACAGGTGAAAATCCCGCGCACGGCTGGCTCGGAAGGGTCAGACGGGTGCCGCGGTGGTGGGCTGCTGAGGCCGTAGTAATACGGCAGGGGTGCAAGGAGAAATCTGGCGCATCCGGTACCAGGGGGGGCAACCTCTCTGGATCGCTAATAGCTCAAGCCATTCAGCGCACCCAAGAAACAGAAGGGTGCGGCGCGGTAAGTCGTGGAAAGCCGCTGGATGCCTCGGTGGGAGCCGAGTCGTTTGGTCAGGGCGCGATGAAGCGCTTGCGTAGTAGAGGAGGGGCTTTGGAACCTCACCCCCTTGAAACCCAGCTCCGCTGGGGTAGGCCCACAGGGCTATGTGCAAGTAGTGGAGCGCAGCGGCGTTGCACGTCGACGATGTGTACTAAGACGGGAAGCTCCTACCCAGCAGTACCTCGACCGTGGCAGGCGAGGATGGGAGGAGTGGGAGACCAGGCGAGTAGGGTTGATCTTTGTTGCAGACCTGACGGGTGTGACGAAAGGACTAAAAGCCTGGGGTGATGCTGTGTGATGGGAATGTGTGTGTGAGACGTGACGGGGCTTGGCCGCCCCGCCGTTTGTGCGAATGACGGATGTAATGCTCGAAGGAAGCGGCCCTGGCAGGCCTTCCGGAGAAAAATGGGGCTTCATGTGTAATGAAGCGTGTTCAACGAGCAACGACCAACCTCAGCCGCGAAGCTGGGGCAGCCCGATCCACCTGCCTTGCAAGGCAAGGCGCGCCGGTTCTCAATGAGTGGCAACGGCAGCATGGTGGCGCTGGTAACAGAAAGGGCGACGACGCAACGAGCCGCCACGCTCGAAGCAAAGGCGGCCGTGGAATCCTGGATCAGAGACCGCGGTAACAGCCAATCCCTCCAACCTCGACCAGGAGGCAATGGGTAGGCCGAAAAGCGCATCAGTGCTTCGGCACAAAAAACGTATCCCGTCCATCGGACAGATACCGGCTCAAGAAGCCGCCTTACAAACCCCTGGCCATCGGCTAGGGGTTTTTCTTCGCCCCTCCCCCCTCCCCCACCCATGCCAACGGAACCTTGGGCACTCGCTCCTAGCGCGCTTCCGGGCTTACCCACCGCCTCCGGCCGTGGATAAGCCCCCGCTTGCTGCCTGCCTGCTGCGTGTGATTCCCGCGTGCGGGAAGCACACGCAGCAGGCAGGACCCCTTCACTGTTTTCTTTTGAAAACAGAAACCCTCAAAACCGACCCCCAACAGGCTGCGGCCCGCTCGGACCTCCGGTTAAACACCGACCGCGACGAGCGCACCCCAGCCCCCCGGAAGATCGCGCGCCCTCATGTCTTGAGCGTGCATGGGGCGGGCGCTGGCCTGCCCCATGCTAATCTGCCGCGCCAGAACAACCTCATATCATGTGACATATGACTATTCGTGCGCGCTCTGGACTCACGATGAGAGACGCGGCTTTGATGGTCACCCTCCTCTGTGGTGTTGCGATCCCCTTCCCGCTCCAGGCGAAGGAGCTCGACCCAAACGAATGCGCCGCCTTGCGTGCAGAACTCCGGCAGATCACAGAAGCGCAGCGGGAACGCAGCACCCCCTATCTGCAGGAAGAGCGCAAGCGGGTGAAGGATCGGATGTGGACGCTGAAGTGTGAGGAAATGGAGCGCCGTAGGTGAAAAGGGTGAGATGGGCCGCTGCCGCGGTCCTCTTCGCGCTGGGAAGCCTGCAAACCAGTAGCGCTTACGAACTCACCGGCCGCATCATCTCCATCGCAGATGGCGACACCGTCACGCTGCTCGACGCCAACCTCCAGCAGCACAAAATCCGCCTATCCGGGATCGACGCCCCCGAACGCCGGCAGCCGTTCGGCAACCGCTCGCGGCTACACCTCGGGGCGCTGGTGTTCGGCAGGCAGGTCACCGCCGACTGCCCCAAAACCGACCGCTACAACCGCGCGGTGTGCCGGCTCGAGGTCGACGGCGTCGACGCCAACCTCGCCCAGATCGAGGCCGGGATGGCCTGGCACTACAAGGATTACGCGCGCGAGCAGCGGGCGCCGGACCGGCGCCGCTATGCGCAAGCGGAAGACGAGGCGCGGCAAAGCCGGCGGGGGCTTTGGGCCGACCGGGCGCCGGTGGCGCCCTGGGACTTCAGGAAGGCGAGGAAAACCACCGCCCGCTGAGCGCTCACGCGTCCGGCTTCGGCTCGGTTTTCCATTTTCGCAGGTGATCGACGAGCCGGTGCGCACGCTCGTCCGGCGCATAGACGATGTGCAGCAGCAACTGAACCGGGCGCGGGATGTTGCGCTCGCTCTCGTAGCGGGACCCACCCGACTGGGTGACCCCGACCCGCCCCCAGAACTGTGACTGGTTCATGCCGTGCTTCTGACGAAATGCCTTGATCTCCTCAGCCGAGGAGAAGATGAGTTTCGGGGCAGCCATCGTGCTCACCATTTATTTTTAAACGCTTTCATCATACCCCTTGGGCATTTCCCGTGGACGCCATGGCGCGCACGACACCGAGCGTCATCAGGCAGTCGCCGAGCGCGCGGTGGGCGTTCGTGACGGTCACACCCTGCTGGGCGGCGGCGGCAGAGAGCTTTTGCCATCGATACTGCCCTTTCTCCGCGCTCCACTCCCCGCGGAACTCGGCATAGGCCTGCATCGCGCAATGCACGGCGCTGCCATCGAGCGCCAGGTCGAAGCCCTGCGGCGCCGGCAGGCCGTAACGGCGCGCGGTCTGAGTGATCACACGAGCGTCGAATTCGCGGCTGTAGATCACGACCTGGCGGCCCTCAACCAGGTCGCAGAACCGCGCGTGGATCTCCGACCAGGTCGGCGCGCCCGCGAGCATGGCGTCGGTGATGCCGTGGATCGCGGCGGCCTCGGCCGGGACCGGCCCGGACGGGCGCACGAGGGTGTCGAGCAGCACGGCCCCGGCGCAGTCGATGACCGCGAGCTCGACGACCTCTGCATCGTCGCCGAGGCCCGTCGTCTCGGTATCCAGGATCAACGCATTGGCGGCCAGCCAGGCACGGGCCTGCCGGCTGATCGCCTCACGGACGGCCGGATCAGCCATTACCGGCGACCTTGCCGCGCAAGGTTTCCATCAGCGCTTTGTTCTGCGCCTGCACGGCCTCGAGCTGGCCCGACAGACGCGCCGCACTTTCGCGGGCGGCGGCGGCTTCCTTCGCGATCGCGTCGTGCGACTTCTGCGCGGCAAGCACCTTTTCGGCGCAGCGCTGCGCTTCCTTGGCGGCATCCTTGCGCTGCTCCTGGTGCGCCTGCTCGGCAGCGTCCGCCTTCGCCTTCGCCGCGGCGAGCTCGTTGCGCAGATTTTGCGCATCGGCCGCCGCGCGCTGGGTCTCGGCACGCGCCTGGTCGACATCGGCATGCGCGCGGCTGAGCTCGGCACGCACCTGATCGACATCGGTGTGGGCGCGGTCGAGCTCGCCACGCAAATCGGCGACACGGTGCTCGAGCTCGGCCGCTGTCGCTTCAGCACGCTCGGCGCGGGTGGTCGCCGCCCCCAGCTCGGCGCGCACCTGGGCGAGTTCGTCGCGCAGCTTCTGCAGTTCGGCCGCAGCGATCTCCGCCGTCTCGCGCGCCTCACGCTCGAGCGCCTCGATGCGTGACCTGGCCTGCTCGAGCTCGTCGGCCTGGGCCTCGAACGCGTCCGAGAGCTCGACGCGCATCTGGTCGAGTTCGGCCCGCTCCGCATCCCAGGCCGACTGCGCCTCGCGCAAGGACTGGTTCGCCAGCTCCTGCGCCTGCGTCCAGAGTTGGGCGATCGCAACTTCGTTGGCCTTGGCCACCACCTCCGGCACGGCGACGGCGATCGGCGCCGCCTGGGCGGTCTGCTGGCGGCGCCACTCGCGCATCGCCGCGGTCGCCGCATGCATGTCGACCTTGGCCAGGCGCCGGACCTGGTCGACCGTGGGCATCGTCTGCCGGCCGGATTCCTCAAAAATCTGGCTCGCCGCAGCGAAAACACGCTCACGGGCGTCGAGGGAAAGGCTCGGGTTCATAACGGCACTCCAATCAGGACTAGATAATAATCATAATAATGTGATTATTATGATTATGCAAGCGATTATTTGACCGTCACTCGAGGAGGGGGCCTTTTCCCCGGACGGCACCACGCCCGATCAGGGCGGCTCAGGCACCCCGCGCCGGGGGTCGCCCTCAGCCGCCGAAAAAACGCCGCTCAAACGGGCTGTATCAGCCCCGCGCCCTCGTTCCTAACGTTGCCGACCGCCCTGCCCACCGGATACACCGCGAGCGCCGCCTCGGGACACGGCCTCACCAGCGCCTGCACCTGGGGGTAGACCCAACACTCGTGTCACGAGCCGCCATCTTTTGGGGTTGTAAGCCGGAACCCCAGAAATTTCCGTCAGCCGATCAACGCGACTTGTCGCGTGCCTGGTCGATGCGTTCCTGCATCGCCTGCATGACTTCTTCGTGGGTGTACAACTTGGCGCTGGGGTCGTTGGCTTCCCGCAGGGCTTCCTCGACCTCGCGGGTCAGCCGCTCATAATCCTCCGGCCACAGCGCTTGCTCCATGCGTAGCGACGCCTGACCCAGCAGGTGCAACAGGCCGAACAGCCGCATGTCGTTGGTGGCGACGATGTGCTCCCGAATCCGCTCCTGGATCGCCTCACTGGCCCGGTGGGCCGCAGGCGTTGCCGTGCCCTCGTAGTCGGCTGGGAATTCCGCTTCCTCGGCGATCTGTGCCCAAGCGCTGGCCAGCGCCTCGATGCTGGAAACACTCATTTGCTCATCCACTTGCGCAGCAGGCGCTTTTTCAGGGACGCGCGTTCTTGCGGGTTGCGTCCCTTGTGGTTGGCGATGCGATCCACCGTGGCGGCCTGGCGCTTGACGGGCCAGTAGGAGCGACCATCCTTGCCCATCGACCAGACGCTGCTGACCTGATTTTCCAGCAGGGGCAGATGGGCGCTCAGGGCCTCGGGCGATGCGTTGGCCAGCGCCGTGCGCTCACGGGTGCGCCAGCGCTGATGCCAGAGCTTCTTGTCCTCGCGCTCGCTGCGGCAGGTCGTGTGCCCGACGATGGGTGTTTTGCGGCGGCTGCGGCTCATGACGTCGTTGTCTCCCAGAACATTCAGGACTGATCCCAGGGGTCGATGGTCAAGACCTGATCGGCGAGACAGGCAGCCACGCGGTCGGCGTGCACTTCAACCTTGCCCATCCAGCCGGGCGGTTGGGCGTATTCCTCGCCTTCGTCGATGCCGAAAATCCACACGCCATCCTTGGGCGGCTGAATGCCGCCGCCGTCGATCAGCGGCAGCACGTCGCCCGCGCGAGCGGTGTAGCGGTTCGGGTAGCCCCCTCCGGCGAGCTTGGCAGCCTTGCCCGCATCGGTCAGTTGCTCAATCCAGCGGATGCCGTCCGCGCCCGTCTCCCACTGCGCCAGGATGGCCGCGCGGCGAGCCTCTTGGTCGGCGCGGTCGCGTTCCTCCGGGCTGTGCGTCGATACGACGATCCACCAGCCAATCATGCGTCACCGTCCACGCCGCCGTAGCACAAGCTGTCCGGGTGCAGCGCCGTCAACCGTGACAGCGTTTCCTGTACCGCTTCCAGCTTGGTCATCATGTAGGACACCTGCTCATCCAGATCGCCGGCCAGCTCGAATAGATCGGCCACCTGGCTGCGCGATCCCTCGTTGATGACCGCCATCGCCAACTGATGCAGCTTCAGCAAGTCGGTGCGAAGCTGGGGCGGCGTGGCGTGTTCGCCATCGTTGAGGTCATCGCGCAGCTCGTCCACGGCATCGACCGCGCGCAGCAGCGAATGCGTCTCGAAGTTCTCCGGGGACAACTTGTCCCATTCGTCGTCGGTGATGCGGACGGTCATCAAGTGCCTCCGGTCAGGCGGTGGCGAGCGTCAAATGCCCGATCGGCTCGGCCGCCGGCCGCACCTTGATTTCGATGTCGTAGCCGAGGCGATTCAGGCAGTCCATCAGCTTGCGCTCGGACAGGTTGGTGAAATCGCCGTGCATCATGCCCGACACCTTCGGTTGCGGGATGCCCATGCGTTTGGCCGCCGCTTGTTGGGTGAGGCCGAGGGCACGCATCGCCTTCCTGATCTCGACCACCAGGCCGGTCTTGATCTTCAGCTTCTCGGCGTCGGGCAGTCCAAGATCGGCGAAGACGTTGCCCGAACTGCGTTGGACCTCGACACCTTCAATGATTCGTTTTTGCATTTCGTAGCTCCTGTGCCATTGCCTCGGCCACCTTCAGCCGAGCGCGGATGATGTCCATGTCCACCTTCGGCGTGGCGATCCCGCTCTTGCTCTTCTTCTGGAAGCAGTGCAGGACGAACACCGCTTCCGCAAACTTCACCGTGTAGACCGCCCGGTACGTGCCGCCGGCATCGTCTTCGACGACCTCCAGCACGCCGGCCCCGCCGAAGCCCTTGAGCACCTTCGCCGCATCGTCCTGGTCGCCCATCTGGGCCAGCGACAGCGCATAACCGAAACGCCGACGCACGTCGGGCGGCAACGCCATCAGATCCTTGTAGCTGCTCGCGATCCATTCGAGCGGTTTTTCTTTATCGACCATGATGGCAGTTTATACCTGTTCAGGTAATACGGCAAGCACGACAGGTGAAATGGAGGTGTCGCCAAACAAGTGTTTTGCGACATACCTGCAACAGTCGCCCGCACCAACCTCCTGCTGGCCTCAAAATTGTGCGGAAAACGCTGTCGCCATGAGCTACCATACGGAAACCTGTTTTTGATGGTTATCCGCCTATGTTGGTTGGCTACATGCGCGTTTCGTCGGATTCCGACCGTCAGAGCACGGACTTGCAGCGCGATGCGCTGCTCGCCGCCGGCGTCGATCCGCGGCATCTGTTTGAGGATCGCGCCTCCGGATCGAAGGATGAGCGTGCCGGCTTGGCGCGGGCGCTCGAATTCGTCCGACCTGGCGATGTGCTGGTTGTGTGGAAGCTCGACCGCCTTGGTCGCTCGCTGTCGCACCTGCTCGCCATCGTGACCTCGCTCAAGGACAAGCGGGTGGCGTTCCGCTCGCTGACGGAGAACCTGGACACCACGACGCCCTCGGGCGAGTTCCTGTTCCAGGTATTTGGCGCGCTCGCACAGTATGAGCGCGCCCTGATTCAGGAGCGCGTCGTTGCCGGCCTGGCCGCTGCGCGCAAACGCGGCCGGATCGGCGGCCGGCCGCAGGCGATCACCGGCGAGAAGCTGGACGCCATCATCGCCGCGCTGGACGGCGGCATGTCCAAGGCGGCGGTGTGCCGTAACTTCAACGTCAAGCGCACCACCCTGATCGAAACCCTGGCGCGGGCCGGCTGGCCTGCGTCATCGCACCCAGGAGCGTAGCGGCATGGTGGACGGCAACGCGGAAGATCAGTGGCTGCTGGCACCGGCCGAGCGCGAGCTGGTGATGACCAGGAATCGCGCGAACCGGCTGGGCTTCGCCATCCTGCTGACCTTCTTCCGCGAGCGCGGCCGGTTCCCACGTGACGAAACCGAGGTCGAGGCGCACGGGATCGCGGCACTCAGCAGGCAGCTCGACGTGCCCGCGCCGATTGACGGTGAAGCCTTCCTCACTGGCCGCACCGCTGAGCGCCTGCGCGCCGAAATCCGTGTGCGCTTCGGCTTCCGTGAGGCCACGGTCGCCGATGCCGAGATGTTGACGGAGTGGTTGCGCGATCACGTTGCCAGCGAGGTGGGCGGCGACATCGAGCCGATGATCGAGCGGCTGGAAGCGCGTTGCCGGGAACTCGCCATTGAGCCGCCGACGCCCGACCGGATGGAACGGCTTGCGCGCAGCGCGTTGCGAGCCCACGAAGGCCGCTTCCACAACAGCATCTTTGAACGCCTGCCGCCTGTTGCCCGCGAGCGTCTGGATGCCTTGCTGCGTCCCGAGAAAGCCGGTAGCGACGAAACAGCCGCTGATGCACAAGACGAGGCCACTGGCAGCGCGCCGGCCGTTTTGCTGAAACTGCGCGGCAGTCCCGGTCGCCCCAGCCTTGCCAGCATGCAAGACGAGCTGGCAAAGCTGGAACTGATCCGGGGCATCGACCTGCCCGCCGATCTGTTCGAGCGGTCTTCACCGCGCGACCTGGAACGCTGCCGTCAGCGCGTATCGGTCGAGGCTCCGCACGAGCTGCGCCGGCATCCCGATGTCGCCCGCCTCACCTGGCTGGCCGCCTTCGTCTACCTGCGCGCCCGCAGTCTGACCGACGATCTGGTGGACTTGCTGATCGAGACCATTCACCAGATCGGCGCGCGTGCCGAGCGCAAGGTCGAACGCGAGCTGCTGGAAGACCTCAAGCGCGTCTCCGGCAAACAGAACCTGCTGTTCAACCTGGCCGACGCCACGCTGGCCCAGCCGGACGGCGTGGTGCGCGACGTGGTGTTCCCGGTGGTCGGCGAGCAGACGCTACGCGATCTGGTCAAGGAGTGGAAAGCCACCGGCCCGACCTACCGCATCACCCTGCGCACCGTCATCCGCAACTCCTACCAGGGCCACTACCGCCGCATGGTGCCGACCTTGCTGGCTGCGCTGGAATTCCGCTCCAACAACGACCGCCACCGTCCGGTGATGGACGCGCTCGACCTGGTGAAACGCTTCGCCGACACCAAGGTGCATACCTTCCCGGCCGACGAGGACGTGCCGCTCGATGGCGTGGTGCGAGGCCTGTGGGGCGAAGCCGTGATGGAGAAGGATGCTGCCGGCCGGGATCGGGTCAACCGCGTCACCTATGAAATCGCGGTGCTGGAAGCGCTGCGCGAGCGGCTGCGCTGCAAGGAAATCTGGGTGGTCGGCGCGAACCGCTACCGCAACCCCGACGACGACCTGCCGGCCGACTTTGAGCAGAACCGCGAAGACTACTACCGGGCGCTGAATTTGCCGCTCGATGTCGAGCGCTTCATTGCCGACTTGCAGGCGGAGATGCGCGACGCGCTCTCGGCCTTCGACGCCGGACTAAAGAAGAACCCTTACGTCCGGCTGAGCGGCAAGGGCGGCGGCTGGATTACGTTGACGCCGCTCGATGCGCAGCCCGATCCGCCAAACCTGACCGCGCTCAAGGCCGAACTCAATGCCATCTGGCCGATGACCAGTCTGCTCGATATGGTCAAGGAAACCGACCTGCGGCTGGGCTTCACCGACGCCCTGAAAAGCCCGACCGCCTACGAGGCGATGGATCGAGCGGTGTTGCAGCCGCGCCTGCTGCTGTGCATGCACGGCTTGGGCACCAATGCCGGCTTGCAGCGCATGGCCGGGCTGGATTCCGGCACGACGGCCAAGGATTTGGCCTATGTGCGCCGCCGCTACATCAGCGTGGACGCGATGCGCCGCGCCATCGCCATCATTGCCGACGGCACGCTACATGCCCGCAATCCGGCAATCTGGGGCAGCGGCACAACCGCCTGTGCGTCTGACTCCAAGCATTTCGGCGCGTGGGATCAGAACCTCACCACGCAATGGCATGTCCGCTACGGCGGGCGCGGCATCATGATCTACTGGCATGTCGAGCGCAGCTCGCTATGCATCCACTCGCAGCTCAAGTCGCCGTCGTCGTCGGAAGTGGCGTCGATGATCGAGGGCGTGATCCACCATTGCACGGAGATGGAAGTGGATCGCCAGTACGTTGATTCGCACGGTCAGAGCACAGTGGCGTTCGCCTTCTGTCGGTTGCTGGGCTTCCAGTTGCTGCCGAGGTTGAAGGCCATCCACTCGCAGAAGCTGTACCGGCCGGAAACCGGCAAGGCCGACGCCTACACCAACCTGCAACAGATTCTCACCAAGCCCATCGACTGGGATTGCGTGCGGCAGCAGTATGACCAGATGGTCAAGTACGCCACGGCGCTGCGCCTGGGCACGGCGGAAACCGAAGCCATCCTGCGGCGTTTTACCAAGAAGAACGTGCAGCACCCGACTTACAAGGCGTTCGCCGAGTTGGGCAAGGCGATCAAGACCATCTTCCTGTGCCGCTACCTGCATGACGAAGCGCTGCGCCGCGAAATCAACGAAGGGCTGAACGTGGTCGAGCAGTGGAACGGCGCGACCGACTTCGTGTTCTTCGCCCGCCGGGGCGAGATGGCCAGCAACCGCCGCGAGGATCACGAGGTCAGCATGCTCGCGCTGCACCTGATCCAGAACTGCATGGTCTACGTCAACACGCTGATGATCCAGAAGGTGCTGGCACAGCCGCACTGGCAGGGCAGGTTCACGCCGCGCGACTACGCCGCCCTGACGCCGTTGATCTGGGAACACGTCAACCCGTATGGGCGCTTCGACCTCGACATGAACACCCGCCTCGACCTGCCCTGATCGAGATGGCGGCTGGTGACACGACTGTTGGGTCTACCCCACCTGGTCGGCCGCGGTCGCCCCGTTGAGCCACGCCCACCAATCCCCCGGCGCCAGGATCACCGGCATCCGGTCGTGCAGCGGGCGCATCGCCGCGTTGGCCTCGGTGGTGACGATCGTGAAGGTGTCGAGCTCCTCGCCGTCGGCCGGCCGCGTCCAGCGCTCCCACAACCCGGCGAGCGCGAAGAACTCGCCCCCGACCGGGTGGATGTAGGGGTCGTCTCAGAAAACGGAAAATAAAGCACGCTAAGCCGCCCCCGGCTTTTCGATCGGCACGGCCCACCATTCCTGCGTGTGCTGCGCCGTGTTCGGTCGGTTCGAGGTGTCCACCTGGAACCCCCGCAGCAGCAGCCCGCGCGGTGTGATCCGCAGCACCTGGACGTCGAACAACGGCGGCAGCAGGCCGCGCCTGGCCGAGGTGCCCCAGCGCTCCCAGAGCTGCGCCGCGTGCAGCGGCCGCTTCTCGGCGGTTCCGATCGGAATGTCGCCGATGCTCAGGGTGCCGATCGTGCCGGGGTCGGCCAGGCACTCCTCGCGCGGGCGGCGCTCCCCGGCCACCATCAGCTCGACGACTCTAACGTGCATGGCTGAACTGTAAAAAAATACAGTCTTATTTTCACCCAATGCGGCCGGCTTGGGGGGGGCGATCTATGCCGAGGCTTAGCGTACGATTTTTCCCGTTTCGTCAGCTGGCGCGATCGGCAGTTGATCCGAGGTGGCGGCTGGTGACACGACTGCTCGTTCTGCCCCGATCTGGAGGAAAACGGCAATGTGCGGACGCTATGCGCTTTACGGTCCGGTTTCGCGCCTGCGCGAGGCATTCGACGCGGTCCCCGAAGGGTTCGAGTTCGAGCCGCGCTGGAATGCGGCGCCGATGCAGTGGTTGCCGGTGGTGCGCCAGCGGCCCACCGGCGAACGGGTGATCCACCGCCTGCGCTGGGGCCTCGTGCCGTCGTGGTCGAAGGATGAGGCGATCGCGACCAGGTTCGCCAAGATCGGAGCAGGTAAGTTCAGACCGCTGCGACCAATGCCATCGGCTTAACGTGCTTTATTCTCCGTTTTCTGAGACGACCCCATTTACAGGCGACGGGGCTGGTAAGAGGGTCGGCAAGGGGCGAAAACGCCAACACGGCCCCGGAAACGCGGCCAGCGGGGTAGATGAGACGGCCTTTAGGCCCTCGATGTGGCCGGGCGTAGGTCATCCGTCACGGCCTGGTCATCTGTCACGGTCGGGATGGGCTGCCGCGCCAACGAGCGCGGCGGGGTTCCCCCGGTTTTCAAGCGGATGGCGGGTCAAGGGTCGGAATCCCGGCTGGTGCGGCCCGCAGCCCGGAACGGGCGAGGACACGGGCCGGGATGGAGAGGGGCGCAGCCCCGGCCCTTGACGCGACAGGAGCGCCCCCAGCCTATCGGCAAGGGGGAGGAACAAGGGCGTAGCCCGCTGTGCCTGCCCCCGCAGCCAGTCGGGCAAGTACCGACGCGGGAAGCCCTGAAACCGAAGCGGTTTCAGGTCAAGCCCGAAGGGCGCGAAGGCGGGCGGCAGCAAACCGATGAGGCATGTTCAGAGCACGGGCGGCGGCCCCTGCTTTTTCTGCCAAACCTTGCGGCGGTCGTGTACCGATGCGGCTAGTTCTCGGCCCTGGGCGGTGGAGCTGCGACTGGGGGGGTTGGTTTTCCGGCCCCCCTGGGGGGGCCTGTTCAATGGGGAGGGGGGGCCGGCGAAGCCGGGGGAACCCCAAAGGGGTGCCCCTCGCCCGGTTCGGTCGTGGCAAGTTTTCCACAGCGAGCGCGGGCCAACTATCGGCAAAGAGATATAGGAAAAACCTAAAGGCAAAGACCTATCGGTTTAGGGGGGGGGCGATTCGGCGTGATGAGGGGGGGCGATTCGGCGTGAAATCCTCAGCCGAAGGGGGGGCGATTCGGCGTGACGAGGGGGGGCGATTCGGCGTGAATAACTCCCTCTTCCCACAGCTTTACCAACATGGAACCTCACTCTCTTCTGAATGCGTACCCGTACCCATTCAGAAGGAAAGGGGGGGCGATTCGGCGTGGCGCCCCGCGGGCGGCTCGATTGGCCGCCGCTTCGTTCTCCCCCTCACCCGCCAAGGGCGGCGCTGTTTGGCGCCAGGATGGCGCAAGGCTAGGGCGGTCTGGAAGGTGGCCGCTTGCGGCCAGTCCCGTAGGGTCCGAGCGCGAAGGCGCGAGCCTGGAAGGGCGTCCCGGTTTTCGCGTCAGCGAAAAAGCCCCACGGGGTAGGGCCTCATGGCGACAAAAGCGAGCTGGCCAGACCTCGCGATTGTCACCAAGCCCCCTTGTACGGAATCGGCGGCGGTGACGGCATGAGCATGACGCCTCCCGTCACCTGCTTAACCTTGGCCTGGGGATAGACCGTCAGCACGGCACGCAAAGCCGGCAAGAATTCTTTCTTGAAGTCCTTGTCAGGGTCTTTCCCTCGGTATTCCTGGCCAAACTGCTCGCGCAGACTCGCCCAATGCAGGATGATCGGCCGGCCCTCGATGCGGTGCAGGCGCTGAGCCAGCCAGGCGTACACGTCGAGCGCCAGAGCGGACCCCTTCAAGGCGGTGAAGGCGCGCATATCGAGCGGCACAGCATGCGCCTTGAGGGTGTCGTAATAGTCTTGGGAGAACGTCACCGTACCAGGCCAAAGGGGCCGCTGCTCATCGTTGCCAGCAATCCAGGCGTCAAAGTGCTTGATGGGCTTGCCCTCATAGGTGTGAGCTCGCCCATTGGCATTGAAACCCAAAGTCATACGGCAGGCGGACAACGCTTGCACCTGTTTCCGGAAGGTCGTGAACGCCCCCCGAGTGCCGCCGTTCGTGGACTTACCTAGCATCCGCAGAAACTCGCTGGCACTATCTCCGACCGGGATTTCCGGCGTGTTAAAGCGCACAGCGTAGGTATTCATCCATGCCAGCATCAGACGGGGCATGGGGCCATAGGGGATAGGCTGCTGGACGAACTTCTTGCCATCCCACAACTTGCCGGCCTCGACCAGCAAGCCGGCGCCACCGGAGTAGCGTTCAAAGGTCGTGTCGGCGACCCGGGATCGAGGCAATCCCACTTGGCACATGATCGAGTGCATGAAAGCCCGGTCCTCGTCGTCGGGCCGTTCGTCGGCCACCTGAGCGGCAACATGGATGAGCTTCAACTCTCGCACCGTGGGGGCGACCGTTCTGGTCTTAGCCGGGATCTCGTTAGGAACCGACTTCTCGACTTTCGCTGACTTCACCTTTTGGTCCACGGTGGCCTGCGCCGGCGTCGGCTCGAGTTGGAAGGCTGGCGCCTCACCTGTCGGGTACAGATCGGGCCTATAGGCAATCCTCGCGGCCATGTCAGCCGCGGCTGCGGCTGACATGCCCTTCGAGACGAGGTAATCCCGATAACCGGCACGCCAGCGGCGCAATTCCGCCGGCGCTACGTCAATCTTCTCTTGGTCATCGAGCCGGGGCGTTTGCTGACGGCCCCGGCGGGGCTTGGTATCATTTTCCGGTGTGTTCATGAACGCAGCTCCTGAGCACTCGGCCCGACAGTGTTGCCGCACTGATCGGGCCACTTCATTTCTGAGGGGTCATGTTACCGCCACAACGCCCCCTTGCTTATAAACACAATTACGGAAATAAAGAAATACGATATTACGTATCGCCGTATTTCTTCATAAGCAGCTCGCGTACTTCGTCCGCGATCTTCGTGCCGCGCGCCGCGCACTGCGTCTTGATTGCCCGGTGCAGGCTGGCCGGCACGTCGATGGTGAGCCGCTTCATCGGCTCCGGCCCCTCGGCCGGGACGCGGCTTTCTACCCACGCATCAGCGGCGGCCGGCGCCGGCTTGCTGGTCGGCTTGGCGCCGATGGATACCTTCTTCGTGCTCATCGTACGAACTCCATCAGTTCGGCCACTACGGCCTCAATCTCGGCCGCTGCCGGCCCGTCCTGGTCAATCTCATGCACCGCCAGCCCCTGGGCGGCCGCCTCTGCGAAAACAACCCGCTGCGTGATGCTGGCCGCCAGTGCCGGCACCGGGTATGCCCCGAGGGCTTCACCCACATCGCGGCCAATCGCCGTATTTGCGATTTTACGATTAACCACAAAAGCGGATTTCAGGTTGTCTTTGTAGACGCGGGCCTCGTCGATCAACTTCACCACTTCATCAGCCGCCCAAATATCGTAGGGCGACGGCTGCACCGGGATCAGCACCACGTCGGCGGCCATGATGGCGGACCGGGCCAAATCGGTGACTCGCGGCGGGCCGTCGATGATGATGTGGTCGTACCCCTGCCCGATCTGGCCGATTTCTTTGTGGATGGTCGCCCTAGGCAGGCCAACCACTGAAAAGAGCGGTTCGCCTTCTCGAGCTGCCGCCCAATCCAAGGCGCTGCCCTGGGGGTCGGCGTCGATCAGCAGCACCCGCGCCCCGGTGCGGGACAGGCTGGCCGCCAAGCTCACGCTGAGGGTGGTTTTGCCTACGCCACCTTTCTGGTTCAGAAGCCCGATAATCATGAGTTCATCCTTTCCGCTTTAGCGTGCTTGCTATTTTACAGAAAAGCGCAAAAAATGAAATGCGCTTTTACTGATCGCCTAAGGTACGACTACGGCATTTAGGAGGCATGAGAACGTCAGCACAGCGCACGATAACGCTTGATAAACGCGGCCAGCTCCCGCCGTGGAAGCCGCACAGTGGGATCGACGGCCAACTGCTCTAGTACCACCAGAAGATTGGCCGCGGTGTCGACACCATGGCGATGAAGTTCATCAATGAGCCAAAGAACACCCCGCACCTCGACTTCCTGAGCCACAGCGAAAGCGCGCAGTCCGCCGTCGCCTGTGAGCAGGATGCATCCCGGATATCCTTCCGCGAGAGCGAAGGCAAAGCCATCGTGAAGGGTGAGGCGAGGTTGTTCTCGAATGACTCCCTGAGCACGTAAAACCCTTTCACCTGGCAGGTCTGTTACCGTCAAGCCCCCCTTCACCAAGGCTCGCTTCTGCGCCGCTGTGAACTTCAGCAACTCATCCTCGAACAGAGTGTTCGGGATCAGAAACTCATAGGGAAGTTTGAGAAAGGCCTCGACCAGCCCCACCTTGCGCAGATCGATCAGGCAACTGCTGTCACTGACAATGATCCGCATCGGCGTCCTGAGGCCCCTTCAAATCAGCTTCGACAGTGGAGATGGGCTGCCGAAGAAGCTCGGACGCCTTGGTCAGTGAAATCAGGCCTTCGGCCAACGCCCGGTAGCATAGCCGCTCGAAGCGGCGCGCCCGTTCCCGCTGTCCCCGCTCCCGAGATGGCTCCAACTCAACGGGCTCCTGCGTGCGCCAAGTCCGCGCGATCGACTGAAAAGCGTAGGTGAGCATCGCGTCGCTGATTACGTCCACCTGGCGTAAGCGCACCAGCAACGCCGCGCCGCTCACGCGGTAAAGACGCTTCAGGTCGATCAGCTCCTTGTAGCCGATGGCATGACGGGTCTTGCCAACCTCCTTCAGAAGATGGGCGCGCGGCATGAGAAAGGCACCCGCGAACACATTGGCCGCCTTCTCTTCATCCTTGTCTGGCAGGCAGTCGGTATCGATCAGCCGGTGGGCGAGTTCATGCGCAAGAGTGAGTCGCCGGCGCTCCAGGGAGAACTGGTTGCTCACGACGATCACCGGTAGTGGCTCACCATCAGCGCGCTGCACCAGGCAGGTAAAACCGGAGACGCGCGCCGGTAAAGGAACCGTGAGGACCTTCAGCCCCTTCTCCTCAAGCAGCTCGGTCATGTTCGGGATGGGATCAAGGCCGAGTTCCCATTCCTTTCGTACCTCGTTGGCCAGTTCCTCCGCCTCAACGATGGATTTCAATCGGCGTGGGCAGGGCAGCGGGCATTGCCATTCGGCACTGTCGAGTTCGAGAACCTGCTCGATCTGGAGGTAGCGCTCAACCCACTCGAGCACTTCCGTCTCAACCTCGGCGCGGTCTCGGGCGGTGGTATTCGCCTTGGTGCGGAATTCAACGCCAGAAAGGGCGATTCCCTGCGTGTCGAGCAGATATCCAAGGGAGACATCAAGGGCCTTGGCGAGCCCTAGCAGCACCCCTGAACTAGGGGTGCTCTCCCCTCGCTCATACTTCCCGATGGCCTGAGCGGTGACCCGCCCTTCCATTGCAGCCGAAAGATCACGCAGGGAGAACCCCGCCTTGCGTCTCGCCAGGCGGATGCGATCAGCGATCATGGTCATCCCCTCTTTTCGGTTTACGTTTCTCTTTTTTTAGTATGTATTGTAAACTTTTCATGTGGGCTAATCCACGTCCTTTCATGGAGCTTCGAAAATGAGCAAGAAACCTGGCACCAGCACCGGTAATCAGGGCGGCATCTATCAAGAAACCGGCCCGAGGGGAGGCAAAGTGCCGAACTTCGCGACGGTTGCGGACAACAAGCCTCTGCCCCCCACTACCAAACCGGGCAACACCTGGACCCCGATGAAGGTCACGCCGGATAGTAAGCGGTAATGGGTGGCACAAGAAGGCGGCCTGAGGCCGCTTTCTCGCTAGATTTTTATACCGATAAAATACGTTATCGTTAGTTTTTCTCAGACTGAAGGCATGCCGATGGCGACGATCACGAACTTCGACGAATGGCTCGACGAGGCCTGCGACGGCAGCCCCGCGGATGTCTATGCGCTCCACGAGGCGGTCAATGGCGAGACGGACTTCGCTCAGTACCATTGCACGCCCACCGCCAACGGCCAGTGGATCGTCTCGTGCCATGGTGCCGAAAACCAGTTGCGGCTCGTCACCACCACCGCCCGTGAGACCTTCCTGCGCTGCCTCCATGGCCGCTACGTCGAGGGCGGCATGCCCGTCGGCACTTGGTATGCCATGCACCACGCGCTCGACAAAGATGACTAGCCTGCGCCCCAGCTTCTTCTCAAAGTGGGCCGCCCAGCGGCGAATCGCGCGCCTGCCCGAGATCCAGCTCGCGCGGCAGGCGAACTACTACATGACGAATACCTCGCCTAATCCGGACTGGACGGCAACGATCGCCACCAGCGCCGGCATCCGGGTGGGCACCGCCACCTATGCCGTGACGCCACTCGACGATCAGCTCTGGCTCTACGGCCTCGAGATCGCACCAGCGCATCGCCGCCACGGCTACGCCCTGGCCCTGCTGTGGCAGCTCCACCAGGCGCACCGACTGCCGATCCACCCCGTCCACGAGCTCGGGACCGCCGGCGGCTTCTGGCACCGCGCCAGACGCCTGGCAAGCGCCGGCCTGCAGGTGGCCGAGGCCCTGTCCCTCGCCGACCTTGAGGAAGCGAAAAAACGCTGGGCGCACCTCGCGCCGGCGCACGAACGCCTGCAGGGGGATATCCGCGCCCGCCTGGCCGCCGGCGAGGACTGGTACCGCGCGATCGGGAGAGGCCTCGATGCATGAGCTGAGCTTACCGCCGGCGGCCGACGCCCGCCGCCTCACCGCCCCCGAGTTCCAGCGCCTGGCCGCCGTGCCCGCGGCGGCCGAGTGGTTCGCCAACCTCGACAACCCGCGCACGCGTCGCGCCTACCGGGCCGACCTCGCCGACTTCTGCCACTTCCTGGGTCTCACCGCCCCCGATGAGTTTCGCGCCGTCACCCGCGCCCACGTGCTCGCCTGGCGCGGCGAGCTCGAGCGCCGGGGCCTCGCCGGCGCCACCGTGCGACGCAAGCTCGCCGCGCTCGCGAGCCTCTTCGACTATCTGCTCGAGCGCAACGCCATGGCCGGCGGCAACCCGGTCCATGGCGTGAAGCGCCCGACACTCGACAGCAACGAGGGCAAGACCCCGGCGCTGGGCGACCACCAGGCGCGCGCCCTGCTGGACGCCCCCGATCCCGCCACCCTCAAGGGCCAGCGCGATCGGGCGCTGCTCGCGGTGCTGCTCTACCACGGGCTGCGCCGCGAGGAGGCGGCCCGGCTGGGCATTCAGGACCTGCAGGAGCGGCGCGGCGTGCCGCACCTGCGGGTGCACGGCAAGGGCGGCAAGCTGCGCTTCCTGCCGCTGCATCCGGTCGCCGCCGAGCGCGTCCACGCCTATCTCGCGGCCTCGGGTCACCATGTGGGGCAGGAGAAGGCGCCGCTCTTCGTGCCGCTGCGCGGCCGGCGCACCGGCGCGGGGCTCACCGCCGACGGCATCTACGCCGTGGTCGGCACCTACGCGAAGGCGGCCGGCATTTCGGTCGCCGGCCTCGGGGTGCATGGGCTGCGCGCCACCGCGGCGACCAACGCCCTCGAGCACGAGGCGGATATTGCCCGCGTCCAGCAGTGGCTCGGGCACGCCAACATCAGCACCACCCGGCTCTACGACCGGCGCCACGCCCGGGCGGCCGACTCGCCCACGTTTCGGGTGCGCTATTGATTGGGACAACCCGTCAGATCCCCCGCCTCTTGCAGTAGGAACCAACCCCCATCACCTCGCGACGCACGGTGCTGGTCTTGAGCATCACCGCGGCTGTAGCCGGGCACAACGCCTGAGCGACTTCACGGAGCGTCTGGTGGATGGCCATCAAGTCCAGATGGAAGATCGGCTCATGGTGTGCAATCCGGTTGCGCAACTGCCGCAGCTTCTCGAGCTGTTGGTTGAAGGTCGCCCGCTTGGGGGCCTTGCGAGGACGAAAAGCCTTATGCAGATATGGCACCCAAAGCGGATGCTCCAGCCTTGAATCCGTCAGGTTGTGCCAGAACCCGAACGACAGTTCAGCAATCACTTTCCCAGGCGGAACTGGGCGCCCTCTCGGCCAATGCTTCGCCGCATCGCTCTGAGCCTTGAGCAGGATTCCCTGGCTGCGCCGATCGACCAGTGCAAGGAAGGTCTGATCCTTGAACCACTCCGGCCCGAACCCTGCACACAGTTCCCCGTCAAATTTGTTGCGTAAGGCGATCTCGACATAATGCAGGTCGGCCAGGAACGCAGCGCTCACCTTCGTGTTCAACACGTACAGGCGGAGCGCCTGGTGATCGTTGTTGCGACTTGCCCGCAGGTATTTGCTAAGACGCGGTTGCGTCAACGTGGCCACAAGCTGCTGAAGCTGGCTAGAGTCCAGCGTTGGAAGGACGGAATTCGACACCTACTGGTCCTTTTTTGTTGTTCTCACCCTCTCTTCCACAGGAGGGAGGCGGCTTGACCTCCCTCCTGTGAGCGGGTAGTATGTTTATCGAGCAAGCCCCCGGTGCGACCTCTGCGTCAGCATGCCCCCGGGGGCATAGTTTTTTGTGCGCCAGATCAGTCCGCGCCTTCGCCCGGCACAACCTTGAGCTGCGGCTTTCCCTTCCGTCTAATCCGCTTCGCCCGCCCCTGGCGCCCTTCTTGGCGTGCCTGCAACTCCTCTTGCGCATACGGGGTAGCCGCCTTGATCAGCCCGGAGAAATCGTACTGGTTGGTCTTACTGCGATCGTGCTCCACCCGTCGCTCAATCCGCTTCAAGAAGCCCGCCGCCTCCATGGCCTGAATCCTGCGACGAACCGTCGACGTGTCACAGCCGATCGCCTCCGCGATGGTCTTCTTGGAGGGGAACGGCAGGCTCTCTGCCGTCCACCAGTGCGACAGGAGAATGAGCAGGATATTGATGTCCATGGAGTCCAGGCCGAGCGCACGCTGCCGCATGAAGATCATGTTCGGCAACACCGTCCACCCGGCCTTCATCAGATCAGGCCCCCACTTCTTCTCGTTCTCCTGTAGAGCCTCCTTCCCACCCGGCAATGCCACAGGCGTTTCCTTCACAGCACTCATCGTCACACCTCACCCAAGATCGTTGGAACCGAGTGTGCCCATGCGCAACGCCGCCGACAAGTAAAAATGGGGGGCATCCACGCCCCCCACCTACCTTAATCCTGTGTTCCGTTTGCTACCAAGGGATATGTGTCCGGATATCCTGTTTACGGGAGGCGGGCTGCCACCCCACTGGGCGGCGCCATCACCCTCCACCTGGGACTCACACGCGCCCCCCACGTCTTCAATGAACGGAGGACGAGCAGCCTCCGGATTCATCGCATCAATCATCTTTAAAAGTGGTTTGCGCTTCCTCAGCTGCCTGGCTGGCCTCCATGGCCCCAAGCGCCGGCTCATCCCCGCATACGCGGGCCATTCATTCCGCTCACACCAGCGCTGCAGCCTCTCTCCGCGTTGAAACATAGCCAGCGCGGGCCAGCAGGGCGGCCGGGTTGGTGGTCGCCTCGCCTTCGTCGAAAATCGTGAAGTGACGGGCGCAGCCGGCCACCACGTCATACGACCGGAGGGAGATCTTCTTTTCCCGGTTCACGATCCACTTGAAGGCATCGCTCAGCCTGCCGCCGTCAAGCACCTGGTGCGGATTGCCTCGGGCGGTGTAATCGTCGATGTCGAGGTGGATCGGGAAGTCCATCGCATGCACACGGCCGCCGTCTTCCTCGATGATCGCGACGCTGAAGCGCACGAACTCGGTGCGGATGCCGGCGAGCTCGGTTTCGAGAATGCGGTTCAGCACGTTGTCGCGGCCCTCGTCGGTGTTCCAAAGGCTGGTTCCGCGGTGCTTGCCGGGCACCTGCCACACAACGATGTGGGCCAGTTCGTCCTCGAGCACGATGCCATAGGCGGCCTCCGCGGGCTGGCGATGGTTGCCCGGGAAGATGATGGTCTTCATGCCGTGTTTCTCCTGTGTAGATCAGTGAAGGGTGGGCGGGGTGTCGTCCTGCTTCATGCCCTCGAGCATCGCCTGCAAGTCGGCTTGTCCCTCTTCGGCTGCCTGCGCCATTTCACCCGCAGTTAGCGCCGTTGTGACGGGCCGAAGCTCGACGCGGTAGATGTTGGGGAAGCGATCGACAATGCCCTGCAGAAGCTTGTCGAGCTGCTTCTGTGTGGTCGCCAGCCGTAGCCGCTCCGGCAAGAACAGACGGATCACGATCATGTCGTGCTCGCCCTTGACCAAACCTTGGATGCTCTCAGCCTCACTACGCAGCCAGCCACGCAGCTTCAAAGGCGTAAGGTCATCCGGCGCATTCAATATCGATATTCGTAGTTGTCCAGAAACCATGGGAGCCTCAGCAAGGAAGCCGCTCAGCATCACTACCGGCCTAGCAGCATGGGATATCTGCAAATAGTACCGCGATCCTGAACGCCGAACCGCATGAGGTTCAGCGCAGCAAACAGCAAAGCCCTTTGCCGGACATCATCCCGCCATCCGCGCGACGATCACCGCCATGCTGTACGGCCGGGCCTGACAACAGCCTTCCCTTTTTTTGCGCCGGTCGTGACGCAACGATGACGCCACTGAATACGAAGAAGGTGCGGTGATGAAGTTCTTTCTGGAAGTCGACTTGGAACGCGGGAACGGATCGGTCCGCTGGGAACACGCCACCGCGCGCAAACTCAAGCGGCTCGTGCTCGGGGCGGGCATGCTAGCAGCGACCGCCGCGGCGGTCGCTGCATGGGTGCTTTAGGCTGCAGACAGCCGCCGAATCTCGGCGCCGTAGTCGCGGCGGATGCGCGCGATGTTCTCACGGTCAGTCACATCGAGCCCGCGCAGCTCCGCGGCATAGGAGCCGCGCTCCGCGTTCCAGCGCTCGATCGCGACCAGGTCCGGCGCAACCTTGGCCCGCTCACGGGCGATCCATTCCGAGCGGAAGGCCATCAGATGGGTAATGAGCTCGCGTGCGGACTCGTAGTTGACGCAGTCCTCATGCGTCCACTTCGGCTGGTTTTCAGGGTTCATGATGTCAGGGAGCGCTGCTGCGCAAAGACGGGAAGCCCGTATTCGAGCTCGAGAGTATCCGCCGGTTCAACTGCGTCCGCTGCTCGTCGATCAGCCGCTGCTCGGCCTGCTGCAGCATCGCGATCATCTGGAGCTTGGTGGCCTCGTTGTTGATCGCGGCCTGCTCGGCCCCGATGCGCGCCTGTAGCTCGGCGATCGCCTTCGGGTCCGAAGTCCCGTTGATCTGGCCCATCAAGGCCTCGATCTGCGTGAGTCGTGCCTTGGCGCCATCATAGGCGCGCAACCCTACGGCCTTGTCCGTCGCTGCCGCCTCACGACTGCGCTGCATGATCTGCTGCTCGATGGCGGCCACCGAACCGACCAGTTGCTCGTCGGCCAGGATCTGCGACAGGGCGCCGGAGATCCCCGAGTAGCCACCGCCGGCGGCCGTTTGATAGACCGTCTTCCACTCGTCGGGCAGGTACTGCGGCAAGCCCGGGTTTGCCAGCAGCGAGCCGAGGCCGCGGCTGCCCGTCATCGACTGATAGGTGCTTTCGAGCTGCTGCAGTTGCTGCTGGGCCTGCTGGATCTGCTCGGCCAACGTCCGCTCAGGAGCGGTGGATCGAAATCAAGCGAGCCGGCAGGCGGACCCGCTGGTCGCCGCGTGCCTAGGCGATCGGTCGAAAGCAGATCGCCTGGCGCTATACGAGAAGAAGAAGGCGCCTTTCATTACGGATGCAGAAGCGCGAAGGCGCGCGCTGGAGAGGCTCACAGCCGATCGACGGTAGTGTCGTGAGCTAAGGCTCGCCGCGTGAATCTCAGCACCGGCGCGGGTTTCAGCGCATGGTGAGGGTTTGTGAGCAGCCTGCGGACTTGAGCGCCCTGGAGAGGGGCGACATACACTCCAAACCCAGCATTGGCGCGGGTTTCAGCAGAAAAGTGATACTTTTTGAGCAAGTTTCAGATGCACGCTCATCCGGCGAATCCGGCCCTCGCTTCCGAAGCCGGATTCACGCCTTAAACCCAGCATTGGCGCGGGTTTCAGCCTCGTGGCCCAAACATCTTCTCCGCCTTCAGACCTGTGCGCCCCGGGGGAAAAGTGAGGGTTTATGAGCAGTTTTCGCGACCGCTCGCATCCTATGGTGAGACTTTGTGAGCATGCCCTCGCTGTCCGCCATTGGACGAAACGGCGTCGACTGTCCAATGACGCGCGCGGTGCGGCCGAAGGCCTCGAAGGTCCCGCGGGGAAGGAACGGCTGGATCCGACCCTGAGCGGTCAGTCTATGCTTTGGTGACGCAACGACCGGTCTGGAGTAGCGTCGCGGTGTAGCGTTAGCTACCTCGGCGGCTGGCTTGCTCCTTGGTGGCGAGTAATCCTGCCAAAGCAAAATGCTTGAGATGGCTTTTGAGTTCATCTGCGGGCCGCGTCATCAATGCGCGAAATGGAGTAGGCGTATCGCGGTCCACTACCAGCATCATCAGCATCGGTGCGATGACGCTCAGAACGCACCGCAACAACGCCGGGTCCTGTGCGCTGAATCCAGTAACTTCCGAAAGGATGTCGCTCATGAGCTTGAAGCGCGGCATCACCCCTTCTCGAACGAGGGCTGCTAGGTGGGTAGAAGGTGCAACCAACTCCCGGGCGAATACACGTCCATGCCAGCCCCCTTCGTCGTAAAGCCGGTCGACAATCATGTCGATGGCTGCGGATAGTTTGTTCTCCGCAGAATCCTGCCGAGCGTGAATTTCCTTGAGCTTCTGAAGGTTAATCAGCTGCTCATATCCTTCGAAGAGCACTGCTTGATACAACCCGTCGCGGCCGCCAAAGTGGTAATTGATGGCGGCAAGGTCTGTTCCGGCCGCTTCGCAGATCGCTTTGTTTGCGGCCCCTGCATAGCCAAGTCGTGCAAATAGCTGCCCGGCAACTTCCAGGAGGCGGGCTCGAGTTGCATCTCCATCGGCACGCGCTGCTCTCTTACGTCCAGCCATAGTTTTCAACCCAATCTTGATGCCCGAATGCTACCATAGTTGCAATTCAAATTGAATTTGAATATAGTGCGTCTATCGAGAACGTCAAGCGCAGGAGCATCGAATATGAACCGGAAAATTCTCGCCGGAGTTGCGATAGCAGTTGTTGGAGTCGTTGGTGTCAGCGCTTGGCTGTGGAGCGGAAACTCCTCGCAGAAGAACGACATCACGCTGCTTGGCAACGTCGACATCCGTCAGGTTTCACTGGCCTTCCAGGACAGCGAGCGCATTGTTGAAATGCGGGTTGAGGAAGGGGCGAAGGTCACAGCTGGCCAAGTTCTGGCGGTGCTCGACACTCGCACGCTCGAGCTTCAGGCGGCTCAGACCGAGGCTCAAATCGAGGTAAACAAGAAGGCTTTGCTGCGCTTACGCAACGGTTCGCGCCCGGAAGAAATAGGTCAGGCGCAGGCCCGGGTGGATGCTGCTACTACCGATGCAAAGTTGGCCGAGCTGGATTTCCAGCGGATGCAATCCATCGCAGAGGAAACTCATGGTCGAGGCGTTAGCCGCCAGGAATTGGACCGGGCCGCAGCGACATTAAAGGCGGCTCGTGCAAAAGTTGAAGACCAATCAATGGCCCTACGCCTCGCCAAATTAGGTCCGCGCTCTGAAGACATCGAGCAGGCGGCAGCCCAGCTCAAGGCATCGGAAGAGTCGTTGGCTTTACTCCGGCATCGCATTTCACTGGCTGAATTGAAAGCTCCGACCAATGCCGTCGTGCGTTCCAGATTAGCCGAGCCGGGCGACATGGCGTCGCCACAAAAACCGGTCTACGCCTTGGCCATCGTGCAACCCAAATGGATACGCGCTTACGTGAATGAGGCGCAGCTTGCCCGTGTCCGGCCAGGGATGTCGGCTGAGGTCAAAATAGACGGACTTCCTGACGCATCCATCGCCGGGGAGGTTGGATATATCTCCTCGGTAGCGGAATTCACGCCCAAACCCGTCCAAACGGAAGAGCTACGAACGAGCCTTGTCTATGAGGTCCGCGTACTGGTCAAGGACCCTGACGACCAGCTACGGCTGGGCATGCCAGCCACTGTCCGCTTGGTGCCCTAATCACCCCGAGGCACTCGGCAAATCATGACCACAACTGCTCTCACCGTTGATGCAAAGGATGTCGTCAAACGCTTCAAAGGAGCGGTTGGCGGGCCGGCATTGAACGGCATCACCCTCTCGATTCCCAAAGGGCAGCTCACCGCCCTCGTGGGGCCTGATGGCGCGGGCAAGACCACACTCATACGGTTAATCGCTGGTCTGATGAAGCCGGATTCAGGGAGCCTCTACACACTGGGCATTGATGTGGCCGCCAAGCCCCAGGAGGTACAAGACCTCATCAGCTACATGCCTCAACGCTTTGGCCTCTATGAAGACCTGAGCGTCATGGAGAACCTTAATCTCTATGCCGACCTGCACGGCGTACCAATGGATGAGCGTCGAGAACGCTTTGACCGCATGCTGTCCATGACAGACATGGCCGCATTCACCAATCGCCTGGCAGGAAATCTATCGGGCGGCATGAAGCAAAAGCTTGGGTTGGCCTGCACGCTGGTACGTTCCCCCCGGCTACTTCTTCTCGACGAACCGACCGTCGGCGTTGACCCGCTCTCCCGCCGTGAGTTGTGGCGCATCGTGCAGCAGCTAGTCGAGGAAGAAGGTCTTCCGGTGATTGTGAGCACGGCTTACATGGACGAAGCAGAGCGTTGTAAGCACGTCATCGTAATGACTGAAGGGCAAGTGCTAGCTCAGGGCACACCGGATGAACTGTGCCGGCCGGCCAAGGGCCGTTGCTTTGTTGCCTATCCGCGGGAAGGTGAGTTGGCTAGGACGCTACAGGCGAGACTTATCGACGATAAGAGGCATGTTCTCGATGCTGTGCCGGAAAGCGGCGCGGTGCGCTTTATCCAGGCTGGGGGCACGGAGCCTCGTGACCTTGAAGGAATACTTCTGGGAGCTCGATGCGAGGCCACTCCCTCCCGCCTCGAAGATGGAGTGATGACCCTCCTGCGCGAGCGTGCGACCCAGGACGGCCACGAGGATGCGGTTGAGACCAAGAATTCGTCTGTACAGCTCGACACGAAGGACCCAATCGAGTTAATCAAGGTCCGCGACCTGGTTCGCCAATTTGGCAGCTTTACAGCGGTTGCCAGTACCTCGTTCAGCGTTCGCCGAGGCGAAATCTTCGGTCTACTCGGGCCCAATGGCGCGGGGAAGACGACCACATTCCGCATGCTTTGCGGCCTGCTCCCGGCGACCAGTGGCTTCCTCGAGGTGGCGGGTTTCAACCTGAGAACCGCCCGAGCACCTGCTCGCGCTCGCATCGGCTATGTCTCCCAGAAGTTTGCCCTGTATGGAAATCTGTCCGTCACCGAAAACCTCACGTTCTTCGGAGGCGCCTATGGCTTGGGCAGACAGGAGCTGTATGCCCAGGTAGAGCGAGCGCTAGACGAATTTCAGCTGCGGGAAAAGAAAGACGAACGAAGCGGTGAGCTTCCCGGCGGTTTCAAACAGCGGCTGGCCATGGCCACGGCCCTGATACATCGCCCCGAGATTCTCTTTCTCGACGAGCCTACAAGTGGCATCGACCCACTCGCTCGTCGCGCTTTCTGGCGGCGCATCACGACGCTTGCTGCCGAAGGCACCACCATCATCGTGACGACGCACTTCATGGAGGAAGCTGAGTATTGCGACCGCATCGTCATCCAGGATGCCGGGCGCTTGCTGGCGATTGGAACACCTCACGAAGTTCGCAGCCAGGCTTCTGGTGCGGCGAACATGAATGAGGCGTTCCTGGAGATTATCAAGAAGGCGCGCGAAAGCAGGCAGACCGGCTTCAATGCGGTGGAGGCCTGATGATGCAAACCCAATCGACTTGGCTCCCACGAAACTTGAGTCATTTTTGGCGACGGCTCAGGGCGCTCACCATCAAGGAGTTTCGCCAGCTGATACGCGACAAGAGCAACCTGGCGATAGGTATCTTCCTGCCCATCGCACTGATACTGCTCTTCGGGTACGGACTCTCGCTCGATATTCGGAATGCGCCAGTCGCCATCGTCCTAGAAGATGGCGCGCCCATGGCGCGCGATGTTGTGGCGGGATTGCGTGGCTCGGACTACATCGCCCCTCGTTACGTCACGACGATGGCCGAGGCGGAAGCCCTGATGCGTGGCCGCCAGGTCGACGGCATTGTCCGCATCCCCTCCGACTTTTCTCGGCAACTGGCTCAGGGCCGAGGAACGGTACAGCTTGTCGTCCATGGAACGGATGCAGCGACGGCCGCCAGTCTTCGTGGTTATGTGTCCGCAGCCATTGATGGATGGAACAAGCGCCGCGCCGATAGCGCCGGCAGGGTCAGTGCTGCTCCAGGCGTGGAGCTTGTTGACCGTCTCTGGTTCAACTCGGCCAATTCGAGCACCTGGTATCTGGTTCCTGGGCTGATAGTCCTCATCATGACCCTGGTTGGCGGATTCCTAACCTCGATGGTCATCGCCCGGGAATGGGAGCGCGGAACGATGGAGGCCCTTTTCGTCACCCCGGTGCGTTCCCTCGAAATACTGCTCGCCAAAATCATCCCGTACTTCGCGGTGGGTATGGGAGGGCTGACGCTCTGCCTGGTCGCCGCCCGGGGGTTGTTCCATGTGCCGCTTCACGGTTCGCTCTGGGTGCTGATGGTCAGTTCAATGCTTTATCTGATGGTCGCACTGAGTCTGGGGTTGTTGATTTCAGCGGCCGCCCGCAATCAGTTTCTTGCAAGCCAGGTCGCCGTCATCATTACCTTCCTGCCGGCCCTGATGCTCTCCGGCTTCCTGTTTGACCTGCACAACGTACCGACCGGCATCCAGAAGGTCGCGTCCATCCTGCCTGCAACCTACTACGTTGAACTGGCGCGCATGAGCTTCCTGGCCGGCGACAACCTCAACCTAATAGTGCGCGACTGGACAATCCTTATCGTGCAGTTTGCCGTGCTCATCACGGGCGCGCGTCTACGCACCAAGAAGACATTGGACCGATGATGACTCTGCTCGAATCCATTACGGGTTCTCTTCGCCGAATCTCCTTCCTGTTCCGCAAGGAAGTCTTGGCGATTTTGAAGGACCCCGCCATCCGGGTAATTCTCATCGTCCCGATTGTTATCCAGTCGCTGGTCTTCGGTTACGCGGCCACCTACGACCTCAATCATGTGCGATACGCCGTTCTAAATGAGAGTCGTGGCGCAGCCTCGACAAATCTGCTGGCTCGTCTGGAGGGCTCAAAGGTCTTTGTACGGGCGGCGACGCTGCGCAATTCAAGCGATATTGCTCGTGCTATCGACAATGGCGAGGCGCTGCTGGTTCTCCACTTCGCGCCCGACTTCGACGCGAAACTAGCATCAACGGGTAGCGCACCTGTTCAGCTCATTCTCGATGGGCGTAACTCGACCACTGCCAATATGGCGGCTGGCCACCTGAGCACCCTGATTGGCCAATTCAACGCTTCACTACCCAACGCGGTACGTCCACCCGTCAACATTGAAATCCGAGCCTGGTTCAATCCCAACCTGGAATCTCGGTGGAACATCGTTCCCGCCCTGATTGCTTCCCTGAGCATGATTCAAACTTTGCTGTTGGCCGCATTGTCGGTGGCCCGTGAGCGTGAACAGGGCACGTTCGACCAACTGCTCGTGACGCCACTGCGACCCATGGAGATTTTGATTGGCAAGGCGTCGCCGGCCATCACTATCGGACTGGTGCAGGCAAGCCTGGTTTTCTGCGTGGCGCTGTTCTGGTTCCGGATTCCGTTCCAGGGGTCCTTGGTTGTGCTCTATGTGGGGCTTGTCGCCTTTACAACGGCCTGCGTTGGTATTGGTCTCTCCATCTCGGCGCTGTCCCTGAATATGCACCAGGCAATGGTTTACGCCTTCGTACTCATCATGCCGCTCATCCTGTTGTCCGGGCTCGTCACGCCCGTTGGCAACATGCCTACCGCACTACAGATTCTGACTTACGCCGACCCGTTGCGATTCGCCATCGACCTGGTTCGCCGGGTCTATCTGGAGGGTGCTGGTTGGCAGGACGTAGGAATGGATTTTGTCCCGATGCTGGTGATAGCCGCGATAACGCTTCCCGTTGCCGCATGGCTTTTCCGAAATCGGCTGACCTAAGGGGAATGCAATGAAGAACACCTTAACCTTGCGTGTGCATCGGTCGCTGTGGCTCCTGAGCACGAGCATTCTATTGTCGGCATGTGCAGCCGTTGGCCCTGACTATAAGGCACCTGAGCTTTTGTCTCCGGCCACTTGGTCTTTATGGTCGAGCTCGAGCAAAGAATTGCCCAGGAACGAGGGGATGCAGGGAGCCCCCGAACATAAGTGGTGGGCTGCATTTCAGGATTCCGTGCTGGACCAGTTGGAAACCCGCGTGCTTGAGTCCAGCCCAGACTTGAAGACTGCAATGCTTCACTATGAACAGGCACGCTCTCAGAGGAGTGTCACTGCTAGCCAGCAAGTCCCCGAAGTCAAACTCCAGGGTGGCGCAATTCGCCAGCGGCAGAGCGAATACGCGGCGGGGGACCGGGTGCTGGACGTAATGGCGCCGAATAATCGGGATGCGGTTGCCAAATCACTATCCGAGCCTTACACCTCCTACCAAGGCGGATTCGATGCGTCTTGGGAAATTGACCTGTGGGGACGTGTGCGCCGAGCGGTTGAGGCTGCTGATGCAGACATCGCCAATTCGTTGGCATTACTTGACCAGACCAGACTCGTCATCTCCAGCGACTTGGCGATGGCCTATATCGACCTGCGCACAACGCAACGCCTGTTGAAATTGACGCGGGACGACATCACGGCCCTGCGCGAGCGGACATCTATGATGGAGTCCAGGAGCAAGCATGGACTCGCCAACGATTTGGACCTTGAGCGCCAGCGGCTGCAACTGGCTGACCTTGAGGAACAGATGCCCCCGCTACTTGAACAGGAGGCACAGTCCAAGAACCGTATTTGCCTGCTTCTCGGGCTGCGCCCCGGTGATTTGGCCAAAGAGCTGGCCGCCGAGAGTGCTCCTGCCGCGGCAATGGTGTTGCCTCAATACAAGCTCGGCGTGCCATCTGAGTTGGCCGGTCGACGCCCTGACATTCGTGCGGCCGAAGCGCGCTTACATCAGGCAACTGCGGCGATAGGCGAAGCCCAGGCCCAGCTTTATCCTAGTGTTCGCCTTGGTCTTCGCTTCGGTTTGGATTCCTACGAAGCTGGCAAGTTTGGTGATTGGGGTAGCCGCTTCTGGTCTATCGGTCCGAGTTTGGATTTGCCGATTTTCGATGGTGGCCGCCGTCGTGCCACCGTGACGCTTCGAGAACTGCGCCAGCAGGAAGCTGCTATCGAATTTCAACGGACGGTATTGAGGGCTTGGCAGGAAGTTGACGATGCATTGACGTCCTATGCAGCAGAACAGGAACGGCAACAGCGCCTTCTTGTTAAGGCTCAAAGCAGTGCTGATGTCTATCAGTTGGCACAAGCTCGGGAGCGTGCCGGGTTGGTCGATTACCTCAATGTTATCGACGCTCAGCGTACCGACATTCAAGCAAGGCGTGACGTTGTTGCAAGCCAGGGGCGCACGCAGCTTCGCTTCATTGCAATATACCGAGCACTGGGTGGTGGAGTGGCTGAAACTGCTGACTGATGCTCCGCTTGGGTGGAGGCAGAAACTAAGAAAGCAGCCGTTCAAATGACAGCTTTAGGGCGAAGCCTACTGGCCGCTTGTGGCCGCCTGCTGTCTGCCATGAGTGGGCTGGCGACGAGGTCGTTTAGGGGCATGGCACGGCATGATTAGACAAAATGAACCATTTTGTCTAATGTCCAGCCACCACCCCAGCAACGGCGCGGCTTTGCGCCGCGTTTTTTTCCCGAACATTGGACAAAACGATGAACGACCGCAAACACCTCACCGCGCGCGAGGTCGAGCGCCTGATCACGGCCACCCGCGGCAGCCGCACCGAGCTGCGCGACCGCTGCCTGATCCTCTTGATGTTCCGCCACGGACTGCGGGTGTCCGAGGCCTGCGCGCTCAAATTGCACCAGGTCGATCTCGAGAGCCGGGTGCTGCACGTGGTCCGGCTGAAGAAAGGGTTGTCGACGACGCACCCGCTGCGAGGCGACGAGCTGCGGGCCATCAAGGCCTGGCTCACCGAGCGGGCGCGTCTCGCGCCGGCGGGCGACACGTTCTTCGTCTCGGAGCGGCGGGCGCCGCTCAACCGCCGGACCGCCTGGGTGGCGATCCGGCGCTACGGGGAACTGGCCGAGCTGTCCGTGGAGGCGCACCCCCACATGCTGCGCCACGCCTGCGGCTACGCCCTGGCCGACCAGGGCGCGGACACCCGGCTCATCCAGGACTACCTCGGGCACCGCAACATCCAGCACACCGTGCGCTACACGGCGACCAACCCGGCACGGTTCGAGCGGCTGTGGCGGTGAAATCGATTTCAGATGGTTGTTGAAAGAGGCAAGATATGGGACCCTAGCCGGCATATATGCCGGCTAGGGTAACGCTAATTTAGTGCTCTGTAAAGGCAAGCGCCAATATTTTCATAGTGTTTGTTATTGACTTGATCTGTTTAACATGCAATGCTGACGGGCATATATGCCCGTCAGCACTACACATATAAATGCCCTCTCGCCTCCAGATCGCTAAACCAGACATCGTGAAGGCCTTCTCTCAAGGCCCTGCTGTCCTGCGCCCTAGCGATCTCGTGAAGATCTTCAATGAGGAGCGCGCCTCCTGGCGCCTCGCACAGAGAACCACCTTGCACGAGTTTGTGGATTTCCTGGTGGGGAAGACCGAGCTGAGGCGAATCACCCTTGCCTTCCCCCAGCAGAGCGTCTCTGGCTACACGTGGGGCGAGGTGCCCCTTCTGGAGGCGTTACTCGGGCTGGTGAAGGACAGCTACTACAGCCACTACACGGCTGTCCGTATCCATGGGCTGACGGAGCAGCTCCCGAAAACCGTTTATCTCAGCCATGAGAAACGTCGTGGCGAAACGCCTCACAAGGAAGCGCCGACGCTTTACCCGCAGGAGAAGATCGACGAGGCCTTCCAGAGGCCACCGCGCATGTCCAGCAACCAGGTCGAGCTCGAGGAGGAAGGGATTCGCGTCATGCTCCTGGAGACAACCTACCAGGAAGGGCTCGGGATCTCGGCCGGAGAGGTGAACTTCGGCGGCGACCGCCCCCTACGGCTGCGCTACACCAGTCTCGAGCGCACGATGATCGACATCGCCGTCCGCCCTTTCTATGCAGGGGGCGTTTTCGAGGTAGCCAAGGCCTTCGAAAACGCCAAGGGGCAGCTCTCGGTCAATGCGATGAGAGCGATGCTCAAGAAGCTGCGGTTCGGCTACCCGTACCACCAGGCGATCGGCTTCTACCTGGAGCGCGCGGGGTACCGCTCGTCCCACGTCGATCTGTTCATGCGCGATCCGATGGAGCGCGACTTCTACCTCACCCACGCCATGGGACGGACGGCCTACAACAGCCGTTGGCGATTACACGTTCCAGAGGGGTTCTAGGCCCCGACATGCGTCGACTACGAAATCGAAGTAGTCGTCGAACGGCTTGACCTCCACCCCGGGTTTCATGGTCGCCCTGACCGCTTCGTAGCCCTGGGAATGGAAGTCCCGCGTCTGTCCGATTTTCCCCAGTAGTTCCAACGGAACCCGCTTCGCGGCGAACATCTGCTCGACCATGACCCTCACTCTTTCTGTGGCGAGGTCGATACTGAACATCCTCACGAGGACCTCGATGTCGAGAAAGTCACGTGCGCGCTGGTTGCCGAGGCCGTTGCGCTGGATGATCTCCGCGTACTCGGGCATCTGCTGGCAGATCGCGCGAAGCTTCTCGCTCACGATCATATCCGGGGGGTACGCGTAGATGACGTAGCCGTCGAGTTCGTACTCTTCCTTGTCGGCGATGTACTCATGGCGGCTGATGTCGATCGTGAACCTGGTCCCTTCGCCCAGACGGATGGCCTCTCGTCGCATGATCGACGGATCGTGTTCGACTTCGTCGGCGCGCTTCTGGGCGATCAGCTTGAACTCGACCAGGTAGCCGCCCCAGAACGACGCCAGATCCTCCGGCATTTTGCCGGGCTTCTGAGTCATCTTCACGTCGAAAGCGTGGTACTTATGCTGCGCGAAAGTATCCTGGATCACCCGATCAACCTTGGACTGGACGGACTCGTAGTCGAAGTCGCTTTCCATGGAGAAGTCGAGATCCACCGATGCGCGCGAGTTGGCTTGGTGGATGATGTCCATGGCGTTGCCGCCCTTGAGCACGAGCAGGTCCATCAGCTCGTCATCGGAGAACATGGCGACGATCGCCGTTCGCTTGATGAGATCTAGTTCTTCTTCTGTTGCGATGTCTGCTGGTGCGCGATTCTTCTTCATCGGTATTTTTGGCGGGCAGCGCCGTCGATTGAACTGACCACCATTTTATGCAAAATCGCTGAAACTTATCGCACGGAAGCGAGCAGTGCGCCCCGGTTAAAGAAGCGATCAGCATCGCACGACTCGCCCGCACTCTGGGCTCACCGGTTCACGTGCTCCTCACCCCGTGTTGCCGGCTCCCTGATTCCGCACAAATCTGGCGTCGTTAAACGGCGTCGTCGAGTGGGCGCCGGCGGCGCCGTAAACGGCACGAGGGCCGCGCGCGTCGGCCCTCGTTGTGCTGGGGGGCGGGGC